>JAZKHB010000014.1:3486-89615 GCA_040385585.1 Pseudomonadota bacterium | reverse complement strand
CCTGGGAGGTGTTCAACTGGCTGACCTCGGTGACATAGACACTGCCACCGTCGCGGCGCAGGGCCGAGGGAATGCCGTACCAGTAGTCGATGCCGAGGATGCTGTCGAAACCCAGCATGCCGTGGGCCAGCACGATGGGGTATTTGGTCTGGGTATAACCGGATGAGCCGAACCAGTCGAACAAGCCGGCCTGGGTGGGGCTGGACATGGCCAGTCCGGCACCGAGGCAGAGGGCGAGCAGGGTTTTCTTGTTTTTATTCTGGGCAGTCATGAGCGTTCTCGAAGGGTGATGAAGGGGCTTGTGTATCTTCCTTGCGAGCCAGCACGCTCATCCTGAGGCGCGCATTTCAGCTTTCGAGACACCGCATATTCCATGCCATTAGTTGGTTTTGAAGCGCCAGGGCTCTGTATCGGGTTCTGCGGACCACCGCGGCGCTATTGATGGTGAGCGGGAGGGGAGCAAACGTTACGCGGCGCTACGTAATCCCAGGCCCTGTGATCGTGCAGGGAGTACAGATGTACACAATAAGGCCGCTGGCAATGGGCCGATGAGCGGCATGGGGTCGGGGCCTGATCGTCCTGGCCAATCGAAAGTTAGGCTGCTCCCGGAATCGGGCCGGAACATGGCTTGACAGCTTCGCGCTTGCTTCCCTAGGATGCTGGCCATGCGCCGATTTAAACAGCTACTTGCGGGGCGCCGGGTCTTTCCAGTCTCGATCGATATTCGATCGCGCCCGGAACCCCAAGAGGACTGCCCGGCAGACCTCGAAATTCCGCTAAAGCGCTGGTTCGGTGTCGCCTCTCACCCTGCCCAGCGGGATTGACGAGGCCGAGACACACCCAGATGACCGCATTGACGACCGTACATCCTCCGATTCGCCTGGCCCCGATCACCCGTGGGCAGGACCAGCGCAACCCCAGGATCCTCCTCGGCGGTGCCCACCAGCCCACCTTGTTGCGCTACCTGGATGGCTGGCCGCCGGGCCGTGGCCGTCCCCGTGCTTTTCTGATTCAGTTCGTGGGCGAAGAGGAGTCCCTGGCGCGCTTTGCCCGTGACAGTTTCGACCTGGCGGTGGTGCAGTCGCCCAGTGCCGAGCGTCTGGAAACGGTGGTGCGCGAGCTGGTCCGCGTCGCTCGCCAGGGCCTGATCACCCGGACCGGCGAGCCCAGGGCTGCCTTCTGCCGACGTTGAAAGCGGCTTCGCAGGCTGCCTCCCCGGTCTGTTAGGGGTAATCGATCGCCACGATGTACCAGCATTTCTCGCCAGTCGGCGCCTGGACCCGCACTTCCGCGTCCAGGGCCTTGCCGAGCAAGGCGCGGGCCAGGGGCGAGTCGATACTGATCAGCTGCTGCCTGAGGTCCAGCTCGTCGGGGCCGACGATGCGGTAGCGCACTTCAATGCCGTCCTCGTCCTCCAGCGTGACCCAGGCGCCGAAATACACCTTGTGCGGATCCGACGGGTGCTCGCTGACTGTCTTGAGACTCTCCAGACGCTTGCTGAGAAAACGCACGCGGCCGTCGATTTCGCGCAGCATTTTCTTGCCATAGGTGTATTCGGCGTTTTCCGAGCGGTCGCCCTGGGCCGCCGCCTCGCTGACCGCCTGGGTTACCTGGGGCCTGCGCACATGCCAGAGTTCGTGCAGCTCGGCGCGCAGGCGCGCCTCGCCTTCGGGGGTGATCAACGCGGTGCCGGCGCTGCGCGGCGGTCGGTAACGGCTCACGGCCTCAGCCCTCGCGCAACACGGTCAGCGGGCTGGCATTCAGCGCGCGACGGGTGCCCAGAATGCCGGCACCGCCGATCAGCAGGGCACCGATCACCGGCAACAGCAGCAACCAGGGATGCGGCTGCCACTGCAGGTTGAAGACGAAACGGTACAGCATAACGCTGACCAGCTCGCAGCCCAGGGCCGCCAGCAGGCCGCTGGCGGCGCCGAGCAGGCCGAACTCGGCGCGGCGAGCGCGGATCAGCAGCGCCCGTTCGGCACCCAGGGCGCGCAGCAAGGCGCCCTGGCGTATGCGCTCGTCGAGAGTGGCCTGCAGGCCGGCGAACAGCACGGCGAGACCTGCAGCCAGGACGAATAGCAGCACGTACTCTACCGCCAGGGTGACCTGGGCCAGGATGCTGCGCAGCTGCGCCAGCAAGGCATCGACCTGCAGCAGGGTCACGGAAGGGAAGGCCCGGGCCAGCTCCACCAGTTGCCGCTCCTGCTGCGGCGCCAGGTAAAAGCTGGTCAGGTAGGTGACCGGCAGGTCCTGCAGGGTGCCGGGCTCGAAGACCATGTAGAAGTTGGGCTGGAAGCTGTTCCAGTCGACCTTGCGCAGGCTGGTCACCTGGACCTCGCGCTCCAGGCCGCCGACGCTGAAGGTCATGCGATCGCCCAGCTTGAGCGCCAGGCTTTCGGCCAGGTCGGACTCCACCGAAACACCGGGCAGGTCATGGGGCGCCGCGTCGGGCCACCACTGGCCGGCAAGCAGCTGATTGCCCTCGGGCAGGTCGGCCGCCCAGGTCAGGCTGAGGTCGCGGCGGATCGCGCGCTCGCCCTGGGAGTCCTTGCTGACCACCTGACGCACGGCTTCGCCGTTGATCAGGCTCAGGCGTCCCGGGATCACCGGGTACAGCGGCGCCGGATGGGGCGAGAGTTGGGCGAGGCGGGCGGCGAAGGCGTCCTTGTCGGCGGGCAGCACGTTCAGGGCGAAATGGTTGGGCGCCTCTTCAGGCAGTTGGGCCTGCCAGGTGTCCAGCAGCTCGCCGCGCAACAAGGCGATCAGGCCCATGGCCAGGAGAATCATGCCGAACGCCAGGGCTTGCCCGGCGGCGGCCAGGGGATGACGCAGCAGCTGCCCCAGGCCAAGGCGCCAGGTCAGCGACGCGCCGGCCAACAGCCGGCGCAGCCCCTTGAGTGCGAGCAGCAGCAGGCCGCCCAGCAGCAGGGTGGCCAGCAAACCGCCGCCGAGCAGGGCCAGGGTCAGTTTCAGATCCAGGCTCAGGCGCCACATGATCAGCCCCAGCGCTATCAGCGCCGCGCCGTAGACCAGCCACGAGCTGGGCGGCACCGGTAACATGTCGCGACGCAGCACGCGCAGCGGCGGCACCCGACCCAGGGCGGCGAGCGGCGGCAGGGCGAAGCCGGCCAGGGCCACCAGCCCCGTGCCGATACCGGCCAGGGCCGGTAACGGACCTCCCCCGGGAATATTGGGCGGCAACAAGCCCTGCAGCAGATAAAAGAGGACTTCCTGGGCCAGCCAGCCGAGCAGGGCGCCGGTACCACAGGCCAGCAGCCCGAGCATGGCCAGTTGCAGGCTGTAGAGGCCCAGGGCTTCGCTGCGCGACAGGCCCAGGCAGCGCAGCAGGGCGCTGGCGTCGAAGCGGCGGGCGGCGAAGCGCGCGGCCGACAGCGCCACCGCCACACCGCTGAGCAGCACCGCGGCCAGGCTGGCCAGGTTCAGGTAGCGTTCGGCACGGCCCAGGGCGCCACCAATCTGCTGGTTGCCGTCGCGGGCATCCTCGAGCTTCTGGTGGGCGGCCAGCTGGGGAGTCATTGCCGCGCGGTAGCCGGCCAGCGCCTCGGGAGTACCGCGCCACAGCTCGCGGTAACGCACGCGGCTGCCGGGCTGGACGATGCCCGTGGCCTGCAGGTCGTCCAGGTGCATCAGCACCCGGGGCGTTAGGCTGTAGAAGTCGCCGGCGCGGTCCGGCTCGTAAGTCAGCACCCGGCTCAGGCGCAAGGACTTGCCCCCGACCTCGATGCTGTCGCCGATCTTCAGCTCCAGGGCGGCGAACAGCCGCGCCTCGGCCCAGGCCTCGCCCGGTTGCGGCCCGCCACCAATGCGCTCCGGCTCGAAGGGCGCGGGGGCGCTTTTCAACTGTCCCCGCAGGGGGTAGGTGGGGCTGGCGGCCTTGACGCTGGCCAGCTGGATGCCCTGGTCGGTGGCGATCACGCTGGAGAACTCCACCACCTGGGCGTGATCCAGCTGCAGCCGCTGGCCGGCCTGAATCTGCGCCTCGGAAGCCGGCGCGCTGCCGCTGAGCAGCAGGTCGGCGCCGAGAAACTCGGTGGCCCGCAGCAGCATCGCGCCGTTGAGGCGAGCGCTGAAATAACCGATCGCGCTGCTGGCGGTCACGGCGATCAACAGCGCGAAAAACAGCACCCGCAGCTCGCCGCCACGGGCATCGCGTAGCAATTGGCGGGCGGCCAGGGCGACCAGACGGGTAAGCGGCAAGCCGGCCATCAAGGCTCCACGCGATCGATCTGACGGCCGCCTTCCAGGCGGATCAGGCGGTGGCAGCGGTGGGCCAGACGCTCGTCATGGGTCACCAGCACCAGGGTGGCACCGCGTTCCTGATTCAGTTCGAACAGCAGGTCGCTGATGCGCTCGCCGGTGTGGCTGTCGAGGTTGCCCGTGGGTTCGTCGGCGAACAGCACCGACGGCTCGGCGGCGAAGGCGCGGGCAATCGCCACGCGCTGTTGTTCGCCACCGGACAGTTGCCGTGGGGAGTGGGTCAGGCGCTGACCAAGCCCCACGCGCTCGAGCAGCTCGCGAGCCCGTTCACGGGCATCCTTGCGGCCGTCCAGCTCCAGGGGCAGCATGACGTTTTCCAGGGCATTGAGGCTGTCCAGTAGCTGGAACGACTGGAAGACGAAACCCACGTGCTCGGCCCGTACCCGGGCCCGCTGGTCCTCGCTTAGCGCGCTCAAGGCTTGGCCCGAAAGTATCACTTCGCCGCTGCTGGGCAGGTCCAGGCCCGCCAGCAGGCCGAGCAGGGTGGATTTGCCAGAGCCCGAGCTGCCGACTATCGCCAGGCTGTCGCCGCGGGTCAGCTCCAGGGACAGGTCGTGGAGAATACTCAGCTCGCCTTCCGCGCTGGGAACCACTTTGCTAAGGTGTCGCGCGATAAGCATGCTCATGGGGATTCCGATGCGTGGATGGTGGGTGTGGGCCCTGACCTTGTTGCTCTGGGCCCAAGGCGCGACGGCCGGGACGGTGCTGGTGGTGGGCGATAGTATCAGCGCGGCTTTGGGCCTGGAAACCAGCCAAGGCTGGGTGACCCTGCTGGAAAAGCGCCTGCAGGAGGCCGGTTCCGAGCACCGGGTGGTCAATGCCTCCATTAGTGGCGACACCAGTTCGGGAGGGCTCGCACGCCTGCCGGCGCTGCTTGCAGCCCATCGACCGAGCCTGGTGATCCTGGAACTGGGCGGCAATGACGGGCTGCGCGGACAGGCGCCGGCGCAATTGCAACAGAATCTTGCGGCCATGGTTCGCCAGTCACAGGCAGCCGGGGCCAAGGTGCTGCTGTTGGGCATGCGCCTGCCGCCCAATTACGGTATCCGCTACACCACAGCCTTTGCCGAAACCTTCCCCACGGTGGCCCGGGAATACGGCATCCCCTTGGTGCCGTTCTTCCTCGAAGGCGTGGGCGGCGTTCCGGGCATGATGCAGCCCGATGGCATCCACCCGGCGTTAGCCGCGCAGGCCAAGTTGCTGGACAATGTTTGGCCGGCCCTGCAGCCGCTTCTCTGAGGCTCTGGCAAGACGCGTTGGGTTCGCCCACTGGCTCAGGAACTTTATGCCCCGTTCTCTTTGGTCCTTGCAGGCCTATCAGCTTATCGAGCCGGACGATCAGCTGGACCTGTTCGCTTGCCGCGAGGTGCGCCTGCACCTGGCCGCACGCCAGCTCGAGTTGGGCGGGCACGGCGATCGCACCCTGTGCGGTGGGCTGTTGCCGGCGCGCCCGCGCTGGCAGGCGATGGAAGCTTCCCGCCTGGGCGATCGACGTCTGTGTCCGGCCTGCGAGGCGGCGTTGAAGGCCCAGCGCCGCGGCGAGCGTCTTCCCTGGTAGCGCGTTTGCGGGCTCTCCCGGTCGCTGTCGAGCCGGTGTACAATCGGCCATCATTTACTCGATATGCCAAGGATGTCCGGATGTTGCCGCGTGCGCCCGCCATTGCCCGTTCCCTGTCACTCTTCGCGCTGTGCGCGGTAGGCCCTGTAGTGGCACTGGAGTTGCCCCTGCCGCCCCCGGGGGAGGATGTCATCGGCCAGTTGCAGGTGCTCAAGGCGCGGTACGAAGACACTTTTGCCGACATCGGCACGGCGAACGACCTCGGCTACCTGGAAATGGTGGCGGCCAACCCGGGCGTCGATGCCTGGTTGCCGGGCGAGGGCACGGATATCCTGCTGCCGACCCGCTATATCCTGCCGCCGGGACCCCGTGAAGGGGTCGTGATCAACCTGCCGGAGTACCGCATGTATTACTACCCGAAAGGGCAGAATGTGGTGCACACCTACCCCTTGGGCATCGGGCGCGAAGGTTGGAACTCGCCCATTTCCGAAACCCGGATCACGGCCAAGACACCGAACCCGGCCTGGTACCCACCGCAGTCGATTCGCGAGGAGCATGCCGCCGATGGCGATCCGTTGCCGGTCATGGTGCCGCCGGGCCCTGACAATCCCCTGGGGCCTTACAAGATGACCCTCGGGCTGCCGGGCTACCTGATTCATGGATCGAACAAGAAATTCGGCATCGGCATGCGCGTCAGCCATGGCTGTTTCCGCATGTTCAATGCCAATGTGCTGCAACTGGCGGCCATGGTTCCCGTTGGCACCTCGGTGCGCATTATCAACGAGCCCTATAAATTCGGGGTGAGCAGCGGCAAGGTTTATCTCGAGGCCCATGCACCGCTGGACGAAGGGGTGTCTTCGGTGGTGGACAAGCACGCGGCGGTGGTCAATGCCCTGCTCCAGGGCGACAAGTTGCTCAATGAGCTGCGTCTGGACTGGGAGGTGGTGCGCGAGGTGGTCGCGGCCGAAGACGGTCTGCCGATCGAGATCGCGCAACCGGATACGGGCCTGGTCGGCGCCTTGCTGCAGCCCTGAGGCGTTCTGGTTGAAGCCCCGTCGCGCTTGACGCTCGGCGGGTTTTTTATTCCGGCAAGGCAGCGGCAACAGGCTTTACGGGCAAAAAAAAGCCGATCCAGAAACCTGGATCGGCTGGCATAGCCTAGGGGGCTATTACTTGCGGCTAGCCTTTTCCAGCATGCGCAGGGCACGCTCGTTGGCTTCGTCGGCAGTCTGCTGAGCTTTTTGAGCGGCAGCCAGAGCTTCGTCGGCTTTGCGGTAGGCTTCGTCAGCGCGTGCTTGAGCGCGAGCCGATGCGTCTTCGGTAGCGGTCAGACGAGCTTCGGTTTCTTTGGACATGCTGCTGCAGCCGGTAGCCAGAACGGCGGCCAGAGCGATAGCAGAGAGTTTCAGAACGTTATTCATTGGGGTTCCCCTTGAGTGGACTTTTTCCATAAGCAACTCCCCGAGCACGGGAAATCAGCCGGCCTACATACTACCTGTTACTTCTCGTAAGTAAACTAAGCATGTGTCGCTCGGGCCATTTTTTTCAGTCTTGTCGGAGTTTCGTTAAAACGTGATGAACACTGTATAAAAAACATCCAGGTGCAAGCCTGTAGCGTCTCGCTAACGCTCAACTGCGGCATTTTCGCGGGGTGGGGCGAGCAGGTTGTACTTTTATTGAGCTAGACGCCCCCGAGCTGCTTCGCGTTGCGTGGTTTTAATACATCCCCCTTCCATAACAAGTAACCGCTTCTCTCTCGGGTGCCGAATTTGCCTCCGCCTCCGCCGCAGCAACCCAAGCCTGCTGGTTCGAGTCCGCCAGCCGGATCCCGGGGCTCCACGGGCTGCATCACGGCGCAGTCGATCGGTTGTGACGCGCGCAGGGGGGGGCATGGGCTTGCGCCGCGTCTTACTGGTGGTAGGCCGGGCAATGGCCGATTGCTAAGTGGGCTGTTAGACTCGACACAGCTGTCAACATAGACAGCGCCTCTTCAGATCGAAGGATAGATGATGTCGAAGATTCTCAAGTGGGGTTTGCTTGGCGTGCTGGGTGTCGCGCTATTGATCAAACTCTCATTGTGGTTATCGGTGCGTTCCATCATGAACGATGCCATTGCACAACTTTCTCCCATTATGGAAATCCGTTACGGCGGCATTACCTCCTCTTTCGATGGCCGTGTCGGTCTGGAAAAGCTCGATATCCGTGTGCCGGCGATGGGCGACAGCCTCAAGGTCGAACATGCTGAATTGAAGTTTCAGGGGCTGGGCGAGTTGCTGCGCTTTAAGGAACGTCTGGCCGAGGGCAAATTTCCCGAACAGTTGGCGGCGACCTTCAAAGGCTTGACCCTGGAGGTGCATGGCCCGTTTATGCAACAGCTCTATGATGCCCCGGCTCAGCGCAGCGTTTTTACGGCCATGAGTGAAGTGGCGTGCGGCACGGTGCGTACCATCGGTACAACCGAGTTGCTGGATATGGGCTATCGCACCTTCGAGACCGACGCGCAGTTCTCCTACCTGTTCCAGCCCGCCGCCCAGAAGGTCAGCTTCAACCTGACCGCCGACACCCGCGACATGGGCGATCTGCGCCTGAGCATGGCATTGATGAATATGTCGGAGAAGCCCGGCGACCTGCTGGCCAACCCGCCGCGCGTGTCTCAGGTGACCGTCGAGCTCAACGACAACCAGTACCAGCGCAAGGTGCAGGACTTATGCGCCGGCAAACTGGGGCAGACCCGGGCGGTCTACCTGGATACGGCCGTCCAGCAGTTCGATCGCGTGTTGCGCAGTCAGGGCATTGCCCTGGAGCAACCGGTGCTGGACGCTTACAAACGTTACCTTGACGATCCTCAGGCGTTGCGCCTGGAGCTCAACCCCACCGAAGGCATGGCCTGGGAAGGGTTGCAATTCTTCGATGCCAAGGATGTGATCGGTATGTTGCGCCCGGCCCTGCTGATTAATCAGCAGGTTGTGGAACCCCTGGCCTTTGCCTGGGTCGACCCCAATGCACTCAAGGCGGCTGTCGAGCTGGAAGAGCCGGCAGTCACGGAAACTGTCGCCACCAGCACCGCTTCTCCTGGTGGGGGTGGTTTCGTCACGGTGGCCAGCCTGCCTGGTCATGTCGGCAAGCGGCTGACTTTCAGCACGTTCGAAGGCATGCAGTACCACGGCGTACTGACCAAAGTGGCCAATGGCAAAGCCTACCTGAGCCTGCAGGCAGGCAACGGCACAGGGGAAATGTCCCTGCGCCTGGAAAAGATTGATAAGGTGCGGGTCAGTCTTTAAGCCTACGAGGAACGGTAATGAACGAGGCGTTAGCCATTTACCATGACCAGGCCGGTCACCAGTTCGAGACCACCATCAACGGTGACCGTGCCTATCTGGCTTATATGGACCTGGGCAAGCAGACCCTGGATATCTACCGCACCTTCGTGCCCAACTCCCTGCGCGGTCGCGGTATCGCTGCGGCGCTCACAGAGCAAGCTCTGGAGTACGCCGAGCATATGGGTTACACGGTGATTCCGTCCTGCTCCTATGTCGAGCGCTACATGGAGCGTCGCCACGCCGCCGACAGTTGAGCGCTACCAGGCCATAAAAAAACCGGGCTATGCCCGGTTTTTTATGGCGCAAACATTAGCCGCGTTGGCGTTTGGGCAGCACATCCTTGAGCTTGGCATGCATGCCACGCAGGGTTTTCTCGGTGCTGTCCCAGTCGATGCAGGCATCGGTAATGGAGACGCCATACTTGAGAGCGCTCAGGTCCTTGGGGATCGACTGGCTGCCCCAACCCAGATGGCTTTCGACCATCAGGCCGACAATCGACTGATTGCCTTCCAGTATCTGGTTGGCGACGTTCTCCATGACCAGTGGCTGCAGGGCCGGGTCCTTGTTGGAGTTGGCATGGCTGCAGTCGACCATGATATTGGGTTGAATGCCTGCCTTGCGCAGTTCCTGCTCGCAGACGGCCACGCTGACCGAGTCGTAATTGGGCTTGCCGTTGCCGCCGCGCAGCACGACATGGCCGTAGGCATTGCCCTTGGTGGTGACAATCGACACGCCGCCTTCCTGGTTGATGCCGAGGAAGCGGTGAGGGCTGGACACCGACTGCAGGGCGTTGATCGCCACCGTCAGGCCGCCGTCGGTGCCGTTCTTGAAGCCGACGGCCGAAGACAGGCCGGAAGCCATTTCCCGGTGGGTCTGGGACTCGGTGGTGCGCGCGCCGATGGCCGACCAGCTGATCAAGTCCTGCAGGTACTGCGGGGAGATCGGGTCCAGGGCTTCGGTGGCGGTGGGCAAGCCCATCTCGGCCAGGTCGCGCAGCAGCTGACGACCGATATGCAGGCCATCCTGTATCTTGAAGGAGTCGTCCAGGTAAGGGTCGTTGATCAGGCCTTTCCAGCCCACGGTGGTGCGGGGCTTTTCGAAATACACGCGCATCACCAGAAACAGGCTGTCCGCCACTTCCGCGGCGAGGCCCTTGAGGCGCTCGGCGTATTCATGCGCCGCCTTGAGGTCGTGGATCGAGCAGGGGCCAACCACCACGAACAGGCGGTGGTCCTTGCCGTCGAGTATGTTGCGGATCACTTCGCGGCCATGTGCCACGGTCTGCAGGGCCGTGGCGGTCAGCGGAATCTCGCGTTTGAGTTGCTCCGGGGTGATCAGGGTCTCGTTGGAGGCAACGTTCAGGTCGTCGATCGGTAAATCAGCCATCGTGCTATTCATCAGGTCAGGTCGTCAGGTCACGGATGCCGGCCGCCAGCGATCCCCGTGGGGCGGAACACAGCTTGATGGGCGCAGCGGGGGTGAGAACCTTAGCGCGTAACACCTCGAATGGACAATGGGTTGCAGCGCTTTAGTCGGACCGACTCTGCAGTCTCGCCTAGCTCAGGCTGGCCCGGGAGAAATCGGCGGCAAAGCGGGCGATCCATTCCAGGGCGATCACCTCGACGGCCTGATGCACGCCCAGCTCCTGCTCGCGACGCAGACGATACTGTTCAATCTGGCAGATCTACTCGACCATGCGTGCGCGCAACAGGGTGTCTTCATCAATAAAGGCAATCCCGACCAGATAGGCATCAGCCTGCTTGCGGCACCAGGCAACCACCCCGGTGCAGCAGGCTTTTTCGCCGAACAGGGGGATGCGCAGTTCCACATTACTGCCGCGTTGGAAGCGGCGAGCCGAATTGCAGGCCACCCCGCCGAGACTGATATTGTCCAGCCGTTCGTGGGACTGGCACGTGCGCTTGCGCAGCACCAGCTCCACGGGCATGTCGCTCGGGTGACGCAAGAATCGACGCATAATAAGGTTAAACCTCAAATGATATTCAAATGATATCACATGCCGACCTGTCGCAATGCGCGGCTGACCGTGACTGACTTCTGTCGCCATGCTGCCTGACTGATCAGAAAGCACAGGCTGTGCCAAATACCGATGAGCCTGTCGTGGGTGACCGGCTCTCTGGGTTAAATTAGGGGCTTGCCTGGGTGATTGCCTGTCAGCCAGGCTCGCTGTGTTTACCGCTCTCATGCCGTCCGTGCCCCGCACGAGCCATGTGTCAGCTTGTGCTTCGGCACAAGCTGCTCGGGTCTGGGTCAGGCTGCTGTCCTTCCTTGCAAAGGAGTTTTTCATGTCCGAGTCTCACCGCCCGCGTATCGGCATTATCGGTACTGGCGCCATCGGCGGGTTTTACGGGTTGCTGCTGGCCCGTGCCGGTTACGACGTGCATTTTCTGCTGCGCAGCGAGTTCCCCGCCGTGGCCGAGCATGGCTTGCGGCTCGACAGCGCGGTGCATGGTCCGCTGCGTCTCGAGCCGGTGCAGGCCTACCGTGAGGCGGCCCAGATGCCGCCCTGCGACTGGTTGCTGGTCGGCGCCAAGACCACCAGCAATGCGTCGCTGGCTCCGGCCATTGTCCGGGCCGCAGCCACGGGGGCCAAGGTGGTCCTGCTGCAGAACGGCCTGGGTGTGGAAGAGGCCTTGCGTCCGCTGTTGCCGCCATCCCTGCACTTGCTCGGCGGCCTGTGTTTTATCTGCGTGCACCGCGCCGCTGCCGGTGTGATCGTGCACCAGGCCCTGGGTGCCGTGAACCTGGCCTACCACTCGGGCCCTGCGGTCGATCCTGCGGCACGCCAGGGCCTGGTCGGGGAGGGCGTTGCCCTGTTCAAAGCCGCGGGGCTGGAGTCCACGGCCATGGCCGATCTGGAGCAGGCGCGCTGGCAGAAACTGGTCTGGAATGTGCCCTACAATGGCTTGGCTGTGCTGCTCAATGCCGGTACCACGGCGCTAATGGGCGATGCTCACAGCCGCGCCTTGATCCAGGACCTGATGCAGGAGGTGCAGCAGGGTGCCGCCGCCTGCGGACATAGCCTGCCCGAGGGCTTCGCCGCCAAGTTGCTGAGCGCCACCGACCGCATGCCGGACTACCTGCCCAGCATGGTCCACGATTACCGTCAGCAACGGCCCCTGGAGCTGCAGGCGATCTACGCCGAACCCCTGGCCGCCGTCATGCGCGCCGGAGGGACAATGCCTCGGGTCCAGATGCTGTATCAGGCCCTGGCCTTTCTCGATGAACAAAACCGGCGTTGAAGGAGCCATTCGGTCGCGGTTTGTCGATCGGGTGCCATGCACCATGGGTGGGGGTCTGGTGAGGCAGTCGCTAAGGGGCGTAGGGGAGCGGCCGGCGCCAAACCATTGACATTACTTTGATATCCTTGTGCTCCTGCTAAGCTAGTTGGAGGCTCGCCAAGCGGGCAGTCGAGGAGGCGGCATGATTCGTTCGATTCTCTACGCCACGGACCTGGGGCTTTATGCCCCGTATGTGCTGCAGCACGCCCTGGCGATGACCCGGGCTTTCCAGGCCGACCTGTACGTGGTGCATGCCGTTGAGCCCATGGGCCTGTTTGCCGAGTCGGTGCTGAAGACCTACCTGGACGAGAGCACCCTCAAGGAAATGCGCAGCAAGGGCCTGAGTACCGTGATGGCGAGTATCGAGGAGCGGGTGCTGGAGGGCTTTCGCGACGAGCTGGGCGAGGTCCAGGAAGACATGGCGCTGATTCGCGCGGTACGGGTAGTCCAGGGCGATCCTCCCCTGGTTATTCTCGAGCAAGCGCAAAAACTCGGGGTCGACTTGCTCGTCGTGGGCAGCCACAGCCACGGTGCCCTGTCCGATACCCCGCTGGGGCGGACCTCGGCGCGGCTGGTCCAGCTGTCGGAAGTGCCGGTCTACCTGGTGCCCATGCTGCAGCACCGTGGCCGTGGCGAGCCCTGAGCTGCGGCAACGGGTCGTCGCGAGAAGTGAAAGAATCGTCTGGTTTTACAGTCCAAATCACGACTATGGTTATATATCGCCAAGGGCAGTCACAGGCGTTGTCTATTCGCTTTGAGGGATTTTTATGAAGCTCCAGCAACTGCGCTACATCTGGGAAGTGGCGCATCACGACTTGAACGTCTCGGCCACCGCCCAAAGTCTCTACACCTCGCAGCCGGGGATCAGCAAGCAGATCCGCCTGCTGGAAGACGAGCTGGGGGTCGAGGTCTTCGCCCGCAGCGGCAAGCACCTGACCCGCGTCACCCCGGCCGGGGAGCGTATCATCAGCACCGCCGGAGAGATCCTGCGCAAGGTCGAAAGCATCAAGCAGATCGCCCAGGAGTTTTCCAACGAGAAAAAGGGCACCCTGTCCATCGCCACCACCCACACCCAGGCCCGCTATGCCCTGCCGCCGGTGATCAGCAGCTTTATCAAGCAGTACCCCGAGGTGGCCCTGCATATGCACCAGGGCACGCCGATGCAGATCGCCGAGATGGCGGCCGACGGCACCGTGGATTTCGCCATCGCCACCGAGGGGCTGGAGCTGTTCAACGACCTGGTGATGATGCCGTGCTACCGCTGGAACCGCTGCGTCGTGGTGCCCCAGGGGCACCCCCTGGCCAAGCTGCCCAAGCTCACCCTGGAAGCCCTGGCCGAGTACCCGATCGTCACCTATGTGTTCGGCTTTACCGGACGCTCCAAGCTCGACGAGGCCTTCGGTCATCGCGGTCTGACGCCCAAGGTGGTGTTTACCGCGGCCGACGCCGACGTGATCAAGACCTATGTGCGCCTGGGCCTGGGCGTGGGCATCGTGGCCAAGATGGCGGTCGATGCCACGCTGGATCCGGATCTGGTGGTGCTCGATGCCAGCGAGCTGTTCGAGTCCAGCGTGACACGCATCGGCTTTCGTCGTGGGACCTTTCTGCGCGGTTTCATGTGCGACTTTATCGAGAAGTTCGCCCCGCACCTGACACGCGAGGTCATGGCCAAGGCGGTGCAGTGCCATAACAAAGCCGAGCTCGAAGCGCTGTTCGAGCACGTGGAGCTGCCGCTTCACTGAACAGCCCGTTTCCCATAAAAAAGCCCGGCACCGAGTCGGGCTTTTTTTAACGCATCGGTTGCCGGTCGCGCGTCACACCTTGGTGATCAGGTTGCCGGCGTGCAAGCCGCACTCCTTCTGCGTGGCTTCCTCCCACCACCAGCGCCCTTCGCGCTCGTGCTGGTTGGGCAGCACCGGACGGGTGCAGGGCTCGCAACCGATGCTGATAAAACCGCGCTCGTGCAAGCTGTTGTAAGGCAGTTCGAGCATGCGGATATAGCCCCAGACTTCCTCGCTGGTCATGCGCGCCAGGGGGTTGAACTTGATCAGGGGTTGCTCGGGGGTGGAGAAGGCGCTGTCCACTTCCAGTGCCGCCACCTCGCTGCGCGTGCCCGGGCTCTGGTCGCGACGCTGGCCCGTGGCCCAGGCCCTGACCCCCGCCAGCTTGCGCCGCAGCGGCTCGATCTTGCGGATGCCGCAGCACTCGCCGTGACCGTCCTGGTAGAAGCTGAACAGCCCTTTCTCCCGAACCAGGGGCTCGAGCAGGCGTGGATCGGGCGATAACAGTTCGATGGCGATCGCGTAGTGGGTGCGCACCTGGTCGATAAAGCGGTAGGTCTCGGGATGCAGGCGGCCGGTATCCAGGCTGAAGACCTTGACGTTCTTGTTCAGCTTCCAGGCCATGTCCACCAGCACCACGTCTTCGGCGCCGCTGAAGGAAATCCACAGCTCGTCGCCAAACTCGGCAAAGGCCAGCTTGAGAATTTCCTGAGGGGATTTGGCGGCGTAGGTCGCGGCCAGGGTGGCGACGTCGAAAGGGGTGCTCATCAGGCAGGCTTCCTCGGGTGGGTGGCGCTGTGCGCTCTGTGCCGCGAATGGTAGCAAGAAAGCGTCAGGCGTCTAAATAGCGAGTTCGGACCCGTACTGCCTGCTTCGGTTATAGCCGGTGCGTTGCACGGCGCCAGGCGAGCCGCTAGAGTGCCGCCTTCTCTCAAAGCCTCTCTAGGAGTGTCCTGTGGAAATTGCCTGTCTCGACCTGGAAGGGGTGCTGGTCCCGGAAATCTGGATCGCTTTTGCCGAAAAAACCGGCATCGAGTCGCTGCGCGCGACCACCCGGGATATACCCGATTACGATGTGCTGATGCGTCAGCGCCTGCGCATTCTCGACGAGCACGGCCTGAAGCTGGCCGATATCCAGGCGGTGATTGCCACCCTCAAGCCCCTGGACGGCGCCGTGGAATTCGTCGACTGGCTGCGCGAGCGCTTTCAGGTGGTGATTCTCTCCGACACCTTTTATGAGTTCTCCCAGCCGTTGATGCGCCAGCTCGGCTTCCCGACCCTGCTGTGCCACAAACTGGTGACCGATGAAACCGATCGCGTGGTGGATTACCAGCTGCGCCAGAAGGACCCCAAGCGCCAGTCGGTGCTGGCCTTCAAGAGTCTGTACTACCGGGTGATCGCCGCGGGCGATTCCTACAACGACACCACGATGCTGGGCGAGGCCGACGCCGGCATCCTGTTCCATGCGCCGGAGAATGTGATCCGCGAATTTCCGCAATTTCCCGCCGTGCATACCTTTGCCGAACTCAAGGCCGAGTTCCTCAAGGCGTCCAACCGTACACTGAGTGCCTAAGCCTCAGCCAGCCGGGTACCTGCCTGCCCGGCTCACGTCATCAGCCGCGCAGGCCTTCCAGGGTCTCCAATAGCACCTTCACCTTGGTGATGGATTCTTGGTACTCGGCCTGGCACTGGGAGTCGGCGACGATGCCGCCGCCGCCCCAGCAACTGATCTGCCCGTCCTTGACCAGCAGGCTGCGGATGGCGATGGAGCTGTCCAGTTCGCCGCGCACATCCAGGTAAAGCAGCGAACCGCAGTACAGCGCCCGGCGGGTCGGCTCCAGTTCGTCGATGATCTGCATGGCGCGGATCTTCGGTGCGCCGGTAATGGAGCCGCCGGGAAAGCAGCCGGCCAGCAGGTCCAGGGCGTCCTTGCCGTCGGCCAGCTCGCCGGTCACGCTGCTGACCAGGTGGTGCACGTTGGGGTAGCTCTCCAGGGCGAATAGCTGGGGCACACGTACCGAGCCTGTACGGCAGCTGCGACCCAGGTCGTTGCGCAGCAGGTCGACGATCATCAGGTTTTCCGCGCGGTCCTTGGCGCTGCTCAGCAACTCGGCCGCCTGCGCCGCATCGGCTTGGGGCGAATCGCCGCGGGCGCGGGTGCCCTTGATCGGGCGGGTTTCCACCTGGCCCTGGCTGATACGCAGAAAACGCTCGGGCGACAGGCTCAACAGTGCGCCGCCGCCTGCCAGGGCCTGGTAGCCGGCGAACGGCGTCGGGCAGGCCGCGCGCAAGGCGCGATAGGCCGTCCAGGGATCGCCCCGGCAGGGCGCGCGAAAGCGTTGGGCGAAGTTCACCTGGTAACAGTCGCCGGCCTGGATATAGGCCTGAATTCGCTCGAAACCCTGGCGGTAGACGGCCTCGCTGGTGTCCGCGCGAAACGGTGCCTGCAGGGCGAAGGAGGTGGACGTTGCGGTGCTGGGCGCCTCGAACAGCCGCTGCAGCCGCAGGCGTTCATCAGCCTCGAGGGCGGGGTGGAACACCAGCTGGCTGGTGCCCAGCTGGTGATCGCTGACCAGCGCCCAGGCATACAGGCCCAGCTGTGCATCGGCCAATCCCAAATCGTCCGGCGCCGGCTGGGCCAGGGTTTCCAGGCGACGGCCGAAGTCGTAGGCCAGGTAACCGATCAGGCCGCCGATAAAGGGCAGCTCGGTGTATTCCGGTGCCTGTGCCGGTCCCAGGCTGCTCAGGGCCTCGCGCAGGCGCTGCAAGAACGCGCCGGCCGACTCTGCGGCGGCAGGCGTCAGTGTCGCAACGGGCCAGGCACTGAGCAGGTCGTAGCGGCCGCGCTGGGCCTGTGGTCGTCCGGCATCCAGCAATACTGCGCCGGGGGCCTGGTGCAGGCGGGCGAAATACGCGGCCGGATCGGCGCTGTAAGGCAGCGGGTAGAGCGTGCAGATCGGCATGCGCGGCGTCGGGCGGGATGGGGAAACGATTCTAAACTGCCTTGAACCGCGAGCCTAGAAGCGATGCGGGTTTACTCCGGGCCCGCGTGCTGATTAGTATGCGCACCTGACAGGAAGTTGAACCTTAGTCCCATCTTGAGAATGCATACAGGGAGCAGGTCGTGGATGCAGGACTGAATCTGATTGCGGGCAGTCTGCTGCGCTCGGCACTGACGCCGCCCCGGGTACCCGTCGATGACCTGGTCAGGCCCCAGGTGCAGGCCGCGCTCGCTGCCCAGCCCCATGCCCGCTTGCTGTTGTTCGCCGCGCCCCTGGGCTTCGGCAAGACCTCTGCTTTGGCCGCTTTGGCCGCCGCGCGCGGTGCGATGGGCAGTCACATCGCCTGGCTGTCCCTCGAGGCGGAGGATGACGAACCGGCACGTTTCTTCCATGGCCTGATCGCGGCGCTCAGGCAGGTCATTCCGGGTCTGGCCGAAGACGCCCTGGGGTATCTGCATAACGTCATGGGCGTACCGGTGGCCACGGTGATGGAAAGCCTGCTGGTCGACCTGGCACGCCAGGACACGCCGCTGCTGCTGGTCCTGGACGATGTACACCTGATCCGCGATGGCGAGCTGCTGTGCGCGCTCAACCGCCTGGTACAGCGCGCGCCGGCGGGCTTCACCCTGGCCATCGGCAGCCGTGGCCAGCCCGCGCTGAGCCTGGCGACCTTGCGGGCCAAGGACTTGCTGCTGGAAATCGGCGCAGAGGAGCTGCGCCTGACCGAGGACGAGACCCGCGCCTACCTCGACCGCAGCGGTCTGAGCCTGGATGCCGCGGCATTGGCGGCCCTGCACCGCCAGACCGAAGGCTGGATGGCCGGCGTGCACCTGGCCAGCCTCTGGTTGCGTCACCAGCCCGAGCAAAACCGCTCCGTGACCGAGATGGGCACCGATCAGGCGGCCGTGGGTGACTATCTGTTGTGTTCGGTATTCGAGCAGTTGTCCGTCGAGCGTCAGGAGCTGCTGCTGGCGCTCGGCGTGGCCAGTCAGTTGAGCGGCGACCTGGCCAATGCCCTGACCGGGCGTCAGGACGGCCAAGGCTTGCTCGAGGAGCTGGAAAGCCTGCAGCTGTTCCTGCTGCCCCTGGACCGCGAGCGCCAGTGGTACCGCTTCCACAACCTGTTCGCCGATTTTCTGCGCGCGCGCCTCAAACTGCGCGATCCCGAGCGTTTCAAGCAGCTGCATTTCAATGCCAGCCTCTGGTTCACCAACCACCATATGCAGAACCTGGCCATGCAGCATGCCTGCCTGGCCGAGGATCCGGAGATGCTCGCCGCCCTGGTCGACGGCTGCGGTCTGCAGCTGATCAACCGCGGCCAGTTGACCCAGATCTACCGGTGGCGCCAGCACGTACCGGACGCCATCGCCGAGCGCTATCCAGTGCTGGTGCTGACCGATGTCTGGGACAAGGCCACGGGCCTGGCCTTGCCCCAGGCCTACCGCCTGATCGACCCGCTGCTGGCGCGCTGGGGTGGCACCGCGGCCGAGACGCCGCTCAACCACAACTACCTGGCGGCACTGGCGATCAAGGCGACGATCGCCCTGCAGAAGGACGACCTGGAACAGTGCACCCGCCTGGCGTGCAAGGTCGAAACCCTCAGCGGTCCGCACACCGCCTTTCTCGAGGCGGCGCTGCTGGTGATCGGCGCCCTGGCTCATGTGGTGTTGGGCCAGGGCGAGCAGGCGCGGCGGCTGCTGGCCCTGGCCCAGCAGCGCAAGCATTTCCTCGAAGGCGGCTACCTGGACATGCAGCTGGCCAATGTGGAGATTTTTCTGGCCCTGGAACAGGGCCGTCTCAAGCAGGCGCAACTGTCGTTCGACCAGCTGCGTGTCCAACTGCTGCCCTGGTTCGGCGGCAAGTCCCGGGCCCTGGCCCTGACCACCCTGATCGATTGCCTGATCGCCTATCAGCAGACCCGGCTGGACGGCGTCGAGGCGCGCCTGCGCTGGGCCCTGGGTACGGTCGATGTGATCAACCCCATCGATCTGTATGCCCAGGGCATGCTCTGCCTGGCCCGCATCCAGCGTTTGCAGAACCGCCCCAAGGAAGCCCTGGCCAGTTTGCTGCTGATGCAGAACCAGGCCGCGCGTACCCAGACCTGGCGCTTCTATGCCCAGGCCGTGGGCGAGGAGATCGCGTTGATCCTGCAGGAAACGACGGCCGACCGCTTCCAGCGGGCCGAGCAGCGCCTCAAGGGCGTGGAATGGCACAAACTGGCCGGCACCTATGCCCAGACCGGCTTCAATCCGGTGCTCTGGGTGCTGGGCCTGACGCGCATCCGGCTGCAGCAGGCGCGGGGCCATTACAGCGAGGCGCTGCATGAAATCACCCAGCTGCGCAGCCAACTGCAAAAAGGCTGGCACGGCTTGCATGGCCTGCGCCTGGATCTGCTGGCTGCCTTGAGCTACCAGCGCCTGGGCTACCAGGAACGGGCCCAGACCCTGCTGGTGCAGTGCCTGTTGAGTGCCGAGCGCGAAGAGGCACGCGGTCTGTTTCTCGAGGAAGGCGAGCCCATCCGCCTGCTGCTCCAGCAGCTGGAGGCGGCCGAGCGGCAACCCGCCTTGCAGGTGTTTATCCGCGGCCTGCTGGCGGCCTGGCCGGGGCAGGGGATCCGCAAAGCCCTGGAACTGCCCCAGGAGGGACTGACCGAGCGCGAATGCGAAGTGATAGGGCTGGCCGCCAAGGGGCTGTCCAACGACGATATCGGTCGGCAGCTGGCCCTGGCCCTGGGCACCGTCAAATGGCATCTCCACAACATCTACGAAAAGCTCAAAGTGCGTAATCGGACCCAAGCCATCCGTCGCGCCCGCGAGCTGAGTCTGCTCGAATCATGACCACTGTCCCGCTGGCAATGCCCGTATTGAGCACCAAGCTGTTCCCCGCCTATGCCGGCGACCGCCCGCTGTTGCTGCGCAGCGCCTTGATCGAGCGCTTGTACGCCGCCCGCGAGCAACGCCTGGTGGTGCTCAGCGCACCGGCCGGATTCGGCAAGAGCACGGTGCTCAGCCAGTTTCGCCTGCGCCTGTTGGGCGAGGGTGCGCGGGTGGCCTGGCTGACCTGCGACGAGGCGGACAGCGAACCGCAACGGTTGTTGCAGTACCTGGTGGCGGCGATCGACGCGGTGCAGCCCGGTTTCGGTGGCAATACCGCCGGCCTGTTGCAGGGCGATGTGAGCTGGTCCATCGAGGCGGTGATCGATGCCTTCGTCGCCGACCTGCGGCGCCTGAACGGCCCGCTCCACCTGATGCTCGACGACTTTCACCGCATTCGCCATCCGGCCCTGGGGCAGGGTGTGCGCTACCTGATCGAGCGCCTGCCGGACAGCGTCCATCTGATCACCAGTAGCCGCTACAGCCCACGTTTTATCAGCGACGAGCCGTTGCTCGCGCCCTGGAGCCTTGGACTCGACGCCGAAGACCTGCGCCTGACCCGGGCCGAAACCGAAGCCTATTTCCATGAGGTCAAGCAACTGCAGCTGAACCCGGCCGAGCTGGACCTGCTGCAGGCGCGCACCGAAGGTTGGATCACTGCGCTGCACCTGGCGGCCCTGGCCCTGGTCCGCCACCCGGACCGGTCGGCCTTTCTCGCCGGGCTTTCGGGCACCGAGCGCAATATCGCCGACTACCTGGCCGAGGATGTGCTCGGCAGCCTGCCCGAGGCCCTGCAGCGCTTTCTCGAGCAGACCTCGGTGCTCGACGAGTTCAACGCGGAGCTGTGCAATGCCCTGACCGGCCGCCAGGACGGCTTGGCCATGCTCGAGCGCCTGCACAGCGATCAGCTGTTCGTGATCCGTCTGGACGAGCAGGGGCAATGGCTGCGCTATCACCACCTGTTCGCCGAGTTTCTCCAGGGACGCCTGGCCAAGCAGGGCGACCCGGCCCCGCTGCTGCACGCCGCGGCGCGCTGGTGCGAGGGCCGCGACTGGGCGGACCGGGCCATCAAATACGCCTTGCGCGGGCGCGATTATTCCTTTGCCGCCGAGCTGCTGGAGCGCCAGGGCGCGCACCTGGTCGCCGGTAACCGGGTCTACGGCATCCTGGCGATCCTCAAGGGCGTGCCGGCCGAAGTGATACGCGAGCACCCGGTATTCCAGATTTTCTATGCCTGGCAGCTGGCGTTCGAACAGCGCTTCGCCGAGTCCGAGGCGCTGATCGAGGAGGTCAGTACCCGCCTGTTGCAGGGGCATGGCAAGGTCATGCATTACGGGCTGGCCGAGCTGCTGGTCGCGGCCCAGGTGCTCAAGGCGTTGGTGCTGCTGTACCAGGACAAACTGGACAGCTGCCTGAAGGTCTCGCGGCACTGGTTGAAAATGGTCCCGGACAACCAGCCGGTGTTTCACACCAGCCTGTCCTGCGTGCAGGCGGCCGCTTATGCGCTGTTCGGCGAGTTCGGCGAGGCCGGCAAGTCCATCGCCATCGCGAGGGCGCGTCTGCAGCAGGCCGACAGTGAATACCTGCACGTGGTGACCAGCCTGGTCGAGGCGCTGATCTGCAAGGAATGCGGCGAGCTGGAACGCGGCCGCGCCATCGCCGAGGCGGCACGCGCGCGGGTGGAGCGGGTTTTCGGCCGCTGCAGCCGGGTTGGTGGGCCCCTGGCATTGGCCTATGCCGACTTGCTCTACGAACAGGACCAGCACGGCCTGATGCTCGCCGAACTGCCCCTGGCCACCACCTGGCGGGATTTGGCGACCCCCTTGGAACTGATCAGTCGCGGCCAATTGGTCATGGCCAAGGCCAGCTTTTTCGCCGGTGACCCCGAGCAAGGCCTGGCGCGGCTCGACGACTGGCTGCTGGGGCTGCAGGGGCCCGGCTACGAACGGGTGTTCAGCCTGGGCATGAGCTGCAAGGTGCAGTTCCTGCTGTGGCTGCGGCGACCCAACGAGGCCGAGCGCGCATGCCTGAAGCTGGAGCGACACCTGAGCCTGCTGCCGGCCGGCCGCTTTCCCGACATGCAGGCCGCCCTGACCCTCTCCATGGCGCGGCTGGCCCTGTGCGAGCGCCGGCCGGAAAAAGCCCAGGCGGTGCTGGAAAGCGCCTTGCTCAAACAAACCGCCGACTACCAGCGAGACCGGCGCCTGCGGCTGTCGCTGTTACTCTCGGTAGCGTACTGGCGCAAGGGTAACGGCGAGAAGGCCTTCGCCTTGCTGCAGAGTATTCTGGAGGAGGGCTGGAGTCGCGGTTATCGCCGTCTGTTTCTGGACGACGCCCTGTGGCTACTGCCGCTCTGGGAGGCCTGGCAGGCCAGCGAACCGCGTCAGGCGCAGGCCTGGTCGACACTGGCCGAGGCCCTGCGCGAGCAGTGCAGGAAGCTGACAGTAGGTTCTGAAGATTTTGATGAAAATCATGATGTTAGTCATAGAGAGCGGGAGGTTCTGCGGCTAGTGGCGGCGGGGCTTTCGAACCGCGATATCGCCCAGGCGGTGCACCTGTCCGAGGCCACGATCAAGTGGCACTTGCACAACCTGTTCGCCAAATTGGGCGTGCGCAGCCGTACCCAGGCCGTGCTCAAGGGCAAGTGCATGGGGCTGTTGAGCGAGGCCTAGATGTAGCAGGCATCCATCCCTTGGATGGGCTGGCAGCCCGGTGCCACCTCGGTACGTTGTGTTCCGAATGTGAAGCCTGGCGCTTCACCTGTCCATGCCTGGCGCAACTGCGGCGCCAGAGCTGGAGACCGGCGCAAGCCGGTTCGGCCGCCTCCGACAGGAGTCGATGGCGGCATACCGGGGCCAACCCACCTGTGACTCATGGAGATATAACAATGACTAGCTTCAAGCAACTCGCACTGGCCGCCTTCCTGGCCGCACCCTTGATGGCCCATGCCGACCTCAAGGCCCTGGACGACTCGGCCCTCTCCACCGTCACCGGCCAGGACGGCATCAGCATTTCCGGCAACTTCACCGGCTCCATCGGCAACCTGCAATACACCGATGGCGACACCGGTGGCGGCAGCCTGAACATGACCGGCGTGGCCTTTACCGGTTTCAATATCTCCGATGCCGAGCCTTTGAAGGTCGACGTGGTCACCACCGCCATCGGCGGTGTCGACACCCAGCAGCTGGCTATCAGCCTGCCAGCCATGACCGGTACCGTTTCGGTGGGCGGTATCTATGTCGGCGGCACCTACGCGGGCGGCACCACCACCGGTGCCTCGAGCATCGGTGCACTGGCGATTTCCGATATCAACATGGCCGGTACCACGGTCAAGGTCTGGGGCCACTGATCTCCGGCGCCTGAACCGAAGGAGGCCCGAGCCGCGCTGGCGGCTCGGGCCTTTCGTTTGGCTCGGCCGCACCGCGTACAGGAACAAGGACGTTCATGATCGAAATTCTGCTGGGAAGCCTGCTCGGGGTCTGGGGGGTTAGCGAGGCGGTGGAAATCAGGGCGGTGCCCCAGGGCACGGTGAACCTGAGCCAGGCACTGCAGCCCAATGGCCCGTTTCGCGAGTCGGTGACGCTCGAGCCCATGAGCCAGCTACAGTTTCGCAACGTCATCCGCCAGGCCTACGACTACAGCTGCGGCTCGGCGGCGCTGACCACCGTGCTGGACTATTTCCTGGGCCGGAACCTGGAAGAGCGCCAGGTGATGGAAGGCCTGCTGCGTTACGGCGAAGCGGACAAGATCGTCGAGCGCAGGGGCTTCTCCCTGCTGGACATGAAACGTTTCGTCAGCGCCCTGGGCTACCAGAGCGGCGGCTTTCGCGCCGAGTTCGCCGACCTCGATGCCCTCGAACACCCGGCGATCGTGCCCATCGACTATGGCGGCTTCAAGCATTTCGTGGTGGTGCGCGACGTGCACGACGACCACGTCTTCGTGGCCGACCCGGCGCTGGGCAATATCAGTTTTACCCGCAGCCGCTTCGAGGCCATCTGGGACCAGAACGTATTGTTCGTGATCTTTCCCGGTGCCCAGGCACCGCACAACGCCCTGCACCTGAGCGATCAGGACCTGCGCCTGGTCGACGATCGCAGCGTCAGCCTGCTGGCGTTTCGCGAGTTTCCCCAGATCGGCAGCTTCACCGCGCGCCAGGCCAGCCAGGTGGGTTCCAACGGCGATATACAGCATATCCGGCGCAAATAAGGCCCCGGCATAACCAGAAGAGAAGGGTGGGATCGCGTGATAGGAGCAAGGCGGTGTACAGGGATGGTGCTGTTGGGGTTGCTGGGCAGTGGACCGCTGTCGGCGCAAGAGCCTTCGGTGGAGCAGGCGCGCGAGGCCCTGGCCAAGCAGCAGGACGATGCCGACAGCGCCAAGGCCCTGGAGCAGGTGTTCCAGGCCGCCGAGAAAAGCTACAGCCTGTTGAAGAAAGGCGAGCGGACCCTGACCTACGGCTTCGACTATTCGCTGCTGCGCGACACGGTGATCGAGACTGTCCGCACCGGTGACAACGTCTACAGCGTGATCGGCCAGAGCGAGGCGCAGCACAGCTTCACCAACTCCTTCACCTTCGACTACGGCGTCTGGGACAACCTGACCTTCAGCATCCGCCTGCCCCTGATCGCCAAGTACGACACCGAGCGCGACCTGGATGCCTACAGCCTGGGCGATATCTCCGCCAGCCTGCGCTGGCAGCCCTGGACCTCGGTACGCGGCAGGCCGGTCACCACCCTCTACGCCTCGCTCGGCCTGCCCACCGGCACCAGCCCCTACGAAATCAATGCCGCCAACGACCTCTCCACCGGCAGCGGCTACTACAGCCTGGGCGGCGGGGTGAACCTGTCCTACGTGGTCGATCCCGTGGTGCTGTTCGGTTCCCTGGGGTACAGCTACAACCTGCCGGTCAGCGGCATCAACCAGACCCGCGGCGGCCGGCGCCTGAACAAGGTCGAGCCGGGCTCTAGCCTGTCGATGAGCATGGGCTTCGCCTATGCCCTGTCCTACGACGTGTCCCTGGCCACCTCCTTGCAGATGTCCCACAACCTGGCGCCGACCTTCAGCTTCGCCGATGCCGAACTCGAGGGTACCGAGCAGACCAGCGCCCTTATGAACTTCTCCCTGGGCCTGCGCACCTCGCCCAGTCATATCGTCAACGTCAATGCCGGTTTCGGCATGACCGAAGACTCGCCGGATGTGCTCCTGGGCTTCTCCATGCCCCTGGATATCAAAGGCCTCAAGGCCCCCTGACCGACGAGCGAGTCTCCCTATGAAGATGCGTATTTCGCCTTTGGCCCGGGCGCTTGCCGGGGCCCTGTGGCTCTGCGCGGGCAGCGTTCAGGCCCAGCTGGCGCAGAACCTGACCATTGGCAATCCCAAGGCCATGGCCCTGGGCAACGCCATCACCGCCGATTCCAGCGGCGTCGATGCGGTGCACTACAACCCGGCGGCCCTGACCCGACTCAAGGGCCGGCAGACCACCACCAAGTTCATCACCGGCATCATGGACATCCGCGCCGAGTTCGATGCGCCGCCGACCTACGGCGACAAGTTTCTCGGGCTGAGCGACGATCCGGTGGCCAATACCTCCAGCCGCACCACCACGGCCGCCATGTACCTGCCGGGCATGGGCGGGGCCGCCGAGCTGCCGCTGCTATTCGCGCCCTTGGGCGGGGTATCGATCAATCCGCCGGGTTCAAAATTCACCTTCGCCACCAATATCTACGCGCCCCAGGCCCTGGGCTTTCGTCGCGACGAAGACGACCCGGCGCGCTACCAGGGTCGGGACGTGGTGATGCAGCGCATCACCTATTTCTCGCCCTCGGTCGGCTACCAGGTCAACGACGCGCTGGCCGTGGGGCTGTCAATCGGCTTCTCGCACCAAGCCATGGCGCTGAACCAGGACTTTCGCGCGCCCAACGTATTGACCGGCTTTACCGGCGCCGCCCAGGACGCGCTGTGCACCATCGAGGGCAATCCCTTCGATATCCTGCTGAACCTGTGCGGCGGCGACCTGGGGCCCTTTACCGATATCGCCAACCTGGACCTCGACCTGCAGCAGTCCCTGTCGCCGACCTGGAACCTGGGCGTTCTCTGGGAGCCGAACCACTGGTTCGCCCTGGGTGCGGTCTACCAAAGCGAAGCCAGGATGCACCTGCAGGGCCAGTACCAGATCGACTATTCCCAGGACTGGCAGGGGTTCTGGCGTGGCCTGGACAGCTCGCTGGTCGGTGCCATCTTCAACGGCATCACCCCCGACGGGGTGTTCGACAAGGAACGCGGCAATGTCTCCCTGGACCTGACCTACCCGGCGCATTTCTCCTCGGGCATCAAGCTCAAGCCGCACCCCAAGTGGCAGATCAACTTCGATCTGAAGTGGACCGATTACGCCGCCTGGAACCAGTTCGAACTCAAGTTCGACCAGCCCCTGGACGTGCTGCGCATCGCCAGCCTGTTTTCGCCGAACAACGCCACGGCCACCACCCTCACCCTGGACCGCGGCTACGAGTCGGTCTGGAGCTGGGCCCTGGGCGTGCAGTACGAGGTCAACGATCGCCTGAGCCTGCGCGCCGGCTACGAGCCGCGGCCCTCGGCCATTCCGGGCAACAAGGCGGATGTGCTGGCGCCCCTGGGCGATGCCCACCTCTATGGTCTGGGTGCCGGCTACCGCTGGGACCAGGACACGGTGATCGACCTCGGTTTCAACTACCTGGTCAGCAGCCAGAAGATACCCGCCGGATCGAGCTGCAACGTCAACTGCGCGGGCATCGACAGCCTGGTCTACAACCCCTACGCCGACCTCGATATCGAGACCAACATCAAGGCCTATGTGCTGGCCTTGACCTACAGGACCACCTTTTGAACCCTTCGATGATGCGCCTGCCAGCGCTGCTGCTTGGCCTGCTCGCCGCCTGCGCCCAGGGCGCGGGGGGTCGCTACCTGACCTGGATCGACGACCAGGGCCGCCTGCACAACACCTTCGTCGACGACGGCTATCTCCAGCAACAGCGCCAGGCGGCGCGGCGGGTCGAGCTGAACGACAAGGCGCGCACGGGCGACCCGGCCGGCAGGGGCTGGCCGGGCAGTCCGGCCGGCGGCGAAAGCAAGCGCCGTTACTACACCTGGGTCGATGCCGGCGGCACCTTGCAGAACAGCTTCTATGCCGGCGATCGGCAGCGTGCCGCGGGGCAGCAGGTCGAGCGCCTGGACACGGGCGAGCTGACCCGCGACTACATCGATGCCGATGTTCTGGAGGGCCGCGGCTTCGTGCCTGAAGGCCAGGCGCAGGCCGAGGCCTATTACACCTGGGTCGACGAGCAGGGTCGCATGCGCAATGCCCCGGTCGGCAGCACGCCCCCGGCCCCCCGCACTGAGCCAGCGATCCGCTTCACCGAAGGCCGCCAGATCGAGTTCGCCCGCACGGCGCCGCGCCTGCCCGGCCTGGACGGGCAGCCCAGCGACGCCCTGCGCGAGCTGTTAACCGGCAGCCAGGCGCAAGGCGAGGGCCTGTACCCGGACCTGCTGGAGCACTGCTGCGGGCAACTGGCGGAGACGGCCTTTACCGAACTGTCCGCCGACCAGCCGCGCTACGCCGAGCTGGACCGCTTCTCGCCCAGCTTCGACTTCCCCATGGGCCGCAGCCACTACGTGGCGATCAAGCTGCCCAGTGAACGGCGCACCTACGGCCTGCGCGTGCGCAGCTTCGCCAACAAGCAGCTGGTCTACCCCTCGCTGCTGTTTCTCGACGCGGCCAAACGCCCGACCCGCCTGGTCAGCGACGCGGTCTACCAGCTGCATGGCGAAACCTGGTACCGCTACGCCTATATCGAAGGCACAGTCCAGCCCGGGGAGGGCGAGCGCTACGTGTTGTTGCTGACCACCGACCAGGACCGCAGCCTGCGCACCCTGGACAACCAGGCCTTCAAGCGCCCGCTGCAAGCCCTGGACACCGACGCCTCGGGCCTGCAGAGCCATGCCCATGTCGATCAAGGCAGCTTCGAGCTGGCGATCATGCGCTGAGTCGGCTGGCCGCCGTGCCACGGCAAGGGAGGGGGTTGAGTGTGGGCGGTAGCGCATGCTCTGTTGCCCAGGCTGAGCTGGGCCTGGGGTTTATCTGATCGCCAGGCGATGATTCTGCTTTCGGCTTGGCGACACCCTGCCGGGTGCGTTACAAGACGGCTCTATCACTCGCGCGGGTTATTGAGACAGCCATGAATAACAACACCCCTGCCTTCTCCCTGGGCGCAAGAGTGCGCAGCGTTCGGCATGCGGTAAGCGGCGTCGCCGAGATGCTCAGAAGCCAGCACAACGCCTGGATTCATCTCGTGGCGACGCTGCTGGTGGTCGCTATGGCGTTTGCCTTTGCGGTCAGTACGCTCGAGTGGTGTCTGTTGATCCTGTCGATCACTGCCGTCTGGGTGTCCGAGGCGCTCAATACGGCTTTCGAGTTTTTGTGCGACGTGGCGTCGCCTGAGTTTCACCCTTTGGTTAAAAAATCCAAAGATGTGGCTGCCGGAGCCGTGCTGCTGTGCGCCATAAGCGCAACATTTATTGGGCTGATCCTGTTTATCCCTTATATCAGTGCATTGATATAAGGAGCGCCTCGGCCTGGGCCGAGCCAGGACAAGGGCCTGGCTCGCACGCAGAGCATAGGGACGGCACGACCTATTCGTTGGCCTTGCGGTACTTCGCCGCCGTGCAGACCACCTCCGCCATGGCGGCCGCGATGCTTTCGTCACCTATCACGAATTCGTTTTCGAACTGGAATTTGCCGTCGAGATCGGTGGAAACGACCAGGCCGGATTTTCGTTTGCAATCCTTCTTGGAGACGTACCACTTATACAGCTCGACTTCATTTTTCTTCTTATTGATGATTTTCCCGTTTACCAGGTTAATCGCCGTACCGTCCTCGGTTTCGGTGAACTCGAGGGAGCTGGACTGGACTTGCCATTTCAAACCTTCATCGGACTTCGCAATATCTATCCACTCTTCCTCCGCGACAGCCATGCAGCTGGTCAATGCGGAAACCGTCACTATCGCCGCGGTGAAAAATCTCATACAGCACTCCTTCTTCTTATTCGACTGGCTAAAGCCTTTCTATGGGTTGCCGGAGTCCCTTGGACGCGTTGCTATTCCAGACTTCAGAATAGCTGGCCTTTCGCAGCTGCTTGCGGCAAAAGATAGCTAAAAGCTACTATCGTTCCGCCGCGCTGACTACCCCCTGCGCTGGGCGAATCGCCCTCCTCAAATTTGGAGATGGACAAGTCTCGGCCTGTTGATATGCCCAGCGCGAGTCGCGTCGCCGCGAAGAGGGTTCCCAGGCAAGGGGTGGCGCGTCGCGGCCGCTCGGTGGAGTCAGTGGTCAAGAGTCCAGGTCCATTTCGCAGCTAAAGTCGTCACGCCAGGCCAGTCGTATCTGATCGCCGCCCGATTGCTTATCTAATGAGGGATGGATGATGTGCTGTGGGCGCTCGCATACAAAACAGATGCGCTCGAATGAATAGAGCCAACCGCAACTGTTCAGTATCGCGCGACCCACGGCCAGTTCGGCGGGCGTCGCACCCGCCAAGCCCAGGGCTTGCATGGACTCAAACCGGGCATAGGTCTCGGCTGCCTGCCACAGCGATACCGAGCCTTTGCTATACAGCAACCAATTGAACTGGCTTTCGGTCACCAGGGTTTCCAGGGTATTCCCCACCGCGTGTGACAGCTGCAGGATGCTCGACAAGGCGTTGTCGACCCGGTTGCCCAAGGCAACCATGAGAGGCGCCATGGCCGATGACGGCATCACCGGCAGTCTGTCTGGACGGAGCATCCAATCGAGTGCTTCCCCCTGTTCGAGGCGCTTGTTCATCTCTTCAAGCGCCCCATGCTCTTGCGACGATTCGCTGCCGCGGCTGATTTCGTAATGAAAGCTCGAATCGAATTCCTCCCCCAGGCGTGGCCAGCCCTGGGGCTGCGCGCGGCTTATAAACGGCATGAGGTCATGGCTGGAAACGCCATCGCTCAGCAAGTGCTGCAGCTCAATCGCAGAGAGCGAAGTGTTATCGGTTGTGACGGGGGCATAGGTCTTGATCTTTTTCAGGGCATCCCAGGGGCTGCTGCACAGGATGATCTCCGGCACGGCCAGGCCGGCCTGCATATGCCCGGCTGCGATCCGCGCGTGTGCCTCGGCTGCATCGATCGGGTCGGTGCGTAATGCCGCCGCCAGCCAGGGGGCGGTCACGGCGTCGATCATCTGGCGTTGCGGCGTGGTTAGGCGCATCAGGGCAATCCTTGCGAGTAGAGAGGGCCCCGGCATTGCGCGGGGTGGGAAATTCTATTCCGGTTGCCGAGCAATCTGCCGAGACTTGCGTTGCAGTCTCGCCGCGACACACTCGGCCGCACCCGGGTGCCCCTCCCGCCTCAGGCAAGCACCGCCTGCCGCGGTGCCGCCTAAAGCTTCAAGCCTTGCTCCCGCAAGCGCTTGTACAGCGTATTGCGGCTGACCCCCAGCTGGCGCGCCAGGTGCGAGATATTGCCGCCACAGGCCTGGAACTGGCTGGCCAGGTCGGCGTCGTCGCTGGCCGAGGGTGAAAGGGGCGCGGCCGGATCCGGCTGTACCGCGACCGGTGCGGGTTGCAGGTCGGCGAAGAAGTCGTCGGGCAGGTGCTCGACGCCGATCGGCTGGTCGTCGGCCATGGCCAGGGCCACCTGCAACACGCTGCTGAGCTGGCGCAGGTTGCCCGGCCAGGGGTGCGCATGGAACAGCTGCAGCACCGCCTGGCTCAGGCCGGCCTGCTGCTGGGGATCACGGTGGTGGGCCCAGACCCGCTGGAACAGCGCGGCCTTGTCACTGCGTTCGCGCAGGGGCGGCAATTCCAGGTTCAGGCCGCTGATGCGGTAGTAGAGGTCCTGGCGGAACAGGCCGGTTTCCACGTCCTGGCGCAGGGAGCGGTTGGTCGCCGAGACCAGGCGGATATCCACCGGGTAGGGCTCGGTGGCGCCCAGGGGTTGCACGCTGCGCTCCTGCAACACCCGCAGCAGGCGCGCCTGCACGCGCAGAGGCATGTCGCCGATCTCGTCGAGAAACAGGGTGCCGGTGTGGGCCTTGCGGATCAGGCCGATGCTGCCTTTCTGGTTGGCGCCGGTAAAGGCGCCTTTCTCGTAGCCGAAGAGTTCGGACTCCACCAGATCGGCCGGAATCGCCGCGCAGTTGACCGCGATCAACGGCTGACCGGCGCGGGAGCTCGAGCGGTGCAGGGCCTTGACGAAAACCTCCTTGCCGACCCCGGTTTCGCCCTGGATCAGGATCGGGATGTCCTTTTCCAGCAGGCGCTCGGCCTGGCGCACCGCCTTGTCCACCCGCGGGTCGCCCAGGTTGATATTGGCCAGGGTAAAGCCCTCGGCGGCGGATTCGGCAGAAGATCGGGGGGGACTGGCCGGGCGAAAATCCCGCGCCTGGATCGGCTGAGCCTGCAGGGGGCGCTTGATCACCCCATGAAAGCGGTAGCGCCCGGCGGCGTGCAGGGCGAAGGGCAGGCCCTCGGGCTGGTTGAGCAGGTGCAACAGGGGCAGGCCGAACAGGCTTTCGAAACTGACCCGCGACAGGCTGACCCCCAGCAGGCTGTCGGCACGGCGGTTGGCCGAGACCACCAGGCCGTTTTCATCGAAAATCAGCAGGCCGGCCCACTGGCTGTCGAGGTTGTTCAGGCCCGTATTGAAGGTCAGCTGGAAATAGGCGTCCTGGAACAGGTTGAGTATCAGTCGGTTTTCCACCGACTGGCTCATCATCTTGACCATGCCCAGGGTATGGGAGGCCGGCAGGTAGCGGTCGCTGGACACATCCAGCACGCCGATCATCTGGCGCTGGGCGTCGAAGATCGGCGAGGCCGAGCCGGTCATGAAGCGGTTGGCCTTGAGAAAGTGCTCGTCGTGTTGGATATGCACGGCCTCGCCGCAGGTCAGGGCGGTGCCGATGGCGTTGGTGCCGGTGTAGCGCTCCAGCCAGCGGGCGCCGGCGACGAAGCCGGGCGCATGGGCCGGCTCGATAAAGCGTTGGTCGCCCCAGGACTGCAGCAACTGCCCCTGGCTGTCGGCCAGCATGATCAGGCAGTTCGAGTTGGCCAGAATGTTTTCGTAATAGGGCAGCACCTCCTGGTGGGTGGTCTGCACCAGGAAATGCTGGCTGTCGAGCAGCGCCGAGACCTCGCCCTCGGGCGGGCGCTCGAAGCTCGGCGCGCTGCCGTGGGTCAGGCCGAACTCGCGGCAACGGTTCCAGGAGTCCTGAACGATGGTGTCGTGGGGCAGCCCTTGGGCGGTTTCAGCCATCCGGTAGTCGCCTGTTTTCGCGGTGCTTGTTCTTGTTTTTAACAGTCGCCGGAGCGTGCCGACGCCGTGTTTGCTGCCACCGATCCGGCTGGGCCGGACGGTGCAACGGCGAACAGCATGGTGTTCAAAACTGTTCAGTGTCAACGCTGAAAACTGTTCAGTTGTTCAAAATGAACAGCCCGTCGCACTGTTCAATACTGGCCTGCTGCCGTTTAAATTAATTAAATAGCCTTTTTTTATCAATGGCTTGTGGTTTTTTAGGGTTGATATTGAAGCACTGGCATAGAAATAGCTAACACCATGCAAAGCGGCTCCAAGCCGCACGGTTTATTACAACAACAAAAAGGGCACGCCATGTCGCTCACCCTCGAGCATGTCACTCGGGTCGTCGACCATCAGGTTTTTATCGACGATGCCTGTCTGAGCTTCGAACCCGGTTCGTTCAATGTGTTGCTGGGTCGCACCCTGGCCGGCAAGACCAGCTTGATGCGCTTGCTGGCGGGGCTGGATAAGCCCACCAGCGGGCGCATCCTGATGAATGGCGCGGACGTCACCGCTGTGCCGGTGCGCAAGCGCAACGTCTCGATGGTCTATCAGCAGTTCATCAATTACCCGACCCTGACGGTGTACGAGAACATCGCCTCGCCCCTGCGCCAGGCCGGCGTCTCCAAGGAGGAGATCCAGCGCAAGGTGATGGAAACCGCGCAAATGCTGCATATCGAGGCCCTGCTGCAGCGTCATCCGCTGGAGCTGTCCGGCGGCCAGCAGCAGCGCACGGCCATGGCCCGGGCGCTGGTCAAGGATGCCGACCTGGTACTGTTCGACGAGCCCCTGGTGAACCTGGATTACAAGCTGCGCGAAGAGCTGCGCCAGGAAATGCGCGAGCTGTTCAAGACCCGCCATACCATCGCTATCTATGCCACCACCGAGCCCAACGAGGCGCTGGCCCTGGGCGGCACGACCACCATCCTCCATGAAGGCCGGGTGATCCAGAGCGGCAAGACCGCCGAGGTCTATCACCGGCCGCAGCAGGTGCTGGCCGCCGAGCTGTTCTCGGAGCCGGCGATCAACCTGATGGACGGGCGCATCAGCGGCACCGAGGTCAGCTTCGAGGAGGCCGTGCATTTCCCGCTCAATCAAGACCTGCGTGGCCTGGGCGAGGGCGCCTACCGCTTCGGCGTGCGTCCCAGCCATATCGGCCTGGTGCCGTCCAACGACGACGACCTGGAACTGGCGGTGACCGTGGAGCTGGCGGAAATCAGCGGCTCGGAAACCTTTCTGCATGTGCGCAACGAGCATTTCGTGCTGGTGCTGCATTTGCCTGGTGTGCACGAGTACGACGTCGACGCCTCGATCCTGATCTATATCCCGACCCACAAACTCTTCGTCTTCGACGCCCAGGGCCGCTTGGCCCAGGCGCCCAGTCGTCGCCTGGCGAGGACCGCCTGATGGCCGAGATCCGTTTGCAGAACCTGGCGCACAGCTACAGCAGCGCGCCCAGCGGCCCCGAGGATTACGCGATCCGGGCCATGACCCATGTCTGGGAGCAGGGCGGTGCCTATGCCTTGCTCGGCCCGTCGGGCTGCGGCAAGTCGACCCTGCTCAACATCATCTCCGGCCTGCTCAGGCCGTCCGAAGGCCAGGTGCTGTTCGACCTGCGCGAGGTCAACGACCTGTCGCCGCAGCTGCGCAATATCGCCCAGGTGTTCCAGTTCCCGGTGGTCTACGACACCATGACGGTGTTCGACAACCTGGCCTTTCCGCTGCGCAACCAGGGCATGGCCGAGCCCAAGATCCTCAGCAAGGTGCACGAGATCGCCGAGGTGCTGGAGCTGCACCCGCTGCTGCACAAGAAGGCCAGCAACCTGACCGCCGACGAGAAGCAGAAGGTCTCCATGGGCCGCGGCCTGGTGCGCGACGACGTCTCGGCGATCCTCTTCGACGAGCCGCTGACCGTGATCGACCCACACCTGAAATGGAAGCTGCGGCGCAAGCTCAAGCAGATCCACGAGCAATTCAATATCACCATGGTCTATGTCACCCACGATCAGCTGGAGGCCTCGACCTTCGCCGACAAGATCGCGGTGATGTACGGCGGCCAGATCGTCCAGTTCGGCACCCCGCGGGAGCTGTTCGAGCGCCCCAGCCACACCTTCGTCGGCTACTTCATCGGCAGCCCGGGCATGAACCTGATCGAGGTCCAGGCCTGCCCCGGCGGCGTGCGTTTCGGCGATACCGTGCTGCCCCTGAGCGAGGGCCTGAACCGGCGAATCGCCGAGCTGCCCGGCAAGTCCCTGAAGGTCGGCATCCGCCCCGAGTTCATCCACGTCTGGGACGGCCCCTATGCCGGCGCCCTGTGCTGCGAGGTGCTGCACGTCGAGGACCTGGGTACCTACAAGATCCTCAGCCTGCGCCTGGGCGAGCAGAGCCTCAAGGTGCGCCTGCAGGAAGACCATCCGGTGCCGCAGAAGCAGGCCCATATCAGCTTCCCGGCGCAGTGGCTGATGCTCTATGCCGACGAGTACCTGGTCGAAAGCACCCAGCCGGAGGTGGTGGCATGAATAAGGTCTACAACAACAAGGCCTGGTGGCTGGTGCTGCCGGTGTTCCTGCTGGTGGCCTTCAGCGCCATCGTGCCGATGATGACGGTGGTCAACTATTCGGTGCAGGACATCTTCGACCAGTCGACCCGCACCTTCGTCGGCTTCGACTGGTACAAGCAGGTGCTGCAAGACACGCGCCTGCACGACTCGCTGCTGCGCCAGTTCATCTTTTCCGGCTGCGTGCTGCTGATCGAGATCCCCCTGGGGATCGCCATTGCCCTGACCATGCCGACCAAGGGCCGCTGGGCCTCCCTGATCCTGATCGTCATGGCCATTCCGCTGCTGATTCCCTGGAACGTGGTGGGCACCATCTGGCAGATCTTCGGCCGCGCCGATATCGGCCTGCTGGGCTGGAGCCTGAACGAGCTGGGGATCGACTACAACTACGCCTCCAATACCCGGGATGCCTGGGTCACGGTGCTGGTGATGGATGTCTGGCACTGGACCTCGCTGGTGGCGCTGCTCTGCTATTCGGGGCTGCGGGCCATTCCCGATGTGTACTACCAGGCCGCGCGTATCGACCGTGCCTCGCCCTGGGCGGTGTTCCGGCATATTCAGCTGCCCAAGCTGAAAAGCGTGTTGCTGATCGCCGTGCTGCTGCGCTTTATGGACAGCTTCATGATCTACACCGAGCCCTTCGTACTTACCGGTGGCGGGCCGGGCAATGCCACCACCTTCCTCAGCCAGACCCTGACGCAGATGGCCATCGGGCAGTTCGACCTGGGTCCGGCCGCCGCCTTCTCGCTGGTGTACTTCCTGATCATTCTGCTGGTGTCCTGGCTGTTCTATACCGCCATGACCCACGCCGACACCCGTCGCTGAGGAGACCGAGATGCTGCGCAAGAAAATCGTGCTGTCGCTGTATATCCTCTTCCTGCTGGTGCCGATCTACTGGCTGCTGAACATGTCGTTCAAGAGCAACACCGAAATACTCGGCGGCCTGACCTTCTGGCCCCAGGATTTCACCCTGGCCAACTACCGGGTGATCTTCACCGACCCCAGCTGGTACACCGGCTACCTCAACTCCATGTATTACGTCTGCCTGAACACCCTGATCTCCCTGACGGTGGCGCTGCCGGCGGCCTACGCCTTCTCGCGCTACCGTTTCCTGGGCGACAAGCACCTGTTCTTCTGGCTGCTGACCAACCGCATGGCGCCCCCGGCGGTGTTCCTGCTGCCGTTCTTCCAGCTGTATTCGTCCATCGGCCTGTTCGACACTCATATCGCCGTGGCCCTGGCCCATTGCCTGTTCAGCGTGCCGCTGGCGGTGTGGATACTCGAGGGCTTCATGTCCGGGGTGCCGAAGGAAATCGACGAGACGGCCTACATTGACGGCTACAGTTTCCCGAAGTTCTTCGTGAAGATCTTTATCCCGCTGATCGGCTCCGGCATCGGCGTGACGGCGTTTTTCTGCTTCATGTTCTCCTGGGTCGAGCTGCTGCTGGCGCGCACCCTGACCTCGGTCAACGCCAAACCCATCGCGGCGGTGATGACCCGCACCGTGTCGGCCTCCGGGATCGACTGGGGGGTGCTGGCGGCGGCGGGGGTGTTGACCATCCTGCCGGGCATGCTGGTGATCTGGTTCGTTCGCAATCATGTGGCCAAGGGCTTTGCCCTCGGCCGCGTCTGAGGAGGCAAGACGATGGATTGGATGGCTTGGACCTTGCCCACGGCGCTGTTTTTCGGCGCCATCGCCCTGGTACTGGTGAGCATGACCGTCTGGGAGTTGCGCTCGCCCTGCGTCGAACGCCGGGGTTTCCTGCCGATCGCCACCACCCGTGGCGACCGGTTGTTTATCGGCCTGCTCGGTAGCGCCTACCTGCACCTGCTGGTGGTGGGCGTGACCGATTGGCACAGCTGGATCGCCTCGCTGGTGTCCGTGCTGTGGCTGGTTGCGGTAATGCGCTGGGGTTGAGCGGTACCCGGCCCGCTGAAGAGGTTGTTGCTGCGGGGGCATCGCGTGGTCTGCCGAGCACCGAATGTCCACTTAATAACGAGAAAGGAGATGTCTATGTTCAACAATAACAACAAGACCCGACATAGCACGGCGTTGGCCGCCTTGCTGGCCCTGTCCGGGTTGAGTGGCGCCGCCTGGGCCGATGCCTACGAAGACGCCGCGAAGAAATGGATCGGCGCCGAATTCGCCCCTTCGACCCTGACGCCCGAACAGCAGCTGGCCGAGCTGCAGTGGTTTATCAAGGCGGCCGAGCCGTTCCGCGGCATGGAAATCAACGTCGCCTCGGAAACCATCGCCACCCACGAGTACGAGTCCAAGGTGCTGGCCAAGGCCTTCAGCGAAATCACCGGGATCAAGCTCAAGCACGACCTGATGCAGGAAGGCGACGTGGTCGAGAAACTGCAGACCCAGATGCAGTCCGACAAGAACATCTACGACGGCTATATCAACGACTCCGACCTGATCGGCACGCACTTTCGCTACGGCAAGGCGGTGGCGATCAGCGACATGATCGCCGGCGAAGGCAAGGCCGTCACCTCCCCGACCCTGGACCTGCCAGACTTTATCGGCCTGTCCTTCACCACCGGGCCGGACAAGAAACTCTACCAGCTGCCCGACCAGCAGTTCGCCAACCTCTACTGGTTCCGCGCCGACTGGTTCGAGCGCCCGGAGCTCAAAGCCAAGTTCAAGGAAATCTACGGCTACGAGCTGGGGGTGCCGGTCAACTGGTCCGCCTATGAGGACATCGCCGAGTTCTTCTCGGAGAAGGTCAAGGAAATCGACGGCAAGCGCATCTACGGCCATATGGACTACGGCAAGAAAGACCCATCCTTGGGTTGGCGCTTCACCGATGCCTGGTTCTCCATGGCCGGTGGCGGCGACAAGGGCCTGCCCAACGGCCTGCCGGTGGACGAGTGGGGCATTCGCGTCGAGGGTTGCCGTCCGGTGGGCTCCAGCGTCTCGCGCGGCGGCGACACCAACGGCCCGGCCGCGGTCTACGCGACCACCAAGTACGTGGACTGGATGCGCAAGTTCGCGCCGCCGGAAGCCCAGGGCATGACCTTCTCCGAGTCCGGTCCGGTGCCGTCCCAGGGCAGCATTGCCCAGCAGATCTTCTGGTACACCGCCTTCACCGCCGACATGACCAAGCCCGGTCTGCCGGTGATGAACGAGGACGGCACGCCGAAGTGGCGCATGGCGCCGTCGCCCAAGGGCCCGTACTGGGAAGAGGGCATGAAACTGGGGTATCAGGACACCGGTTCCTGGACCTTCCTCAAGTCCACGCCCGAGAAGCAGCGCCTGGCGGCCTGGCTGTACGCCCAGTTCGTCACCTCCAAGACCGTGTCGCTGAAAAAGACCCTGGTGGGCCTGACGCCGATTCGTGAGTCGGACATCAACTCCCAGGCCATGACCGATGCCGCGCCCAAGCTGGGCGGCCTGGTCGAGTTCTACCGCAGCCCGGCCCGCATCCAGTGGACCCCCACCGGCACCAACGTACCGGACTACCCGCGTCTGGCGCAGCTCTGGTGGCAGTTCATCGCCGAAGCGGCCAGCGGCGACAAGAGCCCGCAGGAAGCACTGGACGGCCTGGCGGCCGCCCAGGACACCATGATGGCGCGTCTGGAGCGTTCCGGCGTGCAGGGCGATTGCGGTCCCAAGCTCAACGAGCCGCGTGATCCGCAGTACTGGTTCGACCAGCCGGGCGCACCCAAGCCCAAGCTGGCCAACGAGAAGCCCCAGGGCGAAACCATCAACTACGGCGAGCTGTTGAAGTCCTGGGAACAGGCCCGCAACTAGTCCCTTGGTCTGAGCAGAACAACGGCACCTTCGGGTGCCGTTTTTTTTGGCTTATGGCGTGGCGGGGCGCAGTGCCTGCGCGGGAAGTGGTGGGGGTCACGTGGACCTGGCGTCCCGGCTCGGATAGCGGATATGACAGCAAGAAACGGATAGCCCGCGGGGCGTGCCGTCACTAGGTTGATAGCCGAACCTAACCAGCACAAGGAAAGCAAATGAAACAGTTATCGGGAAAAGTGGCGATCGTGACGGGCGCGAGTTCAGGCATCGGCTACGCGACGGCAAAATTGTTCGCGAGGGAGGGCGCGAACGTGATAGTGACGGCGCGCCGTCAAGCCGAACTGGACGCCCTGGTCGCCGAGATCGAACAAGAGGGAGGCGAAGCGATCGCTGTCGCCGGTGACATCCGGGACGAGCACCTCGCCCGCGCCTTGGTGGAGATCGCAGTCGGTCGTTTTGGCGGACTCGACATCGCCTTTAACAACGCCGGCTCGACGGGGGAGAGTACCCCGGTTGCCGATACCTCGACCGAGGCCTGGCAGGCCATCCTCGATACCAACCTGAGCAGTGCGTTCCTAGGGGCGAAATACCAGATTCCCGCGATGATCAAACGCGGTGGCGGTTCCCTCATCTTCACCTCCAGCTTCGTGGGCCGTACCGTCGGCTTTCCGGGAATGGGGGCCTATGCGGCCAGCAAGGCCGGATTGATCGGGCTGATGCAGGTGATCGCCGTCGAGTACGGTGCGCAGGGCATCCGAGCCAATGCGCTGCTCCCGGGAGGCACCGATACGCCGATGGGACGCGCCGCCACCCCTACGCCAGAAGCCCGTGCCTTCGTCGAAGGACTGTACGTGCTAAAGCGCCTGGCGCTGCCGGAGGAGATCGCCCGATCGGCGCTCTACCTCGCATCCGACGCCTCGAGCTTTACGACAGGATCGAACCTGATGACCGATGGCGGGGTTTCCATCAATCGTACATAACGGCAAGCGGTCTCAGCCACGGCCGCCCGACAGCGCCCTTACCACCAAAGGCGCTGCCGGGGGCGCTCAGTCCCGTCCGCCGGCGTTGAGGATCAGCAGGGTCAGCACCCCGGCGATCAAGCCCCAGAACGCCGAGCCGATGGAAAACAGGGTGAAGCCCGAGGCGGTGACCATAAAGGTGATCAGTGCCGCTTCCCGTTCCTTGGGGGTGTGCATGGCCTGGGTCAGGCCATTGATCAACGAGCCGAACAGCGCCAGGGCGGCGATCGACAGCACCAGCTCCTTGGGCAGGGCGGCGAACAGCGCGGCCAGGGTGGCGCCGAAGATCCCGGCCAGGCCATAGAAAACCCCGCACCAGACCGCCGCCGTGTAGCGTTTTTGCGGGTTCTCGTGGGCATGGGGCCCGGTGCAAATGGCCGCGCTGATGGCCGCCAGGTTGACCCCGTGGCCGCCGAACGGCGCGATCAGCAGCGAGGCGATGCCGGTGGCCGAGATCAGCGGCGAGACCGGCACGCCGTAACCGTCGGCGCGCAGCACGGCCAGGCCCGGCATGTTCTGCGAGGTCATGGCCACCACGAACAGGGGAATGCCGATGCTGACGGTGGCCGCCAGGGAGAAGGTGGGGGTGGTCCAGACCGGCGTTGCCAGCTCCAGGCTGAAGGCGGAGAAATCCAGCAGTCCCAGCACGCCCGCCAGCAGCGTGCCCACCAGCAAGGCGCCGAGCACCGCATTGCGCGGCGACAGGCGCTTGACCACCAGGTAGGTCAGGCACATGCCCAGCACCAGGCCGGTGCGGTGCTGCGCGGCGACGAACAGCTCGCTGGCGATCTTGAACAGGATGCCGGCCAGCAGGGCCGCCGCCAGGGAGGCGGGCAGACGCCGCACCAGGCGCTCGAAACTGCCCGTCAGGCCGCACAGCGTCACCAGCACGGCGCAGGTGATATAGGCGCCAATCGCCTCGCTGTAGGCCACTCCGGCCAGGCTGGTGATCAGCAGGGCAGCGCCGGGCGTGGACCAGGCCACGGTGACCGGCGTGCGGTAGCGCAGGGACAGGCCAATGCTGCACACCGCCATGCCGATCGACAGCGCCCAGATCCAGGAGGAGATCTGGCCGCTGGTCAGCCCGGCGGCCTGGCCAGCCTGGAACATCAGCACCAGGGAACTGGTGTAACCGGTGAGCATGGCGATAAAACCGGCCACCACCGCCGAGGGCGAGGTGTCGCGCAGCAATTGCAGGGGGCCGGCCGCACCGGGCCCTGGGTAAGGGGTGGCAGCGTTGACGCTGGGGTCGATCACAGCAGGCCTCCGGCATCGACGAGTATGGGGTAGAGCGAGGCGACCAGCAGCAGCGCCATGGCGATATTGAACGCTCGCAGGATACGCGGGTTGCTCAGCCAGTGACGCAGCAGGCTGCCGGCCATGGTCCAGAGCCCGACGCTGGGGCAGTTGACCAGGGCGAAGAGGGCGGCGATCAGCAGCACATTGACCAGGAAATTGTCCTGGGGCGTGTAGGTGGTAATGGCGCCGATGGCCATGACCCAGGCCTTGGGGTTGACCCACTGGAACGCCGCGGCCTGCAGAAAGGTAAAAGGTTTGCCCACGGACTTGCCCGCGACCCCGCCCTCGACCGCGTCGGCGGATACGCCACGGGGCGCGCCGGAACCGGTACCGGAACCGGCGATCTTCCAGGCCAGGTACAGCAGGTAGGCCGCCCCCAGGTAGCGCAGCGCCGTATACAGCTGCGGGACCTGCTCGAAGAGTTGCCCCAGGCCCAGGCCGACCGCGATCACCAGGACCATAAAGCCCAGGCTGATGCCCAGCATATGCGGCAGGCTGCGCCGCAGGCCGAAGTTCACCCCGGAGGCGAGCAGCATCATATTGTTCGGTCCCGGCGTCACCGAAGTAACGAAGGCGAAAACGATAAAGGCGATCAGTAATTCCGCGCTCATGGCAGTTCCTCAGCAAGAGCGCTCAGCCTAAAGGCAGTGGCGCGCGGCGTCCCGATACAGCGGCTTAGGCGATAGGCCATACAGTCGCTTCTGGTAAAGCCCGCCGGGACTGGTATTGTCTGGCCTTTGTCCACCGGTAAAAGGAACTTGCATGGAACACAATCCCTATGGCGCACCCCAGGTCGACCTTATCGAGCCCATGCCGGTGGTCGCGCTGACCCAGTGGAGCGCCCGGCGGCTGAGCCTGCTGGCCTGGCTGAGCCTGGTTTCGGTGATCGGCACGCTGCTCTCGCTGGTTATCAGCTTTGGCCAAGGTTGGAACGGTATCGATAGCGCGCCCTACCAGCTTTATGTCGATGGGCTGAACCTGGGACTGACCCTGCTGGGCTGTTACCTGCTGATCGGCCTGAAGGGCTTTGCGCAAGCGCGCTTCGCCGCCAGGCACCTGGCCTGGCCGGTGTGGTGCTGTGTGATCATCTCCGCGCTGATGGGCGGGCTCGGCTTCTGGTTCGGCGAAGCCGCCATGAGCGGCCTGAGTTGGCAGACCTTTGTCTACCTGGGGCTGATGGTACCGCTGGGCGGCGTTACGCTCTGGCTGGGCATCGCGTTGCTCAAGGTCGAGCAGAGCTACCCTTCCTTTCGGCTGATGGCCTGGCTGGATATCGCCGGAGGCGCTTGCCTGGCCTCGGTCATCCTGTTGGTGGTTGCGGTCGTGCCCTTGCTGGGGGCGAGCCTGGCGATGATGGCGGTGTTTTTCAAGGGCGCCGCCGAGCAGCGCGCGCGCTAAATCAGAACGTTTTCTCGAAAAACCTGGTGGCAGCTGCGACGCAGAGCTGTATCTCCACACAGAACGCTCATCTCATCGTCATTCCCCGTCATTCCTCGTCATTCCTGCGAAGGCGGGAAGAAGGCGGGAAACCAGGTGCGATAAGGCCTCGGAGTACGCGCATGCGCGGGTACGACGGAGCCTCGAGGTGCCTCTTACTCCAGGGTGTTCGGTTGGCGGGTCTTACCCAGTGCCTGGTTGATCTGCAGCCAGCCGCTGACCGCCGCTTCTCCGGCTTCGTCGAACACCCGCTGCAGCAGCCTGGTCTGTTCGCGGCGCAGGGCCTGTTCCAGCTTGGCGCCTTCGGCGGTAAAGCCGAGCAGGCGCTTGCGCTTGTCGTCCTCGGCGGCGACGCTCTGTACCAGGTGCATTTCCAGCAGCTGGCGCAGCGGGGTGCTCAAGGCCTGCTTGCTGACGCCCAGGGCAGCCAGCAGCTCCTTGACGCTCAGCCCCGGGTAACGCGCGATAAAGAACAGGATGCGGTGGTGCACCCGACTCAGGCCGCGCCGGGCGAGGATTTCGTCGGCCTTGGCGGTAAAGGCCTGGTAGCCGAAGAAGAAGGCTTCCATGGCGATTTGCTGAGTGGTTGGATTTTTAAGGTCAAGCATATTGACGTATCTGCCCAGGGTGTCGTAGCTTCAGTCAACCAGTTTGACCTATTTTCCCCAGCCTTTGCCACCGGTGACCTGCATGGCCTTCTCCGAACGTATCTCCCGCCTGAAAAGTTCCCTGATCCGTGAAATCCTCGCCGCGGCCCAGCGCCCGGAGGTGATGTCCTTCGCCGGCGGCCTGCCGGCCGAGGCCATGCTGCCGCGGGTGGAGTGGGCGGACCTGCCGGTGGGCCTGGGGCAGTACGGCATGAGCGAAGGCGAGCCGGAGCTGCGCGAGGCCATCGCCGCCCAGGCCCGGGAGCTGGGCATCGCCTGCCAGGCCGGCCAGGTGCTGATCGTCAGCGGCTCGCAGCAGACCCTGGACCTGGCCAGCAAGCTGTTTATCGACCCGGGCACCGAAGTGCTGTTGGAGGCGCCGACCTACCTGGCGGCGCTGCAGGCCTTCCAACTGTTCGGCGCCGACTGCCTGGCCGTGCCCCAGGAGGCCGACGGCCCCGAGCTGGGTGCCCTGCGCCAGACCCTGGAGCGCCATACCCCGGCTTTCGCCTATTTGATCCCGACTTTCCAGAACCCCTCGGCCGTGCGCTACAGCGAAGCCAAGCGCGATGCCGTGGCGGCCCTGCTGGACGAATTCGGGGTGACCCTGATCGAGGACGAGCCCTACCGCGAGCTGGTGTTCGACGAAGGCAGCGCCACGCCCATCGTCAGCCGCCTGCGCAACGCCAGCTGGATCTACACCGGCACGATCTCCAAGACCCTGTTGCCGGGCCTGCGGGTAGGCTATCTGATCGCCACGCCGGACCTGTTTCCGCACCTGCTGCGCTTGAAGCAGTCGGCGGACCTGCACACCAACCGCATGGGCCAGTGGCAGGCCCTGCAATGGATCGGCACCCGCCATTACCAGGCGCATATGGCCGAGCTGCGGGACTTCTACCGCGAGCGCCGCGACGCCATGCAGGGCGGGCTGCTGGAACACTTCAGCGACCTGGCCGACTGGCAGATTCCCCAGGGCGGGTTGTTCTTCTGGCTGACCCTCAAGCAGCCCCTGGACACCCGCACCTTGCTTAAACCGGCACTGGAGCAGAACGTGGCCTTTATGCCGGGCGAGCCGTTCTTTATCGACCCGGACAGCAACCCCGGTTACCTGCGCCTGAACTTCAGCCATATCGCCCCGGAGCGCCTAAACCAAGGGCTGCAGCGCCTGGCCGGGGTGATCCGCCAGGCCCAGGCCGCCGCCGCGGCCTAAGGGATGCCGTCGTTCCCGCGAAGGCGGGAATCCAGGCGAGGCAAGCACAGCCGATAGGCAGCGCACAGACGAATCGAGGGGAGGGCAAGCAATGTACAAGGTCTACGGTGATTACCGCTCCGGCAACTGCTACAAGGTCAAGTTGATGCTGCACCTGCTGGGGCTGTCGTCCAAGTGGGTGGCGGTGGATATCCTCAAGGGCGAGACCCAGACCCCGGCTTTTCTGGCGATGAACCCCAACGGCAAGATTCCAGTGCTGCAGTTCGAAGACGGCGGTTGCCTCTGGGAGTCCAACGCCATCCTGAATTTCCTCGCCGAGGGCAGTGCATTCCTGCCGAGCGAGCCGCGCCTGCGCACCCAGGTGCTGCAGTGGCAGTTCTTCGAGCAGTACAGCCACGAGCCCTATATCGCCGTGGCGCGCTTTATCCAGCTCTACCAGGGCCTGCCCGAGGCGCGCCGCGAGGAATACCTGGCCTGCCAGGCACGCGGCCACAAGGCGCTCAAGGTGATGGAGCAGCAGCTCGAACGCACGCCCTACCTGGTGGGCGAGCAGTATTCCATCGCCGATATCGCGCTCTACGCCTACACCCACGTGGCCCACGAAGGCGGCTTCGACCTCGAGGCCTACCCGGCCATTCGCGCCTGGCTGGCACGAGTTGCCGAGCATCCCCGGCATGTGGGCATGCTCGAGTAGCCGTTTCGAGTAACACTGCGTACTGAGCCGAGGCATAAATTGCCTCGGGTTATCGACCGGAGGAGAGCAGGGTGATTGCAGTTATTTTTATGCTGGCCAGCGCCGGCATCATCTTCCTGTTGGGCGCCGCCCACCTGCTCTTCACCTTCCACGGACCCAAGCTCATCCCGCGCGATCCGGCTCTAGAAAAACTCATGCGCGAGGTCTCCCCGGTGATCAGCCGGCAAACCACCCTGTGGCGCGCCTGGATAGGCTTCAACGCCAGCCACAGCCTGGGCGCCTTGCTGTTCGGGTTGATCTACGGGTACCTGGCCGTGGCCCAGGGCGCGCTGCTGTTCCAGTCGCCGTACTTGCTTTGTGTCGGGCTGGCGATGCTCGGCGGGCTCTTTATCCTGGGCAAACGCTACTGGTTCAGCGTTCCCTTTATCGGGATCGGGCTGGCACTGGCCTGCTATATCGCCAGCCTGGTTGCGGCGCTGGTCTGACGGCAGTCGAGTCGAATATGGGTGCTGTTGCCGGTGCGTTCGGTAGCCCGATTACCGGCCTTTCCATCGCCTAGGGGTAAGAGCGGATACGGCAGGCCAGAAGCAAAGGTTCAAGCGTTTCTTACGATCTCGTCCCAGGCTGTGGGGGTCGGGAAAAGCTCCCCGAGAAAACCCACAAAGGCTTTGACGTTGGGGCTGCCGCGTCGACTTTCCGGCCATAACGCCGTGATGGAAGACCGGTCCACCGCGAACTCAGGAAAGAGTGGCTTTAATTCCCCACGCGCCACGTAGGGAGCCGCTACATAAGTCGGCGAAATACCTATTCCGCCCCCCGCGGCGACCACGGCCGCAACGGCATCGCTGGCATCGATGACGATGGCCGACTCCGGCATCCACTCGACCACTTTCCCGTCCACCTGGAACGGCCAACGCAGCGCTTGGCCTGAACTCTGGTAGCGAAAATTCACGCAGTCGTGGTGCGCCAGGTCGCTGAGTTCCAGGGGCGTGCCACGCCTGGCCAAGTAAGCCGGCGACGCAAACGCGGCTATCCGATGAGGCCCCAGGGTTTTCGAGATCAGCCGCGAATCCGCCAGGTTGCCCACGCGGACCGCGACGTCGATGCCCTGCTCGATGATGTCGGAAAACGGGTCGCCCAGACGCAGGTCGATGGCGAGCTTTGGGTAACGCGCGCGAAATTCAGGAAGGGCCGGCGCCAGGATGTTCAGGCCGATAGGCGGCGGCGCGGTGATCTTCAAGGTGCCGGAAGGCTCGGCCCGAGAGGCGACGGCCGCCTGATCGATCGCTTCCACCTCGCGCAAAATGCGCAATGCCCGCTCGTACAGATCCCGTCCTTCTGGCGTCAGGGTGAGTGAGCGGGTCGTCCGGCTAAACAGCTTCAATCCGAAGTGCTGTTCAAGGCGCTGCACGCTTTTGCTGATGGCTGACGCCGAGACAGACAAGTCGCGGGCGGCGGCGGTATAGCTGCCCAGGGACGCGGCGCGGGCAAAAGCAATGAGACCGGTCAGGCGGTCCAACCCTATTTGTTCCTTCATGGCATCAGTAAAGCGACTTATGCCCTAATTATCAATCCAGGCTCGAGGCTTTAGCCTTCTCCCATCGACGCCATCCAGGCGTTCAAGGAGATGGACCATGACTGCTACAGCTGCTCTCAATCACGTGTTGCCCGCCAATCTGCAGGGCCGTACCGTGGTGATTTTCGGGGGAACGTCCGGCATCGGTTTGGCCGCGGCCATTCAAGCCAAGGCCGACGGCGCACAGGTGATCGTGATCGGCTCCGATGCCACCCGCGCCGAGCAGGCCGCCCGCGACAACGGTCTGCACGCCTGGCGCGCAGCCGATGTCACCGATAGCACAGCGCTCTACGACGCCTTGGCGGATATCCCGAAAGTCGACCACCTGGTGCTTCTGGCCGGCACCTACGTGGTGGGTAAAGTATTGGATGCCGAGATCGACCACCTGCGTCGGGCATTTGAGGAGCGCATGTGGGCTTCGGTGCATGCCATACGCGCCCTTGGCGAACGCCTGGCAAGGGACGGTTCCATCACCTTTATCTCCGGGATGCTGTCGGACCGCCCTAATGCCCATGGCAGCGCGGTCTTGGCGGCGGCGTCAGCGGCCATGGAAGCACTGGCGCGGGGCCTCGCTCTGGAGTTGGCGCCGATTCGGGTCAACACCTTGTCCCCCGGCCCGATCAATACCCCCATTTTCAGCAAAGCGCTGGGCGAGGGGCGTGATGCGTTCGTGGCGGCGCTGGAACAGTCACTGCCGTTGCATCGCCTGGGCACCGCCACGGAGGCGGGCGCTGCCGCTGTGTTCCTGATGACCAACGGCTTTATGAACGGCGCCACATTGAATATCGACGGCGGCGCAAGGTTGGTCTGAGCGGCCCAACCGGCCAGGGGGCGGAGTCGGTTTATTTGAACAATCGGCTCTGACCCTCAGCCCCAGTTCCAGTCGCCTTATTTGCTTTGTGTCGGGCTGGCGATGCTTGTTGGCTCTTTGCCCTGGGCAAGCGCTACTGGTTAAGCATTCCCTGCTAATCGCCAGCCTGGTTGCCACGCTGGTCTGACGGCAGTGGAGTCGAATACGGCCGCTGTTGCCGAAAACTGGGCGTAGCAGGGCGGTTTCGATGGGTTGCAGTTGATCCAGGCCTGCCAACTGCGACAAGTTATCGATGCTCGATCACCGCCCATTGCACTGGCAGTGATCGACTGCCGATCACGGCGCCCCGATCTGGCTGAGAGTGTTCGGATCCTTGATCTTTTTGTCATTCGCCAGCAGCAGCGCTTTGCTGAGGCTCAGCGACAGCAGGGCATCGCCCTCGAATGGCAAGTAGATGCCGCTGGCCGCCGACTTGCTTTGCCTATCCTGAACGATGCACAAGTACTGGTTGTTGGGCTCCATCAGGATGTTGCTATTGCCGAGGTGAAGGCGATAGGTGCGCAAATTGCAGACCGAGCACGTTTGGCCCGCGGCAGAAAGCCTGACTGCGGCAGAGTGGGGTGGGGGGCGAGGAGGCTACAGCTCTCCGGTAGATCGAACGTGTCGCCATGCCAGTACAGAACGTGCACGTCGCGCTATGCAGCGAGGAGCTGATGTTCGATAACGTGCGCCAAGTTGAGAACTGACCAGCCGATCTCCTTGGCCGGCCCAGGATAGTCGCGCGCACCAAGAGCCGTGGCCATCTACTGCGCTGAGACAGAAGCCGAGCGTCGGTCGGTCAGCCGCCAGGCGGGCGCGCAATAGCGCTAGCGCGTCGGAAAGGAACGGTTAGCGGGTGTGGTCGTAGATGCCAATCAAGAGGGCAAAAACAGACCTTCGCGAGACGTGGCTATCAGCCATGCGGTCATTGGGCGAGTACGTCGAAAGGCCTTACACCCCGGCTCGAGTGCACGTGTACCGCGCGATCAGGGCGATTTCGGACTCTGTCTTGCCTGCTCTTTGAGGAAATCCACAAAGGCCCTGAGCGGCGACGGCATATGGCGGCGGTCGTGGTAGTACAGGTACGGGCCATCGAAGGCCTGCCACCAGTCCTGCAGGACCGGCGCCAGCAGCCCTTGGTCGAGCAGCGGCCTGAGGTATTCCTCGAAGGTGTAGATGATCCCCACGCCGCCCACGGCCGAGCCCACTTCCAGATCCTGGGAGGAGGTCAGCAACGGGCCTTGGGGCGGTACGCGGACGACTGCACCGTCCTTTTCGAACTCCCAGACACCGAGCTTGCCGCTCTCGAATCGATGACCAATCATCCGGTGGCCGAGCAAGTCATGGGGATGCTGCGGGGTGCCGTGTTCCACCAGGTAAGCCGGCGCGGCGGCGGCTACGAAGCGCTGGTGACGCGGGCCGATAGGCACGGCGATCATGTCCTTTGCCAGGCTCTCCTCGTAGCGCACCCCGGCGTCGAAACCCGCGGCGATTACATCGATAAAGCTGTTGTCCATCGCCACCTCGACATTGATGCCGGGATAGCGCTGCAGGAAAATCGGGATCAATCGAGGCAATACAAAGCGGGCGATGGGCACCGGCACATTGAGGCGCAGCGTCCCGACCGGTCGGAGCACGTCGTCGTCCAGGTCGCTGAAGGCGGCGCCTATTTCTTCAAGCGCAGGGCGTAGCCGCTCCAGCAGGCGGGCCCCCACTTCAGTGGGAAAGACGGTACGGGTGGTACGGTTGAGCAGGCGCACGCCCAGGTCGCTCTCCAGGCGGCGCACGCAGTCGCTGATGGAGGAGGGCGACATCCCGCGTTTCTGAGCCGCCACGCGGAAACCGCCGGCTTCCACCACGGCGGCGAACAGCGCGACATCGGTCAGGTTGGGCTGGCGCATGGCTCTGCTCCCCAAACGAAAATCCGATTGTACGGCTGGCCGTACACGGCATCCATCTTTATACGGCTTATCCTGGCTATCCCGTGCGCGAACAATACCTCGTGTCGACGCACCGCACTTCAGCGGCGTGTCAGAGCATGAGGATCGGAGCATGACCACTACCCAACAGATAAACCCCAAACGTGCTGCCAAACCGACATGGCGCAAAGGGCTGGCCACTCTCGGCTTGGCGCTGAGCTGCGTGCTGGACGCCGGCAGTGCCAGCGCCCAAGGCCAGCCCAAGCCGGATTGGAGCCTCGCGGATATGCCGTCGCAGAGCGGGCGTATTTTCCTGGTGACCGGTGGCACGAGCGGGATGGGCTACGAGGATGCCAGGGCCTTGGCCGCGGCGGGCGCCCAGGTGGTGATCGCCGCGCGCAATCCGCAACGCGGCGAGGAGACGATTGCCCGCATCAAGCAGGCGTTTCCGGATGCGCAGGTGCAGTTCGAAGCGGTGGATCTGGCCGACCTGGCTTCGGTTCGCGACCTGGGTCAGCGCCTCAACGCACGCTTGCCGCGCCTGGATGGCTTGATCAATAACGCGGCGATCATGTCGCCGCCACAGCGGGGCACTTCGGCGGATGGCTTCGAGCTGCAGTTGGCCACCAACTACCTGGGGCATTTTGCCCTGACCGCTCATGTGCTGCCGTTGCTGCGCAAGAGCGCCGCGCCGCGCGTTGTCACCCTGTCCAGCGTTGCCGCCTTGCGGGGACGCCTCAACTTCGACGACCTGCATGCCGAGCAGGGCTACAACCCCTTTGCTGCCTACGCCCAGACCAAGTTGGCCACGCTGATGTTTGCCTTCGAACTGCAGCGTCGCAGCACCCTGCACGGCTGGGGTATCCAGAGCATGGCCGCGCATCCTGGCGTAGCGGTTACCGAGCTGATCGCCCGAGGCCCGGGCCTGGACAGCGAGTTTGGCCGTAATTGGGCCAAGGATCGCGAGAAGTACCACTCAGCCGCTCAAGGTGCGCTGCCGACCCTATACGCCGCTACCGCCCCCGAGGCACAGGCAGGGGCTTATTACGGGCCGGTGGGCGAGGAGGAAAAGCGCGGGCCGCTGGGGCTGGCCACCGTGCCGCCCGCAGCCCAGGACGTCGAAGCCGCAGCCCGTCTGTGGACGGTTGCTGAGCAGCTGACCAACCTCAACTTGCGCTGAGTTTATCGGGGGCGCCGATCATGTTGTCAGCACACCAGGTGCGGCGCCTTGGCGCCGCCATCAATGCCGAGCACCACGAGCTCACGCCTGCCTTGGCGGGGTTCTTCTTGTTCTTCTGTCTGTTCTGCGGCTATTTCATGCTGCGGCCGATTCGCGAGTCGATGGGCATCATGGCGGGGGTAGAGAACCTGCAATGGCTGTTCACCGCGACGTTCGTGGTCACGCTGCTAGCCGTGCCGCTCTTCGCCTGGCTCAGCTCCCGGGTGCCACGTCTGCACTTCGTCGACTGGGTCTACGGCTTCTTTTGCGTCAACCTGCTGGCCTTCGCCGGGCTGTTCCAGTTCGGCGGGGATAGCGTCTGGCTGGCGAGGGTGTTCTACGTCTGGATTTCGGTCTACAACCTGTTCGTGGTCTCTGTAGCCTGGAGCCTGATGGCTGACGTGTTCGATGCTCAGCAGGCCAAGCGGTTGTTCGCGTTTATTGCCGCTGGCGCCAGTGTCGGCGGTTTGCTCGGGCCGGCGCTGAGCTCACTGCTGGTTGGTGCGATAGGTCAAGCCGGGCTGGTGTTGCTGGCGGCTGTACTGCTGGGCATCGCCCTGGTACTCAAGGCTGCGCTGATGCGCTGGCGAGCAATCGGTGGCGCGGGTAGGCCCGGCGCGGTCAAGGCAGAGAGCCCTCGCAAGCCGGTAGCGGGCAATCCGTTCAGCGGCCTGAGGCGAGTCATCCAGTCGCCTTACCTATTGGCTATCGCCGGTTTTGTCGTACTGCTGGCCACGGTGAGCACCTTCCTGTATGTCGAGCAGGCGCGGCTGGTTGCGGAGCGCTTTCCTGATCGGGAGTCTCAGATCAAGGTATTCGGCATCATCGATGTCATCGTCCAGGCCGGCGCCTTGTTGTCGCAGCTGTTCGTCACCGGACGTATCGCCAAAACAATGGGCGTGCGCATGCTGCTGACGATCGTGCCGCTTCTGGTCGGCGTCGGCTTTGTCGGTCTCGCTCTGGCGCCAAGCTTTGCCATGCTGGTGGCGCTGATAATCATCCGGCGTATCGGTGAATACGCGTTCGTCAGGCCGGGGCGGGAAATGCTCTTTGCCCCGCTGGATACCGAGAGCAAGTACAAGGCCAAGACCTTTATCGATACCCTGGTCTATCGTGCGGGCGATGCGCTCAGCGGTTGGCTGAAGAGCGGGCTGGACATGCTCGGCCAGGGCGCGGTGCTGGTGGCGCTGACAGGCGCAGTATGTGCCTTGGTCTGGGGCGTGCTGGGCTGGTATCTGGGCAAACAAGCGGATGAGCTGAGTCGATGACCAACCCGGAGGGAGGGCAGGCGCCCGGATGGCGCTGCGCTTGTCCGGGCTACCCTGGCAGGCAGGTTTTCCTTAAAACGCTCTAGATTGCCGCGATCCTTCGGGCGAGCGTGGGAGGGGGGCATCGGTCTGCCTACTGCAAGAGGCATCAGTCGCGATTGCCTGCAATCTGGTCCCATGGATTGGCCGACAGCTAACCTTGGCGACAGGCAGCGACAGGCCAGAAGCGGGTATTTAGGGTAGGGATATTAAATCTGTGTCCTTTGGCTCCATTCCGCATTGACATATCGGTAAATCTCGATATTATCGAGCTATGGAAATGATCGACATATTCAAAGCCCTCTCCAACCGTACGCGCCTTGAAATTCTCAAGGGGTTGAAGGATCCGGTGAAGCACTTCCCGCCGCAGGATGAAGGGGACGTGCATACGGTGGGCGTCTGCGTCAGCAGCATTCAAGAAGGCGTCGGTCTGTCGCAGTCGACGGTGTCGGACTACCTGGCGACGCTGCAACGAGCAGGCCTGGTCGAAGTCCGGCGCATCGGACAGTGGACCTACTACAAGCGCAATGAAGCCGCCATCCGTGCGCTTGCCGAGCTGATCGGCAAGGAGCTGTAAGTTTTCAGGCTTGTGTATTTTTACTCTTAAATATCTACAAATCCCGATATTCCTTTTTATCGAATCGAAGAGCCTGCATGGACTGAGCGCACAGGGGAAAGCCCCGTCTATTTTTTTGCCTTGTAATATCGAAAAATACCGATATCCCTTTTTACCGAAACGAGGATCCACCATGAAAGCGCTGATACTTAATTCCTTTGGCGGCCCGGAAGCGTTCGAGCTGCGCGAGGTGCCCAAGCCCGTGCCGCACGCCGGACACGTGCTGGTGCGGGTACACGCCACCTCCATCAACCCGCTGGACTTCCAGGTCCGCCGTGGCGACTACCCCGAGTATGTGCCGCTGCCGGCCATTACCGGGCATGACGTGTCCGGCGTGGTCGAAGCGGTCGGGCCGGGTGTGACGAGCTTCGTGCCCGGCGACGAAGTCTGGTACACCCCGCAAATTTTCGACGGACCTGGCAGTTATGCCGAATACCACGTGGCGGCCGAAAGCATCATCGGCAAGAAGCCGCCCTCGCTGAGTCATCTCGAGGCGGCCAGCCTGACCCTGGTGGGCGGCACGGCGTGGGAAGCGCTGGTCGGGCGCGCGGCGCTCAGGGTGGGGGAAAGCATCCTGGTTCACGGCGGCGCGGGTGGCGTCGGTCATGTGGCGATCCAGTTGGCTAAAGCCATGGGCGCCCGGGTGTTCACCACCGTACGCGACGCAAACGTCGAGTTCGCACGGAGCCTGGGTGCCGACGTGGTCATCGACTACGAAAAGGAGGATTACGTCGAGGCCGTCCTGCGGGAAACCGCGGGTCAGGGCGTCGACGTGGTGTTTGACACCATCGGCGGCACCACCTTGGCGCGCAGCCCCGACGCCCTCGCCCAACTGGGCCGTGTGGTCTCGATCGTGGACATTGCCCAGCCACAAAACCTGGTGCAGGCCTGGGGCAAGAACGCCAGTTATCACTTCGTGTTCACCCGCCAGAACCGCGGCAAGCTCGATGAGCTGAGCGCTTTGGTCGAGCGCGGCCAGTTGCGCCCCCACGTTGGCGCGGTCTTTTCGCTGGCCGATATTCCACGCGCCCATGCCCTGCTGGAGAGCCGCAACAACGGTCTGCGGGGAAAAATCGCGATTGCCGTCGAGCCACAGGCTCAGCTCGTCAGCACCACTGTTTAACCCTTGGATTCACACTAAAGGAAGATTCCCATGATTTATGAAATCGCTCTGCTGCCCGTTCACCCCGATCAGATTGCACAGTTCAGAAACGCCTTCGTCGAAGTCGCGCCTCTGCTCAGGCGCGCCAAGGGTTACCTCGGCCACGTGCTCGCCCAAGGCATCGAAACCCCCGCGCAATTCAACCTGATCGTGCGCTGGCAATCCCTCGAGCATCACACGCCGGGCTTCGAAGCGAGTGAAGACCATCGGGTATTCATGCTGGGTTTAGAGGAGTTTTTCTCGGAAGAGCCTACGGTCTATCATATCGAGGGGCCAGCTTTTACCCCGGATGATTGGGTTAGAGCGGGCGCCTAGAAAGCCTGCATGCCAGAGTAGCCCGGAAAAGCGCAGCGCCATCCGGGACCGCGTGGCCCCGGACTGCGCCAAGGCTTGTTAGGGCTACAAAAACCGCCAGCCGTGCGGCTAGCCGTACGGCGAGCCCCCAAGATGGTCATCTAGCTGGCGTAGGGTGGGTTGAGAAGATTGAAATGAGACGACAGCCGTTTTATAGGAGACGTAGCAATGAGCGTTCCTGTCTATTCGTCGTTGAGGCAGTGGTATTCCGAGGGTCGAGAGGCGTCCTATGTGCGCACGCAGAAGTCCTCGGGCGGAATCCTCGATTTGCTTGAGGTGGCAAGACCCGCCGGAGAGATGCCTCGCCCAGCCCTGCCGGATCTCGTCCTGATCCAGGACCAGTTCGGTGGCAGCTCTGTGTGTGGCGACTCGGGGGGAGGGCATTTCAACGTAAGGAGCGCAAAGGGCTCGCTCTATCTGGCTGCGCCGGACTTTGCGCATACCATCGCGCTCGACACCCATCATCAGATTCGCGCCTTGTCCTTCCCACTGGCGCAGTGGCAGACAGTGCTCGACGAAGCCTGCGACGGCAAGTTCAGCGCAGACAGTCTGCAACTCTACAGAGGGTCATTTGACTCGCCGGCCATCCAATCATCGCTGCGCAAGCTGTGGGCCTTGAGCGAAGAGGAGGGGGCGCCGTCACGCCTGCTGGCGCGGGCGGCAGGCTGTGAGATCCTTGCTGAACTGTGCCGATTGAGCGGGGCATCCTTCACGCCGACAAAGGGCGGCCTTGCCCCATGGGCAGAGCGGCGCTGCCGGGAACTGATGCGCGCACGCTTGTCGGAAGACATCACCCTGGACGAACTGGCCGCCGAGGCACAGCTCTCGCCTTTTCATTTCGCCCGCATGTTCAAGCAGGGTGTGGGTGTGCCGCCACGGGTCTACCTGACCCAACTGAGAATGCAGAGGGCCTGCGAACTGCTCGAACGGACGGACCTTCCGATCACCGAAATCGCCCTTGAAGTGGGTTACTCGTCCAACCAGGTACTGGCTCGGGTATTCACCAAGCATCAGCACATGAGCCCGTCCGAGTACCGTCGTGCAGTGCGCGTTCCGGTTTGCTTTAGCAGCTTGCGCTGAAATCAATCCTGCCACGTTCCAGCCGAGGGTTCTGTCCAGCGCCTTGCTGGGGTGGCTGAACGACGGTAAATCGAAAGACACCCGGCGCCAATGCTGTCGGCGCCACGCCGGATTGATCCGCAAGATCGGCACCCTGACAGCAGCTTTAGCGCCGCGCTAGGCTCCGCTTATCCCTAACGTAAGTACTGATCAGCAGGTTTTGCTCCCGTTCCGAGTTGAACCTATCCCTCAGTAACCTTACGCGGAGGAGCCCTTATGGCTTCGGGGAAAACGACAGCGGCAATCATCGGCCAAGGCGCGAGCGCCTCTGCCCGAAAGCCCGCGGTGATCATCATCGGTGGCGGCTCCGCCGGAGCCGTACTGGCTGCCCGACTCAGCGAAGACCCGTCCAGGCAGGTGCTGCTTCTGGACGCCGGTCCGAACTTTGCGCCACAGGCTTATCCTTCCAGCCTGACTGACGCCGGCAGGGTCGCGCCGCCGGATTTCGACTGGCAGTACATGAGCGATGACAAGGCGAAGTTGGGGCATGACATCCCGGCCCCACGGGGCAAGGTGATCGGCGGCAGTTCCGCGGTCAACGGCACTGTGGCCGTACGCGCCCGGCCCTCTGACTTCTCACGCTGGTCCGCACTCGGGATCCAGGGCTGGTCCTGGGACGATGTCTTGCCGGCCTTCAAGGCATTGGAAAATACCCCGACCGGCGACAGCCACTGGCATGGCCGTAGCGGACCCTTTCCCATTCGACAGCGCACCCTGGCGGAGCTTTCGCCGTCATCGCGCGCGTTCGTGGATGCGTCGCTCGGCAATGGCCTGGAAGCGGTCAGGGACTTCAATGGCGAGACGGCGGACGGCGTGGGGCCCTATCCGCTCAATGTCCTGGACGCTGTGCGGATGAACACCGGTATGACCTACCTCTCCGACGCCGTGCGGGCGCGTTCCAATCTGAGCATCCGAGGAGATGCCGAGGTCGACCGGCTGGTGCTCGAAGGCCAGCGTGCCACGGGCGTGCACCTGGTAACGGGCGAAGTGCTGTCGGGCGCTGAGGTGATCCTCTGCGCGGGTGCCTTCGGCAGCCCGGCAATCCTGATGCGATCCGGGATTGGCCCCTCGGCTCACCTGCGCAGCCTCGGTATTGCGGTGGTGGCGGACCTGCCCGTGGGCATGAGACTTCAGGACCACCCCCTTATTTACAGTGTCTACGCGCTGAAGACGGAGCAAAAGGCGATGCTGCCCGCCGCCGGGGCGCTGGTGTGGACAGGTTCCAAGCGCGCGAGGTCCGGCGACCTGGATCTGCAGATTTCCGCGACGCACTTCTTCGATCCCCAGCACAGTCCCACGGGCGGTGCGATCGTGCTGGCCTCGGCGCTGGTGTTGCCGCGTTCCATCGGCTCGCTCCAGCTGGTATCGCGCGACCCCAGGATTGCGCCGCGCATCCACTACAACTTCCTCGATGATCCGAGCGACCTCGAGCGCCTGATGGAGGTCGCTCGCCTGACGAGCAAGATCGCCAGGACCGAGCCGTTCGCCGGCCTGGTCGACAGCGAAATCACGCCGCCCCTGCCAACAGATGACGCCCGGTTGCGCGAATACATCATGGCGAACGTCTCCACCTATGCCCACCCGACCTCGACTGTACCCATGGGCCGCGACGATGACCCGACGGCCGTCGTTGACGCCTGGGGCGCGGTGCGCGGCATCAGTGGCCTGCGCGTCGTCGATGCGTCGATTTTCCCTGATGTCCCCTCGGTGCCCACCAATGTGACGACCGTCATGGTTGCCGAACATATTGCAGCCCGGCTGCTGGGTAAGGTCTTGCCGAGCATTCACACAGGAGTCGCCCATGAGTATTGATACCCGGCACCGGTCCAGGCATGCGTTGAACTGGGTCGGCGGCGAGTGGCTGGACTCGGACAGGATCCGCGAGTCCATCAACCCCGCCACCTACGAGGTCATCGGAACCTACGCCGACGGTGATGTTGAAACCGCCAAGGCGGCCATCGCCGCGGCGACAGGCGCAATGCGCGAGACCGATTGGGTGCATGACCGCAAGCTGCGGGCGCGCGTGCTCGACAAGCTTGCGGAGGCGTTCGAGCGCAACCGCGATGAGCTGATCCAGATCCTCTACACCGAAAACGGCAAGATCCAGCGCGACGCCACCTTCGAAGTCGACCTTTGCGTGCCGTCGCTGCGGTACTTCGCCGGCATCGTGCGCACGGAAGCTGGACGGGTCGTGGACTCCAAGCCAGGCAGAATCGCCATGATGGTGCGCCAGCCGCTGGGCGTGGCCTGTGTCATCGCTCCCTGGAACTCCCCGGTTATTTTGATGGTGCGATCCCTGGCGCCTGCCCTGGCGGCCGGTTGTGCGGTGATCATCAAGATGCCGGGCAAGAGCGCCCAAATCACCGCGACCCTCTCCAAGATCTTTGCCGACGTACCTGAATTGCCGCGCGGCGTGATCAATGTGTTCACCGACGAGGCTGGCGAGGGAGCCAAGCATCTCGTCGCCTCGCCGCAGGTGCCGATCATCAGCTTTACCGGTAGCACCGCGACCGGCAAGGCGATCGCGCTGAGCGCCGCACCGCATTTCAAGCGCATCGGGCTGGAGCTCGGCGGCAAGACCCCATCAATCGTATTCGACGATGCCGATCTGGAGCTCGCCCTGCCAATGCTCGAGATGGCACTGACGAAGTTCGCGGGTCAATTCTGCGTGACGGGCCAGCGCGTGCTCGTGCAGGAAGGGATCGCCGACGAGTTCCGCAAACGCTTCGCCGAGCGCCTGCGCGCGGTGAAGGTCGGACCCGCGGCGGACCTGTCGAGTGACATGGGTCCGATGATCGACCGTGAGAACGTCCAACGCGTCGATAAAGTCGTTGAGCGCGCCATTGCCGAAGGCGCTGAGGTCATCGTGCGAGGCGGGCCGGTCACCGAAGGGCCGCTGTCGAAAGGCGCGTTCTTTCGCCCCACGTTTCTGGAGGTGAGCGATTCGACGATGCAGGTCGTCCAGGAGGAGACCTTCGGTCCTGTGGTTACCCTGCAGCGCTTCACTACCGAAAAGGAAGCGGTCGCCATGGCCAACGACAGCATCTATGGCCTGGGGGCCAGCATCTGGACGCGCGATCTCTCCAAGGCGCTGCGGATCGCGCCCAGGATCGAAGCGGGTCTGGTCTGGATCAATGAATGGGGCGCGGTCGGCGAGGACACCGAGGAGGGCGGTTGCAAACACTCGGGCCTCGGCCGCCTGAATGGCGTGACGGCAATCGACGACTTCACCGAGATCAGAACCATCACGCTTAACCCTGGACTGATGGACGCCTAGGCGTGGCCTGATGTCGCTGCCGCTCAGCGGCTAGGTGCAAGACATTTAAATAAGGTTGCTCAGGCTTCATGACGCTGGCGCGCTTGAAGTCCTAAGCCATTTACTATCTGGAGTACATCATGAGAATTGGTATCATCGGATCCGGCGCACTCGGCTCTAACCTCGCGCGTGCATTGGCCAAAAAAGGTATTTCCGCCACGATTTCCAACCGCCGCGGCCCTGTATCGCTCGGCGCGCTGGTCGCAGAACTCGGTCCGTTTATCAAGGCTGGCACCGTCGAAGAGGCCGCAAGCGCCGATATCGTATTCGCTGCTGTGCGCTGGAGCGATGCAGAAACCGTCATGAGCCGCCTACCGGCGTGGAATGGACGGATCGTGGTTGACGGCACCAACCCCGTTGAATTTCTCGACCCCAACTCGCCAGATGCCAATGACCCGAGCAACCCGCTCGCCGCATACGGTATCAAGGCAATCGACCTGGGTGATAAACACTCCAGCGAGTTGTTCAGCCAGTTCGTTCCGGGCGCGCGGGTAGTCAAGGCGTTCAACCACCTCGACGTTAACGTCCTGCGTGAACCGGAAGTGGCAGGCGCCAAACGCGTGCTGTTCTACTCGGGTGATGACGCTGACGCCAAGGCACAGGTGCGCAAGATTATCGAAGATACCGGCTTCTACCCGGTTGACCTTGGATCACTCGATGTCGGTGGGACGCTTGCATCGCTGCCCTCTGGTTCGCTGTCCGGCCAGAACTTCATCAAGATCTAGCCTTAACGATAAGAGTTCGTAGGCGCTCACCAGCCCAGGCTGAACGACCCATATATGCGCTTCTGCTTGCTGCGCAAGCCAGGCTCACAGCGGGGCATCGTTCAAGCCGGCAATGGCCAGGCTTGCCTTTTGGGCAGAGCGGCTCGCGCGAACTTGGCCCGCAGGGCACTAGGGTCAATCTTGTCCTGCCTGGATACGCAGCTATAAGGGATAACGAGCATGTCTGAAATTGCCGGTGTCGTAGTCAGCCATATCATTCGCCCGGTCCACGAGCAGGCCTTCGTCGAATGGTCGAAAAGAATGGGCGAGGGCGTCCGCGCAGCGGCCGGCTTTCGCTCACTTATTCGACTCGATCAGGGTCCGGCGATATCCCACACGCTCGTGCAGTTCGACTCCCAGGAGCAGCTCGACCGTTGGCTGGCTTCAGAGGTATTCCTACTGTTGCGTTCGGAGGGGTTGGATTACTCATTGAGGACCATCCAGCCGCAAGTCGGTCAAACGGGTGTCATCAGCATTCCAGGACCGGCCAGCATGCCCAGATGGAAGCAGGCGGCTGCGACCTGGCTCGGTGTCTATCCGACGCTCGTCGCGGTGAATGGGCTGATTGTCCGCCCCTTGGCGGACTCAGTGAACTGGCTCGTGCTCCTGACGGGCAGCTCGCTGATCCTCACGGCAGTCCTGACCTGGGTGATCCTGCCTCGTGTTCATCGAGCGCTGCGTCCCTGGATGTTCGCAGCGTCGGAGAAGGACAGTGGCCGGTGATTTTGGAATTGTCACTCGTTCGCGCTACAACCCTAAGTGCAGGAGCAGATGGCCGCTCGATACAGCCGTTCCACTTTACGCGACACAGCTTGCTAGTGATCACCTCTAGCAGGCTGAATTTTTCAACTATAGCCTCGGGCAAATAGGGGCGAACCCAGTAGATCTACACCCGAATCGCGGGTGCTCCAAACCACGCAAACTCACAGAATGAGGAACTCACAATGGCTAAAGTATTAGTGCTCTACCACTCCATGTATGGCCACATTGAGACCATGGCGAACACCATCGCCGAAGGTGCACGCAGCGTTTCAGGCACCGAGGTTGTGATCAAGCGGGTACCTGAAACGATGAGCCCAGAAGTTTTCGCCGCAGCGGGCGGCAAGACCGATCAGAGTGCGCCCGAGGCACAGCCGTCGGAGCTGGCCAATTTCGATGCAATCATCTTCGGCACTCCGACTCGGTTCGGCAATATGTCCGGGCAAATGCGCAACTTCCTCGACCAAACAGGCGGCCTCTGGGCCAAGGGTGCCCTGGCTGGAAAAGTCGCCAGCGTGTTTACCTCAACCGGAACGGGCGGTGGCCAGGAAATGACCATTGCCTCGACCTGGACCACCCTGGCTCATCACGGAATGATCATCGTGCCAATCGGCTATACCACCCCAGCCTTGTTCGATATCTCGAAAGGAGGAGGGGGTACGCCTTATGGCGCGTCCACCATTGCCGGTGGCGATGGCTCTCGGCAGCCCGATGAGCGTGAGCTGGAAATCGCACGGCATCAGGGCGAGCACGTTGCTCGTATCGCATCAAAGTTGCACGGCTAAAAGCAAGCTCATCCCCTGAAACTTCCTTCGGGGGCTCTGAAACAACATGCTTACAGCGATACGTAAGTGCTATCCGCCAAGCCAAGAACACTAACTAGTATTACTTCGGCATGAAGGCATCAGCGCGAATGCCGAAGTATTGGAATTCGCGGGCCAACAAGCCAAAAGCTGGGTGACGTCGCGGCCGATGGAACGCCACTAGAGCATTTTCTCGAAACACCTGGCTGTTGGCAGCTGCGGCGCAGAGCTGTATATCCACCAGAACGCTCATCTCATCGTCGTTCCCGCGAAGGTGGGAACCTAGGTGCGATAAGACCTCGGAATACGCGCGCGCCCGGGCACGGCGGACCCTCGAGGCGCCAGGCCATGGACAGGAAAAAAATGAAAATGCTCTAGCCACGTTGTTCGATTCAGGTCGAAACGGGTTCTGTTAGTACGGATGTCTGTGACTCGACTACGTGAGTAATGAACTCTCGCACCCATCTGAAGCCAGCGTGCCCATCGGACCGCTCATGCCAGAACATGCCGATGGCAAAACCTTCCACTGGCAAGGGGGGTTCCACGCACAGCAGCTGCTCGCCACGACCTTCGACAAGGCGACGTGGAACCAGAGCCACGCAATCCGACTGCGCGACCAACTCCGGTACTGGAAGGAACGACGACGCGGACAGAACTACGTTGCGCTGTTGACCCAGCGCCACCAAGGCGCTGTCTACCGAGGTAGAGAAGCCTCCGCCGCGTAGGGACACCACGACATGTTCCAGCTGCGCAAACTCTTCCACAGTCAGGCCCGCGCGCAGGCTTGGATGCCCACGGCGCCCGATCAGCACGTAACGCTCATCATAGAGGTGTTGCGAGCGCAGTACGGGCGGAGCCCCGTTCATGTTGATCACGGCTAGATCCACCTCGCCGCGGGTCATCTGCAGCTCCAGCTGTGGCACGTCCAGAATGCGCAGCGCGATGCGGACACCCGGCGCTTCGCGTCGCATGGCGACAACGAGATGTTTGATCACGGCCGCCTGCACGTAATCAGTGCAGGCGATTGAGACCGTCAAGCTCGCCGTCGCGGGCTCGAAGTTTAGGTGAGTAGTGACAGTGGCCCTTACTTGGTCAAGTGCTTGGCGAAGCGGGACAAGCAGCTCCAAGGCTTTGACGGTGGGGGTCATTCCACGCTGCGCTGGGATCAGAAGAGGGTCATCGAAGACGGCGCGCAGGCGGCTCAACTGTGCACTGACCGCTGGCTGGCTCAAATGCAAACGGGCGGCCGCCCTGGTCACGTTCTGCTCGACCAGCAGGGCCTCCAATGTCACAAGCAGATTGAGATCAAGGCGCCTGGTATCCATCGCATCGATACTAGCAGGAAAATTTTGCGATTTCACAGATCGTCCGAGCCCCGCGACACTTTCGTCACCATTACAGCGGAGCCGTTATTCATGTCGAAAAAAGTACTGATCATCCATGCCCATCCCGAGCCTTCGTCGCTAACGCGGCAACTGGTGGATGTGTCTGTCGAATGCTTGACCGCGCAAGGGCACGAGGTGCTGCAGTCGGATCTGTACGCCATGGGCTGGAAAGCAACGTTCGACGAGCACGACTTTCCCGATCGAGCGGACACTCAGCGGCTATCGTTCGGCGCCGAGTCTGCTCACGCCTATCGTCATGGCCGCCAGACCGCCGACGTGACGGCAGAGCAAGACAAGGTCATTGCGGCGGATGCCATCATCTTCCAGTTTCCGCTTTGGTGGTACGGCATGCCGGCCATCATGAAGGGTTGGATCGATCGCGTTTGGGCAGCCGGACTCGCCCACGGCTACAAGGGCGCAGGCAACACCTACCGCTATGGAGACGGGGCCTTCAAGGGAAAGCGGGCCATGTTGTCAGTCGCTGTCGGGGGACCCGCCGAGGACTACGCGTCGCGTGGAATCAACGGACCGCTTGAGCAACTGCTGTTTCCCATCACACATGGCTCACTCTACTTCCCTGGGTTCGACGTGCTGCCTACGTTCGCCGTATATGGCACTGGCAATTTGACCGCCGCCGGTGCTGACGCGGCCAAGAAGGCTTGGCGCAGCCGTCTGGAAGGTTTGTTCGAGGACGCGCCCATCCCTTTCCGGCCCCAAAACGGAGGTGATTACACCCCCACTAACGAGCTCAAGCCGCAGGTGGCCACCGGCCAGACCGGTATCATGGCGCACATTGCCTACGGCGAGAAAACGCAGACGCAGACGCTGGAAACGGAGGTGCTGTCATGAAAACCTTCGTAATTCTGACGCGCCGTGCTGATGGAGCGGCAGAGAGCTTCAAGCGACTCGCGAAGCCCGAGGTCTTGCACGTGTGGCAAGGCTTCGCCGACGGCATTGTTCGCGCAGTACATGGACTAGCCGATGGACCGGGTGCTGCGTTTGAGCTCGAGTCCACCACCTTCGACGAAGCCCGTCTTTACATCGAGGCACTCCCTTACGTCAAAGAGAATTTGTTGCACGTGCAGTATTGCGCGCTCAAGCCCTTCTCTGACTACGAGAGACTCGTGTCTTCCTGATTGTAGTGGTCAACTCATCCCGGACACGACGTTAAGTTTTTTATCGGCCTGAGCGGGCGCCAGCCCGCCGTTGGGGCCATTAAGGGGGCGGAGTGAATAAAAATAAATCACTCCGACCCTGAGTGATCCCGCCTTATGGTGCGTCTACCATCGCCGGTGGCGATGGCTCTCGGCAGCCCGATGAACGTGAGCTGGAAGTCGCACGCCATGGGACAGGCAGAAACCGGCCAGGAGCAGCCCCCTATCCTTAAACACTCCGAAGCCGCTACATCCGCTCGCTGCTCCATTGCTCGTTGGCGAGCAACTGGGATGCCGTCCTCACTGGCCTCAATCATGTCGACTCTTGATTAGGCTGCGTCAACAGGCTGCTTGGGATAACCTTGCACCACGAATCAACCATGAAGCTGTGAACTGAACGATGGGTTTTGAACAACTAGCTGAGCTACGCGACCGCCTGCGGGCTGAAAAAGAGCAGGTAAAGACTGATAGTACGAAGCAGCGTGAGCGGAAGCCTTCTCCGCAGACGAAGCCTCGTGAGCAAGATCCTGCGGTGGATGCGATCTGGCGATTGCAGAAGCTCTTTCCATTGGCCTTCCCGGTCAATCCGGCCCCCAAGGTTCCGCTCAAGGAGGGCATTTTCAAGGATGCCGAGCAACACCTGGAGCGACTGGGAATATCCAGCGAACAGCTCAAGCAGGGGATCGCTACCTGGTGCCGAGGAAGTCGATACTGGGCAAGCATGACGGAGAATGCGCCGCGCTTGGACTTAAGCGGCCAAGCAGATGGCTTGGTGACGCCGGCTCAGGCGCTGTATGCGAAGCAGCAGGCTAAACGGCAGCACGGACAAGCACGACGAAATCAGACAAAGCCGAAAGCGCGGATACAGGACAAGGCCGTCGAAACCGCTGTGGAACAGATCGTGGATTAAAATCGCTCGCGCTCGGCATTGAGTCACCCAAGCATTGGCAAGGGGCGCGAGGCGAGCCCGTAAAGCCAAAGCTGTTCGTAACTAAAGGAGTCGACCCCCTTAGTTCAAGCCTAAATTTGTCTACGCATCCAGTAGCCTATTGAAGGCCTCGATACTCATTGGCGGATAGTAGTAATAGCCCTGTACCTCATCGATACCTTCGGCCTTGACCAGTTGCAGTTGTGTGGCGGTCTCCACCCCTTCCGCGGTGGTTTGTAGCGACAGGGCTCGGCACAGTCCCACGATCGACGACAATAGCGCTCGGCCGCGCGATGAATGCTCCAGGTCAGAGATAAAGCTACGGTCTATTTTCACCCGGTCCAGCGGCAGGTCCTTCAGGTAGCTCAGGGACGAGTAGCCGGTGCCGAAATCGTCCAGCGCAATGCGAAAGCCGGCGTCACGTAAGGCCTGCAGGCGTTGGCGGGCGAAGGCGGCATCCTCTAGCAGAATGGATTCGGTGACCTCCAACTCCAGCGCCTCTGCGGGTGCCGCGCATTGCTCCATGCTATCGCACAGCACCGTCAGCAATTGCTCGTCGCGCAGTTGCCGTGCCGACAGATTGATCGCCAGCGTCAGAGACCAGCCGCGTCCTTGCCAATCGTCGAGCAGCACGGCCGCCTCACGCACCAGCCAATGTCCGATCGGTACGATCAGGCCCAATTCTTCGGCTAGGGGGATAAAGATGTCCGGCGCGACCCGGCCGAGTTCGGCGGTATCCCAACGCAGCAAAGCCTCTGCACCGACAATACGCTGGTCGCTTAGGCGGACCTTTGGCTGCAGGGCCACACTCAGCTCATGCTGAGCGAGAGCACGGCGCAGCAGGTTCGCCAGCTTGACCCGGTGCAGGAGCTGTTCGTTGAGCTCCGGACGGTACAACGCATACTGGTTGCGTCCTTCGCGCTTGGCCACGTACATGGCTGCGTCGGCATGACGCAGTAGCTCACCAGCCTCGTTGCCGTGCTCAGGAGCCAGTGCGATGCCTATGCTGGGCGTCGCGGTCAGGATATGGCCGGCCAAATCCATGGGCTCGTTGAGCGCCTTGATCAATTTGTCGGCGACCAGCAGTACTTCGTCCTGGCAGCGCAACTCCAGCAGCACTACAAACTCGTCCCCGCCCCAACGCGCCACCAGATCTCCCTGGCGCAGGGTGTGCTGCAACCGAGTGGCGACCTGTTGCAACAAGGCGTCGCCGATATCGTGGCCGAAGGCATCATTGACCTGCTTGAAGTCATCAAGGTCGACGAATAACAGTGCCAGGTAGCGGTCGCTCTGTTGGTACTGCAGGGCGCGTTGTAAATGCTCCTGAAACTGCAAACGGTTGGGCAGCTGCGTCAGCACATCAAAGCGAGCCAGATGTTGCAGATGATCCGCGGCGCGGCGGCGTTCGCTGATGTCGCGCAGCGACAGCACCAGTTGGCCGATCTGTTGATCACGGGCGCGCACCAGGGTGCTGGTCAGCTCGATTGGCGTGCGTTGGCCGTTCTGCCGCAGGCAGGTCAGTTCACCTTGCCAGTGATCGGTGCTGCTAAGCGCCGCCCAGGGGCAGCGGTCATCGGTATCGAGCAGCAGTTGATCCAGCCGCAGCTCGGGTAATTGCGCAGGGCTGATGCCCATAAGCTCGAGGAAGGCAGCGTTGGCTTGCAGCACGCGCTTGTCGCTGGCCAGTACCGCGCAGGCATCGCGGTTGTTGGCAAAAGCCGCAGCCAGCAGGCGCAGGTGCTCCTCTGTCTCGCGCTGGCGGCTGATGTCCTTGCAGGTGCCGGTAATGCGCTGCGCCAGGCCGGCAGCATCACGCTCCACGGCGCGGCCCTGGGTTCTCAGCCAGTGCCAAGCATCGTTGGGCGTGCTGCGCACGCGAAACTCCAGGTCGTAGTAGTCACAATGACCGCAGAGATGATTATCCCAGTCGCGCAGGGCTGCACCTTGGTCGTCAGGGTGCAAGCGTTGCACCCATTCGGTCCAGGGCAGGGTTTCGCACAAGGTTTCGCCGGGTTGGCTGGAGAAATAGTGCAAGCGCATCAGGTTGTCCTGCGCCTGCCACTCCCAGATCAATTCACCGCTGCCCCACAGCGCCAATTGCAGGCGGCGCTGGTCTTCCGAGGCGGCCAGGGCCTGCTGGAGTTCGACGGTGCTCAGGTACAGTTCGCGGGACTTCTCCGTGAGCAACTGCTCAGCGGTCTTGCGCGCCTGTCGCTCACGATCCAGGCGACGCTGCCAGAGCTCTTCGCTCATGCCCGGGTCATCTCGAAGCAGGTAGTACTGATGCCATCGCTAACGGGCAAATCCTCGCGGCGTACACAGATGGCTTCACCGTAATGGCGGATACAGCCTCGGATCAGGCCTTCGGCGAGGTCGGCAAGGCCGCGGCTGGAGCGGTAGATCAACACCAGCCGCACGGGTGTGTGCTCGGCGGTTTCGAATGTGGGTAGCTGCGTCTGCGGATAGAGCTTGTGCACTTCCTGGTGGACATGTCCGTCGACGCTGGCCAGTAGGCTGAAGGCGTCGTGGCAGTGCTGGAGCATCTGTGGGTAGAGCTCGACAAAGCGCTGGAACAGGTGCTCGCCATAGACCTGTATCAGGATCGACGCGCTGCTACCGGTCAGCCTGGACAGTGTCGCCACCAGCGCCTGCATTTCTTCGTAGGGGTAATAGCCAACGGCGGTGTAGGCACCATCATTGGGCAGACCGGTCTCGGTCAACATCTGGTCTGCCAGTTCGGGCGAATAACGTTGCTCGACCATTTCCAGGAACTCGGTGAATACCATGCCCAGCATCATTCGTTCCTTTTGGTAAACAGGCTCTAGAGGGTATAGGTTGCGGCGGTAGGGTCGGCAAGTGGCGCTCAGCACTCTCGTTCAACTCTCACTCAGATAGTCCCGCTGCTCTGAGCAAGCTCAGTTGTCCTGAGTGGTCGGCCCGCACTGTTTTAGAGGAGCAAGGGGGCTTGTGAGGCCTTAAGGTAGCCTTAACCCGAAAGCGGCGTTTCACCAGTATTCCGCGGGCGCGCCCCTGAGCCTGGGTTGCGCGGGAGGGGCGGTTATCCGGCAGGTTAATAGCCCGCGGGTTTGGAGAGACAGCGCGGCCGTGTTGCGCGCCGAGCTTCACTCTCAAGGGATCAGGCCGAACGCTTGGCAGCAAGGCCAAATTTTTAGATAAGCGGGCAACCCCCAGTGCGGAACACTCCCAAGGCAGGGCGCGGGCCCCTCGCAGGCAGGCCATTGCGGGTCTGCCTTTTAGCGGGCGTCCGTCGCGCGCTTAACTCGGCGCGGTCGTCAGCATCGACTCGCGGCCGGCGAACAGCGCCTGGAACTTTGCCAGCTGCGGGCAGCCCTGGCGCCACTGCAGTTCGGCGAAGCGAAAGTCCAGGTAGCCCAGGGCGCACGCCACACCGATCTGCGCGATATCCAGCGGTCCCCGCAGGGCTTGGGCGTGGGCTTCCAATACCGTCAGCGCGCCCTGCACCTTGCCCAGCTGGCCTTCGATCCAGTCAGGCCACTGGCGCTCGGCCGGGCGCACGGCTCGTTCGTAGCGCACCAGCAGGGCGGCGTCCATCAGTCCGTCGGCCAGCGCCGCCAGGCGCAGTGTGGGCCAGCGCAGGGCGGGTTCGCAGGGAAACAGCCGAGGGCGGTCGTGCAGGCTGTCGAGGTATTCGCAGATCACCCGGCTGTCGTGGAGCGCCTGGCCGTCGTCGGTCAGCAGCACGGGGATCTTGCCGAGCGGGTTGAGTGCGTTGACCCGGTCATTGAGGGTCACCGGCAGTACGGCGGTATCGATCAGGTCTATCCGCTGCAGCAGGCCGGTTTCACTGGCCAGTACACGGACTTTTCGGGCGAAGGGCGATGCCGCCGCGTGGATGAGTTGCATGGTTTTCGACTCGCTGTTGAGGGGTGTTTGGGTTGTTGCGCGAAGGCGGAGGGCTTAGGCTGCGCTGCAATTCAGTCGGTCGGGGGCAGCATGGTCATAGACAAGAAGATCAACACGGCCTCTGTGCGCATGAAGGCGTTGGACCCGCTCGATCGTTGCCTTGAGCTGCTGCACTTCGGTTTTCGCGGGCTGACGGTAGAGGCCGACAGCTTTCTCGACACCCAGGGCTTGTCGCGGGTTCATCACCGCATCCTCTATGTCATCGCCCGTGCCGACCAGATCAACGTCGGCGACCTGGCCGCCACGCTGGGCGTGAGCAAGCAGGCGGCCCACCGGCCACTGGCGCACCTGTTCGAGCGCGAACTGGTTTGCTACACCCGCCAGCCGGAGCGCCATCGCTTCAAGTTGCTGGCCTTGACGGAGCAGGGCCAGACGCTGGAGCAGACGGCCACCGAGCTGGAGCGGCGCACCCTGCGCGAGGCGTTCGCCTGCACCGATGACGCCGGACAGGACGCCTGGGTGCGGGTGATGCAGGCGCTGGCCGAGCGCCTCAACTGATCCGTCACGTGATGCGCTCGCGCACCACGATGCATTTGGCCAGGGGTTGCAGCAGCGCCTCGGTCGCCTCTTGCCAGGGCACCACGGTCGGGCTCACCAGCAAGGGGTCGCAGCGTCCGCTGCCCACCAGTTCGAACACCTTGGGAATATGCGGGCGCACATTGCAGGCGCCCACCGACAGGGTCACGTCGCACAGGTACATGCCAAACAGGGGGATCTTCGGGTCTTCGAAGATGATGCCGATGCACGAGCAGTGGCCGCCCGGCGCCAGCGCCAGCAAGCCGCGGTGCAGCGCCTGCGGGTCACGCGTGGCGGAGACGACCACGTCGTAGCGTTCGTCGAGCACCGGCTGCAGCTCGACATTGGCGCCACTGCGCACCGCCAGGTCGCGGCGGTAGTCATTGTCGTCCAGGTAGTCGACGCTTGCCGCGCCAGCCGCGACCGCCATTTGCACCGCCAGCACGCCGAGGCTTTCCGTGCCGCCCACCACCAGTACCCGCGCCTCGTCGCGCGCGGCGATGGGCCGGCTGGCGGCCACCCAAGCGTCGGTCAGGTTGTCGCTGGCGCTGGCCACCGCCAGTGGGTTCAGGCCGGGCGGCAGCAGCACCAGCATGGCGTCGGCGAACGGCACCTCCACCAGCTCCGAAAACAGCCCGCCCCAGTGGCCACCGGCGGGCACCCCAAAGGCGGCGTGACGCGGCACCGACGTGCAGGCGGTGTGCCGTCCCGCGCGGCACTGCGGGCAGTCGCCGCAGGCGATCTTCCAGGGCACGGACACCAGGTCGCCGCGGCGCACGCTGCTGACCGCGTCGCCCACTTCCAGCACTTCGGCCACGCATTCATGACCCAGGGCGAACGGTGGCTTGAAGGGCGTGGTGCCTGCGATCAGGCGGCGGTCGAGGTCGCAGGACGCAGATGCGATGGGGCGCACCAATGCGCTTCGCGAACTGGAAAGGCGCGGGGAGGGCGCGTCCACCCACGCCAGCTGACCGGGACCCCGGACGATAAGCTCTTTCATGGCGTCAGCCCCTGATGATGAAGGTGGTGGTGGCCTTGGCGTAGAGCTTGCCACTGGCGTCCACCACCTGGGCGTCGCAGATCGCCAGGCTTTGCGTGCGCTCCACCACCCAACCCTGCACCTGATACGCCTTGCCGACACTGAGTGGGCGAACGTATTTGACGTTGAGGTCGACGGTGTAATGAACCGTGTCGGCCTCCAGCGTCGCGAACAGCGCCAACGCGGCGGCGCCGTCCAGGCAGGTGGCGGCGAAGCCACCATGCACGGCGCCCGCGGGGTTCAGGTGGCGCCCATCGGGACGCGCCTCCAGGGTGATGCGCCCCGGCTCCACGGCCACGGCGCTCAGCCCCATGGTCTGGCCGATGGCGGGCGCGGGAAGCTCGCCGCGGATCAAGGCGCGCAGGGCTTGCAGGCCCGAGCTTTCGGCTTCAGCCATGGTGACAATCCTCCGGCGTGGCAGCGGCAAACAACGCCGGATGGATCGCAGCCAGTTGCGCCGCGGTGTCGGGGTATTCCTGAAAGGCGGTGATCAGCCCGTCGCGCAGGGTGAACAGGTGAGCCCAGTGGTTGAGGTAGCGCCGCCCGCTGGCCTTCACCCGGCAATGCGCCACGCCGAGCGCGACCACCTGGCGCTGTTCCACATCGACCACCAGCGCGCTGGCGTCGAACGCGAGAAATTCCAGATGCTCGTCCAGCAGCCCCATAAAATCGAGCACGCCGGCGTGGCCGTGATGCTCGCCGGCCCATGGCATAAAGGTGGTCAGCCCGGGTGCCTGCCAACGGCAATCGAGGGCGCAGACCTGCAAGAGGTTCTGCGGATGGCGGGCGGCGAACGCCGCATAGGCGGCGTTTACGACATCGATCAATGCTTGGCGGTCGGGCATGCGAACCTCGCGAGTTGGCGGCTGAAAAGCAACAACTGCCGCTAACCTATACGGGGTCGAGTTATCATGTCAACATTGTTGATATGAGATTTATTGCAGTCCGAACCTGCATCAAATGCGCTGGCCGTGGCGGCAGTAGCCGCTCCGAAACGGGGACAGGAACGCCGGTATCGGTGGGCCGCAACTTAGCGCATTTTCAGAAAAGCCTGTCTGCATGGACTTCTGATGCCCTACTACTCGTCATTCCTGGTCATTCCTCGTCATTCCTGCGAAGGCGGGAAGAAGGCGGGTATCCAGAGCGACGACCCGTCCGTGCGTATCTGCGTAGACGTAGCGGGGGTAGCTAAACTGGCTGGCGATCCTCGATGTCGAGGTTGAAACCCCGGGCAAAGCTAAGGCGAAAATGCCCTGGCGAGGGTGCCTATGCGTTCGTGCGCAAGCCCCGCCCAGGGCGCCGCGCGCGCACCGGGCGTTACCTGTGGGTTTCAAACGGCGGCGAAGCGGCCCTGCAGGTAGGCGATGATGGCCTTGGATTCGTACATCCAGGTGCTCTGGCCGTTTTCCTCGATGCGCAGGCACGGCACCTTTATGGCCCCGCCTTGGCTCAGCAGGGTCTGGCGATGCTGTTCGTTGTTCTTGGCATCGCGCAGTTCGATCGGCAGATTCAGTTGGCGAATGGTGCGGCGGGTCTTCACGCAGAAGGGGCAGGCATGGAACTGGTAGAGCGACAACCCGGCCGCGGCCTGGTCGACCTTGGCCTGGGCTTCGCTCGAGCGCTTGATCTGGCGTGGGCGGGTGAGGAAGTCGATAAAGATGATCAGTTGGCCCAGGCCAATTCGTAATGCCTTGATAAACACAGCGGCGTGCCCTTTGGATGAGGTGGTGGGGGAGGTGTCGAGGCGCGGCAGCTTACCTGAATCCCTTCCCTGGGTCGCCGGGCCGGCTCGTTCAATCCAGCAGGCTGAGGAACTCGCTGCGGGTGGCGGCGTTGTCGCGAAACTCGCCGAGCATCACCGAGGTGACCATGGAGGAGTTCTGCTTCTCTACACCGCGCATCATCATGCACATGTGCTGTGCTTCGATGACCACCGCCACGCCGAGCGCGCCGGTGACCTGCTGGATGGCATCGGCGATCTGCCGGCTGAGGTTTTCCTGGATCTGCAGGCGGCGGGCGTACATGTCGACGATGCGCGCCACCTTGGACAGGCCCAGCACCTTGCCGTCGGGGATGTAGGCGACATGCGCCTTGCCGATAAACGGCAGCAGGTGGTGCTCGCACAGGGAGTAGAGCTCGATGTTCTTGACCAGCACCATTTCGCTGTTGTCGGAGCTGAACAGCGCGCCGTTGGTGACCTCGTCCAGGCGCTGCTGGTAGCCGCGGCAGAGGTACTGCATGGCCTTGGCGGCGCGCTTGGGCGTGTCGACCAGGCCCTCGCGGGACGGGTCTTCGCCGAGTTGAGCGATGATCGCGGTGTACTGCTGTTCCAGGGACATGGTGCTACCTGTGGCGTGCTGAGCGGTGGACAGGGGCGCAGGTTAGGGGGCGGCTGCGGCGCTGGCAAGGGCAGGGCGCGGCGACTTCATTCACTCCTGCGCTAGCGGCGGCAATTGCGCGGCCCATTGTTCGGCCCATTCGGCCAGGGGCAGGCAGCGGCGGATCAGCTCCTGGCCGTTGTCGGTCAGCTGGTAACCGGCTTCGCCGTTGCGCACCAGCAGCGCTTCGCGCAGTTCGCCCAGGCGGGTATTGAGCACCGAGGGCGACACGCCCTGGCAACGTGCCTGCAGCTCGCGAAAGGTCGCCGGGTGCAGCTGCAGTTCCCAGAGAATCCGCAGGCTCCAGCGGCGGCCGAGCAGGTCCAGCAGCGCCATGACCGGGCGGCCACTGTCGGAGCCGCGTACCGGCTGGCCAGGGTGTGGAAAGGGCATGGCGCACTCCTGTCGGAAAATGAAAAGCCTGCTTCTTTTTTAGTAGCGATCGGGTTTATCGCGTGCTACTTTTTTAATAGCGTATCACCCGACAGGAGAGATGACCATGAACGCACCCCGTGTCCAACCCCTGACCCCCCCTTACGAGCCGGCGCTGCAGGCGGCTTTCGAGCGGATCATGCCGCCCGGGCAGCCGCCGCTCACACTGTTCCGCAGCATGGCGCACAACCCGCGGGTGCTGCAGCGGATGCTGGCCGGCGGCCTGCTCGACCGCGGCAGCATCGGCCTGCGCGAGCGCGAGTTGCTGATCCTGCGCAGCACCGCGCTGTGCGGCGCGGAGTATGAGTGGGGCGTGCATGTGGCCGCCTACAACGGCGCCGCCGGCTTTACCCCGGCGCAGTTGGCGGCGACCTGTCGCCAGGGGATCGATCCCGAAGTGTGGAGCGAATCGCAGCAGGCCTTGCTGGCCCTGGCGGATGCCCTGCATGCCACGGCCCAGGTGGACGATGAACTCTGGGCCCGGCTGAGGCAACATTTTGACGAGGAGCAGCTGATCGAATGCCTGCTGCTGGTGGGCTTCTACCACGGCGTATCCTTCGTGGTAAACGGCCTGCGGGTAGAGCGCGAGCCCGGCGCGCCGCGCTTTCCAGGCTGTCAGGAGGCGGCCGGCGGCTAGTCCGCCGCCGAGGTCCGTTACTCGTCGCGCCCGTCCATCATGGTGCGTTTGAGCATGACGTAGATGGCACCGGTGCCACCGTGCTTGGGCAAGCAGGAACAGAAGCCCAGCACCTGGGGGTGCTGGCGCAGCCAGGTGTTGACGTGGCTCTTGAGCATTGGCCGCTTGCCGTCGGTGCGCACGGCCTTGCCATGGGTGATGCGCACGCAGCGCACCTCGAACTTGGCGGCCTCGGCGAAGAACTCCCAGAGGGTGTCGCGGGCCACTTCGACGCTCATGCCGTGCAGGTCCAGGCTGCCATCGAAGCCGATCTGGCCGAGCTTGAGCTTGCGTATCTGGCCTTCCTGCACGCCGTTGCTGGCCCAGTACAGCGGGTCTTCGGGGCCGACATCGATGACGAACTGGTCCGACAGGCCGTCGACCCGCACCGAGTCGACCGACAGCGTCGCGGCCTGGCGCAGGCGGGCCAGCTGCTTGCGGTCGGCCCGGGGTTTGCCGGTGTCGGCCCGCTCCTGCTTGAGCGGCTTGACGCCGCGCAGTTCGCTCTGGAACAGGGAAAGGTCATCGTCTTGCATGGCGGTCTCCGCTAGGAGCCGCATTGTAACCGGGCCGCGTGGGAATAAGGCACGGGCGCATGTGGCGGCAAGTGCATTTTCACCTGATTTCTGCCCGTCTTGCGGCTCGCCGTACGGCTGGCGATTTGAGTAGCCCGGACAAGCTTTGGCGCCTCCGGGGCTGCGGTGCCCCGGACTGCGCTGCGCTTATCCGGGTCAGAGCTGCGTAGAGTGGATGACGTCGTGTTCATCCACCATCGCGATGGGGTGGATGGAAAGCCTGTAGGTTGGGTGGGGCCGCTTAGGTGGGCCGCCTAGGTGGGGCCGCGCAGGTTAGCGGCGACCCGCGCTCGCTGTCGGCAACGCCTTGGGTGAACGCCGCGTAAACCAGCACCCCTTCCCTTGAGTATCGCTGCGCTCAACCCAGGCTACGACGCTCTGGATACCCGCCTTCTTCCCGCCTTCTCAGGAATGACGAGGAATGACGAGTGAAAGGGGAGTGCTGCGCACATTCAGACAGGCTTTTCCTGAAAGTGCTCTAGTCACGCTTTTTCAGCAGGTGCGGTGCCAGGCACAGGCCGTTGGAGGGGCGCAGCCGCCGCCGGCAGGAGCGCCATACCCAGAAGCCCAGACCGAGCGCCACCAGCCCGAGGCCCAGCAGGACAGCGCTGAGCGAACCGTCGGCCTCTGCGAGCCGGGTCAGCGGGTGGCCGCTCAGGGCGGCGGCACCGGCGAAGGCCAGTGCCGTGCCGAGCAGCACCAGCAGCGCGGCCAACAGGGTGCCCCAGCGCCAGCGCCACTTGGCCGGGCCCGGTGGACGAAGGCGCCGGGCATCGAAGCCATCAGATTGTTTCATGCCGGTTTCCTTGGAAGTGACGGCGGTATGACCGGCCTGGAGCGGCAGGGGTTCCTGGACCCTGGACATTAGCTCTCGTTCCGCGCGCAAGGGCGGCGCCGATCGGCGAGCCGTTCGGCGAGCCGATCGGTAAATACTTAAAGCAAGGCCTGGGTATTGGGTACCAGGATGGCGAAATTATCGGCCAGGGCAATCATCTCGCTACGGTGCACGGTGTCGGCGGCGACCACCTGGCCGTCGCTGCCCGGCAGGTCGCGGGTGGCACAGGCGGCATCGACCAGGGTGCAGCGGTAGCCGTAATCCTTGGCGGCGCGCACCGTGCTGCTGACGCTGGAGTGGGTCATGAAACCGCAGATGATCAGGTCCAGGTGCCCCAGCGCCTGCAGGCGCTCGTGCAGGTCGGTGCCGGCGAAGGCATTGGGCAGGCGCTTTTCCACAACGGCTTCGCCGGGCAGCGGCGCCGCTTCCGGCAGGTGCTGGCCGCGCGGGCCCTGGGGGTCGAGCAGGCCGCCGGGAATGCCCAGGTGCTTGATATGCACCAGCGCCGTACCGGCGGCACGCGCGGCCGCCAGCAGACTGGCGATTTCCCCCAGCGCGGCATCCAGGCCGGGCAGGCGCAGCACACCGCTGCGGTACTCTTCCTGGGCGTCGATGATCAGCAGGCTGGCATGGCCGAGGCTGGCGGCCGCATGGCCACGTCCGGTGAGCTGGTACAGGGTTTGGGCATGGGGCATGAGATTTCTCGCTGGCCGGAACTGGCACCATTGTCCACATGCAAGCCGGGGCTGTGAACCATTTATGTCACAGGCTTGCCCGCGGCTTGCGAGAAACAGCCCCGCGCGAGCAGAATCCAGGCACTTCGGCGGCGCATTGGGCGACGTGCAAGTCATATGCAAAGGAGTTGCTTATGTCGTTTTCAGGGGCTTTTTCCACCCATCTGTGGCTGCTCTTTGCCGCGGCCGTGTCCATCGCCGTATGGATCGAGCTGCGGCGCGACAAGAGCCCTTCGGTGCCCCGGCGCCGCGACAAGCCCTGACGCCTGCTGCTGCCGTTTCGCTACGAGCCGCATGCCGCGTCGTCCTGAATAAATCGGCGGCCCAGTCCATGGCTTGGGCTAAGATGCGCGCTTTTAGCCTGGAGTAGCCGCCATGACCGCTTCGTCCTCCCACCTGCGCAGCCTGCGCGACCATATCCGCTGGGCTGTCAGCCGCTTCCATGCCGAGGACCTGTTCTTCGGCCATGGCACCGATAATGCCTGGGACGAGGCCCGTCAACTGGTGCTCGGCGCCGTGCACCTGCCCTGGGAAATCGCCGACAACTACCTGGATTGCCGCCTGGAAGACGACGAGCGCGAGCACCTGCAAGGGCTGCTCAAGCGCCGGATCGAGGAACGCGTACCGACCGCCTACTTGCTGGGCGAAGCCTGGTTCTGCGGCCTGCCGTTCGTGGTGGACGAGCGCGTGCTGGTCCCGCGCTCGCCCCTGGCCGAGCAGATCCAGCGACATTTCGAGCCCTGGCTGGCCGAGGCGCCCGCGCGGATTCTCGACCTGTGCACCGGTTCCGGGTGCATCGGCATCGCCTGCGCCTACGAGTTTCCCGAGGCCGAAGTGGTGCTGGCCGACCTGTCGTTCGATGCCCTGGAGGTGGCCTACCAAAATATCTTGCGCCACGACCTCGAAGAGCGCGTTTACACCGTGCAGGGTGACGGTTTCGCCGGCTTGCCGGGGCAGCGCTTCGACCTGATTCTCTCCAATCCTCCCTATGTGGATGCCGAAGACCTGGCCGACATGCCGGCCGAGTACCTGCACGAGCCGGCCCTGGGCCTGGCCTGTGGCGAGGACGGTTTGGACCTGGTGCGCCGCATCCTGGCCGAGGCCGCCGACCACCTGAGCGAGCGCGGGTTGCTGATCGTCGAGGTGGGCAACAGCCAGGTGCATGTCCAGGCCCTGTACCCGGAAGTGGACTTCACCTGGCTGGAGTTCGAGCAGGGCGGCCATGGCGTGTTCCTGCTGGCCGCCCCCGATTGCCGCCAGCACCAGGCGCTGTTTCGTTCGCGCGTGCTCTAAGCGCCGGGGTTGCGGGTTGCGGGTTGGTGAATGGTTGGAGCGTTAGCCACCCTACGGCTGGCTCGGTGGATGGATAAAACGTCATCCACCCTACGGCTGGGATAAAACGCCAGCTGCGCGCTCCGATCCACCCTACGGCTGATCGGGGTTGGTCAGCGGGTGGCGATCCAGATCAGCAGGCCGGCCTGGAACACGCTGAAAGCCACCAGGCAGGCGATGGTGAAGCGCAGGGTGCTGTCTTCGCGCTGGTAGGCCTCGGCGCGTTGTTCCAGCTTGCGCATCTTGACCTCCTGCTCGCGCAAATTCTGGTCGGCCTGCTGCAGCATGGCGGCGGCGTCCAGCAGTTCGACGAATTGCACCTTGTCCGCGTGCCAGTCGGCGATCAGCGCGCCGACGCGCGCGGCGCCGTAGCTGGCCTTGAGCATTGCCGCGTCCAGGTAGGTGACGCTGAAACCCTGGGCGCCGAGAAAACGGTCGCGGCGCAGCCGGGCGTCGTCGGTGAGCACATCCTTGACCGCCAGGGCACCGCCTTCGACGCTGTAACCGGCGTATTTCTGCTGGGCCCAGAGGATGCCCTGGGCCAACAGGAAGCGGCCCAGGCCTCGGTTTTGCGGTTGCAGGTGCAGGCCGCCGTCCGGGCCGAAGCGCAGCTCCTGGGTGCGGTGATCGGCCCAGACCTCCAGCACGTTGTGGCCCTTGTGCACCCGCTCGCCGGGCAGCTGCAGGTTCAGGCGCAACAGGCTGCGTTCCCTGGCATGGCGTTCCAGGCGACCGAGTTGGGCGAAACGCAGCGGACGGGCGCCGGTCTGCCGGTCGGTGGTCAGCGGCGCCAGGCGCAGCAGGCGAAACTGCTCCGGCCCCAGCTCGGCCCAGGGATCGGGCGCCAGGGCGACGGGTTCGGTCAAGGCGGGTGTGGCGTCGGTCATGGGCGGCTGCCGGGGAGACGATATAACCGTTTATCGGCCGAGGCGGGCGCTACTGGAGGGCTGGGACCGTGCTATTTCGCCGGATAAAGTCGATCACCCGCTCGCTCAGTTCCCGCGCCAGGGGCAGGCTGGGGTCGTTATAGGCCGCCAGCTGCTGCGCCAGGTCGGCCGGCACGATGCGCAGCATATGGCTCATGCCGTCGATCAGCACCAGTTCGGCGTCCGGTTTGGCGACCTTGAGCGCCTCGGCATCCGCGACCCCGACCTGGATATCGTGACGGCCCTGGACGATCAGCGCCGGTATGCGCAGGCGAGCGAAGGCGGCGGCCGGGTCCTGGCGAAACAGCGAGATCAGGTAGGGCTGCACGCTGGGGCGGAACAGCACCTGCAGCGTTTCGGGTACCTGGGGCTGCAGCTGTCCGGCCTTGAGCGAGTCGATCAGGGCCAGGCTCAGGGTCAGCAAGGGTGGCTGCAACTTGCCCTGCAGTTGCCCGGCCAACACCTGATCGATGGGGCGCGCGCTGCCGGCGATGCTGATCAGGGCCGTGGCCCCGGCCTGCTCGGCGGCCAGGCTGGCGATCAACGCGCCTTCGCTGTGGCCGATCAGGGTCAGGCGGCCCAGGCGCGGATCGGTCCGCAGCAGGTGGCTCCAGGCCACGGCATCGGCGACATAGCGCTCCACGCTCAGCTCTTCCTCGCGCGGCGCGGCCTGCAGGCTCCTGGCCACGCCGCGCTTGTCGTAGCGCAGGCTGGCGATGCCGTGCTTGGCCAGGACCTGGGCCAGGCGCTTGAGGCTGTCGTTGCGCCCGCCATGGGGGTTGTTGCCGTCGCGGTCGGTGGGCCCGGAGCCGGCGATCAGCAGGGCGACGGGCACCGGGGTGTCGCGCTGGGGCAGCAGCAGGGTGCCGTGCAGCTCGCCGCTGCCCGTGTCCAGGCTCAGGGGGCGTTGCAGGATGGTGTGCGGGGCGGCCTGGGCCAGGCCCGTGAGCAAGGGGAGCATTAAGGCGAGGACTCGCAACATGGCAGGACTGCTGTGGATAAAGGTACCGCTTGGACGCATGGTCGGGCTCAAGGTTCGTGGGTGATCTGCCCGGGCGCGGCGGGTATACTGGCCGACTTTGTTTCCGGCCGTCTTTCTGGCCGGGGTTCTGGTCGATTTACGCGGAGCGCCCTGCATGTCCGGCAACACCTACGGCAAGCTGTTTACCGTCACCACTGCCGGCGAAAGCCATGGGCCGGCCCTGGTCGCCATAGTCGACGGCTGCCCGCCGGGCCTGGAACTGTCCCTGGAGGATATGCAGCGCGACCTGGACCGGCGCAAGCCGGGCACCAGCCGCCACACCACCCAGCGCCAGGAAGACGATGTGGTGGAAATCCTCTCCGGGGTCTTCGAGGGGCGCACCACAGGCTGCGCCATCGGCCTGCTGATCCGCAACACCGATCAGAAATCCAAGGACTACGCAGCGATCAAGGACCTGTTCCGCCCGGCCCACGCCGATTACACCTACCAGCACAAGTACGGCCTGCGCGACTACCGCGGCGGCGGTCGCAGCTCGGCGCGCGAGACCGCCATGCGCGTGGCGGCCGGCGCCATCGCCAAGAAGTACCTGGCGACCCTGGGCATCACCGTGCGCGGCTATATGAGCCAGCTGGGGCCGATCGAGATTCCATTCAAGAGCTGGGACGGGGTGGACGACAACGCCTTCTTTAGCCCCGACCCGGACAAGGTGCCGGAGCTGGAAGCCTATATGGACCAGCTGCGTCGCGACCAGGATTCGGTGGGCGCGAAGATCACGGTGGTCGCCGAGGGCGTGATGCCGGGCCTGGGCGAGCCGGTCTTCGATCGCCTGGACGCCGACCTGGCCCATGCCCTGATGAGCATCAACGCGGTCAAGGGCGTGGAGATCGGCGCCGGCTTCGCCAGCGTGGCCCAGCGCGGCACCGAGCACCGCGACGAGCTGACGCCCGCGGGTTTTCTGTCGAATAACGCCGGCGGCATCCTGGGCGGGATTTCCTCCGGCCAGCCGATCGTCGCCCACCTGGCGCTCAAGCCCACCTCCAGCATCACCACCCCGGGACGCTCCATCGACGTCCATGGCAACCCGGTGGAGCTGATCACCAAGGGCCGCCACGATCCTTGCGTGGGTATCCGCGCCACGCCCATTGCCGAGGCGATGATGGCCATGGTGCTGCTCGACCACCTGCTGCGCCACCGCGGGCAGAACGCCGATGTGCGGGTCGACACCCCGGTGCTGGGGCAGCTGTGAACCCCGGCGCATGAGCCCGCCGCTGCCGTACTGGCGCCTGTCCGGGTTCTACCTGTTCTACTTCGCCCTGCTCGGCGCCACAGCGCCCTTTCTCGCGCTGTATTTCCACCACCTGGGCTTTTCCAGCGCGCGCATCGGCGAGCTGGTGGCCATTCCCATGCTGATGCGCTGCCTGGCGCCGAACCTCTGGGGCTGGCTGGGCGACTACAGCGGCCGGCGGCTGGCCATCGTGCGCCTGGGGGCCCTGGGCACGCTGCTGGCGTTCGCCGGCATTTTCATCAGCCACAGCTACGCCTGGCTGGCCCTGGTCATGGGTCTGCATGCCTTTTTCTGGCACGCGGTGCTGCCGCAGTTCGAGGTTATCACCCTGGCGCACCTCAAGACCCAGGCCACGCGCTACAGCGAGATCCGCCTGTGGGGCAGCATCGGCTTTATCCTGGCGGTGGTCGGCCTGGGCCAGCTGTTCGAGCGCCTGAGCCTGGACCTGTTTCCCTGGGCCATCCTGCTGATCATGCTGGGCATCGTCATCAGCAGCTACTGGGTGCCCAACGCCGAACCGGAGGCGCGCCCGGAGGCCCTGGACGCCGGCGGTTTCCTGCGCCAGTTGCGCCGGCCGGGGGTGCTGGCGTTCTACCTGAGCGTGGGGCTGATGCAAGTGAGCAACGGCCCCTACTACACCTTTCTGACCTTGCACCTGGAAACCCTGGGCTACAGCCGGGGGATGATCGGCATGCTCTGGGCCCTGGGCGTGGTGGCGGAGATCCTGCTGTTTCTGGTGATGGCGCGCGTGCTGGCGCGCTTCTCCCTGCGCGGGGTGCTGCTGGCGAGCTTTCTGATCACGGCCGTGCGCTGGCTGATGCTGGGTAACCTGGCGGAGCACCTCTGGGTCCTGTTGATCGCCCAGCTGATGCACGCGGCGACCTTCGGCGCCTTTCATGCCGCGGCCATCCATTTCGTCCAGCGCAGCTTCGGGCCGCGCCAGCAGGGCCAGGGCCAGGCGCTCTACGCCACCCTGGCGGGGGCAGGCGGGGCACTGGGCGCCCTGTATGCCGGCTACAGCTGGACGGCCCTGGGCCCGGGCTTGACCTTCGCCATCGCCAGTGTGGCGGTGCTGCTGGCGGCCCTGACCATCGCCCTGGGCTTTAAAGACAGCGTTTTCGAGAGGCTCAAGCCATGACCCCCACCCGCGAACAGCTGACCCGGGCCTTGATCGAGGCCGGGCAATTTCTCTATGGCCGCGGCTGGTCGCCGGCCACCAGCAGCAACTACTCGGCGCGCCTGTCGGCCGGCGAGGTGCTGCTGACCGTCTCGGGCAAGCACAAGGGCCAGCTCGGACCAGACGACCTGCTGGCCACCGACCTGGACGGCAACAGCCTGGAGCCGGGCAAGAAACCTTCGGCCGAGACCCTGCTGCACACCCAGCTGTACCGCTGGGACGGGGGTATCGGCGCGGTGCTGCACACCCACTCGGTGAATGCCACAGTGCTGTCGCGGCTGACCATGGCCGATCACCTGGTGTTCGAGGATTACGAGCTACAGAAAGCCTTCGCCGGGGTCAGCAGCCACGAATCCCGGGTGCTGGTACCGATCTTCGACAACGACCAGGACATTGCCCGCCTGGCCAGCCGCGTCCAGCCCTGGCTGGACACCCACCCGGACTGTGTCGGTTACCTGATCCGCGGCCATGGTCTGTACACCTGGGGCGCGAAAATGAGCGATGCGCTGCGCCAGATCGAGGCCTTCGAGTTCCTCTTCGAGTGCGAACTCAAGGTGCGCGCGTTGCACAGGCCTTGAAGCCGACCGCGGCGCACTCTAGGGTGCGCCATTACGCATTGAACCTGACGGGAGCCTCCCCATGAGCAGCCTGAGCGTTTACCACGAATCCTCCCCGCACCTGCCGAACAAGGTGCTGACCCACCTGGAAGACATCGCCAGCACCCTGGCCGCGGTCGGTGTGCGCTTCGAGCGCTGGCAGGCCGCGGCTCCCATCGCCCCGGGCGCCAGCCAGGAAGCGGTGATCGACGCCTACCGCGCGCAGATCGACCGGCTGATCGACGAGCGCGGCTATGTCACGGTGGACGTGGTCAGCCTGACCGCCGACCACCCGCAAAAAGCCGAGTTGCGCGCCAAGTTCCTCGACGAGCATCGCCATGCCGAGGACGAGGTGCGCTTCTTCGTCGCCGGTCGCGGGCTGTTCACCCTGCATATCGACGACTATGTGTTCGCCGTCCTGTGCGAAAAGAACGACCTGATCTCGGTGCCGGCCGGCACCCGCCATTGGTTCGACATGGGCGAGCAGCCGCATTTCGTGGCCATCCGCCTGTTCAACAACCCCGACGGCTGGGTCGCCCAGTTCACCGGCGAGGACATCGCCAGCCGTTTTCCGCGACTGGAAGACTGAGCCGCGCTTCGCGCTCGTTGACCCTGTCCGCCGCGTTCCCGGAGTCGCCATGCCGATCAAAGCCATACTCACCGATATCGAAGGCACCACCAGCGCGGTGAGTTTCGTCTTCGAGGTGCTGTTCCCCTATGCCGCCCGGCACCTGCCGGACTATGTGCGGGCCCATGCCGGGGAGCCGGCCGTGGCGGCGCAGCTCGACGCCGTGCGCGCCGAAAGCGGTGAAGCCCAGGCCGACCTGGCGCGGGTCATCGACATCCTCCAGGGCTGGATCGCCGAAGACCGCAAGGCCACGCCGCTCAAGGCCCTGCAAGGCATGATCTGGGCCCAGGGCTACCGCGCCGGCGAGCTCAAGGGCCATGTCTACCCGGACGCGGTGCAGGCCCTCAAGGACTGGAAGCAGGCCGGCTACCGGCTCTATGTGTATTCCTCGGGCTCGATCCAGGCCCAGCAGCTGATCTTCGGTTTTTCCGAGGGGGGCGATCTCACGCCGCTGTTTTCCGGATACTTCGACACCACCAGCGGCCCCAAGCGCGAGGCCGGCTCCTATGCGCGCATCGCCGCGCAGATCGGCTGCCCGTCCGACGAGATCCTGTTTCTCTCCGACATAGTCGAGGAGCTGGACGCCGCCCGCGAGGCCGGCCTGCGGACCGTCGGCCTGGCGCGCGAAGGCGGCCAGTTGCCCGGTCACCCCTGCGTGGCCAGTTTCGCCGCCATCGACCCCGACCGGTGCTGAACGGCCCGGCCTGGCTGCGGACGGGCGCGCTCGCCGGCGTGCCGCGCACCGTCCACGGGCGCTAAAGCATGGATATCGAGCTTGCCCGCACCTTTCTGGAAATAGTCCGCGGCGGCAGCCTGGTGGCGGCCGCCGAGCGCCTGCACCTGACCCAGACCGCCATTACCGCGCGGGTCAAAGGCCTGGAACGCCAGCTCAACTGCAGCCTGTTCGTGCGCAACCGGGCGGGCGCCAGGCTCACGGCCGACGGCGAGGCCTTCGTCGCTTACGCCAGCCAGCTGGTGCAGACCTGGGAGGCGGCGCAGCGCGACCTGCCATTGCCCCAGGGCTACGGCATGGTCCTGCAGGTCGGGGGCGAAGTGAGCCTGTGCAACCCGCTGATGCTCGGCTGGGTGCGCAAGCTGCACCAGGGCATCGCCGGTCACGGGGTCCGCGCCCGGGTCGGCGACGCCGAGCGCCTGTTGCGCGAGGTGGAGCTGGGTGTGCTGGACGCCGCCCTGGTCTACCAGCCGGTGTATTGGCCCGGCTTGCAGGTGGAGCTGCTGCTGGAAGAGACCCTGATCCAGGTCTGCCTGCCGGCAACCCCCGGGCCTTATATCTATGTCGATTGGGGCGAAGGCTTTCGCCGCCAGCACGATGCCGCGCTGCCGGAGCAGGCCCGGGCGGCCATCAGCTTCAACCTCGGCCCGCTGGCGCTGCAGTACATCCTGCAGTACGGCGGCTCGGGCTATTTCCGCCGCAGGGTCGTGCAGAGCTACCTGGACAGCGGGGCGTTGCAGCGCGTGCGCCAGGCGCCGGAGTTCAGCTACCCCACCTACCTGGTCTACTCCCGCGCGCGGGATTCGGCGGTGCTGCAACAGGCCATCGCGTTGCTGCGCGAGGTAGTGGCCGGCGAAGAGGACTGGTCGCAGCGCTGGGAACCAGCGATCTGATTCAGGCCAGGTGCAGCAGCAGGTCCCGGTGCAAGGCGGCGATCAGGTCCGTCTGGGTGACTATCCCCACCAGGCGGCCCCGCTCGAGCACCGGCAGGCAGTGCAGCCCCTGGTCGGACAGCAGTGGAATCAATTCCAGCACATGGGTGTGGCTGTCCACGCAGGTCACCGGGCTGCTCATCAGCTGTTCGAGCTGTTTATCCGGCTGCAGGCCCAGGCGCCCGAGCAGGGTGCGCGGTCGTGCGTGTCCGAGCAGGTCGATCAGGCTGACGATGCCCACCAGCAGCCCGCTGGCATTGAGCACCGGCAGGCTTTTCAGGTGGTGGTGGGTCAACAGACGTAAGGCCTGTTCGACCGTGGTGTACGGGGTCGCGCATTGCACATCCCGCGACATGATCTGCGCGGCGTGGATTTCGCCCATGCTGCGGCGCAGCGCATGCTTTTCCGTGGCGCGGATCAACTGGTCTAGATCTTCGCGGGTGACATCGACGAACTCGCCGATTTCGCTCAAGGCCCGGTCGAGGTCCGCGGGGGTAATCCCGAGCCGCTGCTGTGGCAGCAGATCCCGGGTGTGGTGCGGCTGTGGGTCCGCCGAGCCCTGGTGCTTGGGGTAGCGCACGCCCGTGAGGTTGTTGTAGAGCAGCGCGCTGCCCAGCAGGCACAGGGCGTTGAGCAGCACAGGGGCCAGCACGCCCGCGCCCAGGCGGCTAGCCGGTTCGCTCAGGACCACCGCGAGCGCCACGCCGGCGGCGGGCGGATGCAGGCAGCGCAGCGGGCACATCAGGATCAGGGCGAGTCCCGCGGCCAGGCTGGCGCTGCCCAGGGACGGGCCGAGGTACGCCTGGGCCAGCAGGGCCACCAGGCCGGCCGTAAGGTACCCGCCCAGGATCGACCAGGGCTGGGCCAGCGCGCCGGACGGCACGGCGAACAGCAGCACCGCCGAGGCTCCGACTGGGCCCAGCAAGTGCAACATGACCGCGTCGCCGTACAGCTGGCGGCAGAGCAGGGCGCTGCAGAGCACACCCAGGGCGGCGCCGATGCCGGCGCGGGTCCATTCCCGGGGATGGGTATGCAGGGGCTGCGGGATAAAGCCGGCGAGCCAGTGGGACAGCGACAGACGATGGGATTTCATAGAACCGATAAAAAGGGGGGAGGCGCGTTCAATCGCTGTGGCGACCGTGCCTCAAAAAGGTGCGAGGTAGTGTGCGGGTGGATTTAACTAACAACTAATCAATAATAATGAGCATCAAGTGCAATATGATTGCTCTTTCGCGTTACGAGGCGGTTGCCTGTGCGGGGGCTTCGGCCCATGGGGGCGCCTCGGCTGGCCGAGCTGGGCTCAATCCGGGCGCTGGTGTCGATGTTTCTCTCCGACATAGTCGAGGAGCTGGACGCCGCCCTCGAGGCCGGCCTGCGGACCCTCGGCCTGGCGCGCGAGGGGGTGAACCGCCCAACCATGTGACGCAGGACAGCTTTGCCGGGATCGATCCGGCATCGCTCTGAGATTTACCGAACCGGAGCAGGGGGTTGATCGTCTATCCTTGGACGGCGCGCAGTTGCGCGTGCAGTTCATTGGCTGCCTCGAGCCAGAGCCCGCCCCGTTCACAGGAGCCTTACCATGTCGTATTTGTTGGGTCTGATCATTTTGGCGCTGGATATCTGGGCCATTCTTAACGTGATCAAGAGCAACACCGATACCACGATGAAGATCGTCTGGGTGCTGCTGATTCTGGTTCTGCCGGTATTGGGCCTGATCATTTGGGCCATCGCCGGTCCCCGGGGCAATGTGCGCCTATGAGGTACATTGGGCGACTGGTCGGCCTGCTGCTGGCCTGCCTGGCCCTGGCCGCGCAGGCCGAGGATCAGGCGGCCTGGAAGGCCCTGCGCGAGGGTCGCGCCGTGCTGCTGATGCGCCATGCCCAGGCCCCCGGCCTGGGTGACCCCGCCGGGTTCCGCCTGGACGATTGCAGCACCCAGCGCAACCTCGATGCGGCGGGCCGCCGCCAGGCCCAGGCCTGGGGCCAGCAGCTGCGCCTGCAGCGCATCGAGCGGCCCCGGCTGTTCAGCAGCTGCTGGTGCCGGGCCCTGGAGACGACCCGCGAGCTGGGGCTGGGGACGGTACAACCCATGCCGG
>JAZKHB010000014.1:0-3476 GCA_040385585.1 Pseudomonadota bacterium | reverse complement strand
ATTCCTTCTACGCCGAACGCGACCGCCAGGGCGCGCAGACCGCGGCCCTGCGTCAGACGCTCAATGCGCTGCCGGCCGGTCGGGCCACGGTGCTGGTCAGTCATCAGGTCAATATCACGGCCTTGACCGGGGTGTATCCCGACTCGGGCGAGGCGCTGATTCTCGCCTGGCCCCTGGGCGAGGTGCCCGAGGTACTGGCGCGCCTGCCGCCACCCTGAGCGGCGACTGCAGCCCCTAACTGGAGCCACGGCGTCGATGCCCGTACACTACGCGCCTCTCTTCAGGGGCGGGTACGGTTATCCGTCGTCATCGGTATTCAACGGAAAACCCAGGCATGAGCGATTATCAGGAAACCCTCTACGACGGCTATGGCCAGCGTTTTCGCATGGACAAGCTGCTGCACGAGGTGCGCACCGAACACCAGCACCTGGTGATCTTCGAGAACGCCCGCATGGGCCGGGTGATGGCCCTGGACGGGGTGATCCAGACCACCGAGGCCGACGAGTTCATCTACCACGAGATGCTCACCCATGTGCCGTTGCTGGCCCACGGCCTGGCCCGCCGGGTACTGATCATCGGCGGCGGCGACGGCGGCATGCTGCGCGAAGTCAGCAAGCACGACAGCGTCGAGCACATCACCATGGTCGAGATCGACGGCACAGTGGTGGAGATGTGCAAGCAATTCCTGCCCGAGCATTCCAAGGGTGCCTTCGACGATCCGCGCCTGAACCTGGTGATCGACGACGGCATGCGCTTCGTGGCCACCACAGCGGAGAAGTTCGACGTGATCATCTCGGATTCCACCGACCCCATCGGGCCTGGCGAGGTGCTGTTCTCCGACAACTTCTACCAGGCCTGCCGCCGCTGCCTGAACGACGGCGGCATCCTGGTCACCCAGAACGGCACGCCCTTTATGCAGCTGGGCGAGGTGCAGACCACCGCCAGCCGGATGAACGGCCTGTTCCCGGACTGGCATTTCTACCAGGCGGCCGTGCCCACTTATATCGGCGGCGCCATGACCTTTGCCTGGGGCAGCACCGACCCGGCCTACCGCAAATTGCCCCTCGATACCCTGCGCCAGCGCTTCGCCGGCAGCGGCATCGTCACCCGCTACTACAACCCGGAAATCCACCTGGGCGCCTTCGCCCTGCCGCAGTACGTGCTGCAGGCGGTGAACAAGCCGAGCAACGACTGAGACCGCCGCCCAGCCGTGTAGGGTGGATGACGTCTTGTTCATCCATCATTGCGAAGAGGGGGATGGATAGCTAAGCGCCCCGATCCACCCAGCGAGATCGCGGGCCTTACAGGCAAACATAGGATCTACTCTGGCGGACGGGCTTTTCCTGAAAGGCGCTAGGAAAACTGTCGGATCTCATCGGCGTGATTCCGAGCTACTGGGTTTCGCTTTGCTCTACACCAGCCTACGAACGTCGCGTAATCGCCACAGGGCAAGCCTTCCATGGCTAGTCGCGCTTGTGCACCGAGCGGCCGGCGGCAAAGGTCTCCCGCACGGCGCGGTCGTCGCCCAGGGTCAGCAGCACGAAGAGCTTTTCCGCGATATCCCCGGCTTGCCGCAGGCGGTAGTCGATCAGTGGCGTGGCGCGGCAGTCCAGCACCACGAAATCGGCGTCGTTGCCTGGGGCGAAGCTGCCGATCCGGTGCTCCAGGCGCAACGCCCGGGCGCCGCCCAGGATCGCCAGGTACAACGACTTGAACGGGTTCAGGCCGTGCCCCTGCAGCTGCTGCACCTTATAGTAGGCCTCGTTCAGGGTCTGCAGCAGGGAAAAACTGGTGCCGGCACCGATATCGCTGCCCAGGCCGACCCTCACCTTGAAGCGCTCGGCCTGGCCCAGGTCGAACAGGCCGCTGCCCAGAAACAGGTTGGAAGTGGGGCAGTGGGCGATCGCCGAGCCGGTATCGGCCAGGCGCTGGCGCTCGGCGTCGCACAGGTGCACGCCGTGGGCGAACACCGAGCGCTCGCCGAGCAGCTGGAAATGCTCGTACACGTCCAGGTAGCCGCTGCGTCCGGGGAACAGCGCCCTGACCCAGGCGATCTCCTCGAGGCTTTCCGCCAGGTGGGTGTGCAGGTACAACCCCGGGTATTTGCCGAGCAGCCGGCCAGGCGCAGCTGTTGCGCCGAGCTGGTGGGTGCGAAGCGCGGGGTCACGGCGTAGTGCAGGCGACCCTGGCCATGCCAGCGCTCGATCAGCGCCTGGCTCTGGGCATAACCGGATTCGGGCGTATCCAGCAGCGCGTCCGGGGCGTTGCGGTCCATCAGCACCTTGCCGGCGATCATCCGCAGGTTCAGGGCCTGGGCCGCCTGGAAGAAGGCCTCCACCGACTGGCTGTGCACCGTGCAGAACACCAGGGCGGTGGTGGTGCCGTTGCGTAGCAGTTCGCCGATAAAGCGCTCGGCCACCTCGGCGGCATGGGCCGGGTCGGCGAAGCGCTGCTCGCAGGGGAAGCTGTAGCGGTTCAGCCAGTCCAGCAGGCGTTCGCCATGGGCGGCGATCATCCCGGTCTGGGGGTAATGGGTGTGGGTGTCGATAAAGCCCGGGACGATTAGCGCATCGCGGTATGCGAAGATTTCGGCGTTCGCCGGCAGGCCCGGCAACAGGTCCGCGGCGGGGCCGCAGGCCTGGATACGTCCGTTTTCGACCAGCAGCAGGCCGTCTTCGAAATAGGCGTAGGAGGCCTCGATGCCGACTTCGGCGGGGTCGGCGAGGCTCTGCAGCAGCGCGGCACGGTGGGCGCGAAGGGAAGCTGTCATCACATGTCGTTTCGATCAGGGCAGGTGCTGCCGCTGCAGGCTATGCCATACCCCTGGCTGGCGCGCCCCGGCGGTGTTAAAGGTGCTGGAAAGCCGCGCACCAGGCCAAGACCTGCCCGCCATGCAGACTGGAAATCAGGTCTCGTCAGCTTTGCCTAAGAGGAGGGAAACACCATGGGGTTCAATCCGCTGTACGCTGCCAGTGAACCGAAACGCAGCGAGATCCAGGGACTGGCGGGGCCGACCCTGCTGGAGTTCGGCACACCCTGGTGCGGCCACTGCCGTGCGGTGCAGCCCTTGCTCGCGGCGGTCCTGGCCGAGCACGAGTCGGTGCGTCACCTCAAAATCGAGGACGGCAAGGGCCGCCGACTGGGGCGCGGGTTCCGCGTGACCCTCTGGCCGACCCTGGTGCTGCTGAGCGACGGCCAGGAAGTGGCCCGCCTGGTCCGCCCTGGCGACGCGGCAGTCATTCGCCGCGCGCTGGCACAGCTCGAGCCGATCTAGGCCGCGCAGTTTCATCTTTTTGTTGCCCGTCTTGCGGCTCGGCGATGCGCCAGGCCCGGACATGGCGCTGTTCGGGGCCGCGGCGTCCCGGATTCGCTGTACTTATCCGAGTTACCAACGCCACAGACCTGCCGTTTTCAGCTTTTCTTGGCGCCGTGGGCCTGCTGGTCGGCGTGGTAGGACGAGCGCACCAGCGGGCCGG
>JAZKHB010000013.1:183339-202538 GCA_040385585.1 Pseudomonadota bacterium | reverse complement strand
GGCCAGGGGCGCGTCGCCACTGGCGCGGATCAGCTCGGCATCCGGCAGGCCGAAGCCCAGTAGCGCAGGCAGGGCGCCCAGGGCCTGGGTCAGGGTGACAAAGGCCTCGCCGCCCAGCAGCGTGCTTTCCCAGACGAAGCCGTAGCGGCGGGTGGCGAGCAGGACCAGCAGGGTCAGCAGGGCTGACAGCAACGCGAGCAACCAGAGCCCGTGCACCAGCAGGCCCAGGCCCCAGCGGCCGAGGCGCTGGCGCTGCAGCAAGAGCAGCAGGGCCGGGCCCAGCTGGGCGGCCTGGGCATCGCGGGCGAGCTTTTCGCTCAACCACAGCCACAGGTGGCCGAGGGCGCCCCCGCCATCGCGGGCCAGCAGCAGGCCCAGGGTCCAAGCGAGCGCCAGCAGCAGGTTGAGGCCCAGCAGGCTACCCAGGGCCCAGAACACATTGACCGGCCGTTGGCCGTCACCCAGGGCCGCCAGGGCCAGGCCCATGCCACTGACCAGGGCCAGCAGCAGCAACGCGGCCAGGGCCAGTCTGGCGCCCTGCAGCCAATGGCCCAGGGCGGCGCGCTGGCCGTCGCGCTCGGCCAGCAGCAGGGCGCGGGCCTGGATGCGCGCGGCCAGTTCGCCGCCGGCGGCCCTGGCTCGGCGGTTGGCTTCGCTGTCTTCCAGGGGGCCGCTGTGCACTTCGCGCAGGCGAATGGCTTCGCTCAGCCAGAGGCGCTGCAGCGGGGTCAGGGGCGAGTCAGTGGCAGCAGTCACGCGCTATTCCGTTGGCGGATCGAGGGCCAGAGCATAACCGCTGCGGCCCGTGCGCAGGCAAATCGGCGGTTATTCGCGAGTCCGGCTAAGCTGGCCTTATAACAATAAAAAGTGAGCGATCTTCTTGAAATTACCGCATCTGGATTGGGTCAATCAGGATTCACCTTACCTGCGTCAGCACCACGAGGGGTTTGGTCTGCTGAGTTTCAGCGGCGGCATGGAACATGCCTTCAGCCGCTATCACGCCAACGTGTTTGTGCTGCGCATGCGCTGGGCCCTGCTGGCCGCCATGCTGCTGATGCTGTTGTTCGCCGTGCTCGATGCCATCAGCTTGCCAGAAGCCATACGCGACAAGACGCTGGCCGTGCGCCTGGGGTTGATCGTGCCGATGCTGGCCCTGACCTGGCTGGCCACGTTCCGTCGCGGTTCGCGGCCCTACCTGCAGCTGATGGGCGGGGCGACCGCCCTGGCCAGTGGCCTGGGCGTCGATGCGATTATCTGGATCGCCCGCAGCCAGGATTTTCCCTTGCCCTACGAGGGCATCATCCTGGTCACGGTGTTCTTCTATTTCCTGGCCGGGCTGCGCTTCGTGGTGGCGGCGCTGTGCGGCTGGCTGACCTTCTTCGCCTACCTTTGGGTGGAAATCTCCAGCGGTCTGCCCGACGAGGTGCTGTTGTACAACGCCTTCTTTCTGGTCACCGCCAATGTGATCGGCTCGCTGGGCAGCTATTTTCTCGAATACGCCACGCGGCAGAATTTCCTGGCCCAGGGGCTGCTGCAAGAGCTGGCGGAAAAGGACTTTCTCACCGGTTTGCTGAACCGCCGCGCCTTCAGCGAGCGCGCGGCCCTGAGCTGGCGCCAGGCACTGCGCGAGCGCAAGCCGGTGGCCCTGGCGATGATGGACGTGGACTACTTCAAGCGCTTCAACGACAACTACGGCCACGCCGCCGGCGACCAAGCTCTGCGCCAGGTGGCGCAGGTGATCGGCGGTCATGCGCGCCGCCCATTGGACATCACCGCGCGCTACGGTGGCGAAGAATTCGTGGGGCTCTGGTACGACCTGACCGAGGAGCAGATCCTGCCGATCCTGCAGAACATCCGCACCGGCATCCTGGCCGCTAACTTGCCCCATGCCTACTCCGATGCGGCCGAGGTGGTCAGTATCAGCATCGGCCTGACCTACCTGGTGCCGCAGCCGCACCAGACCCTCGAGGATGCGCTGCGGGTGGCCGATGTCGCCCTGTATCTGGCCAAGGAACAGGGCCGCAATCGGGTGGTCTGTAAGAAGCCCGGGGATGTATCCGGCTAACAGGCTATTTAAAACTACCTGCGTTGCCGCTCTCAAGGAAAAGAGCGGGGCGTTAAAAACAGGCTCGGGTGCGAGCCCAGTGCGCTTTTTCGCCTGTTTGACTCGCTGGCGCTCGCCCTTCGGGCCAGCCATAGGCTGTTACTCCCGTTGGTCGTTGCGCCTTGTCTCGACGGCCTCGCCTACGTTTTACAACTGCCTGTTGATCATCGCCGGTCCGTCGGGCCCGTCATCCGTTCTCAAGGGCGCTCGGCGCGCAGCCCCACGGCGATATCCGGCTGGTCGATAAACAGGCCGTCGATGCCGGCGTCGAGAAAAGCGCGGATCTCCGCCGCGCTGTTGCCGCGGGCCTGGGGGTCGTCGTCGCTGCGCAGGTTGCTGGGTAAAAAGGTGTTTTCCCCACGGAAGGTATAGGGGTGCACCTTGAGTCCGACGGCATGGGCCTGGGCGACGAACGCGGTGGGGCTGCCCAGGTTGCCGTTGGCATCGCGGGGGATGATGTAGCTTTTCTCCGGGCCGACGCCGGCGGCGTACTGGGCGATGGCCGCGAGGCCGGCCGGACTGGCCATCTGCGCATAGGTCAGGCCGCTGCCCAGCAGTTGCTGGTCGTAGGGCTGGCCCGCGCCGAACAGCTGCACCAGGCGGATGGACGTCAGGCGGCTGAGGGCCTTGAGGTTGTCCACTTCGAAGGACTGGATATACACCGGGGCCTTGGCGTTGTGATAGCCGTTGCGCTTGAGCAGCTTGACCAGGGGCTTTTCCAGGGCCAAGCCGAGCTGCTGGAAGTGGCTGGGGTGCTTGGTCTCGGAGTACAGGCCGATTGTCCGCTGCTGGCTCAACTGCAGGCTTTTCACCAGGTCGATGATTTCTTGCAGGGTGGGGATCTCGAAGGCGCCGTCCAGGCGCGCATTGCCGGGGCGCACCTGGGGAATGCGCTCGATGGCGCGCAGGGTCTTGAGCTCCGCCAGGCTGAAGTCTTCGCTGAACCAGCCGGTCAGGCTGACGCCGTCGATCGTCTGGGTGCGCCGACGCGCGGCGAATTCGGGATGCCGGGATACGTCGGTGGTCAGTCCCAGTTCGTTGTCATGGCGCGCCAGCAGGTGGCCGTCCTTGCTCATCACCAGGTCCGGCTCGATATAGTCGGCACCTTGCAGAATGGCCAGGGCATAGGCGGCCAGGGTGTGTTCGGGCACATAACCGCTGGCGCCGCGGTGGGCGATGATCAGTGGTCGCGCTTCGGCCCTGGGCAGGCCGCGGCGTGGCTGCGGCTGCTGTTCGGCCCAGGCGATGGCCGCCTGCACGCTGTCGCGCTCGGCTGGAGCGGCGCTGGCCAGCGGCGCGAGCACGAGGCCGACGCAGAACATCCAGGCCTTGAACGAAGGGTGGGTAATGGACATGCCGGCATCTCCTTGCAATGGACGATGGGTAATCCTGCACCTGCGACGGTGACGGTTCGGCGACAAGACGGCAACCGCTGCGTGGCAATGGCATGACCGGGGCCGGATTTGTGAACCCGTGCGCAACGCCCGGGCGGCTGCCAGTCGGTAACCGCTCTGCTATGCTCGCCGCCATGAAAAAACCTCTCCCCCTCTGCCTGATCGCCGCCCTGGCCGATAACCGGGTGATCGGCCGCGACAACCAGTTGCCCTGGCGTTTGCCGGCGGACTTGAAGCACTTCAAAGCGCTGACCCTGGGCAAGCCGATTATCATGGGCCGCAAGACCTGGGACTCCCTGGGCCGGCCGCTGCCCGGCCGACTTAATCTGGTGGTCAGCCGCCAGGTCGGCTTGGCCCTGGAGGGTGCCGAGGTGTTCCCGACCCTGGAGGCGGCTATCGAGCGTGCCACCGCCTGGGCTGGCGAGCAGGGCGTGGACGAGCTGATGCTGATCGGCGGCGCGCAGCTTTACGAGCAGAGCCTGGCCCTGGCCGAGCGGCTGTACCTGACCCGGGTGGGGCTGAGTCCCCAGGGCGATGCGTACTTTCCGATCTTCAGTGAAGATCAGTGGCGGCTGAGCGAAAGCCTCGAGCACGAAGCGCGCGACGACACGCCGGCCTACCGCTTCGAGACCTGGGCACGGGGCTGACGGCAAGGATCGGTTCTTGATCTAGGCCGGTCGTTGAATACCACGAGGGAGGCCCTAGGGCAGCAGCGCGATCACTTCGCTGCGCAGGCCTGGCCCTTCCAGCCACAGCAGCCCCAGGGACACCGGCAACTTGAAGCGCCGCGGTCCCGCGCTGCCGGGGTTGAAGAACAACACGCCGTCGCGTTCGGCCTGGGCGGGCTTGTGGGAGTGGCCGGCGATCACCAGGTCGATACCCTCCTTCGCCGGGTCGAGGTCCAGTGTCTTCAGGTCGTGCAGCAGGTAGAGCCTGAGGTCGCCGACAGTCAGACGCAGCCGTTCGGGCAGGGTCGCGGCCCAGGGCTGGGTGTCGTTGTTGCCGCGCACCACCTGCAGCGGCGCCAGTTGGGCAAGCGTCTCGAGGATCTGCGGAGTGCCGATATCGCCGGCATGCAGAATCTGGTCGCAGCCCCGCAGGGCAACAAGCGCCTCGGGTCGCAACAGCCCGTGGGTGTCGGCGATCACTCCGATTTTAAGCATCCGTCCCCTCCTGGCTTGCCGCCTGTCGATGCCTGCAAGTTTCCACGTTACGTGGATCTGCGCCCATAAAAAAGCCCGGCAAGGCGCCGGGCTTCTGGTCTTGCCGGTGCCTCAGGACACCAGCTTGTCCAGCAGCGCCTTGTCGCGCACCGCACCCTTGTCGGCACTGGTGGCGAGCAGGGCATAGGCCTTGAGGGCGGTGGTGACCTTGCGTGGGCGATGTTCTACCGGCTTCCAGCCTTTCTTGTCCTGCTCGTGGCGGCGGTGGGCGATTTCTTCGTCGCTGATCAGCAGGTTGATGGTGCGTTCGTGGATGTCGATCAGGATCTTGTCGCCTTCGCGCACCAGGCCGATGGCGCCACCCGCGGCGGCTTCCGGCGATGCGTGGCCGATGGACAGGCCCGAGGTGCCGCCGGAAAAACGCCCGTCGGTGAGCAGGGCGCAGGCCTTGCCCAGGCCCTTGGACTTCAGGTAGCTGGTGGGATACAGCATCTCCTGCATGCCCGGGCCGCCTTTCGGGCCTTCGTAGCGGATGATCACGATATCGCCTGCCTTGACTTCGTCGGCGAGGATGCCGCGTACCGCGCTGTCCTGGCTCTCGAAGATCTTCGCCGAGCCTTCGAACACGTGAATCGACTCGTCCACCCCGGCGGTCTTCACCACGCAGCCGTCGAGGGCGATATTGCCGTAGAGCACGGCCAGGCCGCCCTCTTGCGAGTAGGCATGTTCGACGCTGCGGATGCAGCCGTTTTCCCGGTCGTCGTCCACCGTGTCCCAGCGGGTGCTCTGGCTGAAGGCGGTCTGGGTCGGGATACCGGCCGGGCCGGCGCGGAAGAAGGTGTGCACGGCTTCATCGTCGGTCTGGGTGATATCCCACTTGGCGATGGCCTCGGCCATGGTCGCGCTGTGCACGGTCGGCAGGTCGGTGTGCAGCAGGCCGCCACGGGCCAGGGAACCCAGGATGGAGAAGATGCCGCCGGCGCGGTGCACGTCTTCCATATGGTATTTCTGGATATTCGGCGCGACCTTGCACAGCTGCGGCACCTTGCGCGACAGGCGATCGATATCGCGCAGGTCGAAGTCGATCTCGGCTTCCTGGGCCGCGGCCAGCAGGTGCAGGATGGTGTTGGTCGAGCCGCCCATGGCGATATCCAGGCTCATGGCGTTTTCGAACGCCTTGAAGTTGGCGATATTGCGCGGCAGCACCGAGTCCTCGTTGTCCTGGTAATAGCGTTTGCACAGCTCCACCGCAGTGCGCCCGGCCTGGAGGAACAGCTGTTCGCGGTCGCTGTGGGTGGCCAGGGTCGAGCCGTTGCCCGGCAGGGCCAGCCCCAGGGCTTCCATCAGGCAGTTCATCGAGTTGGCGGTGAACATGCCGGAGCAGCTGCCGCAGGTCGGGCAGGCGCTGCGCTCGTACTCCGCGACTTTCTCGTCGCTGGCCGAATCGTCGGCGGCGATCACCATGGCGTCCACCAGGTCCAGGCCGTGGCTGGCCAGCTTGGTCTTGCCGGCTTCCATGGGGCCGCCGGAGACGAACACCGCCGGGATATTCAGGCGCAGGGCGGCCATGAGCATGCCGGGAGTGATCTTGTCGCAGTTGGAGATGCAGACGATGGCGTCGGCGCAGTGGGCGTTGACCATGTATTCGACCGAGTCGGCGATGATCTCGCGGCTGGGCAGCGAATAGAGCATGCCGTCATGGCCCATGGCGATGCCGTCGTCCACGGCGATGGTGTTGAATTCCTTGGCCACGCCGCCGGCCTTCTCGATCTCACGGGCCACCAGCTGCCCCATGTCCTTGAGGTGCACGTGGCCGGGCACGAACTGGGTGAAGGAGTTGGCGATGGCGATGATCGGCTTCTTGAAGTCCTCGTCCTTCATCCCGGTGGCGCGCCACAGCGCACGGGCACCGGCCATGTTGCGGCCGTGGGTGGAGGTTTTCGAGCGATAGTCAGGCATGGCGGTTCCCGGGCAGCAGGTTCAGGGTAGGGGCGTGGGGTGAGCGGCGCTGGGGTCGCAGGCCGAGGGCCTGGACCGGCAGGACGGGCGGGATCACCGCGGGCCCTGCATGGGCTCACCGACCTGCCGGGGATGGTCGGCAGGAGGATGCGCTGATTCTACGCCTGGGCCGAGGGACGAGGAAAGGCGCATGGTCGCACCGGACTGCGCGAGCCCGCGCTGGCCGGCTTGATAGCGCCTTTATCGAGCCGGTCGCCCGAGGGCCTGTTGACACTATCCGCACGGCCGCGCCGAAACCGGTTTTGAAACCAGACCCGGCATGAAACCCGACGTCGGATGCTTTAGAACGAGCGACGAGTCATTTCTTATCGCATCAAAACAGATCCGGCCATTCGGGTTGCGCGAATAAACGCCCCATTCGGCGTTGCGAAACTGGGCAAGGGAATGACCCTTGCCTGCGTTCCGCGCCTTGCCTGGGACCCTTCTTCGCTGCAACGCGACTCGCGAGGTTAATGTCAACAGGCCCGAGGCCAATCAAGGCGCGGTGGGTCAGACCGGCAGCAGGCGGCAGGTCAGGCTCTTGATATAGCGGGTCTCGGCAATGGCCATATGCACCGGGTGATCCGGGGCCTGGCCGCCGCGCTCGAGCAGCTGGATATTGCGGTCCAGGTGACGGGCGCTTTGCAGCAGGATGTTCTGCAGGTGGTCTTCTTCCAGGTGCATGGAGCAGGAGGCGCTGACCAGGATGCCGTCCTTGCTCAGCAGGCGCATGGCCGCCTCGTTCAGGCGACGGTAGCCGGCCTCGCCGTTCTTGATGTCCTTCTTGCGTTTGATAAAGGCCGGTGGGTCGGCGACTATCACGTCGAAGCGCTCCTCGGCGGCCTTCAGTTCCTTCAGTGCCTCGAACACGTCGCCTTCGACGCAGGCCACCCGCTCGGCCACGCCGTTGAGCGTGGCGTTGCGCTCGACCCCGTCCAGGGCGAAGCCCGAGGCGTCCACGCACATCACTTCCGTGGCGCCGAAGGCTGCGGCCTGCACGCCCCAGCCGCCGATATAGCTGAACAGGTCGAGCACCCGCTTGCCCTTGACGTAGGGCGCCAGGCGCGCGCGGTTCATGCGGTGGTCGTAGAACCAGCCGGTCTTCTGCCCGGCCATGACCGGCGCCTCGAATTTCACCCCGTTCTCTTCCAGGGCCACCCACTCCGGCACCAGGCCGAAGGCGGTGTCGACGTAGCGGGTCAGACCCTCGGCATCGCGGGCGGCGGAGTCGTTCTTCCACAGCACGCCGCTGGGCTTGCAGACCTGGATCAGGGCGGCGAGTACCTCGTCCTTGTGCTTTTCCATGGTCGCCGAGGCCAGTTGCACCACCAGGATATCGCCGAAGCGGTCGACCACCAGGCCCGGCAGCAGGTCGGAGTCGCCGAATACCAGGCGGTAGTAAGGCTTGTCGAACAGCCGCTCGCGCAGGGACAGGGCGACGTTGATCCGGTGCACCAACAGGGACTTGTCCAGCACATGTTTTGCGTCGCGCGACAGCAGCCGGGCGCAGATCAGGTTGTTGGGGCTCATGGCGACGATGCCCAGCGGCTTGCCGCCAGCGGCCTCGAGAATGGCTTGGTCGCCCGCGGCAAAGCCGTTGAGTGGGGTGGCGGCGGTGTCCACCTCGTTGCTGTAGACCCACAGGTGCCCGGCGCGCAGGCGTCGGTCGGCATTGGCGTTGAGACGCAGGCTGGGCAGGGACATGGCGGGCGCTCCGGGAAAAAAGAGCGCGAGTATACCCCAAGCGCCCGCGCATTCCGCCGCCCCCCGTGGCTCAGGCGGCCAGGGCCTCCAGCAGCTTGGCGTTGAAGGCCGGGATATCGTCCGGCTTGCGGCTGCTGATCAGCGTGCCGTCGACCACCACCTCCCGGTCGACCCAGTGCGCACCGGCGTTTATCAGGTCGTCGGTCAGCGAAGGCCAGCTGGTGAGGGTCTTGCCCTTGACCAGGTCGGTGGAGATCAGCAGCCAGGCACCGTGGCAAATCACCGCGATGGGCTTGTTGGCCCGGGCGGCGTCCTTGACCAGCGCCTGGGCCCTTTCGTCCAGGCGGATGGTGTCGGCATTGACCACCCCGCCCGGCAGGACAAGGGCGTCGTAATCCTCGATCCGCGCCGTATCGAAGGTCTTGTCCACCGCGAAACGCTCACCCGGGGTGGTGTGGTGCCAGCCGGTGACCTGGCCGGGGCGCGAGGACAGGATCTCGGTCTGAACCCCGGCCTGGTCCAGGGCTTCCTTGGGGCCGGTCAGCTCGGATTGTTCGAAACCGTCGGTGACCAGCAGCGCGACGCGCTTGCCATCGAGTGAAGGGGGCATAGGTATGCTCCTTGGGCGTTAGGGTAAGGGTTGAGCACCCACGCAATTGCAGGCGCGACCTACCTTTTTCCGACTGAGGATATCGGCAAAGTTTCAGCTTTTTTATCGGGCATATAGCCAGTATGTCGATTCAAAAATCGCCTGAAGGAGATAGACTGATCCCCTCAACGCGAGCGCCGTCATGCACCCAGAAGAACTCTCCGCCGAACAGATTCGCCAGGCCCTGCAAGGCATCACGGTGCCGCCCCAGCCGCAGATCATGGTCGACCTGCAGATGGAACAGTACATGCCCCATCCGGACCTGAAGATCATCGCCAAGCTGATCAGTCAGGACCCGGGGCTGTCGGGGGCGCTGCTGAAAATCGTCAATTCGCCGTATTTCGGCCTGACCACCAAGATCGCCTCGATCCAGCGGGCGGTGAACCTGCTGGGCAGCCGTTCGGTGATCAATATCATCAATGCCCTGTCGATCAAGGGCGAGATGAACGACGAGACCATCGTCACCCTCAACCGCTTCTGGGATACCGCCCAGGACGTCGCCATGACCTGCCTGACCCTGGCCAAGCGCGTGGCCTGCGAGGCGCCCGACGAGGCCTACACCCTGGGGCTGTTCCATAATTGCGGGATTCCGCTGATGCTGCGGCGTTTTCCGCAGTACATGGGCGTGCTGGAGGAGGCCTATGCCAGCGCCAGCAGCGAGCGGCGCATTGTCGACACCGAGAACCGCCTGCTCAACACCAACCACGCGGTGGTGGGCTACTACACGGCCAGGTCCTGGAACCTGCCGGCGCACCTGTGCGAGGCGATTGCCAATCACCACAATGCGCTGTCGATCTTCAGCGACGACTCCGGACGCGACGCCCAGCTCAAGAACTTACTGGCGATCCTCAAGATGGCCGAGCATATCTGCGCCTGCCACCGGGTGCTGGGGGGGCAGCCCGAGGATCCCGAGTGGGAGAGTATAGAGGCCCTGATACTGGATTATGTCGGCCTGTCGGAGTACGACTTCGTCAACCTCAAGGAAAGCATTCGCGAGCTGGGTGTGCGTTAGCTACCGCCCGGCTGTTAAGGTGCCAGTTACCCTGTCCAGCCGCCAGCCGCGTAGTCCCTTGTCATGCCCGAACTGCCCGAAGTCGAAACCACCCGTCGCGGCATCGCCCCGCATCTGGAAGGCCAGCGTGTCACTGCGGTGATCGTGCGCGAGGCGCGCCTGCGCTGGCCGATTCCCGAAGACCTGGACGTGCGGCTGTCTGGCCAGCGCATCGAATGCGTCGAGCGCCGGGCCAAGTACCTGCTGATCAAGGCCGAGGTCGGCACCCTGATCAGCCACCTGGGCATGTCCGGCAGCCTGCGCCTGGTACCCAGCGACACCCCGGCGGCCAAGCACGAGCATGTGGATATCGTCCTCGAGTCTGGCCTGGCGCTGCGCTACACCGACCCGCGGCGTTTCGGCGCCCTGCTCTGGAGCAGCGACCCGCTCAACCATGTGCTGCTGGCGCGCCTGGGCCCCGAGCCCTTGACCGAGCTGTTCGACGGTGAACGCCTGTTCCAGTGCTCGCGGGGCCGGGCCATGGCGGTCAAGCCCTTTATCATGGACAACGCGGTGGTGGTGGGGGTAGGCAATATCTACGCCAGCGAGGCGCTGTTCGCCGCCGGCATCGACCCGCGGCGCGAAGCCGGTTCCCTCTCCCGGGCGCGCTACGTCAGACTGGCCGACGAGATCAAGCGCATCCTGGCCCATGCCATCGCCCGGGGCGGCACCACGCTGCGCGATTTCGTCGGCGGCGACGGCCTGCCGGGTTATTTCCAGCAGGAACTGTTCGTCTACGGCCGCGGCGGAGCGTTCTGCAAAACCTGCGGCGGCACGCTGCGCGATGTACGCTTGGGTCAGCGTGCCAGTGTGTACTGCCCGCGCTGCCAGCGCTGACAGGCCTTGAAAAGAGATCGACCACTCAATCTGCAGCCATTGACGGACATCACGCTGACAATTGTCAGAGCGCTGTTATAGTTACAGTCACCGTCCCTATAAAAAAGTTGAAGGATCGCATTCATGAACCTGTTTCGCTCGTCCGCTGTTGTGTTGGTGCTGTCCTCTGGCCTGCTGGCGCTGCCGGCGCAGGCGGAATCGGTAAATGCCAGTGGTAACCCGCAATACACAGTCGAAGCGCCCCGGGCCTTCTCGATGATCGCCGACCTGGTAATCGCCCGTCCCCTGCTGATCGCGGCCACTGTGGTCGGCGCCGGGGTCTTCGTGGTGACCCTGCCGTTCTCGGCGGCCGGTGGCGGTATCGGCGATGCCGGCAAGGCCCTGGTGGTCGAGCCGGGCAAGGCAGCTTTCGTGCGTTGCCTGGGTTGCACCGGTGACGGCTACAACCAGCGCGAGTAAGGCCGTTACGGGCTGCTCGGAAACCGGTCACTGGGCCGGTTTTTTTATGCCTGGCGTTTGAATGGCCTGAGGCGAGAGGCGCTGGGCGGTGCCGATGCCCCGCGGATCGCTGGCGCCCTGGACTTGGCCGCTGGTTTTGTTCCAGAGCAGCACCTGCTGGTTGCCGTAGGTTCGCTCCAGTGCCTTGAGATGATGGCCGCGGGCCTCGAGCGCGGCGATCTGCGCCGGACTGAAAGCCTCGGGCTCGTGCTCGATCAGGTCAGGCAGGAACTGGTGGTGGTAGCGCGGTACCGCGACCCAGCGCTCGATGGGTTGTTCGTCCAGGTACTGGAGCATGGCCAGCAGCACCATGCTGGGAATCCGACTGCCACCGGGGGTGCCGAAACTGGCGAACGCCGCGGGGCTGTCGAGAAAGCTGGGGCTCATGCTCGACAGCGGGCGCTTGCCGGCGGCGATGGCATTGGCGGCGCTGCCGGTCAGGCCGTAGGCATTGGCCCCTTGCACGTCGGCGGCGAAATCGTCCATCTCGTCGTTGAGCAGTACCCCGGTGCCGGGCACGGTAAAGGCGGCGCCGAACGGCAGGTTGATCGACAGGGTGGCGGCCACCGCATTGCCCTCGCCGTCGAGCACCGAGAAATGCGTGGTGTGGTCGCTCTCGTGCCAGTCGCCGGAGGGCGGCAGGCTGGCGCTGGGCGTGGCTTTTTGTGCATCGATGCTGGCGGTCAGCCGACCCAGGTAGTCGGGGGCGAGCAGCTGTGCCGTGGGGTTGTCGATGAAGTCCGGGTCGCCCAGCAGGCCGCGGTCGCGGTAGGCGCGGCGCAGGGTCTCGACCACCCAATGGCTGCGCTGCACCGCGTCGGCCTGGCGCCAGGGCAGCTGCTGCAGCATCAGCAGGCTCTGGGCAATGGCCAGGCCGCCCGCCGAGGGCGGCGGCGCGCTGATCAGGGTGCGGTTTTCGGCCAGCGCCACCCGCAAGGGCGCGCGCTCCACCACCCGGTACTCGGCCAGGTCGCGCAGGGACCAGATACCCCCCGCGTCGCGTACGCCCGCCACCAGCTGCTCGGCCAGCTCGCCGCCATAGAAGCCGGCATGGCCCTGGCGCGCCAGGCGCTCCAGGGTGCGGGCCAGGTCGGGCTGGCGCAGCAGGCCGAGGGCTTCGGGCACCTTGCCCTGCGGGTCGAGGAAGATCCGCGCGCTTTCCGGGTCGTCGCGCAAGGCGGCCAGGCGCCAGGTGGCGCGCTCGCGATACACCCGGTCGATGCCCACGCCGTCGCGGGCCAGGCGAATGGCCGGGGCCAGGGTATGGCTCAGGGGCAGGCGCCCATGGCGCTCGGCCAGGTGCACCAGGGCCGCGGGCAGGCCGGGAATCGCCGCGGCCAGCGCGCCGTCGAGGGACAGGCGCGGTTGCACCTGGCCTTCGCGGCGGTACAGTTCGGGGTGGGCGGCCAGGGGCGCGCGCTCACGGGCGTCGACAAAGCGGTAGGTGGCTGTCGGGCCGGCTTCGCGCAGCAGAAAGAAACCGCCACCGCCCAGCCCCGAGCTGTAGGGTTCGACCACCGCCAGGGCGGCGGCGACGGCCACGGCGGCGTCGAAGGCATTGCCGCCCAGGGCCAGGGTTTCCAGGCCAGCCACTGTGGCGGCGGGGTGGGCGCTGGCAATCGCGCCCTGCTGCGGCGCTTTGACTTCGGCGGCCTGGAGCGCCAGGACCCAGAGCAGCGCCAGGGCGCCGAACCCGGCGCAGGAGAACGCGTTACGGCGTGCCGGGCGCACCGGTCAGGCCTTGCCGGTAAGGATCAGGTATTTGGCCATCAGTTCGTCCTGGCTCTCGACATGGGCCACGTCCAGCGGGATGCAGTCCACCGGGCACACCTGCTGGCACTGCGGCTCGTTGTAATGGCCGACGCATTCGGTGCACAGGTTGGGGTCGATGACGTAGATCTCCTCGCCTTGGGAGATCGCGGCATTCGGGCATTCCGGCTCGCAGACGTCGCAGTTGATGCAATCGTCGGTGATGATCAGGGACATGCAGCAGCTCCTGCCGCGGCGATCGGCCGCGACATCGGGAAACGATAGGGCGCAATTGTGCCGCATCGAGACCGGCAGTGCACGCCGCCGGGTGCTGCTAGGTGGGCCGGGGGACTACTGCTTGAAGCGCTGGGTCAGGGCATCGGCCACGGCGGGGTGGACAAAGTTGCTGATATCGCCGCCCAGGATGGCGATCTCGCGCACCAGGGTCGAGGAGATAAAGGAGTATTTTTCCGACGGGGTGAGGAACAGGCTTTCCACGTCCGGGGCCAGTTGGCGGTTCATATTGGCCAGCTGGAATTCGTATTCGAAATCGGAGACCGCGCGTAGGCCACGCAGAAAGACATTCGCGCCTTGCTCCTTGGCGAAATGCGCGAGCAGGGTGGAAAAGCCCATCACTTCGACGTTCGGCAGGTGCTGAGTGACCTCCCGTGCCAGGGCGACGCGCTGTTCCAGGGAGAACAGGGGGTTCTTTTTCGGACTGGCGGCAACGGCAATGATCACGCTGTCGAACAGGCGCGAGGCGCGCTCGACCAGATCGCCATGGCCCCGGGTGATGGGGTCAAAGGTGCCGGGATACAACACTCGATTCATCGTGACGGCCTGGCGGAATCCGAAGGGGACACGGATGGTAGCGCAGCAGGCCCCTCACGGCCAAGTCGCGGCCGGTTGTCAGGCCTTGGCGTGCTTGGCCAGGTACAGCGCCAGCGCCAGCAGCAGGCAGGCCAGGGCCACCCAATCGGCGATCACCACCCGGCCCAGGGCCGCGTTGTAGGCCGGAGTGCCCCAGGCCAGCAACAGAAACGACAGCACGCTGACCAGGCCGCCGACCAGCGCCACGGGTTGCAGCGCCGGGCGGAAGGCGGCGTAGACCAGCAGGGCGCCGAGCAGGCCGAACAGCACGGCGCGGCTGCGCATCAGCAGCAAGAGGTTGGGTTCGGCGAAGGACAGGCCGTAAAGGGTGGCCAGGCGCTCGGCGCCGAGCACGCCGCTGACCGGTAGCAGGTGAATGATCCCGGCCAGGATCAGCAGTGCGCATAGAAGCTTGTTGGTCATAAAGGGGTTTCCTGTGTTCGAGCCTTGCCCAGGCGTTCGACGAGGCGCGTGGCCAACTGCGCGGTCAGGCCATAGATTGACAGCTGGGGATTGGCGCCAATGCTGGTGGGAAACAGCGAGCCGTCGTGGATCGACAGGTTCTCCAGCTGATGATGGCGGCCCAGGCTGTCGGTCACTGCCTGGGTCGGATCCTCGCCCATGGCGCAGCCACCCATCACATGGGCGCTGCCCAGGCGGGTGCGGTAGAGCGCCAGGTCCAGGCCGTCGATCAGGGTTTTCGCCTCGCCCAGGGTCTTCACGTAGTCGGCATCGGCGTGCAGCGGCAGCACGCTTTTGGCGCCAGCGGCGAACTGCACCTCGGCCATGGTGTGGAAGGCCCGGCGGATGCCATCCCAGCTGTAGTCGGTCATGCGGTAGTCGAGCACCGGGGTACCGTCGCCGCGCAGTTCCACCCGGCCCTCGGCGCTTTCCGGATGAAAGCCATCGCGCATCAGGGCCAGCATGGCATTGGTATGGGGCAGTTGCTCCATGCGCAGGGCGTTGTCGATGCCGAAGCGGCCGAGCAGGGTGGCGGTCAGCGCCGGTTGCAGGGGCGGTACCTCCAGCTTGTAGGACATTCGCCCGGTCGCACCGTCGTCCCACTGGAAATGGTCCGAGTAGATGGACTGCGGCGCGCCGTAGAAGGGGTTGATCACCTGTTCGAACTGCGCCGCGGAGAAATTCACCAGGTGCAGGTAGGTGCGCTTGCCGATCCGCTCGTGGGGGTCCGGCGCGTTGGAGCGCAACAGGATGGCCGGGGTGTTGATGCCCCCGCCAGCCAGGATGTAGTGCCGCGCCTTGACCCGGATCTTGCGGCCAGTGGGCGCCACGCAGCGCGCGTCCATGGCCGCGCATTCCAGCGCCTCGACGCGGTTGTCCTTCAGCAACAGGCGCTCGACGCGGGCCAGGTAGAGCAGCTCGCCGCCTTTTTCCAGGGTCGCGGGGATGGTGGTGACCAGCATCGACTGCTTGGCGTTGACCGGGCAGCCCATGCCGCAGTAGCCCAGGTTCCAGCAGCCGCGCACATTGCGCGGAATCACTTTCCAGTCGTAGCCGAGCTTTTCGCAGCCGGCGCGGATCACATCGTTGTTCGGGTTCGGTGGCATGACCCAGGGAGCCACGCCCAGGCGCTGCTCCATCTGCTCGAACCAAGGCGCCATCTCGGCTGGACTGTGGCCGACCACGGCGTGCTCCTTGGCCCAGTGCTCCAGGGTCAAGGTCGGGGTGCGAAAGCTCGAGGTCCAGTTGATCAGCGTGGTGCCGCCCACCGCCCGGCCCTGCATGATAGTGATGGCGCCGTCCTTGCTCATGCGTCCGATGCCTTCCTGGTACAGGCTGGCATAGGCCTCGGATTCCAGCATCTTGAAATCGCTGCTGGTCTTGAGCGGCCCTTCCTCGATCAGCAGCACCTTGAAACCCGCGGCGCTGAGAATCTCCGCGGTGGTGCCGCCGCCAGCGCCGCTGCCGACTATGGCGATATCGGCTTCCAGAGTCAGGTCCTGCTCCAGGCGCGAGGCGTCGCGGGTTTTCCAGCCGCGGGCCAGGCCGTCTTTGAAGCTATCGGGTACGGGCATTTCAGGCTCTCTTCTTATGATTCTTGCTGCATCCACGACTGAGCGATGCGCAGCCAGTCGTCAGCCGTCAGCCGTCAGACGGTCGGCGGGCCGGGGTAACCGCAGTGGGCCCAGGATTCCGGGCGGCTGTACCAGGCCATCATCACCAGTTGCAGCAGTGAGGCATGGCCCATGCGCAGCAGGTCCAGGGAACTGTCCTGCCAGCGCGTCAGAAAGGCGCGGATATCCGTGATACTGGCGTTCTCCCAACTGCCCCAGACCCCGGTCAGCGGTCCGCGGGTCACCGGCATGGCCAGCACGTCGAACAGCTGCACCGTGAGCTTGAGCATTTCCGGCGACAGGTGATCCAGGCTGTAATCCAGGCTCTGGAGGGTGCCGGCCAGTGCCTGGGGCATTTGCTCCACAGGTACCGCGCCGGCCAGCAGCACCGGAATCAGCGCACGCAGCAGGGGTAAATCGGACTCGCGCAACACCCGCAGGCCGGCGGCCGGGGTGGTCGCCGAGCAGCCGCTGAAGGTCGCGGCCAGGCCTGCGGTGGCGAGCAAGGCCGAGCCCAGCAGGCCGATCTTCAGCAGGCCGCGACGCGACAACCCCACGGTTTCCACGGCGCCATCCGTCCTGTTCGTCATTTCTGTCATATCCGCCCTCTCTGTCATGGGTTCGCCGAGGGCATCAGCGGATAAACAGCTTGTAGACCAACTTGAGGATGGACTTGCCGTAGGGCGGGTAGATCAGCTTGGCGGCGTTGAGGCGCTGCTTGATAAACACGCCCTTAGCCTTGCTGAACGTCAGAAAGCCCTCGTGGCCGTGGTAATGGCCCATGCCCGAGGGGCCGACGCCGCCGAACGGCATGTCGTCCTGGGCCACGTGCAACAGGGTGTCGTTCAGGCACACGCCGCCCGAATGGGTCTCGTGCAGCACGCGCTGCTGCTCGGCCTTGTCGTAGCCGAAGTAATAGAGCGCCAGGGGCCGCGGGCGGTCGTTGACATAGGCGAAGGCTTCGTCAATCCGGTCGTAGGGCACGATGGGCAGCAGCGGACCGAAGATTTCGTCCTGCATCACCTTCATCTGGTCCGTTACGTCCAGCAGCAGGCAATGCGGCATGCGCCGTCCCTGAGCCTGGGGATAGAGCGGGACCAGGCGCGCGCCCAGGCCCTCGGCATCTTTCAGATAGCCCTGCAGCCGATGGAGTTGGCGGTCGTTGATGATGGCGGTGTAGTCGGGGTTGTCCGTCAGGCTCGGGTAGAAACCCTGCACCGCGGCGCGGTAGGCCTCGATAAAACCCGCGACCCGGCCCCTTGGCACCAGCACATAGTCCGGCGCCACGCAGGTCTGGCCGGCGTTCATGGTCTTACCGAAGGCAATACGCTCTGCCGCGTCCTTGAGCGGCACGTCCTGGGAGACGATGGCCGGCGACTTGCCGCCCAGCTCCAGGGTGACCGGCGTCAGGTTTTCCGCCGCCGCGCGCATCACATGCTTGCCGATGCTGGTGGCGCCGGTGAACAGCAGGTGATCGAAGGGCAGCTTGGAGAACGCCATGCCGACTTCCGCCTCGCCCAGCACCACGGTCACTAGGTCTTCGGGGAAAACCTGGGCCATCAGGGTCTTGAACAGCTGGGAGGTGGCCGGGGTCGACTCGCTCATCTTGATCATCACCCGGTTACCGGCGGCCAGGGCGCCCACCAACGGGCCGATGGCCAGAAACAGCGGGTAGTTCCACGGCACTATGACCCCGACCACGCCCAGGGGCTGGTAGACCACCCGGGCGCTGGCGGGCTGGAAGGCGATGCCGACCGAGCGACGCGAGGGCTTCATCCATTTCTTGATGCGTTTGCTCGCATAGTGGATGCCCTGCAGGCTTGGCATCAGTTCGGCCAGCAGGGTCTCGTCGGCCGAGCGGTTGCTGAAGTCCTGGGACACCGCCTCGATCAGCGCCTGCTGCTCGTCCAGCAGTACCTGGCGCAGCGCCGCCAGCCACTGGATGCGCTGGGCGGCCGCTGGCATGGGGTTGGCGCGAAAGGCCAGGCGCTGGCGGCTGAACAACGGGTCCAGCTGGCCGATCTGTTGCTGGCTGTGCTGAAGGTAGGCGATATCGGCGACCATGCGATGGCTCCTGGCGATCCGGCGCACTGTGGCTGCCCCGAAGACGTTGAGTGAAGTGACTGCTGGATTTTTAGAGCAATTACTCTAATCTGTCAAATGCCTCGTGTCCGCGTGTCCGATTATTCAGTCCCGGATCGGGTGAATCCGCCGATTTGTTCGGTTAATCCGATTTTTCCCCGCCCTGGCGGGTACCATCGCCCCGGCCGTTCCCTGGGGAATGGTTACGTCGTAAACCAGAGCCAACCGAGAGCCCGCCCAGTAATGGCCCCAGCGATCAAAACCCGCCAACGCATCCTGCAGACCAGCCTGGAGCTGTTCAACGCCCAGGGCGAGCGCAGCGTCAGCACCAATCACCTGGCCGCGCACTTGGGGATTTCCCCAGGCAACCTCTATTACCACTTCGCCAACAAGCAGGCGATCATCGCCGAGCTGTTCGCCCAGTACGAAGTCCAGGTGGACGTCTTCCTGCGCCTGCCGGCGGGGCGCGCGCTGACGGTGGAGGACAAGACCTACTACCTTGAGGCCCTGCTCGACGCCATGTGGCACTACCGTTTTCTGCACCGCGACCTGGAACACCTGCTGGAGGCCGATCCGGCGCTGGCGGCGCGCTACCGGGTCTTCGCCCACCGCTGCCTCGACCATGCCCAGAGCATTTATCAGGGGTTCGTCGAGGCTGGCATCCTGGTGATGGACCGTGCGCAGATCGAGGCCTTGACCCTGAACAGCTGGATCATCATGACGTCCTGGGTACGCTTCCTCTGCACCCTGCGCGGCGACACCGCGGACCTGGACGAGGAGCTGCTGCGTCGCGGCATCTACCAGGTGCTGGCCCTGGAGGGCGGCTACCTCGCGGCGCCGGCACAGGACGCCGTACAGGCGCTGTACCGTAAGTTCCATGTGCCCATGGAGCGGGTGACAGGCCGATCCGGCGCGCCGTGACGCGCCGCTAAAGCGCGTCGCAAGGGGCTGTGTCCGGCGCGTGCGCATCCTTTGCGGACAGGGCCGCCAACCAGGCCGGAATCCGCCTTTCCAGGTAGTAGTCC
>JAZKHB010000013.1:140836-183329 GCA_040385585.1 Pseudomonadota bacterium | reverse complement strand
CCGGGTTTCGCGGCGTGCCCTCGATAAACCCCACATGGCCACCGCGGGCATGCAGCTCCAGCTCGGTGCCGGCGGCCAGCTCAGTGGGTTCGGGTACGCTGTGGGCGAACACGAAAGGGTCGTCGGCTGCCTGGATCAGCAGGGTCGGCACGCGGATCGCGCCGAGAAAAAAGCGGCTGGAGGCCCGCCGGTAGTAGTCCCCAGCGTCGGCGTAGCCGTGCAGCGGCGCGGTGAAGCGCCCATCGAATTGCCAGAAGGTACGCAGGTCCTCCAGGCCGCCCAGTCCCCGCAGGGCGGTCAGGCGATCGTGCTGACCCGCATGCTGGAAGCTGCGCTGCTTGTCGCGCACATAGCCGACCAGGGCGCGCATGAAGTGCGCCTGGTAGAAGCGCGACAGGCCCAGGTTCATGCGGTCGGCGCAGTGGTCCAGGCGAAAGGGCACCGAGACCGCGACCGCGCCCTGCAGGGCACAAGCGGCGCCGGTTTCGCCCAGGTGCTTGAGCAGTACATTGCCACCCAGTGAATAACCCACGGCATAGAGCGGCGCCAGGGGTCGTTGCGCGCGCAGGTGCTCAAGCACCGCGGCCAGGTCCTCGCTGGCGCCGGAGTGATAGCCGCGCGGCAGCAGGTTGGGTTCGCCCGAGCAACCGCGCCAGTTCACCGCCACGCTGGCCCAGCCCTGGGCCGCCAGGCGCTGCTGCAGGCCCAGTACGTAGAGCGACTTCGACGAACCGCTCAGGCCGTGCAGCACGGTGACCAGCGGCGCATCGACCCGGTGCGGGCCGTACCAGTCCAAGTCGAGAAAGTCGCCATCGTCCAGCCACAACCGTTCGCGCTGACGTTCCAGCACTGGCGGTGGCCGACAGAAGGCGCTCCATACTGTCTGCAGGTGCGCGCCGGGCAGCCACCAGGCGGGTTGGAAGGGCGTGCTCATGGCGGATGACCTGAGAAGAGGTGAGGGGTGGACCGCTGTTTTTATCGAGCGTTGCGGCGATGGCCAGGAAACGCGTCCCGCACTTGCCCTGGCGTAGTCCTGCTAAACGCAACGCCATCCGCAAATGCGAACCCTGATTGCGCCAGGGCCAACCAGGGCTATATCTCGCCTAAGAAGTCGCTGCACCAGCCTATGCATCATGGCAGGCTGGTGAGGCTGCCGACATTCAGGTTATGCCGACCGCTGCCAGAGGGCGTAATGCACCTGGCCAGCCTTCTGCTCCCGGTGCAGGCGCCAGTTGGCGGGCAGGCCCAGGCCCGAGGGGGCGTTTTCGCTTTCGGTATAGACCCAGGCGTGGGCCGCCAACCAGCCTTTTTCTTCCAGCAGGCCGCAGGCGGGCAGCAGCAGGTTCTGGCTGAAGGGCGGGTCGAGAAACACCAGGTCGAAGGCCGTGCTGGGCTGGTTTTCCAGGTAGCGCAGGGCATCGGTCTGCAGCAGCTGGCCGTTGCTGCAGTTCAGGGTATCCAGGGTCTGGCGCAGGCTGGCGATGGCCTGGGCATTGAGGTCCAGGGCCAGGGCCATGCTGGCGCCGCGGGACAACGCCTCCAGGTACAGCGCGCCGCTGCCGGCAAAGGGGTCGAACACCTTGGCGCCTTCGATGTGGGGCGCCAGCCAGTTGAACAGGGTTTCCCGCACCCGGTTCGGCGTGGGCCGCAAGCCGTGCTCCATGGGAAAGCTGAACTGGCGCGAACGCCATTGCCCGCCGATGATCCGCAGCTGGCCCTGGCCGCCATGGGCCGGCGGCTTGGTTGAGGCGCCGCGCGGCGGCCTGGGGGTCTTGTCGCGCATGCTCAATGCTCCGGTACGCCAAGGGCGGGTGCGGCGGCGTTCTCGGTGGGCGGCGGCAGGGGTTTTTGCGCCACGGTCGGGCCGGCGGTGACTATCACCAAGCCGTCCGGGTCCAGGTGTTTGGCCATGGCCGTCTTGACCTGTTCGACGCTCAGGGCCTGGGCCTGGGCCATAAAGTCTTCCAGGTGAGTGAGGGGCAGGTCGTAGAAGCCGATGGAGCCCAGCTGGCCGACGATCGCCGCGTTGCTCGCGGTGCCCAGGGGGAAGCTGCCGGCCAGCTCGCGCTTGGCATCGTCCAGTTCCTGCTGGGTCGGGCCGCTGGCCAGGTAGTCACGCAGCAAGTTCTGCACCAGCGCCAGGGTGCCGGCGCTCAGCTCGGCGCGGGTCTGCAGGCTGATGGTGAAGGGGCCGCGGGCCTGCATGGCGCTGAAACCGGAGTACACACCGTAGGTCAGGCCACGCTTTTCCCGGACTTCGGTCATCAGTCGAGTGCCGAAACCGCCGCCACCGAGGATCTGGTTGCCCAGGTAGAGCGCGGCGTAGTCGGGGGCCTGACGGTCGATACCCAGCTGCGCGAGCATCAGGTGGGTCTGGTTGGAGGGGAACTCGATATGGCTCAGGCCCGGCTCGGGCTCGGCGGGCTGGGGCATGGCGGGCAATGCTGGGCCCTTGGGCAGGGCGGCCGAGACCTGGGCCGCCAAGGCCATGGCTTCGTCGCGCGAAAGGTCGCCGACCAGGGCGATCACCGCGTTGCCGGCGGCATAGGTCCTGGCATGGAACGCCTGCAATTGCCTGGGCGTGATCCCCGGGATGGATTGCGGCGTGCCATCGCTGGGGTGGGCGTAAGGGTGCTCACCGTAGAGGCGCTCGAAGAGTTCCAGATTGGCCAGGGTGCCGGGGTTCTGCTTCTGGTACTCGAAACCGGCCAGCACCTGGTTCTTGATCCGCGCAAGGGCGTCCTTGGGAAAGGTCGGCCGGCCGATCACCTGCTTGAACAGCTGCAGGGCGGGGTCGCGGATGTCACGGGCGCTGAGGCTGCGCAGCGAGAGCACGGCCATGTCGCGGTAGGCGCCGTTGCCAAAATCCGCGCCCAGGTTCTCGAAGCCCTCGGCGATGGCGGTCACGTCCTTGCCCGGCACGCCCTCGTTGAGCATGGCGTTGGTCAGCATGGCCAGGCCCGGTACGTCGCCGTCCTGGCTGCTGCCGGCGGCGAAGGTCAGGCGCAGGTCGAGCATCGGCAACTGACGGGCCTCGACGAACAGCACCTTGGCGCCCTCGGCGGTCTGCCAGGTCTGGATATCCAGGGCGCGGCGGCCGGGGGCCTTACCGTCCAGCTCGGCCAGGGACTCGAGGTCGGCACTGGCGGCCAGGGCGGCGTCGGCCTGCGGCGTCTGCGCGGTCGGGGTCTGGCAGCCGAGCAGCAAACTCAGCAGGGTGGTCAGCGCCAGGCCGGGCAGGCCATGGCGCAGGGCGTTGCGCGGGCTCATTGACGGGCCTCCAGGGGCAGAACATGGGCGACGCTCAGGCGCGTACGGGTAAAGAAGGTGCGGGCGGCCTGCTGGATATCGGCGGGCGTCACGGCTTCGATGGCGGCCAGCTCCTGATCCATCAGGGTCCAGGACAGGCCCACGGTTTCCAGCTGGCCGATGGTGGTGGCCTGGCTGGTCATGGAGTCACGCTCGTAGACCAGGCCGGCAATGACCTGGGCGCGCACCCGCGCCAGTTCCGCGGTCGAGGGCGGGTTCTGCTTGAGGTCTTCCAGCTGGCGCCACAGGCCGGCTTCGGTCTGCGCCAGGGTCTTGCCCTTTTGGGTATTGGGGGTGGCGCTGAGCACGAACAGGCTGTCGCCGCGGGCATGGGCGTCGTACCAGGACGAGGCGCTGGAGACCAGCTCCTCGCCGCGCTCCAGACGCGCCGGCAGGCGGGCGCTGTAGCCGCCGTCGAGCAGGGTGGAGATCAGGCGCAGGGCATGCACCTGGCGCGGGTCCTTGGCGGTGGCCAGGCCCGGTACGTTGAAGCCCATGATCAGGCTCGGCAGCTGGGTCTTCAGGTGCAGGGTCATGCGCCGTTCGCCCGGTTCGGCCAGCTCCAGGGGGCGCTTGGCCGATGGGATGTCGCGGCGCGCAATGGGGCCGAAGTAGCGCTGGGCCAGGGCCTTGACCTCGTCCACCTGGACGTCGCCCACCACCACCAGGGTGGCGTTGTTCGGCGCGTACCAGGCCTCGTACCAGGCGCGCAGCTCCTCGACCCGCATGCGCTGCAGGTCGGCCATCCAGCCGATGGTCGGGGTGTGGTAGCCGCTGGCGGGGAAGGCCATGGCCTTGAAGCGCTCATAGGCGAGGGAGCTGGGCTTGTCGTCGGTGCGCAAGCGCCGTTCTTCCTGGATCACCTGGATTTCCCGGGCAAACTCTTCCGGCGGCAGACGCAAGCTGGCCAGGCGGTCGGCCTCCAGCTCGAAGGCCACCCCCAGGCGATCGCTGGCCAGCACCTGGTAATAGGCGGTGTAGTCGTCGCTGGTAAAGGCATTCTCCTCGGCACCCAGCTCGCGCAGGATGCGCGAGGCTTCACCAGGGCCGAGCTTGCGGCTGCCCTTGAACATCATATGCTCCAGGGCATGGGACAGACCGGTCTGGCCGGGTGTCTCGTAACTGGAGCCGACTTTGTACCAGATCTGCGAAACCACCACGGGGGCGCGGTGGTCTTCGCGGACGATGACCTTGAGGCCGTTGTCCAGGGTGAATTCGTGGGTAGCTTGCGGGGCGGCGGCCAGTATAGGCAGCGGCATGCAGAGAGCACCGAACAGCAGGCCGGCGGCGCAGCGGGCTAGGGCATTCATTCGAGGTTTTGACCTATCAAGACGGCCCGCGTGGTCTTAGCGTCGGCGGGCGAGGAGGTGCTAGGATACTCATCCGTTCTACTGACGGCCACGCCTTCGGCGCGTCGCACCTTGAGATAGACGTCCTCCATGTTTGGTTCCCACGACGACAAGAAGACCCCAGCCGGTGCTGGAGAACCTCTGCCGGGCGACTCGGCCGAGAAAAAGAGCCTGTTCGGCTGGATGCGCAAGAAGCCCCAGGACGCGCCGTCCGCGGCGCCCGAGCCGCGAGCGGCCGATCCTGTAAGCGCGCCGCCCGCGCCTGGCGCCGAGCCTGTCACGCCGCTTGCGGCCGACCTTGCGACGCCGGCCCCCGCCGCTTCGCCGTCGCCCGCGCCCCTGGCCACTGCGCAGTACCCGCTGACCTCTCAGGTCGCGAGTCCTGCGGCCCTGGCACAGGCCCAGACGCCAGCTGCGCCGCCCGCAGCGCCGAATCCGGCGCCGGTCGACGAGTCCAAGAGCCTGTTCGGCTGGATGCGCAAAAAACCTCAGGACAGCGCGCCCGTTGCGATCGCGCCTCAGCCGGCTCCCGCTTCGGCTGAGGCTGTGGGCCCAGCTGTTAGCGCACCGCTGCCGACACCCGCAGTGCTCCAGGCGCCGGTCGTCGAGCCTGTGCCTGCTGCCGACGCCGCGCCAGTCGACGCGGCCGCCGAAATCGTCGGCCCGACTGTCGAGCCGATCACGGGCCCTACCGCGCTCGACACCCTGCCGGGTGCGTCGGCCAAGCCGGGCATGTTCGGCCGTTTGCTGGGCGCGGCGCCTGAGCCGGCATTGCCCGCCTCCGAGCCGATTGCCCCCGCTCCGGTGGCAGAGAAAGCCGCCGCGCCACTGCCCGGCGCAGAAGACAGCAAAATCGGCTTCTTCACCCGCCTCAAGCAGGGCCTGTCGAAAACCAGCGCCAGCCTGGGCGAGGGCATGGCCAGCCTGTTTCTCGGGCGCAAGGTCATCGACGACGAGCTGTTCGACGAGATCGAAACCCGCCTGCTGACCGCCGATGTCGGGGTCGAGGCCACCAGCCTGATTATCCAGCACCTGACCCAGCGGGTGGCGCGCAAGCAGTTGACCGACAGCGGCGCACTGTACAAGGCGCTGCAGGAAGAGCTGACCGCGCTGCTTCGTCCGGTGGAAAAACCCCTGGTGATAGGCGCCGAGAAAAAACCCTTCGTGATCCTGGTCGTGGGCGTCAACGGTGCGGGTAAGACCACCACCATCGGCAAACTGGCCAAGAAGCTGCAGCTCGAGGGCAAGAAAGTGATGCTGGCGGCGGGTGATACCTTCCGCGCCGCGGCGGTTGAGCAGCTGCAGGTCTGGGGCGAGCGCAACCAGATCGCGGTGATCGCCCAGCACACCGGCGCCGATTCGGCCTCGGTGATCTTCGATGCCGTGCAGGCCGCCACCGCCCGCGGCATGGATGTGCTGATCGCCGACACGGCCGGGCGCCTGCACACCAAAGACAATCTGATGGAAGAGCTGAAGAAGGTCCGTCGGGTGATTGGCAAACTGGACGACACGGCGCCCCACGAAGTGCTGCTGGTGCTGGACGCCGGCACTGGACAGAACGCGATCAACCAGGCCAAGCAGTTCCACCAGACCGTCAGCCTGACCGGCCTGGCCCTGACCAAGCTGGACGGCACCGCCAAGGGCGGGGTCATCTTCGCCCTGGCCAAGCAGTTCGGCTTGCCGATCCGCTACATCGGCGTGGGCGAGGGCATCGACGACCTGCGCACCTTCGAGGCCGAGTCCTTCGTGCAGGCCCTGTTCGCCGAGCAGGAGCGGCCATGATCCGTTTCGAACAGGTCGGCAAGCGCTACCCCAACGGCCATGTTGGCTTGCACGAGCTGAGCTTTCGCGTGCGCCGCGGCGAATTTCTCTTCGTCACCGGTCATTCCGGCGCGGGCAAGAGCACCCTGCTGCGGCTGATCCTGGCCATGGAGCGCCCAACCACCGGGCAGCTGCTGCTGGCTGGCCAGGACCTGGGCAAGATCACCACGGCGCAGATTCCTTACCTACGCCGGCAGATCGGCGTGGTGTTCCAGAACCACCAGCTGTTGTTCGACCGCAGCGTGTTCAACAACGTGGCGTTGCCGCTGCAGATCCTCGGCCTGTCCAAGCCGGAGATCGCCAAGCGCGTGGACGCGGCCCTGGAGCGGGTGGCGCTGTCGGACAAGGCAGATCTGTTGCCCGGCGACCTGTCCACCGGCCAGCAGCAGCGCGTGGGCATCGCCCGCGCCGTGGTCCATCGCCCGGCCTTGCTGCTGGCGGACGAACCCACCGGCAACCTCGATCCGCGCCTGGCGGCGGAAATCATGGGGGTGTTCGAGGATATCAATCGCCTGGGCACCAGCGTGTTGATCGCCAGCCACGACCTGAGCCTGATCGCACGCATGCGCCACCGCATGCTCACCCTGCAGCGCGGCCGCCTGATCGGCGACGGGGAGGCCAGCTGATGAATGCCGAACGTATTACCGAACAAGGCGCTCCGGTCGAACGGGTCGGCGGGACATCGAAAAAACCCGAAAAAAAGCAGCAGGACGGTCCTGACTTTCGCAGTCAACTGCACGCCTGGCTGGAAAGCCACCGCGCCAGCCTGGTGGACAGCCTGCGCCGATTGATCAAGCAGCCGATCGGCAGTTTCTTCACCTGCCTGGTCATGGCGATTGCCCTGAGTCTGCCCATGGGACTGGCCCTGCTACTGGATAACGTCGAGCGCCTGGGCGGCTCCTGGCAGCGCGCGGCGCAGATTTCCCTTTACCTGCAGCTGGAAACCAGCGATGCCCAGGGTGAGCAGTTGCGTGTGCAGATCGCCGAGCTACCCGAGGTGGCCGAGGCGCAGTGGATCAGCCGCGAGCAGGCCCTGGCCGAGTTCCAGCAGCAATCGGGTCTGGGTCAGGCGCTCAAGGAGCTGCCGGAGAATCCGCTCCCCGGCGTTGTGCTGGTTACCCCGAAGGCGGTCGACAAGACCGGCCTGGAAGCCCTGCGCCAGCGGTTGGCCGAGCTGCCCCGGGTGGAACAGGCCCAGTTGGACCTGCTCTGGGTCGAGCGCCTGACGGCTATTCTCAAGCTGGGCGAGCGTTTTGTCTTCGGCCTGACCCTTTTGCTGATCCTGGCGCTGCTGCTGGTGATAGGTAATACCATCCGTCTGCACATCGAGAACCGCCGCACCGAGATCGAAGTCATCAAACTGGTGGGTGGCACTGATGGCTATGTGCGCCGGCCTTTCCTCTATATGGGGGCGCTTTACGGCCTGGGTGCCGGGCTGCTGGCCTGGGGTGTGCTGGTCTTCGGTCTGGACTGGCTGAACGAGGCGGTGACCGGCCTGGCCGGGCTCTACGGCAGCGATTTCGCCCTGGCCGGCGTGCCGCTGGGCGATGGCCTGTCGCTGCTGTGCGGCGCGCTGCTGTTGGGCTATATTGGCGCCTGGCTGGCCGTGGCCCGTCACCTCAGCGAATTGGCGCCACGTTAGTAAATTATTGATTTGATTGATCTTAACTATTGACAAGGGAACTATTTCATCCGGTTCCCAGTCCCACGAGGCACTGCTAGACTGCTGCCAATTCGTGAGTCGGAGGAATCGCATGAGCACATCTTTGCAACCTGTACATGCCCTGGTTCCCGGCGCCAACCTGGAAGCCTACGTGCATGCGGTCAACAGCATCCCGCTGTTGACCCCCGAACAGGAGCGCGAGCTGGGCGAGAATCTGTATTACCACCAGGACCTGGACGCCGCCCGGCAGATGGTCTTGGCGCACCTGCGTTTCGTCGTGCATATCGCCCGCAGCTACTCGGGTTACGGCCTGGCCCAGGCCGACCTGATCCAGGAAGGCAATGTCGGCCTGATGAAGGCCGTCAAGCGCTTCAATCCCGAGATGGGCGTGCGCCTGGTGTCCTTTGCCGTGCATTGGATCAAGGCGGAAATCCACGAATTCATCCTGCGCAACTGGCGCATCGTCAAGGTCGCCACGACCAAGGCCCAACGCAAGCTGTTCTTCAACCTGCGCAGCCAGAAGAAGCGCCTGGCCTGGCTGAACCACGACGAAGTGCTGGCCGTGGCCGAGAGCCTGGGCGTGGAGCCCCGCGAGGTGCGCGAGATGGAAAGCCGCCTGACCGGCCATGACATGGCGTTCGACCCGGCGGCCGAGGCGGACGACGACAGTGCCTTCCAGTCGCCGTCCAACTACCTGGAAGACCACCGCTACGATCCGGCCCGTCAACTCGAGGACGCGGACTGGAGCGACAGTTCCACGGCCAATCTGCACGAGGCCCTGGCCGGTCTCGACCCGCGCAGTCGCGACATCCTCTACCAGCGCTGGTTGGCCGAGGAAAAAGCCACCTTGCATGAGTTGGCCGCCAAGTACGAGGTCTCTGCCGAGCGTATCCGCCAGCTGGAGAAGAACGCGATGAACAAGCTCAAGGGCTCCATCGCCGCCTGACCCAGCAAAGCGTCGACCCATAAAAACCGCACCTCGGTGCGGTTTTTTTATGGGCGAAAAAGCCTTTGCAGGCGCTGAGCACCCATACCGCTGCGGCGCCGGGGTAAGCGCGTCGCGATCCGGGGCAGCGGCGTCCCGCAGCTCTGCCTTACAACCAACCAGGCCACCAGGCGGGGCGGCTTGGCTCCAGTCCGTCAAGGTAATGGCTGCCGCCGAGCTGGCGCATCTGTTGGCGGATCCAGCCGGCGCGGCGGGTGACATGGCGTCCCGGGCGACTGGCGCTCCAGGCCCTGGGGTTCGGCAGGACGGCCGCCAGCAGACTGGCCTGCTGGCTGGAGAGGTAGGGTGCGCCCTTGCCGAAGTGATGGCGCGCGGCGGCTTCGGCGCCGAATACCCCCTCGCCCCATTCGGCGCTATTGAGGTAAACCTCGAGAATCCGCTCCTTGGGCCAGAGCAGCTCGATCAGCAGGGTGAACCAGGTTTCCAGGCCCTTGCGCAGCCAGCTGCGGTCCGACCAGAGGAACATGTTCTTCGCCACCTGCTGGCTCAAGGTGCTGGCACCGCGCACGGAGCCGCCCCGCTCGTTATGGGCCAGGGCGGCCTGGATGGCGGTAATGTCGAACCCCCAATGTGTGTCGAAGGCCTGGTCCTCGGCGGCGATCACCGCGATTTTCAGGTCGTCGGGCAATTCGCTCCAGGAGCGCCAGCTGCGTTGCAGGTCGATGGGCGTGCCATCGATCCAGGACCCCAGCTTGCGCTCGACCATCAAGGCGCTGCCCGGTGGCGGCACCCAGCGCAGGATCAATACCAGCACCGCGCTGACGGCGGCGAGCCAGAGCAGAGTTTTGAACAGGCGACGGAGCAGGGTGCGCAACATAGGGGTCAGCCGGGCGGTCGAGGCCGCAGTATAACCAGGCGCCGAGGATCTCGCCGATGGGATCGACCGCGACGGCGCTTGTCCCCCGATTGCCGTGTTGCGCCCCGCGCGGCGATTCTGTTCCGTGCCCGTTCGGGCAGGCATCATAGACAAGCCTTGTCGGGGCAATTTCAACTCAACTGTGGGGGTGCGTTCCATGCTGCGTCTGTTCGTCGGACTTGCAGTCTTCTTCGGTTTTACCGGTGTGGCCCTTGGCGCCTTCGCCGCCCATGGCCTGAAAGCCCGGCTGTCCGCCGACTACCTGGCGGTGTTTCAGACCGGGGTGCATTACCAGATGCTCCACGCCCTGGCCTTGCTGGCGCTGGCCCTGCTCTCGGTACAGCTGCCAGGGCGCTGGCTAACGGCGGCCGGTAGCCTCTTCGTGCTGGGTATCCTGCTGTTTTCCGGCAGCCTCTACGCACTGACGCTGACGGGCGTCGGCAAGCTGGGAATCATCACCCCGTTCGGCGGCCTGGCGTTTCTCGCCGGCTGGGCCTGCCTGGGCATGGCCGCCTGGCGTTAATGGCGTTGCGGGAGGCGCGGATGAGGGACGAATGGTGTGCCTTTGCCTTGGTCATAGTCGGGGATCGGGCTAGAATGCCGGCCCTTCCCCGGTTGTGACCGCTCCGCCATGCAGATCCAGTTGAACGGCGAACCCTTCGAGCTGCCCGCAGGCCAGACCCTCGCGCAGTTGCTCGAGCAACTTGAGCTCGGTGGCCGCCGCGTGGCCGTCGAACTCAACCGTGAAATCGTGCCGCGCAGCGTGCATACCAGCACCCTGCTTGGCGATGGCGATCGGGTGGAAGTGGTGCACGCCATTGGTGGCGGCTAATCCGCAAGAGGATATTCCGATGAGTACAACTCCCCGCGACAAGCCTTTTACCCTGGCCGGGCGTACCTATGAGTCGCGCCTGTTGGTCGGCACCGGCAAGTACCAGGACCTGGAGCAGACCCGTCTGGCCATCGAGGCGTCGGGTGCCGAGATCGTCACGGTTGCCGTGCGGCGCACCAATATCGGCCAGAATCCCGGGGAGCCGAACCTGCTGGATGTAATCGACCCGGCGCGTTACACCATTCTGCCCAATACCGCTGGCTGCTATGACGCCGAGGACGCGGTGCGCACCTGCCGCCTTGCCCGCGAACTGCTGGATGGACACAAGCTGGTCAAGCTGGAAGTGCTGGCCGACCAGAAGACCCTGTTTCCCAATGTGATCGAAACCCTCAAGGCCGCAGAAGTGCTGGTCAAGGAAGGCTTCGACGTGATGGTCTACACCAGCGATGACCCGATCATTGCCCGCCAGCTGGCTGAGATGGGCTGCATCGCGGTGATGCCCCTGGCCGGTCTGATCGGTACTGGTTTGGGCATCTGCAACCCCTATAACCTGCGCATCATCCTCGAAGAGGCCAAGGTGCCGGTGCTGGTGGATGCCGGTGTCGGCACCGCATCCGATGCGACCATCGCCATGGAGCTGGGCTGCGAAGCGGTGCTGATGAACAGCGCCATTGCTCACGCGCAGAACCCGGTGCTTATGGCAGAGGCCATGAAGCACGGGATTATCGCCGGGCGCCTGGCCTACCTGGCGGGACGCATGCCCAAGAAACTTTATGCCAGCGCCTCGTCGCCTCTGGATGGCCTGATCCGCTAAGCACCCCCCTTTCGAGTGAAGACTGACCGCTATGAGCGAGCCGCTACAACCGCCGGCTGAGGCTGCCGATACAAGCCATCATCGTGAAATCAAGAGTTTCGTGATGCGCGCCGGGCGCATGACCGACGGTCAGCAGCGCGGCCTGGATCAGGGACTGCCGCGTTTCGGCCTGAGTGTGGAAGCCGGTGCGCCGGACTTCGATGCGCTGTTCGGCCGCGCGGCACCGCGTACCCTGGAAATCGGCTTCGGCATGGGCCAGTCGCTGCTGGAAATGGCGGCCGCCGCGCCCGAGCAGGACTTTATCGGGGTCGAGGTGCACCGCCCGGGCGTGGGTGCGCTGCTCAACGGTCTGCTGACCCAGCAGCTGACGAACGTGCGGGTCTACCCCTGCGACGCGATGGAGGTATTGCGCACCTGCGTAGCCGACGCCAGCCTGGATCGCCTGCTACTGTTCTTCCCCGACCCCTGGCACAAGGCCCGCCACCATAAACGGCGGATCGTGCAGCCGGCCTTTGTCCAGCTGGTTCGGCAGAAACTCAAGGTCGGCGGTGTCTTGCACATGGCCACTGATTGGGCGGCATACGCCGAACAGATGCTGGAGGTGCTCTCGGCTGCACCGGGCTATCATAATCAGGCTTCCGATGGCGGCTATGTGCCCCGCCCTGAGGAGCGGCCTGTGACCAAGTTCGAGCGCCGTGGCGAACGCCTGGGACACGGAGTCTGGGACCTGAAGTTTCAACGTATCGACTGATCGACCTGAGCTGTTGCGGCCGCAGCAGTTCATGACTGGCCGGGAGCACCCGGCGCCAGGATGGCTTTTACCCTCAACCTGCAGCACCCCTGAAAAGCTCGACCTACACTGGCGGTAAGCATTAGAAAAGCGGCGCAGTCCCTGCAGGCCGCGAGGAGAATCCTGTGTTAAAGCACCTTGCATATATATTACTGACCGCTGCTGCGTTTCAGGCCCAGGCCCAGGTCGACTCCGTTCAGGCCGCCCGTCTGGGCAATGACCTCACCCCCCTGGGCGCCGAGCGCGCCGGCAACGCCGCCGGCACCATTCCGGCCTGGACGGGCGGTCAGGCAACGCCGCCGGCCGGCTACCAAGCTGGCATGCACCACCCCGATCCCTATGCCGGCGATGCCCCGCAGTTCGTGGTCAACAGCAAGAACCTGGCCCAGTACCAGGCGCAGCTGCCGGAAGGCCTGAAGGCCCTGCTGGAAAAATACCCCGACTACTACCTGCGGGTATTCCCCACCCGGCGCAGCGCGGCAGTACCGCAGCGCATCTACGATGCCACTCGCGAGAATGCCCAGAAGGCCGAACTGATCTCCGGTGGCAACGGCGTGGCCGGTGTCGCGGCCGGTATCCCTTTCCCGATTCCGCAAACCGGCCAGGAAGCGATCTGGAATCACATCATGCGCTACCGCGGCGAACAGGTGCAGACGGTTACCAACCAGGCGGCAGTGCTGGCAAACGGCAGCTACACCCTGCTCAAGCTGGAGCGCGAAGTCTATTTCCTCTATGGCCGTGAAGGCGTTACCCCCGAGGACCTGGACAACACCCTGTTCTATTACAAGTACCTGGTAACCGCGCCGTCCAAGCTGGCGGGCTCGGCCCTGGTGGTCCAGGAAACCCTGGACCAGGTATTGGCCATCCGCAAGGCCTGGCGCTTCAACAAGGGTGAGCGCCGCGTCCGTCGCCTGCCGCAGCTGGCGCACAATGCGGTGCAGCCCGACACCAATGGTATGGTCACCTCCGACATGGTGGACGGTTACAACGGTGCACCGGACTGGTACGACTGGAAGCTGGTCGGCAAGCAGGAAATGCTGGTGCCCTACAACAGCTATGCCCTGCACAAGAAAGGCGTCCCCTACGAGAACGTCCTGAAGAGCAGTTTCGTCAATCCTGATCTGTTGCGTTACGAGTTGCACCGGGTCTGGATCGTCGATGCGACCCTGCGCAAGGGCTTCAACCACCACTCCAAGCGTCGCTTCTATTTGGACGAAGACAGCTGGCAGATCTTGGCCGTCGACCTGTATGACAAGGACGGCGCGTTGAGCGGTCTGCAAGAGGCCCATCCGATCAATTACTACGAAGTGCCGGTGTTCAGCAGCACCCTGGAGACCTACTACGATTTGTCGGGTAAGCGTTACTTTGTCGATGGCCTGGATAACAACGAGCCCATGTACAATTTCAATGTGCAGCTCAGCCCGGCGGACTTCACGGCTCAGGCGTTGCGCCGCGAGGGTAACTGAGGCCGGTTTGTCGGTCTGAAAAAAGCCGCCCTTCGGGGCGGTTTTTTTATGGGCGGGTTTTTAATGGCCGCGGTCAACTGCGGTCGGCCAGCACCCCGATCAGAAAGAACACCAGCAACAACACCGGCCCCAGGGTGTAATTGTTGAACTGCCCCAGACCCTGGGACAGCAGGGGCGTGAGAAAGACGATCGCCAGGCCGTAGCCCACCGCGCAGACCAGGACGAAGATCAGGGTGCGCAGCAAAAAATTCAGGCCGCTGATCGAGCGTTGTACCCAGGCGTTGAGGCCCGGACCGAAGAGCACGAACAAGGTCGCCATGATCGCCAGGGAAATATCGTAGAGATGACTGCGGCTCCAGCGCGACAAGGTGGCGATCAGGTCCAGTAGCAGGTCCATGCAGGGTCCTCGGGGGGGTTATCGAGACAGAAGATTCAGGGCAGAAAGTGCTGCAGCAGGTCGTTGAGAAACAGTTGGCCTTCGCGGGTCGCTACCAGCCGCGTCGGGTCGGCGACCAGCAGGCCACGGGCCTCGGCCTCACGTCGCGCCGAGCCTAGGGCGTCGAGGGGCAGGCCGGTGCGCCGGACGAACAGCTCGGCCGCCACACCTTCGTTCAACCGCAGTACGTTCATCAGGAACTCGAAGGGCAGCTCGTCCTGGCCCAGCAGTCGCTCGCCGGCCTGGAAGGCCTTGGCGGGGTCCAGGTAGTCCTTGGGCAGTCGAGTCTTCCAGGTGCGCAGGCTACGCCCCTGCGGGTCGCTCAGCTTGGCATGGGCGCCGGCACCGATGCCGAGGAAATCGCCGAAGCTCCAGTAATTGAGGTTGTGCCGTGCCTGCTTGTTCGGCCGGGCATAGGCGGACACTTCGTACTGGGTGTAACCCCGCTCACTCAGCAAGGCCTGACCGGCCTCTTGGATATCCCACAGCAGATCGTCTTCCGGCAGCACCGGCGGCTGGTTCCAGAAGACGGTATTCGGCTCCATGGTCAGCTGGTACCAGGACAGGTGGGTCGGCGCCAGGTCGATGGCCTGGCGCAGGTCGGCCAGGGCGTCGTCGATGGACTGCTGTGGCAGGCCGTGCATCAGGTCCAGGTTGAAATTGTCGAAGCCGGCGGCGCGGGCCATGCCGGCCGCGCGTATCGCCTCGTCGCCGTTATGGATACGCCCCAGGGCCTCGAGCTTGGCGCCTTGGAAACTCTGCACGCCAATGGACAGGCGATTTATACCCAGGGCCCGGTAGGCGGCGAACTTGGCCTGTTCGAACGTGCCGGGGTTGGCTTCCAGGGTGATCTCGATATCGGCGGCGAAGGGTACGCGCCGCTCCACGCCTTCCAGCAGCCGGCCCAGGGCCGGAGCGGAAAACAGGCTCGGGGTGCCGCCGCCGAAGAAGATCGAGGTCAATGCCCGGCCGTGGACATGGCCCAGGTCGGCCTCCAGGTCGGCCAACAGGGCGTCGACATAGGCCTGTTCGGGCAGCACCGGGTCGGCGGTATGGGAGTTGAAGTCGCAGTACGGGCATTTGCGCACGCACCAGGGAATATGGATATAGAGCGACAGGGGCGGCAGCTGAAACCCCGTGGCCCGCATGCCCGCGCGGGTCGGGAAGATCAGCGCCGGATCGCTCATGCCAGGCCCAGGCGTTGCTTGAGCTGGGCCATGGCACGGGCGCGGTGGCTTAGCTGGTTCTTCTCGGCCGCCGGCAGTTCGGCGCTGGAGCAGTCGCGCTCGGGCACCCAGAACAACGGATCGTAGCCAAAACCCTGGGTGCCCCGCGGCGCCTGCAGGATGCGTCCGTTCCACAGGCCTTCGCAGAGGATCGGCAGCGGATCGTCGGCATGCCGCACCAGGGCCAGGGCGCAGACGAACTGGGCGCCGCGCGCGGCATCGGGGACGTCGCGCAGGGCCTCCAACAGCTTGGCGTTGTTCGCCTCGTCGCCGGCACCTCCGGCGTAGCGCGCCGAGTAGATGCCGGGCGCGCCGCCCAGGGCATCCACCGCCAGGCCCGAGTCGTCGGCCAGGGCCGGCAGGCCGGTCAGACGCGCGGCATGCCGGGCCTTGAGAATGGCGTTCTCGACAAAGGACAGGCCGGTTTCCTCCGGCTCCACGGCGCTGAACTCGCCCACCGAACGCACGCGCACGGCATCACCCAGCAGGGCCTGGAGTTCCTTGAGCTTGCCGGCGTTATGACTGGCCAGTACCAGTTCGCTGAAGTCGCTCATAGGTCGGGGAAGAATTCCTGGTTGAAGTCGAAGCTGTGGGCAGCGTCCTGGCCGACCTTCACATCAATGGTGAAGCGCAGCATTTCCTGCTGATCGAAGGGGAACTGCGCCAGGTAGTAAATGGCCTCGCCTTCCTTGATCGGCTTGAACTCCAGCGCATGCACCTGCCCCAGCAGGTTCTTGACCTGGCCGCTGACATTGGCGGCCGTGGGCTTGCCGGCCCTGAGCACGGCGATATTGACCACGCCCTGTGTGCGGCTGCGCACCAGTCCGGTCGCGGCGGCGATATCCGGTTGCACGAAGCTGGAGTTGAAAGCGCTGTAGTGCACGTCCAGGTCGCCGAAGGTCTGCTTGCGTTCGGCCACGGCGGGTAGGGCCAGGCACAGGGCGAGGAGGAAGAGGGCGAGGCGTTGCATAAGGTTCTCCTGGGATTCCTGAGGGTTGCAAGGGGCGCTACAGGCTTTGTGCGCCGCTATCGGGACCGCTGACGCGGTAGATGCCGATTTCCCCCAACAGATTAGGCCACAGCTTGCTGGCCCAGCCATGGCGGTGCAGGTGGTCGACCGCCAGGCGGTCGAGAACCCGCACCTGGCGTTCGCGGCACAGGGCCTCGAAGTCGAGAAAGGTGCAGAAGTGGATATTCGGCGTGTTGTACCAGGTGTAGGGCAGAAACTCCGAAACCGGCATGCGCCCGCGACTGGTCAGGTACCAGCGGCAGCGCCAGTGGCCGAAATTGGGGAAGGTGATGATGCACTGCCGGCCGACCCGCAGCATTTCCTCGAGAATCCGGTCCGGATACTGCACGGCTTGCAGCGCCTGGGTCATGACCACCACGTCGAAGCTGTTGCTGGCGAAGTTGCCCAGGCCCTGGTCCAGGTTCTGTTCGATGACATTGACGCCCTTGGCCACGCACTGGGCGATATTCTCCGCATCGATTTCCAGGCCGTAGCCGCTGACCTGCTTGTGGTCGCGCAGCCAGGCCAGCAGTTCGCCATTGCCGCAGCCCAGGTCGAGCACCCGGCTACCGGCGGGAATCCAGTCTTGGATGATGTCCAGGTCGGCTCTCATGGCTGTCTCACAAGGCAATGCGGTTCATGTAGCTGGCCAGGGCCTGCACATAACGGGGAATCGGCATCAGAAAGGCGTCGTGGCCCTGGGGCGCGTCGACTTCCAGGTAGCAGACGTTCTTGCGCGAGGCCATCAGCGCATCGACGATTTCACGCGAACGGGCCGGCGAGAAGCGCCAATCGGTGGTGAAGGAGATCACGCAGAACTGCGCCTGCGCCCCGGCCAGGGTCTTGGCCAGGTCGCCGTCGTGCGCCGCGGCCGGGTCGAAATAGTCCAGGGCCTTGGTCATCAGCAGGTAGGTGTTGGCGTCGAAACGCCCGGAAAACTCCTCGCCCTGGTAGCGCAGGTAGCTCTCGACTTGGAATTCCACGCTGTGGAAGTCGTAGTTGAGCTTCTCGCTCTTCAGGCCCCGGCCGAATTTCTCGCCCATGGCATCATCCGACAGGTAGGTGATATGCCCGACCATGCGCGCCAGCATCAGGCCGCGCTTGGGAATCACTCCCTGCTCCTGGAAGTGCCCACCGTGAAACTGCGGGTCGGAGAGGATGGCCTGACGGGCGACTTCGTTGAAGGCAATGTTCTGCGCCGAGAGCTTGGGCGCCGAGGCAATGGCCAGGCAATGGCGGATGCGCGCCGGGTAGCTGATGGTCCATTGCAGGGCCTGCATGCCGCCTAGGCTGCCGCCGACAACGGCCGCCCACTGCTGGATGCCGAGGTGATCCGCCAGGCGCGCCTGGCTGTGCACCCAGTCCTCCACGGTCAGCACCGGAAAGTCCGCGCCGAACGGCTTGCCGCTGGCCGGGTTGAGACTGGAGGGGCCGGTGGATCCGTTGCAGCCGCCCAGGTTGTTCAGGCTGACGACGAAGAACCTGCGGGTGTCGATGGCCTTGCCCGGGCCGATGCAGCTGTCCCACCAGCCGGGCTTGCGCTCCTCGGGGCTGTGGTAGCCGGCGGCATGGTGATGGCCGGAGAGGGCGTGACAGATCAGCACGGCGTTGCTGCGCGCCGCATTCAGCTCGCCATAGGTCTCGTAGACCAGTTGGTAGTCGGCCAGGCTGCGGCCGCAGGCCAGTGCCAGCGGTTCGCTGAAAACCTGCACCTGGGGGCTGACCAGACCGACGGAATCTTCGGGAAAGGCGGAGGGCAAGGGGCGGTTCTCGCAAAGAGGAGGCGCCAGTCTAAAGAGCAGGGCGCCGGGCGGCAAGAACGGCGCCTAGCCGGGACTGCAGTGCTTGATAGGCAGCGCCCGGTTGTCGGCGAAATAGCGCGTGTGCAGGTGGCCCTGGCGGGTGCGCAACAGCAGGCGCGGGTCTTGATCGTTCACCGAGTTATTACTCGGCGACGCTGTGCGCACGCGCGGTGCCCGGCAGGTTGACCACCTTGCCCTGGCGCTGGATAGGCGCGGGGCGGCGCAGGGCGCGGAGCATTTCGTTGGCCTGGGCCAGCTGCTGCTCCAAGTCCGCGGTGTAATGCGCCAGTTGCTGGCCGCGCTGGCGGGCGTGCTGGGTGTCCTGGGCCAGGGCCTTGAGGCGCAGCATATGGGTTTCCAGCAGTTGCTTGTGCTCCAGGCTGTGCTGCAGCAGGGGCATCAACGCATCGTTGGCCCACTGCTCGGCTTCCTGGCGCAAGCGCAGGTGCAGGCCAATGACTTCCTGCACCAGGGTGGCGAAGAAGCGCCGGGTCAGGGTGCGCTGCTCGGTGAGCAGGGTCTTGAACTGCAGGCGGAACTGGTCGGCCTTGGTGCGCTGCTGGGTGAGCTCGCGCAGGTAGCGCTTGATATTGAATTCCGGCGCGTCGACCCCGTGCAGTGGGTTTTCCTCGTTATGCCGGCGGTAAATGGCACCGACCATCTTGTTGGCCGTGGTGGCTTCCTGCTCGAGGGTATGCAGGTCGTCCTGCACCGCTTCGAAGAACTGCAGGATGGCCTGGTTGATGCCCAGGGTGGTCCAGCTGCCGGTGAGGTTGCTGCGCACCTGCTGCAGGTGGGCCTCCAGGCGCTCGGGACGCACGGCATTGCACAACAGCTCGCCCTGGCGTTTAAGCAGGCGCTGATTGGTTTTCAGGCCCAGCAGGCGGCGGTGATGCTGGCTGTGATCGTCCTTGGTCTTGGCGGTCAGCTCGAACAGCATCTGGCCGTTGTCCTGCTGATGGTTGGTCAGCAGCGCCTGCTGCACGCGCACCTTGCTCAGGCGCAGGCTCAGCACGTGCTGGCTGTTCTGCAACAGCGCCAATACCTGGTTGACCACGCGGTCTTCGAGCAGGCGTTCCTTCTGCGCGACAATGCGCTCGCACAACAGGTTCTCCAGGGCGCCCAGCTGGCTGCGCTCGAGCAGCGGCTGGTCCTTGCGCACCTTGGCCAGCAGGGCCTGCTTGGCCGACAGCGGCAGTACGTCCTCGCGAGCAATGCCCAGCTGTTTGGCCGTGGCGTTCTGGATCTGGGCGATGGCGTTCTGCACGAAGGTCTCGCCGGCCAGGTCGTCCCACAGCACGTCGATCTTGTTCAGCACGGCGAACAGGGCGGTGGGGCTTTCCTCGTCGAGCTGACGGATATGCTGTTGCCAGACCGCCATGTCGCTGGCGGTCACGCCCGTGTCGGCGGCCAGCAGGAACATGATCGCCTGGGCGCTGGGCAGCATCGACAGGGTTAATTCCGGTTCGCTGCCCAGGGCGTTCAAGCCCGGGGTGTCGAGGATGCGCAACCCCTGGCGCAGCAGCGGGTGATCGAAATTGACAATGGCGTGGCGCCAGGCCGGTACCAGCACCAGGCCCGGTTTTCCGGCGCTTTCCAGCATGTCCGGGTGGAAGCCCAGGGCGATCGCCTGTTCCACCGGCATGGACTTGGTCTTGGCCACCTGGGTAAAAGCCTGGACCATATTGTCCGGGTCGCTGATATCCAGGGGAATGTTTACCCAGTGCCGCGGAATGCGCTTGAACTGCGCCACGCTGGCCTCGGCCATGCGCGTCTCGATCGGCAGCAGGCGAATATAGGAGCGCTCGGAACGGGGGTCGAAGAACAGCTCAGTGGGGCACATGGTGGTGCGCCCGGCATGGGAGGGCAGCATGCGCTGGCCGTACTCGGAGAAGAACAGGCTGTTGATCAGCTCGGTCTTGCCGCGCGAATACTCGCCGATAAAGGCCAGGGTGATATGGTCGGTGCGCAGCAAGCGCAACGCCTGCTCGAGCTTGGCTTCCACGCTGGGCGAGCTCAGGCGGTTGTTCACCAGCCAGCTGCGATAGCGCGTGATCTCGCGCATCAGCTCGCGCTTCCAAGCGACGTAGGCGGTGACCTGTTGACTGAGACGTTCCATGCTCATGCAAGCGTTCCTCTGGGCCATGCCCGCAGCGTTTATGGCAGCTCGTCACTGACGCGCCCAAGGGTACGCGCGGCCGAGTTGGCTGGATTGAGACAATATGATGGCTAAACGATACTCGTCAATTGGCCGCTACCTTCTCCCGCCTTATGGTCGGTCAGAGGCACCGAGCGGTCAGCGCCAGTTCAGCCGGCAAACGTTTGGGTTGATGAATGCGCACCCTTTTGAGGCGGTTGAGCGCGCCGCTTTCCAGGTCGATCTGGCTCTTGGCCACGCCGAAGGATTTGGCCAGGAACGCCAGGAGGTGGGCATTGGCCTTGCCGTCTACCGGCGGCGAGGTCAGGCGGATCTTCAGCCGCTCGCCCTGCAGCCCGGCAAAGGCATCGTTGCTGGCCTTGGGCTGCAGGTGGCAGTCGAGGATCAGATCATCTCCGTCCCACCGGTAGAAGGGCATTCAGATCAGCAGCCGCAACACGTCGGGCATCTGGGTCAGGATGATCAGGTTCTGGATCACCAGCATGTCGAACAGCTTCAGCGCGATAAAGAAGAAGATCGGCGAGATATCCAGGCCACCGAGGTCCGGCAGAATGCGTCGGATCGGCTTCAACAGGGGCTCGCAGATCTGATTGACCAGCTCGACCGCCGGGTTGTGGCTGCCCTGGGCGACCCAGGACAGGATCACGCTGATGATCATCGCGAAGAAGAACACCTTGGCGAACAGCGCGGTGACCCCGATCAGCGACCAGATCAGCAGTTGCAACGGATTGCCCAGGGTGCCCGCGACCAGCAGCAGAATCAGGGCCATCAGCAGCAGCTGCACCAGAATCGCCAGCACCAGGGAGGAGGTGTCCAGGCCGGCAATGCTGGGAATAAAGCGGCGCAGGGGTTTAAGTAGCGGCTGGGTGGCCTTGACGATGAATTGGCTCAGGGGATTATAGAAATCCGCCCGTACCAGTTGCAGGATAAAACGCAGCAGAACGATCAGCAGGTAGAGGCTGCCGAGGGTTTGCAGTACATAGGCCGCGGCGATGTTCAGTCCGATCATAAATAGCTCCTTGCGGGCTTACTGGCCCAGTTGCTCGGCCAGCTCGACAGAGCGGCGCGCGGCGGCGTTGAGGGCTTGCTCGACCAGGGCCTGGAAGCCGCCGGCCTGGAAGGCGTTAATGGCCGCTTCGGTGGTACCGCCGGGGGAGGTCACGCGGCGGCGCAGCTCGGCGGCTTCCACATCGCTGCCGGCCGCCATCTGCGCCGCGCCCAGGGCGGTTTGCAGGGTCAATTGCGCGGCAATGGCGCGAGGTAGGCCCAATTGCTCGCCAGCGGCGGTCATCGCCTCGATCAGCAGGAAGAAGTAGGCCGGGCCGCTGCCGGACACGGCGGTCACCGCATCGATCTGTTTTTCCTCCTCCACCCAGACCACCAGACCCACCGCGGCGAGCAGTTGCTCGGCCTGCTGACGCTGCAGGGTCGACACCTGTGCATTGGCGAACAGACCACTGGCGCCCTGGCGCAGCAGCGCCGGGGTATTGGGCATGCAGCGCACGATGGCGCGCGGCGTGTCAGCGCCGGCGCCCAGCCACTGCTCCAGGCTGCTTAGGCCGATGCCGGCGGCGATGGACACCACCAATTGCCCGGGACGCAGGTTTGGCGCCAGCGCCAGGCAGACCGCCTTCAGGGCCTGGGGCTTGACCGCCAGCAGCACCACATCTGCCTCGGCAATGGCCTCGGCGTTATCGGCGAAGACCGGGATGCCATGGTCGGCGGCGATCTTGGCGCGCTGCTCGGCACCGGGGTCGCTGGCGCGCAGGTTCGCCGCGGCGAAGCCCTGGGCGCGCAGGCCGCCGATCAGGCTGGCGCTCATATTGCCGGCCCCGATAAAGCCGATACGGGTATCGCTCATACGCAAGCTTCCTTAATAGGGTTCGAGAGAAGGTTCAAGGCGAGACGGGGGCGGCGGCGTACTGGCGGGCGCCGAACAGGGCGGTACCGATCCGCACCCAGGTGGCGCCAGCGGCGATGGCGGCTTCCAAGTCGTGGCTCATGCCCATGGACAGGGTGTCAAGGTCCAGGCCCAGGCTGTCCTGCAAGGCGCGTACCCGGTTGAAGACGGCCAGCTGCGCGGCCGGATCCTCGTTCGGCTCGGGAATCGCCATCAGTCCGCGCAGTGTCAGCCGTGGCAGTTGCGCCACGGCCGCCGCCAGGACGGCTAGCTCGTCGGGGCTGCAGCCGGACTTGCTGGCCTCGCCGCTGACATTGACCTGCAGGCAGATATTCAGCGGCGGCAGGTGCGCGGGACGTTGTTCGCTCAAGCGCTGGGCGATTTTCAGTCGGTCCACCGAATGCACCCAGTCGAAATGCTCGGCGATGGGGCGGGTCTTGTTCGACTGCAGGGGGCCGATGAAATGCCAGGTCAGGGACAGATCCACCAGCTCGGCCTGTTTGCCCAGGGCCTCCTGCAGGTAGTTCTCGCCGAAGTGCGTCAGGCCGGCGGCAAAGGCCTCGCGAATAGCCATCGGTGCCTGGGTTTTGCTCACCGCCAACAGGCCAATCGTGAGCCAATCGCGCCCCGAGGCTTGCGCCGCCTCACGGATGCGCACTCCGACCTTTGCAATATTCTCTGCTATCGTGGACATTACCTGCGCCAGCCGCCTCGCCTAGGGTCGCGGCATTCTACCGTCTTTAGGGAGTTCCATGGATATCACCGAGCTGCTTGCGTTCAGCGCTAAGCAAGGCGCATCGGACTTGCACCTCTCTGCTGGTCTGCCGCCGATGATTCGAGTCGATGGCGATGTGCGGCGCATCAATCTGCCGGCGCTGGATCATAAGCAAGTGCACGCGCTGATCTACGACATCATGAACGACAAGCAGCGCAAGGATTTCGAGGAATTCCTCGAGACCGACTTCTCCTTCGAAGTGCCTGGCGTGGCGCGTTTCCGGGTCAACGCCTTCAACCAGAATCGTGGCGCCGGTGCGGTGTTCCGGACCATTCCATCCAAGGTCCTGAGCATGGAAGACCTGGGCATGGGCGAGATCTTCAAGAAGATTTCCGACGTGCCGCGCGGCCTGGTGCTGGTCACGGGCCCCACGGGTTCGGGCAAGTCCACCACCCTGGCGGCCATGCTCGACTATATAAACAGCAACAAATACCACCATATCTTGACGGTGGAAGACCCTATCGAATTCGTTCACGAATCGAAGAAATGCCTGATCAACCAGCGTGAGGTGCACCGCGACACCCACGGCTTCTCCGAAGCCCTGCGTTCGGCGCTGCGGGAAGACCCGGACATCATCCTGGTGGGTGAGATGCGCGACCTGGAGACCATCCGCCTGGCGCTGACCGCTGCGGAAACCGGCCACCTGGTGTTCGGCACCCTGCACACCACCTCGGCGGCCAAGACCATCGACCGGGTGGTTGACGTGTTCCCGGCGGAAGAGAAATCCATGGTCCGCTCCATGCTGTCCGAATCCCTGCAGTCGGTGATCTCCCAGACCCTGATCAAGAAGGTCGGTGGCGGTCGGGTCGCGGCTCACGAGATCATGATCGGCACGCCGGCGATTCGTAACCTGATCCGCGAGGACAAGGTGGCGCAGATGTATTCGGCGATCCAGACCGGTGGTGCGCTGGGCATGCAGACCCTGGACTCCTGCCTCAAGGGCTTGGTCGCCAAGGGCTTGATCACTCGCGACAACGCCCGCGAAAAATCCAAGACCCCGGAAAACTTCTAGTTTAAAAACGCGCGCTATCCAGCGCGCCTTCGGCCCCGCAGGTCCTGTGCGACTGCGCGGCAGTTTGTGACAGCGAGAACCCTCCATGGAATTCGAAAAGCTGCTGCGCCTGATGGTTGAAAAGGGCGGCTCAGACCTGTTTATTACGGCGGGTGTGCCGCCGTCGATGAAGGTCAACGGCAAGATCATGCCCGTCACCAAGACGCCGATGTCGCCCGAGCAGACCCGCGAGACCGTGCACTCGGTGATGAACGAGCAGCAGCGCCGGGATTTCGCCGAAAATCACGAGTGCAACTTCGCCATCAGCGCCCGCGGCGTCGGCCGGTTCCGGGTCAGTGCCTTCTACCAGCGCAACCTGGCGGGCATGGTGCTGCGACGCATCGAGACCAATATTCCGACCCTGGACGACCTCAAGCTGCCGGAAATCCTCAAGAAGCTGGCACTGACCAAGCGTGGCCTGGTGCTGTTCGTCGGCGCTACCGGTACCGGCAAGTCGACCTCCCTGGCGGCGATGATCGGCTACCGCAACAAGAATTCCAGCGGTCATATCATCTCCATCGAAGACCCGATCGAATATATCCACCAGCACCAGAGCTGTATCGTCACCCAGCGCGAGGTGGGCATCGACACCGAGTCCTTCGAGGTAGCGCTGAAGAACACCCTGCGTCAGGCCCCCGATGTGATCCTGATCGGCGAAGTACGTACCCGCGAGACCATGGACCACGCCGTGGCCTTCGCCGAAACCGGGCACCTGTGCCTGGCCACCTTGCACGCCAACAACGCCAACCAGGCGCTGGACCGGATCATCAACTTCTTCCCTCCGGACCGGCAGAACCAGGTGTGGATGGACCTGTCGCTGAACCTCAAGGCCATCGTGGCCCAGCAACTGATTCCAACCCCGGACGGCAAGGGCCGCCGGGCGGTTATCGAGGTGTTGATCAACACGCCCCTGGCCGCCGACTTGATCCGCAAGGGCGAGGTGCACGAGCTCAAGGCCTTGATGAAACGCTCCACCGAGCTGGGCATGCAGACCTTCGACCAGGCGCTGTACAACCTCTACACCAATGCCGAGATCACCTACGAGGATGCGATTGCCTATGCCGACTCGGCCAACGACCTGCGGCTGCTGATCAAGCTGGGTTCGGAAACAGACGGCGATCACCTCAACACCATGTCTCAGGGGTTGTCCCTGGAAGTCAGCGAGGAAGAGCCGAACCGGCGTTTCCGCTAAACGCTCGGTGTCTGCCGTCAGCCAAACGCCAGGTCCAGGACCTGGCTTTTTTATGAGCGCCGATTGCTGCTTGATGTGACCAGTGCTGACCTGGGTGCGGACGCTCGGGTGAAGGCTGTCGGCTGGATTCGAGCCGCTATCGAATTGGCGGATGCACTTGTTCATCGATCGTCCGTGCCAGGCGCAATGCGGTGACCAGGGCCTCGAACAACGGCTGGCGTTGCTCGGGATCCGCCCGCAGCAGTGCCTGGGGATCCTCGGCAGCGATCAGGGTGAAGGCTTCCCTTGGACTGTCTGCCCGCTCCCGCGCCGCCAGCAGCGCGACCTGCCCGAGGGCAATGACCACGCGGGGCTGAATCTGCGCCAGTTCCCGGCTCAGCCAGTGGCTGCAGGCGCGGCGCTCCTCCGGGCTGGGGTTCAATGACTGGCGCGCCTGTCCGGCGCTGCGCAGGCCCATGCCATCGACCGCCTTGAAGTGCTTGACGGCGTAGGTCAGGTACAGGGTCGCGCGCTGCAGGCCGGCCAGGGTCAAGGCCTGCTCGAGCAATTGGCCAGTGGCCCCCTCGAAGGGCCGTCCGCTGAGGTCTTCGTGGTCACCGGGTTGCCCGGCCAGCAACAGGATACGCGCGGCCGGGGGGCCTTCGCCGGGGATGGCCTGGGTGGCGCGGGCCCACAGGTCGCAGCGCCGGCATTGCTGCAGTTCGGTGGCTGCGGCGCGCTGCGGCTGGGCTTTGTCGGAGGCGATCAGTACCTGCCGGCCGGGTTGCAGGCCCACCGCCTGGGCCTGGCCGTCGCGCTGGGCGCCGGCCCGTGCCTGGCTCATCAGGTGCGGGATCAGCGGACCTTCCGGCAGGTCCTTCCAGAAGCGTACCGGCATATGGGTCTGCAGCACGCGGCGGTTCAGCCGCGCGGGATTGAACGTGCTGCTGTAGTAGGCCAGCCACAGCGCCTCGCCAGGGTCTTCCTGGCTGCGGGCCAGATCCGCCAGTGCCGGTGGGCAGGGGCTGAGGACGCGCAGTTCGCGGCCATCCCAGAGCGCCGCGCCGTCGGGCGTGGCAATCAGCCAGGAGGCGTTGCCCATGCGCTCGGCGAAGTGCCCCACCGCGCTTTCCAGGATGTCGTGGGCCGGCACGTGCCAGGCGACGAAGGCCGGTGGGCCGACCGCCGGGTCGCGGGCCCGGAAGCGCAGAAAAGCGTGCATATGGTGGGCCTCGCGGCGCACGGCCTTGATTCGTCGGTGCAGCTCGCTGCCGTCGCGATCGCCGGCCAGCATGGCCGCACGCTCGCCCAGGGCCACGCGCCAGAGGATGCGGTAGAGCAGTGCCCAGCGGTCCTCGGCGCGAAAGCGGGCGGCGCTTTCCAGCAGCGCCGGCAGTTCCTTGGGAATGCGCAGCGCTCCCGTCGGCGACTGTGCCTCGGATGCGCCATCGGCGCCGTCGAATAACCCGCCCTGACTATCGGCGCCGAGCCAGCTCACGGCGTGGGGCGCTACACCCCTGTTCAGCAGCTGACGAGCGGCCTTGCGCCAGCCGGCGAAGCTGCCGTCGAAGCGTTGCTCGCGCATTTCACCACAACGCCAGTTGCGCCGGCGTCTCGCTCAGCTGCAGGCGCAGCGCCGGGGATTCGACCTGGGCCTGCAGCGGTCGGTAGTCCTGGGTGACGATAAAGGGCTTGGCCTTTTCCATGGCGCAGCGCAGGCGCGCCACATCGGCGAAACGGATGCGTCGCTCCCGGCGCAGGGCGACCAGGCGCGCGGCGGTGAGCACGCCGATGCCAGGCACGCGAGCGATCATCTGCGGCTCGGCGCGGTTGAGGTCCACGGGAAAATGCTCGCGGTTGGCCAGGGCCCAGGCCAGCTTGGGGTCGATGTCCAGGGGCAGGTTACCCGGGACGGCGAGCAGTTCCTGGGCGCTGAAACCGTAGCCGCGCAGGAGAAAATCGGCCTGGTACAGGCGGTGCTCGCGCAGCAGCGGCGGTGCGGCGAAGGGCACGCTGGCCGGACTGCCGGGAATGGGGCTGAAGGCCGAGTAGTAGACGCGGCGAAGGCGGTAGGCGCCGTATAGGGTCTGGGCGGTGTGCAGGATGGTGCGGTCGTCGGTGGCGTCGGCCCCGACAATCATCTGGGTGCTTTGTCCGGCGGGAGCGAAGCGCGGCGCGCGCTTTTCCGCCCGGGCCTCGTCCTCGCCCAGGCGGATCACGCCCATGGCCTGCTTGATGGTGGCGATCTTCTTTTCCGGCGCCAGGCGAATCAGGCCGCTTTCGGTGGGCAGTTCGATGTTGACCGAGAGTCGGTCGGCCCAGCGCCCGGCCTGGGCGATCAGCTCGGGCGAGGCGTCGGGGATGGTCTTGAGGTGGATATAGCCGCGAAACTCATGTTCTTCACGCAACAGGCGGGCGACCCGCACCAGTTGCTCCATGGTGTAGTCGGCCGAGCGAATGATCCCGGAGCTGAGAAACAGGCCGCTGATGCAGTTGCGCCGGTAGAAATCCAGGGTCAGCTCCACCACTTCCTCGGGGGTGAAGCGCGCCCGCGGCACGTCGCTGGAGCGGCGGTTGACGCAGTATTGGCAGTCGTAGAGGCAGAAATTGGTCAGCAGTACCTTGAGCAAAGCCACGCAGCGCCCGTCCGGCGTATAGCTGTGGCAGATGCCCATGCCGTTGGTCGCGCCCAGCCCCGACTTGCCCCGCGAACTGCGCTTGGGCGCGCCGCTGCTGGCGCAGGAGACGTCGTATTTGGCCGCATCGGCGAGTACCGTGAGTTTTTCGATCAGATGCATGGTCGATCCAGAAAGCTGTATGCATGAACAGTATCTGGTGGATCGCCGTCTTGCACAAGGCGCATGGGTTTTTGCATGGGCCTGCTGTTACAGTCGCCAGTCGAACCCCGCCACCCAGGAGACTTTATGTCCGCGCCGTCCGCGCCACACAACACCCACAGCGTGCTGATCGGCTACCTGCTGTGGATCTTCGGCTTTCTCGGGGCCCACCGCTTCTATTACGGCAAGCCGATTACCGGGACCATCTGGTTTTGTACCCTGGGGCTGTTGTTTATCGGCTGGATCGTCGACCTGTTCTTGATCCCGGCCATGGACCGCGAGGCGGACTTGCGCTTCGCCGCTGGCGACACCGATTACACCGTTGCCTGGGTCCTGCTGACCTTTCTCGGGGTGTTCGGCGTGCACCGCTTCTACCAGGGCAAATGGCTGACCGGCCTGCTGTACCTGTGCACCGGTGGCTTGCTGTTCCTGGGAGTGCTGTACGATTTCTGGACCCTCAACGATCAGGTTTCCCAGGTCAACACCGAGCGCTCATGATGGTTCGGTGGGCTATTGTGCAGAGAAAAGCGGCTAAGCTTGAGGTGGATAGCGAAACCCATAAGGTTCGCCACTGACCCTGCTGGTCTCGTGATCGCAATCACCGCTGTAAATGGGTCTTGTGTTCTGCCAAGGGGGTTCCAATGCGATCACTCAAAGGCGCTGGTTTGCTCTTGTGCTGGGTCCTGGCGTCGCCTGCCGTTGAGGGGCGGGAGTTAGTAATTGGTGGAATCCCCGAAGTTCCCTGGCGTTATTGGGACGAGGGCGTCCAGTCGTTTGCGGGGCTGGATGTGGATGTCGTGGGTCACATCCTTGGTCGCCTCGATGTACCGCACCGAATAGTGCTGGAGCCCTCCTCGGCACGCCTGGAAAACAACTGGCGGCAGAATAATACCTACGACATGGTGTTCACCTATTCTTACAAAGAGGCGCGCACCCCTTATCTTCTCTACGCGAATGAATCGCATATCCATATTGCTCAGCATTTCTTCATTCTGAAAAAAAATCTGGCGCATTTGCATTACGACACGCTGGAAGACTTGCGCGGAATGCGTGTTGGCGCGACCCAGGGTTTTTCTTATACCCCGGCCTTTTGGGCGGCCGTCGATGCGGGTCTTTGGCGCACCGATGTGGTCACCCAGAACAAGTTGCAGATTCACAAGCTGCTGCATGAGCGTATCGATATCGTTCCGTTGCCGACTATGGCCACGCTCTTCGAAGCTCAGCGCGGCGGTTATGCCGCGCGTCTGGCCTACTTACCCAAGCCGCTGAAAAGCGAGCCGTACTACAACACCTTCGTAAAGTCTTCGGATTATCCGGGTTTGGCCTTGATCGCCGAGCGTTATGACCAGGAATTGCGCGAGATGAAGCGAGATGGCCGGCTCCGGGCAATCTATGAAAGGTATGGCGTGCAGCAGCATTATTCCTTTTAGATCTGCCGCAGCGTGCAGCCGGCTGAAGTTCAAGCTTCAGCCGGCCGAATCACTAACTGGATTTAACCTGGCCGCATGCAGGACTACCGGTTGCTGCAGGCGAGTTGCTAGGCCGGTGTTGATGCAGGCTCAAGCCTGATAGCTGATATGCCCGTCCACCAGGGTGTAGCGAACGGCGCCGGGCAGGCAATGGCCGATAAAAGGGCAGTTGGCGCCCTTCGAATGCCAGGTTTCGCCGGCCAGGGTGGAGGCCTGAGGGTCGAACAACACCAGATCGGCGGCGCTACCCAGGGCCAGGCTGCCGGCCGCCAGGCGCAGGGCCTGGGCAGGGCCGGCGCTCAGGCGCGCGAGCAGGGTCGGCAGGTCAAGCAGGCCGTCCTGCACCAGGCTCAGGGCCAGGGGCAACAGCAGTTCGACGCTGCTGATGCCCGGCTCCGTGGCACCGAAGGGCGCCAGCTTGGCGTCGGGTTCGTGGGGCTGGTGATGGCTGGCGATGGCCTGGATCACCCCGGACTTGACCGCGGCGCGCAGACCGTCGCGGTCCTTGCCGCTGCGCAGCGGTGGCTGCACATGGTAGAGACTGGAGAAGTCGATCAGCGCCTCGTCGGTCAGTATCAGCTGGTATAGAGCGACATCGGCGGTCACCGGCAGGCCGCGGGCCTGGGCCTCGGCGATCAGCTGGGCGCCGCGGGTGCTGGTCAGCTGGCTGAAATGCGCGCGCACGCCGCTTTGCTCCACCAGCAGCAGATCGCGGGCCAGGGCCACGGTTTCGGCGGACTCCGGAATCCCCGGCAGGCCGAGAAAGCTGGCCGTGGCGCCCTCGTGGGCCAGGCCGTCTTCGGCCAGGTCGCGGTCCTGGGAGTGAAAGATCACCGTCAGGTCGAAGGTCGCGGCGTATTCCAGGGCGCGGGCCAGGGTGCGGGTATTGGCGAAGCTGCCCAGGCCGTTGCCGAAGGCCACGCAGCCGGCGTCGCGCAAGGCCACCAGTTCGGCCAGCTGCTCGCCGTCCAGGCCTTTGCTCAAGGCACCGATGGGATAGACCTTGGCGTGGCCAGCCGCGCGGGCGCGCTCCAGGACCATCTCGGCCACTGCGGCGGTATCCAGCACCGGCTTGGTGCAGGGCGGGCAGCACAGGCTGGTGACGCCACCAGCGGCGGCAGCCAGGGTCTCGCTGGCGATACTGCCCTTGCGGCTGTAGCCGGGCTCGCGCAGGGCCACGCTGAGGTCGACCAGGCCGGGTGCGGCGATCAGACCCCGGGCGTCGATCTCCTGGTCGGCGACGAAGCCGGCCGGTTCATGGCCCAGGCCGACCAGGGTGCCGCCGTCGATATACAGGTCGGCGACCCGGTCCAGACCGCTGGCCGGATCGATCACCCGGGCGCCGAGAATACGGGTGCGCATCAGTGGGACTCCCCGGTGCTTGCCTGCAAGGCGTTCAGTTCGTTGAGTTGCTGCTCGTTCAGCTGGCGCTGGGCGGCCTGCCCGCTCATGGTCATGGACAGCACGGCCATGCGGATGGCGATGCCGTAGGTGACCTGGTTGAGTATCACCGACTGCGGGCCGTCGGCCACCGCCGATTCGATTTCCACGCCGCGGTTGATCGGCCCCGGGTGCATGACCAAGGCGTCGGGCTTGGCCAGGGCCAGGCGTGCGGTGGTCAGGCCGAACAACTTGTAGAACTCGCCCTCGCTGGGCAGCAGGCCGCCGCTCATGCGCTCGCGTTGCAGGCGCAGCATGATCACCACGTCGACATCCTTGAGGCCCGCGGTCAGGTCGGTATAGACCTTGACCCCGTACTGTTCGATGCCCGCCGGCAGCAGGGTCTTGGGTGCGATCACGCGGATATCCGGACAGCCCAGAGTCTTGAGCGCCAGCATGTTCGAACGGGCCACCCGCGAGTGCAGGATGTCACCGACTATGGCCACCGAGAGGTTTTCGAAGCCACCCTTGTGCCGGCGGATGGTCAGCATGTCGAGCATGCCCTGGGTCGGATGGGCGTGCCGTCCGTCACCGCCGTTGATAATGGCCACGTCCGGGCAGACGTGCTCGGCGATGAAGTGCGCGGCGCCCGAGTCGCCGTGGCGCACCACGAACATGTCGGCGGCCATGGCCTCGAGGTTGCGCAGGGTGTCGTAGAGGGTCTCGCCCTTGCTGGTGGAGGAGGTCGAGACGTTGAGACTGATGACGTCGGCCGACAGGCGCTGGGCCGCCAGCTCGAAGGTGGTTCGGGTACGCGTGGAGTTCTCGAAGAACACGTTGCACACGGTCTTGCCGCGCAGCAGCGGAACCTTCTTCACGGCCCGGGCACCGACCTCGAGAAAGGAGTCGGCAGTGTCGAGAATCTCGGTCAGCAGCTCCCGGGACAGGCCGTCGAGGGAGAGAAAGTGGCGCAGCTGGCCCAGCTCGTTGAGCTGCAGCGGGCGCTTGGCGTCGATCGGCGTCATCGCGAGGGTCTCAGTGGGCGGCGCAGGAAGGGGGCAGGGTCTGCAACTCCAGGGCCAGCGGCGCGGGACCGCTGAGCTTGATGCGCTGACTGGGGTCGAGCGACAGGGTGGCACCGACCACGTCGGGCCGGATCGGCAGCTCGCTCGCGTTGAGGTCCAGCAGGCAGACCAGGGTCACGCTGGCCGGGCGGCCGTAGTCGAACAGCTCGTTGAGGGCGGCGCGGACGGTACGTCCGCTCATCAGCACGTCGTCGATCAGTACCAGGTGCTGGCCCTCGACCTCGAACGGCAGCTCGGAGGGCTGTACCTGGGGGTGCAGGCCGTTCTGGCTGAAGTCGTCGCGGTAGAACGACACGTCGAGCACGCCCAGGGGCTCGTCGCGTCCCAGGGTCTGCAGCAGCGCCTGGGCGACCCAGACGCCGCCGGTGCGGATGCCGATAAAGCGCGGCGCGTCGATCTGCCGACCGGCCAGGTGGGCATTCAGCGCCGTGGCCATCTGAGGCAGCAGTTCGGCGGGGTCGGGTAGGGTCATGGGGTGTCCTCGAGGTGGGCTTCCAGCCAGCCTTGCAACAATAACGCTGCGGCCAGGGCGTCGACCGGGTTTTCGCGGTAGCCGCCGCGTTGGCCCTGTGCCAGGCGTTCGCCTTTGGCGGCGTAGGTGGTCAGGCGTTCGTCATGGGTGTGGACGAGGATATTGAAACGGCCATTGAGGCGTCGGGCGAATTTTTCCGCCCGCGCGCTCATGGCGCTGGGCGTGCCGTCCATGTTCAGCGGCAGGCCGACCACTATGGCGTCCGGCTGCCACTCGCGGATCAAGGCTTCGACCTGCTGCCAGTCGGGGATGCCGTTCTGTGCCTTGAGCACGCAGAGTTCGCGGGCCTGGCGGGTAATCGCCTGGCCGACCGCCACACCGATCTGTTTGGTGCCGTAGTCGAAGCCCAGCAGCAGGCGCAGGGGTTTGGCCTCGGCCATCAGGCGTGCCCGACTTGCGAGGTCAGCAGATTGAGGTTGACACCCAGTCGCGCCGCGGCGGCGTTCAGGCGCTGGTCGTAGGGCAGGTCGAAGAGGATCTGCGGGTCGGCCGGGCAGGTCAGCCAGGCATTGTCCGCGAGTTCGGCCTCCAGCTGACCGGCCTGCCAGCCGGCATAGCCCAGGGTGATCAGGTATTTGTCCGGCCCGCTGCCATCGGCGATGGCGAACAGCACGTCCTGGGAAGTGGACAGACTCAGCTCGCCCAGCGCCAGGGTGGCCTGGTAGTGGTGATCGGCCGGATGCAGGACGAAACCGCGGTCGGTCTGCACCGGGCCGCCATTGAAGATCGGCAGGCTCTGGCACAGTGCCAATGGCTCGCTGTCAGGCCGTAGCTGCTCGATTACATCGGCCAGGTTGAGGCCGTTGGGTCGGTTGATCACCAGGCCCATGGCGCCTTGCTCGTTGTGCTCGATCAGGTAGGTGACGGTCTGCGCGAACGTCGGATCGGCCATATGCGGCATGGCGATCAGAAAATGGTGCTTGAGGCAGCTGGGCGTGGTGGTTTTCATAGGGCGCTAGCTTAAAGCCTCAGGCCCCGTGCATAAAGCCGTATGCGTCGAGCATGCGCTCGGGGACGCTGAAGACGTTGACGGACGTGGACTGGGTTACTGGCTGGAGAGTCGGTCGCCGCGTTCGAATTTCCAGGTGCGGATGATCTCCAGGCGGTCGAACTCGGCCATGTCACCGGTAAACGGTGCGAAGGGCGCGGCCAGGCGCACAATTTTCTGAGCCGCAAGGTCGAGCAGCGGCTGGCCGGAGGACTCCAGCACCAGCACTTCGTACAGGGAGCCGTCGCGGTTGATGGTCACCAGCAGCCGCAACGCGCCATAAATGCCCTGGCGGCGTGCTTCATCGGGGTAGTTCAGGTTGCCGATGCGCTCGACCTTCTTGCGCCAGTCGTCTTTGTACCAGGCTCCTTTGTCGCGCATGGTCGAGGCCGCATTGAGGCGATGGACCTTGGGGCGTTTGGCGTATTGCTGCACGTCCTGGGACAGTTCGGCTTCCAGGCTGGCGATTTCCGAGGACAGTTGCGTGCTGTCGAACTCCGGCGTCGGGCGGCTCTGGGGCTTGGGTGGGGTGTCTTCGCGCTTGACCGGGGTCTGCTGGCGTTGCGGGGTGATCGTGGCGACCGCGGCCTTGGGGGCTTCCTGAACGGTTGCCGGGGGCGGCGTGGCCGGGGGTGTCACGCGCTTGATCTCGGAGTCCTGGAACAGCGCCTGCTCGGTGGTCTTGGGTGCCGCCTTGTGTTCCAGGGTGCCGCTGCCCTGCTGATTGTCCTGGGCGATAAAGTCGGCTTCCTCGGGCTTTTCCTCGCTCTTGAAGGTCGAGAGGGTGACCTCCAGGGTCTTGCTGATCGAGTTGGGATCGCTAAAGCCGAAGCCGACCCCGAGAATCAGCGCCAGGTGCAGGGTGGCGGCCAGAAACAGGGTAAAACCCAATCGGTCCGCCGGGCGAACCCCGGCGGGGGCGAGTTCAGGAAGGGGGGTGGCTACAGTCATCGGGCGATCTGGTCGGGTCGGTTTGCCGCGCAGTCTGCCGGCTTGCAGTGGCCAGCTGCAAGCGACAAGCGCCAAGCTGCCACCTGCTTCAAGTTTTCGGCGTGCCGCGGTTGGCAGACAGCTTGTTTTCGATGGCCTGCATCAACTGTTCGCCGATGCGGGTACCGAAGGCGGCGTCGATTTCGCGGATGCAGGTCGGGCTGGTGACGTTGATCTCGGTCAGGTGCTCGCCGATCACATCCAGGCCAACGAACAGCAAGCCTTTCTCGCGCAGGGTCGGGCCCACCTGGGCAGCGATCCAGCGGTCGTGCTCGGTCAGTGGGCGCGCCTCGCCGCGGCCGCCGGCGGCCAGATTGCCGCGGGTCTCGCCGGCAGCCGGGATGCGCGCCAGGCAATAAGGCACCGGCTCACCGTCGATCATCAGGATGCGCTTGTCGCCGTCCTTGATGGCCGGCAGGTAACCCTGGGCCATGATCAATTGCGTGCCGTGGGCGGTCAGGGTTTCCAAAATCACCGACAGATTGGGATCGTCTTCGCGATGCCGAAAGATCGACGATCCGCCCATGCCATCCAAGGGTTTGAGAATAATGTCACGCTGTTCTTTGGCAAATTGGCGCAGAATGTCCGACCGGCGACTGACCAGGGTCGGCGGGGTGCAGTGAGGGAACTGGGTGGCGAAGAGCTTTTCGTTGCAGTCGCGCAGACTTTGCGGGCGATTGACTACCAGGACGCCGTCGCGTTCAGCCTGCTCCAGCAGGTAGGTGGAGTAAACGAACTCGTTATCGAATGGCGGATCCTTGCGCATCAGGATGACATCCAATTCGCGCAGCGGGGCGTCGCATTCGGCCTCCAGCTCGAACCAGTGCTGGACATCGTCGAAGACTTTCAGGGGGCGCATGCGGGCGCGGGCTTGGCCCTCGGCCTGGTAAAGGTCTTGCTGCTCCATATAAAGCAGCGACCAGCCACGCGCCTGCGCCGCCAGCAACATGGCCAGCGAGCTGTCCTTCTTGAAGGCGATCTGCGCGATGGGGTCCATGACGATGCCAAGGCGAATGCCCATGGGGTAAATCCTCCGCAAAAGGAATACGGCAGCAGTGGGCTGCCGAGACTAGACTAACCGGCGCAGGGTGGCTCCGGCCGGCTGCCCGGTCAAGGAAAAACCTTGCGGCTCCGGGGTTTATGGATTGCATGGGGAGAGTGTGCTAAAAAGGTTCGGCGGTTGGGTCGCAGCCCGGCGCTGTTAGGGCCTACGGCACGCGGGATAACGCGAAAAATAACGACTCACCGAGGCGATGGTAGGGCGAACATGGAACAGCATTCCGAAGGTTTGAGGGTCATGGTGATCGACGATTCGAAAACGATTCGTCGCACGGCAGAAACCCTGCTGAAAAAAGTGGGTTGTGAAGTCATTACCGCCGTTGATGGTTTTGATGCTTTGGCCAAAATCGCCGATACTCACCCCAATATCATTTTTGTCGACATCATGATGCCGCGGCTCGATGGCTATCAGACCTGCGCCCTGATCAAGAACAACAGCGCTTTCAAATCCACACCTGTCATCATGTTGTCTTCCAAGGACGGTCTGTTCGACAAGGCCAAGGGTCGCATTGTCGGCTCCGATCAGTACCTTACCAAGCCCTTCAGCAAGGAAGAGTTGCTCGGTGCCATTAAGGCCCATGTGCCGAACTTCACTCCGGTGGAGCAAGCATCCTGACGTCCGGCCGCCAAGCCGGTAACGCCGTTATCGATATGGGAAACACCATGGCTCGAATTCTGATTGTTGATGATTCACCGACCGAGATGTACAAGCTGACGGCCATGCTGGAAAAGCATGGCCATCAAGTGCTGAAGGCCGAAAACGGTGCCGACGGCGTTGCCCTGGCGCGCCAGGAAAAGCCCGACGCCGTGCTGATGGATATCGTCATGCCGGGGCTCAATGGCTTCCAGGCGACCCGGCAGCTGACCAAGGATGCGGGCACCAGCCACATTCCGGTCATCATAGTCACCACCAAGGATCAGGAAACCGACAAGGTCTGGGGTAAGCGCCAAGGCGCCAAGGACTACCTGACCAAGCCGGTGGACGAAGCCACCCTGCTGAAAACCTTGAATGCGGTGTTGGCTGGCTAAGGCCGTGTCGATGCGCAGCGAATAATTATAAATAAGGTCCGGGCCGGCATGGCGAACGCGCAGACTCCCTTTGAGCTTCTTCTCGAGATCGATCAGCGCTGCCGGCAACTGGCCGCTGGTCTGCCCTCGCAGCAGGCGATCGTCCAGACCTGGAGCGGCATCGGCTTTCGCATGGGCGAGCGTTTTTTCGTGGCGCCCATGGGTGAGATCGGCGAGGTGTTGCACGAACCGCGCTATACCCTGTTGCCCGGCGTGAAGAGCTGGGTCAAAGGCGTGGCCAACGTACGCGGTAGGCTGTTGCCGGTAATGGACCTGTGCGGATTTTTTGGAACGGACCTGTCGCCCTTGCGCAAGCAACGACGGGTGTTGGTAGTGGATCATCAGGAAGTTTTCGCCGGTCTGACGGTCGATGAAGTCTTCGGGATGCAGCATTTTCCGGTGGATGCCTTCTCCGAGCAATTACCCTTGCTCGAAGCGTCCATCGAGCCTTTTATCCACGGTGTTTTTCAACGCGAACAACCCTGGCTCGTGTTCAGCCCACATGCGCTGGCACAGCATCAGGGTTTTCTCGACGTGGCGTTTTAAACGTTTTTCGGTTGGGTCGGCTTTGCCGGCCTTTTGGCGTGACATGGGAACCGTAGTGCGGTAGGTCCAGGCGGGGGCCAGACAATGAAAAAACTCAATGCAGGCAATCTATTGGCTGGTATGCGCAGCAACACATTGATTCTGGGGCTGTTCCTGGTCCTGATCGTTTCGATCGTGTTGCTGTTCGCTAACTTCGCTTATATCAACACGCAGTCCAACTACGACACCGAGTACATCGGTCACTCCGGTGAGCTGCGCGTGCTGTCTCAGCGTATTGCGAAGAACGCAACGGAAGCGGCGGCCGGTAAGGCCGAAGCCTTCGTGCTGCTCAAGGATGCGCGTAACGACTTCGAGAAGCGCTGGGGCTTCCTGGTCAGCGGCGACGAGTCCACCGGCCTGCCTTCCGCGCCTGAAGCGGTTCAAGCCGAGATGGCCGGCGTGCAGACCGACTGGGACAGTCTGCGGCAGAACACCGACGCCATTTTGGCCAGCGAACAGACGGTACTGTCGTTGCACCAGGTGGCCGCAACATTGGCGGAAACCATTCCGCAGCTGCAGGTCGAGTACGAGGAAGTGGTCGATATCCTGCTGGAAAGCGGCGCGCCTGCTGTCCAGGTTTCGGTGGCCCAGCGTCAGTCACTGCTGGCCGAGCGGATCCTCGGCTCGGTGAACAAGGTACTGGCCGGCGACCAGGACTCGGTGCAAGCCGCCGACATGTTCGGTCGCGACGCCAGCCTCTTCGGTCGCGTGTTGAACGCGATGCTCGAAGGCAATGAAGCGATGGAAATGTCCAAGGTGACCGACGCTGAAGCGCTCGAGCGTCTGGCCGAGATTTCCGAGCTGTTCGAATTCGTCTCCGGTTCCGTGGACGAGATCCTGGAAACTTCGCCCGAATTGTTCCAGGTGCGCGAGTCTGCCAACAGCATTTTCAGCGTCTCCCAGACCCTCCTGGACAAGGCTTCGCAGCTGGCCATCGGGTTCGAGAGCCTGGCGTCTGGACGTGCCCTGTACACCCTTGCCGGTTATTTGCTAGGTGCGCTGGCCCTGGCTTCGATCATCTTGATCGGCCTGGTCATGGTATGGGATACCCGTGGCCGCCTGGCGGCGACCGCCGAGAAGAATGAACGTAACCAGGCCGCGATTCTGCGGCTACTGGACGAAATCGCCGACCTCGCCGACGGTGACTTGACGGTGGCGGTAACGGTGACCGAAGACTTTACCGGCGCCATCGCCGACTCGATCAACTATTCGATCGACCAACTGCGCGACCTGGTTGAAACCATCAACCTGACGGCGGTTCAGGTGGCAGCGGCGGCCCAGGAAACCCAGGCCACGGCCATGCACCTGGCCGAAGCTTCCGAGCATCAGGCCCAGGAAATCGCCGGCGCTTCCGCGGCGATCAACGAAATGGCCGTGTCCATCGACCAGGTATCGGCGAACGCCTCGGAGTCTTCCGCGGTAGCGGAACGTTCCGTAGCCATCGCCAACAAGGGCAACGAAGTGGTGCACAACACCATCACCGGCATGGATAACATCCGTGAGCAGATCCAGGACACGTCGAAGCGGATCAAGCGCCTCGGTGAATCGTCCCAGGAGATCGGTGACATCGTAAGCCTGATCAACGACATCGCCGACCAGACCAACATCCTCGCACTGAACGCCGCGATCCAGGCCTCCATGGCCGGTGACGCGGGTCGAGGCTTCGCCGTGGTAGCGGACGAAGTACAGCGACTCGCGGAACGTTCCTCGGCGGCAACCAAGCAGATCGAGGCGCTTGTTAAGACGATTCAGACCGACACCAACGAAGCGGTAATCTCCATGGAGCAGACCACTTCCGAAGTGGTACGCGGTGCCCGTCTGGCCCAGGACGCCGGTGTGGCGCTGGAAGAGATCGAAAAGGTATCCAAGACCCTGGCAGCCTTGATCCAGAACATCTCCAACGCGGCCCGCCAGCAGGCTTCTTCGGCTGGTCATATTTCCAACACCATGAACGTGATCCAGGAGATCACCTCGCAGACCTCGTCTGGTACCACGGCCACCGCCAAGAGCATTGGTAACCTGGCCAAGATGGCCAGCGAAATGCGCAAGTCGGTGTCGGGCTTCAACCTGCCGACCGTTCAGGACCAGGTTTAAGCGAGCGGGGTGCGGCGGTCTGAAAGGGCCGCCGGCATAGGGCCATGAGCGAGGGGGACGGCATGCAGCCAAGCGGCGCCTGGGCCTTGAAGCCCGTGGCCGATATGTCGCCGGCCGAGTTTCGCACCTGGCAGAGCTTGCTGGAGGAGCGAACCGGCGTGGTGGTCAATCAGCAGCGTCAGGCATTTCTGCAAACCAATCTGAGCACGCGCATGCGCGAGCTCGGCGTGGCCGACTACGCCAGCTACTACCGCCAGGTCACCGATGGCCCGCGGGGTGCGGTGGAGTGGTCGGTACTGCTGGACCGCTTGACCGTGCAGGAAACCCGGTTCTTCCGTCACCGCGCCTCGTTCGAGGTGCTCGAGCAGTATCTGCGCGAGCGTCTGGCGCAGGAGCAAGACGGCGTGTCGGCTGCGCCTTGGGCCATGTGGAGCGTGGGCTGTTCAAGCGGTGAGGAGCCTTATTCACTGGCGATCAGCGCGGCCGAAGTACGGCACGGTAGCCCGCATCCGGATCACTTCGGGGTGACCGGTACCGATATCAGCCTCAATGTGCTCAGCAAGGCGCGCGAAGGCCTGTATGGCGCCCGCAAGCTGGAGCAGATGGATGCCGACCTGTGCGAGCGTTATTTCGATGTGCAGCCCGATGGACGCTTCAAAGTCATCCCGAGCCTGGCCGCTCAAGTGTGTTGCGCCAGGCTCAACGTGCTGGAATTGGCCAAGGCGCCAATGTCCGGCATGGACGTTATTTTCTGTCAGAACTTGCTGATCTATTTTCGTCGCTGGCGTCGCCGCGAGATCCTCAACCGCCTGGCGGACTGCCTGGCACCGGGTGGTCTGCTGGTCGTCGGAGTGGGCGAAGTGGTCGGTTGGCAGCACCCGGCGTTGACGCCGGTAGCCGACGAGCGAGTGCTGGCCTTTACCCGCAAGGGATAGGTAGTACAGGCTTATGAGTGGAGTGGCTATGGGTGATCGGCACGATTATGTCGCCCTGGAATGGGTCAAAGGCGAAATAGCCGAGACCCTTAAACAGGCGCGGCATGCCCTGGAGGCGTTCGTCGAGAACCCGCAGGATTCGACCCGCATGCGGTTCTGCCTGACCTATGTGCATCAGGTCCACGGCACGCTGCAGATGGTCGAGTTCTACGGGGCGGCGTTGCTGGCCGAGGAAATGGAGCACCTGTCCCAGGCGCTGATGGAAAACCGCGTCAGCAACCTGGGCGAAGCCCTGGAAGTGCTGATGCAGGCCATCCTGCAGCTGCCGGTGTACCTGGATCGCATCCAGAGCGCCCGGCGCGACCTGCCCATGGTGGTTTTGCCGCTGCTCAACGACCTGCGCGCCGCACGCGGTGAGAAGCTGCTGTCGGAAACCAGCCTGTTTTCCCCTGACATGTCCGCCCGCCCGACGGCGTTGTCCGTCGAGTCCCTGGCCCAGCTGGGCACCGCCGAGCTGCCAGGGTTGCTGCGCAAGCTGCGCCAGACCCTGCAGATGGCCCTGGTCGGCGTGATACGTAGCCAGGACCTGGGCACCAATCTGGGGTATATGGCCCGGGTTTTTGCACGCCTGGAAACCCTCTGCAAGGGCGCGCCGCTGGGCCCACTCTGGCAGATCGCCTCTGGGTTGGTCGAAGGCCTGGCCAATGGCAGCGTGGTCAATGGCACTTCGGTGCGGACCCTGCTGCGCCAGGTCGACAAGGAACTCAAGCGCCTGGTCGAACAGGGCGCCGACGGCATCAACCACAGTGCACCGGAAGACCTGGCCAAGAACCTGCTGTTCTACGTGGCCAAGTCCAAGGCGCAATCGCCACGTATCAGTGCCCTCAAAGAGCAGTACCGGCTGGCCGATGCCCTGCCCGACGACGATGTGGTGGACGAGGAGCGTGCCCGACTGGCCGGTCCGGACCGCGATGCCATGCGTTCGGTGGTGGCGGCCTTGTGCGAAGAGCTGGTGCGGGTCAAGGACAGCCTCGATCTGTTCGTGCGCAGTGACCGCAAGAAGGTCGACGAACTGGATGCCTTGCGGGCGCCGCTCAAGCAGATCGCCGATACCCTCGGGGTGCTGGGCTTCGGGCAACCGCGCAAGGTCATAGTCGACCAGCTCGATGTGGTCCAGAGCCTGTCGGTCGGCCAGCGTGAAGTGAACGACGCTGTGCTGATGGATGTGGCCGGTGCGCTGCTGTACGTCGAAGCCACCCTGGCCGGCATGGTCGGTCAGGCTGACGACCGTGGCCGCGAAGAGAGCCACCTGCCGACCACCGACGTGACGCAGATCCACCAGCTGGTGATCAAGGAAGCGCGCAACGGCCTGGAGCAGGCCAAAGACGCGATCATCGAATTCATCGCCTCGCAGTGGAACCATGAGCACCTGGCCCACGTGCCCGAGCTGCTGACCCAGGTGCGCGGCGGTCTGGCCATGATTCCGCTGCCCCGTGCCGCGGCGCTGCTCAATGCCTGCAACCGCTACATCCAGGAACAGCTACTGGCGCGCAAGGCCGTACCCAACTGGCACAACCTGGACACCCTGGCGGATGCCATTACCAGCGTGGAGTATTACCTCGAGCGTCTGGCCGAAGACCATGCGACTCAGGGCGACCTGATTCTCGATGTCGCGGAGGAAAGCCTGGAGACCTTGGGTTACCCGCTCAAGGAAAAACCTTCGATTCTCGATCGCATTGACCCGGTAGAACCGGCACATGCGCCCCTGGCCGATCCGCTGCACGATATCGAAGTGCTGTCCGATGAGCCGCCGGAGGCACTGCCCGACGTCCAAGTCGAGGCGGACAGCCTCGCCGAACCCGACAGTCTGCCTGCGGATGAGGGTGACGCCTACCTGGAGCGGATCGCACCGCCAGAAGACCTCGCCCTGGAACTGGCCGACCCGGACGTTCAGGCGCCGCTGGACGAGCTGCCGAGCCTGAGCCTGGAGGAGATCGCCGACAGCACGCCCATCGAGCCGCAGTCCGAATCCCTGGA
>JAZKHB010000013.1:89241-140736 GCA_040385585.1 Pseudomonadota bacterium | reverse complement strand
CGCCGACAGCACGCCCATCGAGCCGCAGTCCGAATCCCTGGAGCTGGGCGACCTGGATTTCCAGGCGCAGTTGGACGAGCTGCCGAGCCTGAGCCTGGAGGAGATCGCCGACAGCCCGCCCATCGAGCCGCTGTCCGAGTCCCTTGAACTGGTCGATCTGGACTTCGAGGCGCCGCTGGATGCCTCGTCGCCCGCGGCTGAAAGCGACTGGTCACTGGATTTCGAGACGACCGAAAATCTGGCCGATTGGGACGAGACGCAATTCGAGGGCATGGACCTGCCCCATGTCGAATTGCCCAGCGTGGCCATCGAGCCCGAGGTACCGGCTGCTACCGAGGACAAACCCCTGACGTTGGCCGAGGTGCTTGCTACCCCGACCCAAGCGATCAACCCCCCGGCCCACGATGTGCCGCCGAGCCTGCTGCCACCACCGGCCGACGAAGAGCCAGTGGATGACGAGTTGCTGGAAGTCTTTGTCGAGGAAGTCGGCGAAGTGCTGGAAACCATCGGCGAATACCTGCCGCAATGGCGCAGCAATACCGAGAACAAGGACGCGCTGATCGAAGTGCGGCGGGCCTTCCATACCCTCAAGGGCAGTGGTCGGATGGTCCGTGCGCTGGTCATCGGCGAGCTGGGCTGGTCGATCGAGAACCTGCTCAACCGCGTGCTGGAACGCAGCATCCAGCCGGGCGACGAGGTGCAACAGGTCATAGTCGATGTGGTGGCCCTGATGCCGGCCCTGGTCGACGAGTTCGCCGCCAAGGCCCAGCGCCAGCGCGACGACGTGGACTTCCTGGCGGCTACCGCTCACGCCTTGGCCAAGGGCCAGACCCTCCCAAAACCTGACGCCCCGGTCTTCGAGCAGGCAGCCGCGCCTGTGGGCGGTTCCCCGGCTGCTCCGGTAGAGGAAGAGGAAGTCCTCGACCCGCAACTGCTGGAAATTTTCCGCAACGAGGCGGAAACCCACCTGGAAACCCTGGTTGGTTTTCTCGCTGACTGCGCCCAGGAATTGCCGCAACCGGTCACCGACGACTTGCAGCGGGCCCTGCACACCCTCAAGGGCAGTGCTTACATGGCCGGCATTCTGCCGATCGCCGAAATCGCCGCCCCGCTGGAAAAGCTGGCCAAGGAGTTCAAGGCCAACCTGATCCCCATGGACCTGGCCGAGGCCGAGCTGCTGCAGTGTGCCGAGCAGCTCTTCCGTATCGGTCTGGAACAGCTGGACAGTCATCCCTTGGCCGCGATTCCCGGCGCCGAAGAGCTGTTCGAGCGGGTCCAGCGATTGCACGCCGAGCGTCTGGAAACCGCCGAGCTGGCACGTCAGGACGACAGTGGGGAAAGCCGTGATCCGCAATTGATCGGCATTTTCCTGGCCGAAGGTATGGACATTCTGCTGGACGCCGAAGGCTTGCTCCGACGTTGGCAGGAGCACCCCTCCGAGCGCCAGGAACTCAGCGCCTTGCTGGACGAGCTGACGACCCTGGGCCGTGGCGCCGAGATGGCCGAGCTGCCGCAGATCGACGAGCTGTGTCAGGCCCTGCTGGGCTTGTATGGGGCCGTGCAGGAAGGGCGATTGGCAGTCAGCCAACGCTTCTTCGAAGAAGCCGACAAGGCGCACGAAACCCTGATCGACATGATGGACCAGGTCGCGGCCGGGTTGCAGGTCACCGCGCAGCCCGACCAGGTCGAAGCCCTGAATGCCCTGCTGGACGAGGCTTTCGATCCCGCCACCCTGGCGCTGCTCGAGCCGGATGCCGGGTTCGACGTGGTCGAGCTGGAGCTGGACGAAAGTAACGCTTCCTGGACTGGCTCGATGCCGGCCGACCAGACCCCCGAGCCAGTTGCCGAAGCCGAAGCCGCTCAGTCATCGAGCGAATCTGAGCCGGTCCTGCACGCGCCGTCCTTGCCGGCCACCGTACCGGTGTCCCAAGCCTATGAGGCTCTGGACGACGAAATGGTGGATATCTTCCTCGAGGAGGCGGTGGATATCCTGGACAGCGCCGGTCAGTCCCTCGAGCGCTGGCTGGGCGAGCCGGACAACACCCGCGCCTTGCTGTCCCTGCAGCGGGACCTGCATACCCTCAAGGGCGGCGCGCGCATGGCCGAGATCAAGCCCATCGGTGATTTGGCCCATGAGCTGGAGTTTCTCTACGAGGGTCTGGTGGATCGGCGCTACAGCTATTCGCCCGTGCTCGCCGGGCTGCTGCATCAAAGCCACGACCGTTTGGCCACCCAGCTCGATCAATTGCAAAGCCGCCAGCCGATGGTCGAGGCTCCCGAACTGATCGATGCGATACTGGCTTTCCGCCAAGGTGGTGCGGGGGATTTTCCCGAAGCGGCCTCGCCCCGGACTGAGTGGCGCGAGCCCGCTGACCTCGAGTCAGCGAGTGAAGACGACACTCAGTGGGCGTCGCCGCTTTCCCCCGAAACCTTGGTCGACGATCCTCAGGTCGCGTCCGCGATCCCGGAAGCTGCGCCTGTCGATGATGAGCTGCCTGGCATCGTGGAGCTGGCGTCCGAGCCCCTCGATGAGCCGCCGCTCGACCCGGTGTTGCTCGACGAGTTGCCGCCAAGCGAGGCTCCAGGTCCCGACCAGGCACAGCCCGCGCCGAGCTTCGTCGAGTGGGGCGAACCCGCCGTTGCCGACGAGGAAACCTTCGACCCCGCGGCCTTAGTCGATCCCGAATTCGCCGTTGAGCTGGAACCTGCAGCGCCGGAGGCACCGAGCCCGGCCACGCCGAACGCCTTCGATGACGACCGCGACCCCGAGCTGGTGGAAATCTTCCTCGAGGAAGGTTTCGACATCATCGACAGCTCCTCGGCTGCCTTGCAGCGCTGGATGGAGGACACCCACAACACCCTGGAAGTCGAGTCCCTGCAGCGCGATCTGCACACCCTCAAGGGTGGTGCGCGGATGGCGGAAATCCGCGAGATCGGCGATCTGGCCCACGAGCTGGAATTTCTCTATGAAGGTCTGGGCGATGGGCGTCTGCGCGCCAGCCCGGTGTTGTTCGACTTGCTGCAGGCCTGTCACGACCGACTGGCCCTGATGCTCGAGGCGGTGCGCGACAAACGTGGCGTACCGGACGGCGAAGCCTTGATCGAGACGATCAAGCGATTTTGCGGTAACCCCGACGAGCAGCTGAGCATGCCCGCCAGCGTGTCGCTCAGCCCCAGTTTGCCGCCGGAGCACGAGGCCGAAGAGGATATTCTCGAAATCTTCCTCGAGGAAGGCGACGAGCTGCTCGAGGCCATGGACGACACCATCGGTCGCTGGGAAGCCAACCGTGACGACAGCGGCGCAGCCCTGGCGGAAACCTTGCGCATCCTGCACACCCTCAAGGGCGGTGCACGGTTGTCGGGACAGAAGCGTCTGGGCGACCTGAGTCACGAGCTGGAGCAGCACCTGACCGAGGCGCTACAACGTGGCGCGCCCTGGCCGGACAGCCTGTTCCTGGACGTGCGTTCCGGCTTCGACGGCTTGCAGAATGAACTGGATCTGCTGCGCCAGCGTCTGCTGCAAGTGCCGAGCGACGCGCCCGTGGCCGATGATGAGCCGCAGAGCGAGGCGCTTGCGCAGCCGATGGCCCCGGTGGCACCGTTCGTGCCGGCCTCGAGCAAGCTGCTCAGCCCGATAGTCGCGGCCAGCGATGTACAGGCCGAAGCGCTGGTGGCCAAGGTCCTGCCCTTCGTGCGGCGCGCCCAGGAGGCCGCGCTGGACGTCGCTTCCCGGCGTGCGCCCCAGGAATTGGTCAAGGTGCCGGCCGAGTTGCTCGAAGGCCTGGTCAACCTGGCCGGTGAGACATCGATCTTCCGCGGCCGGGTCGAGCAGCAGGTCAGCGATTTCGGCTTCACCCTCGGTGAGATGGAAGCGACCATCGACCGGGTGCGCGACCAGTTGCGCCGTCTGGACATCGAGACCCAATCGCAGATTCTCAGCCGCTACCAGGCCGAGGCCGAGCGTGCCGGCTACGAGGACTTCGACCCTCTGGAAATGGACCGTCACTCGCAGCTGCAGCAGCTGTCCCGTGCGCTGTTCGAGTCCGCATCCGACTTGCTGGACCTCAAGGAAACCCTGACCGCGCGTAACCGCGACGCGGAAACCCTGTTGCTGCAACAGGCGCGGGTCAACACCGAGCTGCAGGAAGGCTTGATGCGCACGCGTCTGGTGCCTTTCGACCGCCTGGTCCCGCGCTTGCGGCGTATCGTCCGGCAGGTGGCCGGCGAGCTGGGCAAGCAGGTCGATTTCGTGGTCGGCAACGCCGACGGCGAGATGGACCGCACGGTGCTCGAACGCATCGTCGCACCGCTCGAGCATATGTTGCGCAACGCCGTCGACCACGGTATCGAGCGCGGTGAAGTGCGCCGTGCGGCGGGTAAGTCGGAGCAGGGCACCATTCGCCTGGATATTGGCCGCGAAGGCGGCGATATCGTGCTGACCCTGAGCGACGACGGCGGCGGTGTGCGCCTCGATGCGGTCCGGCGCAAAGCCATCGAGCGCGGCATGATGGACCAGGACTCGGACCTGACCGATCACGAGATCCTGCAATTTATTCTGGATGCCGGGTTCTCCACGGCGGAAAAGGTCACGCAGATTTCCGGACGTGGCGTGGGCATGGACGTGGTGCATTCCGAGGTCAAACAACTCGGCGGCTCCATGAGCATCGAGTCGACTCCGGGCCAGGGCACGCGTTTCCGTATTCGCCTGCCGTTCACCGTGTCGGTCAACCGCGCGCTGATGGTGCTGTCCGGCGAAGACCTGTATGCCATCCCGCTCAACACCATCGAAGGTATCGTGCGGGTTTCGCCCTACGAGCTGGAAGCGCTGTACGAGCAGGCCGAGTCGAGCGCGGGTCAGGGCGAGACGCCGCACTTCGAATATGCCGGTCAGGCTTACGAGCTGCGCTACCTGGGCGACCTTCTGAACAACGGTCAACACCCCAAGCTGGTGGGTCAGAGCCTGCCGCTGCCGGTGATTCTGGTGCGTTCCACCGAGCACGCCGTGGCGGTGCAGGTGGACAGCCTGGCCGGCTCGCGAGAGATCGTGGTGAAGAGCCTCGGCCCGCAGTTCGCCGGCGTGCACGGGGTGTCCGGGGCAACCATCCTCGGCGACGGTCGCGTCGTGATCATCCTCGACCTGCTGGCGACCATCCGTGTATTGCATGCGCACCTGCTGTCGCAGCTGCAACCGCGTCTGCTGCGTCGCGCCGAAAGCGCGGCCGAGGCCGAGGCCGAGCGTCCGACCCTGGTCATGGTGGTGGACGATTCGGTGACCGTGCGCAAGGTCACCACGCGTCTGCTCGAGCGTAACGGCATGAACGTACTGACCGCCAAGGACGGGGTCGATGCCATCACCCAGCTGCAGGAACACAAGCCGGACATCATGCTGCTGGACATCGAAATGCCACGCATGGACGGCTTCGAAGTGGCCAACCTGGTGCGTCACGACGAGCGCCTGAAAGACCTGCCGATCATCATGATCACCTCGCGGACCGGCGAGAAGCACCGCGACCGTGCCATGAGCATCGGCGTCAACGAGTACCTGGGCAAGCCGTATCAAGAGTCCCTGTTGCTTGAAACCATCGCTCAGCTGGTGGATCGCCACCCGGTCAAACCCCTATGACGGAGAAACTTTCGGCACGGATCGCCGTGATCGCCGACACCTCGCTGCAGCGCCATGTGCTGCAGCAGGCCCTGACTGCCAATGGCTACCAGGTGGTGCTTAACAGCGACCCGGCGCGTCTCGACGATGAAGCCCTGGGCCAATGCGAGACGGACCTGTGGATGGTCGATCTGGCGCAAACCGAGGATTCGCCGCTGATTGATCGCCTGCTGGAGCGGGCCACGGCACCGGTGCTATTCGGTGAAGGCTATGCGCCGGAGCGCCATTCCGAGCATTACCCGCGCTGGGAGCGGCGCCTGTTCGGCAAGCTCAAGCGGCTGGTGGGCGATCCGTCCAAACAAGGGGCGGCTGCGGGTCTGGAGGCCCTGATGTCTGAGGCCCAGCGTCCGGCCCGGCTGGACCTGCCGGCGGCCCTGGCCGACACGCCTCTGGTGGCCGGCGAGCCGGCCCGTCAGGTCTGGCTGCTGGCAGCCTCCCTGGGTGGGCCGGCGGCGGTCAAAGCCTTCCTCGATGCCTTGCCGGGCGGTTTGCCGGTGGGCTTCGTCTATGCCCAGCATATCGATGCCAGCTTCGAGCACGCGTTGCCCCAGGCCGTCGGTCGACACAGCCAGTGGCATGTCAATCCGGCCCGTGAAGGTGACAGCATTCGCTGCGGCGAAGTGGTCGTGGCGCCGATCTGCCATGAGCTGAGCTTTGCCGAAGACGGTGCCATGCGGATTGCCGATCGCGGCTGGCCCGAGCCCTACAGCCCGTCCATCGATCAGATGATGCTCAACCTGGCGCAGCACTTCGGTGCTCACTGCGGGGTGTTGGCCTTCAGCGGCATGGGCAGCGACGGTAGCGCCGCTGCCGCTTATGTCCGTCGCCAGGGCGGCGAGATCTGGACCCAACGTGGCGACAGTTGTGCCTGCGCGAGCATGCCCGACAGCCTGCGCGAGGGCGGTTACAGCGCCTTTAGCGGCGACCCGCGCGAGTTGGCGGCGAACCTGGTCAGCCACCTCGCCGCGCAGTGTGTCTAGCCCTTACCGTTGGTGCAGCGGGTCGCGCGACTCGGCCCAGGCTGCCCTGATCCATTGCCTTCCCCGGACGCTGCTCTCAGCGCGTCGGGTCAGTACACGCCGTTGCAGGACATGCCGATGAGCCAAGCCGTAGCCACGCCCACCAGTTCGACCAGTCCCGCCAGCCTGACCGGGTTGCTGGTGCCCCTGGCCGACCGTACCCTGCTGCTGCCGAACGTGGTGGTGGCCGAATTGATTCCCTATCGCACCCCTCAGGTAACGGCTGGGATGCCGGTCTGGTTCCTCGGTCAAGTGGCCTGGCGCGACCTGCGCCTGCCATTGCTGTCGTTCGAGGCCGCTTCCAGTGGCGAGCCCCTGGCCGCCAATGCGGGCGCACGGGTGGCGGTGATCAATGCCGCGGGCGGGCGGCCCCATGTGAAGTTCATGGCGCTGCTGGTGCAGGGCATCCCGCGCTCGCTCAAGGTCGGTGCCGAGCTGGTGCGTGCCGACGCGCCGCTGGCGCCGCTGGAACTGCAAGCGGTCAACCTGGACGGTGAACTGCTGAAGATTCCGGACCTGGTGGGGCTCGAGCAACTGCTGGCCGATGCCGGGCTGATCTGACACGCATTGGCTCGATAGTCCGCCTACAGATCTCCCCACAGCTGTTGCGCCACTGTCAGTGCCACCACCGCCGCGGTCTCTGTGCGCAGCACCCGTGGACCGAGGCGGGCGGCGTGGAAGCCTGAGTCCTGGGCTTGGGCCACTTCGGCATCCGACAACCCGCCTTCCGGGCCGATCAAAAAGGCCAGGGACTGTGGGCGGACATGGCTGGTCAGCGGCTCGGCCACCGGGTGCAGCACCAGCTTGAGGTCCGCCTGGATCTGGATCAGCCAGTCGGCCAACAGCTGCGGTGGGTGGATCACGGGCAGCACCGAACGGCCGCACTGCTCGCACGCGCTGGTTGCCACCTGGCGCCAGTGGGCCATGCGTTTTTCGCTGCGCTCGTCCTTGAGCCGTACCTCGCAGCGCGCGCTGACGATGGGGGTGATCTCGCCGACACCCAGCTCGGTGGCTTTCTGGATCGCCCAGTCCATGCGCTCGCCGCGGGACAGCCCCTGACCCAGGTGCACGGCCAGGGGCGAAGGCGGTTGGCCGGACAGGCGTTCGCGCAGCTCGACCCTAACGCTCTTCTTGCCCACCTCGATCAACTCGCCGAGAAATTCGTCCCCTGATCCGTCGAACAGCTGCACGGCCGCACCCGGCCCCAGACGCAGTACGCGACCGATGTAGTGAGCCTGGGCTTCCGGCAGCTCATGCTGGCCGAGGCCGAGGGGGGCATCGATAAAGAAACGGGACAGGCGCATCGGGGCTCCGGGTGAATAATCGGGGCGCCCAGCTTAAAGCTTTAGCGCGACGGTCTGAAGTGGCGTTGCTGCGTGCGCAACCAAGTCCACCACCGCGCCGCTGGCGAAAATCGGCTGGATGCCCGACTGCGCGGGCATGACGAATAGGCGTCTTGATCCACCCGCGGCAATCAGCCCGGGTCGCGGAAGCCCGGATGCAGGCCGTTGACCGCCACGCTGACGGAGTTGCGGGTGGCGATATCGATGCCCTCGCTGGCCACTTCGGCGAGAAAGTCGATCTGCTCCTCCGTGATCACATAGGGCGGCAGGAAGTACACCACGCTGCCCAGGGGCCGCAATAGGGCGCCGCGGGACAGGGCATGTTCGAACACCTTCAGGCCGCGACGTTCCTGCCAGGGATAAGGGGTCTTGCTGGCCTTGTCCTGGACCATCTCGATGGCCAGGGCCATGCCGGTCTGGCGCACTTCGGCCACCTGGGGGTGATTGACCAGGTGCGCGGTGGCGCTGCCCATGCGGGCGGCCAGGGGCTTGTTGCGCTCGATGACGTCGTCCTGCTCGAAGATGTCCAGGGTGGCCAGCGCCGCGGCGCAGGCCAGGGGATTGCCGGTGTAGGTGTGCGAATGCAGGAAGGCGCGCAGGGTCGGGTAGTCGTCGTAGAAGGCCTGGTAGACCTGGTCGGTGGTGAGCACTGCGGCCATCGGCAGGTAGCCGCCGGTGAGGGCCTTGGACAGGCAGAGAAAATCCGGGGTGATGCCGGCCTGCTCGCAGGCGAACAGCGTGCCGGTGCGGCCGAAACCCACGGCGATCTCGTCCAGTATCAGGTGCACGCCGTAGCGGTCGCAGGCTTCGCGCAGCAGGGTCAGGTAGATCGGGTGGTACATGCGCATGCCGCCGGCGCCCTGGATCAGCGGCTCGATGATCACCGCGGCAACTGCCTGGTGGTGCTCGGCCAGGCATTGTTCCATCTGGGCGAACATCGCCCGCGAATGGGCTTCCCAGCTCACGCCCTCGGGGCGGTGGTAGCAGTCCGGGCTCGGTACCTTGAGGGTGTCGAGCAGCAGCGGTTTATAGGTTTCGGTAAACAACGCCACATCGCCCACCGACATGGCCGCCACCGTCTCGCCGTGGTAGCTGTTGGTCAGGGTGACGAAGCGCTGCTTGCCGGGATGGCCGCTGTTGAGCCAGTAATGAAAGCTCATCTTCAGCGCCACCTCGATGCCCGAGGAACCGTTGTCGGCATAGAACACCCGGTCCAGCCCGGCCGGGGTGAGCTTGACCAAGCGCTCGGACAGCTCGATCACCGGCTGGTGACTGAAGCCGGCGAGCATCACATGCTCCAGCTGGTCGACCTGGTCCTTGATGCGTTGGTTGATCCGGGGGTTGGCATGGCCGAACACATTGACCCACCAGGAGCTGACCGCATCCAGGTAGCGCTTGCCCTCGAAGTCCTCCAGCCAGACGCCCTCGCCGCGCTTGATCGGGACCAGCGGCAAGCGCTCGTGGTCCTTCATCTGGGTGCAGGGATGCCAGAGCACGGCCAGGTCGCGCTGCATCCACTGATCGTTCAAACCCATCTCGACGCTCCTCGGAACTGGGCGAGCCGTGCGCCTGTGGCCGCGACTCGGGGTGGTCGCCGTGGCGGCCCGGAAAGAATGGCGCCAGCCTATGCAATGCGCGGGCGATGAACAACCCGGACATGGCCTCGACTCTGGATGAAGGGCGAGGTGAGCGCACGCAGCCGGTGATGTCTGATGAGAGCCCAGTAATCAATCGTATTACTCGATGCTTCAAAGCAAGTATTTGCGCTTTTATCCGATGGGTTAAGGGGTACTCTGACTTCGATAATTCTACGAGTAGCCCGTCCATGCAATGGCGCAACAACCCCGATCGTTATGGCCTGATCAGTATCGTGCTGCACTGGGGCATTGCCTTGGCCGTGTTCGCCATGTTCGGCCTGGGCTACTGGATGGTCGACCTGGACTATTACAGCAACTGGTACCGCACCGCGCCTGACCTGCACAAGAGCATCGGCCTGTGCCTGTTCGCCCTGATGCTGCTGCGCCTGTGCTGGCGGTTTATCAGCCCGGTTCCGCCAGCGCTGAAGAGCTACGGCACCTGGACGCGGCGTGGAGCGGCCTTCGGTCACGGGCTGCTGTATGTCGGCCTGTTCGCCTTGATGATCTCGGGTTACCTGATCTCCACGGCCGAAGGCCGCGGTATCAGCGTATTCGGTCTGTTCGAGGTGCCGGCGAGTCTGACCAGCCTGCCGGACCAGGCCGACCTGGCCGGCTGGATCCACGAATACCTGGCCTGGGGCCTGGTGGGTTTCGCCGGCCTGCACGGCCTGGCCGCCCTGAAGCACCATTTTATCGACTGCGACACCACCCTGACTCGCATGCTCGGGCGCCGCCCGAACTGAACTCAACCGACCTGCAAGGACATCCACTCCATGAAGTTAGTGAAAAACACCCTGACCGCCCTGGCCCTGAGCACTGCCCTGCTGGGTGCCGGCCATGCCATGGCCGCCGACTACGCCATCGACAAGGCCGGGCAGCACGCCTTCGTCAATTTCAAGATCAGCCACCTGGGCTACAGCTGGCTGTACGGCACCTTCAAGGACTTCGACGGCAGCTTCAGCTACGACGAGAAAAACCCGGAGGCCAGCAAGGTCAAGGTGAGCCTGAACACCGCCAGCGTCGACTCCAACCATGCCGAGCGCGACAAGCACATCCGTAGCCAGGATTTTCTTAACGTCGAGAAGAACCCCACGGCTACCTTCGTCTCCACCGGCGTCAAGTCCACCGGCAGCGGCACTGCCGACATCACCGGCGACCTGACCCTGAACGGCGTGACCAAGCCGGTGGTGATTGCCGCCAAGTTTATCGGTCAGGGCGACGATCCCTGGGGCGGCTACCGCGCCGGTTTCGAAGGTTCGACCACGCTCAAACTCAAGGACTTCGATATCCAGAAAGACCTCGGCCCGGCCTCCCAGGAGGTCGAGCTGATCCTCTCCGTGGAAGGCGTGCGCCAGTAAGGGCTGCTTGCAAGACCCGACGCCGACCTCAGGGTCGGCGTTTTTTTTGCCTGTGGTTCAGACTCAGGGTTGAGTCGGACTCCTTCGCTTCGTCACAAGACGAGCAAGCAGGGACGCCATGCCCCACCAGATGGCCAGCCAGAGCATAAGCACGAGCGCCCAGCCGAGCAGCGATGGCGCGGACCAGCCGCCGGCCTCAGGCATGGCGAACACGGCAAGTCCTAGCGCCTGCAAGGGCATCAGCGGCAGATACAGCACCCCGGCCAGCACAGGGGCCAGGACCTGCGGCGATATCCAAGTCAGGGTGGCATGACTGACGACCAGGATCGCGAATAGAAACCAGCGTAGCGGCATCGATGGTCTGACCTCGGATGAAGGGGCGCGGAGGTGTGCAGGGGATTATTTGATTTCAGTCGCCTGCGACCAGACAGCCTGCCAGCCGCCGTCGCGTTGTTCATAGCTGTCCGTATGCCAATACTGAGCCGCTGGCACGTGATGCCCTGCGAAGACCACTTCGAGTCGGGCTCGATAGCGGATCAGCGCAACAGGCCCATGGAGACGGACCTCGATCGATTCGGGTTCCCACAGCAGATACTTCAAGTGTCCGGCGGCGATAGCCCCCAGGTATTGCTCCTTGGACAGCGCACTGCCAACCGGGGTGATCAGTTGGAAGTCGGGCGCGTGAAGTGTTCGCGCGACCCCCATATCGCCTTCGACCAGGGCGCGAAGACGGCTACGTTCCGTTGTCCGTATGTGATCGGCTTCGGCTTGCATGGCGCGTTGAGTTACGGCTTGTTCCGTCATTTTTGTTTCCTGGAGGGCAGGGGGATCATTTCAGAAACGCGCGGCGTCCGAGTGTCTCGGCCGAGCGGTCCAACGGTCCGCTATCAACAGCCGACATCGATCCAGTGCTGAAACCTGAAAATCGGTCTCCATGCCTATGGGGGTTCATCTCTTGAACGGCAGGTTCTTGGATGCATGGGTAAAAAGGTTCATCGCGCTTGCCGGGGAAGGCGGACTGTCTTGATTCTCAGTAAAACTAATCCGCATCCTAACCCCTAGGCCATGCGCTTGATCACCTTGATAGTGTCGTTGACCCCTTCCAACAGGCTGGTGTGCAGAGCGAAACGGACGCTGGCGAGGATGCGGACAGAGCGTTTGAGGTTGCGGGCAAGGCACTGAAAAATTGCTTGTCTGCCTGCCAATCCGCGTTTTTCCGCGAATCCGCGAAGAGCTTTTTTGTCCGCCGCAAATGCCACGCCGCGCAAGCTGCTGCCGGGTTTAGAATCAATCCGGGCCGGCGCAGGAAATAGTGATTTTGATCATATCGCCGCGGCTGATCAGCTTCCGCTGAGCGGCTATGGGTAATGTCAGCGAGCCCGCGTCCTCAAAGACGAAGTTGCCACCCAGCACATGACTTTCAAACGAGTCACGCACGATATAGCTGTTAAAACTGCTGACCTTCGACATGCAACCACAGGCGGCTGTCGGATCCGGTCTGTGATAATCCATATGCATGACGGGCATCTCGGCTTCACTGACCACTTGGCTGTGGGTGATAGTGATGCAGGCGGACAAAGTATTGTCTATGTCCACTTCATTGGACGCCTGCACCTTGAGGCAGGCGTTGAATGAGAGCAGGCCGATAAGGTTGCAGGTCAGGGCTTTTATCACGTTCACATCCTTGTGCTGAGACTCGTAGGAGGCCGTTGGTTGATACGGCAGATGGCGAATGATCGGGTATTTCAGCAGCTTTTTCATAAGCATGCCCAAAGGAATAGGCCATAAAAAAACGCCGGCAAAAGCCGGCGTTTTTTATGCGGGGCTAAAGACTAGCCTTCGCGGTTACGCGTCAGCAGGGCAGGGCGTTCACCGCGGGCGCGGTTGGGCAGCTGCTCGAGCTGTTCCAGCTGCTCGGGGGTCAGGGCGCGATCGACCTTGGACTCCTTGTGCACGATTACCGGCTGGCTCGTGCGAGGACCCTTGACGGCTGGTTCCTGGCGCAGGGAATCGCCGCCGGTCTCACGCGGGCCGCGGCCACGGGATTGTCCGTCGCGACCTTGATTGTTGCGCGGGCCGGCGGCGTTCGGGCGTTTGCCCTGGCCGCCAGTGCGCGCGCCGGCGCCCTGGCCTTGACCGCTGCCCTGAGGGCGCGGCGGGCGGGCGGCGCCCGAAGAGGCTGGAGTACCGGTGGCTGGCACGCCGGGACGGCGGCCACGGTTCTGCTGCTTGTTCTGGTGCGGGCTGACGTAGTCGGCGCGGTTGCCGAAGTTGTCCACTTCGTCGTCCAGGAAGACGTCCGGTGCGCGCTCGCCGGGTGCCCGGTTACCGGCGGAATCCGGATCGTCCATGGCGAGGCGTGCGGCGGCGTTGCGCTCGCTGGGGCCAGCCGGGCGCGCCGCGCCGCGGTCGCCGCGAGGCTGGCGCTGTTCGCGCGGCTGTTGTGCCGAGCTGGCTGGCTGGGCGGCGCGAGCCGGGGCGGCTTTGCCCTGGCCCTTGTCCTTGCCCTTGTCTTTACGCCCGGCACCGCTGCCGCCACCGCCGCCGCGGGGGCTATTGGGGTCGCGCGGGGCGCGGGGGTTCCGCACGTCGGGACGCTCGCGCACTTCCGGTTTTTCCGCTTCAACGGTGCTGGCGTCGAAGCCCAGCAGGTCGCCGTCGGCGATCTTCTGCTTGGTCATGCGCTCGATGCCCTTGAGCAGTTTCTCCTCGTCGGGAGCGACCAGGGAGATGGCTTCACCGCTGCGTCCTGCACGGCCGGTACGGCCGATGCGGTGCACGTAGTCTTCCTCGATGTTCGGCAGTTCGAAGTTGACCACGTGGGGCAGCTGGTCGATGTCCAGACCGCGGGCGGCGATGTCGGTGGCGACCATGATGCGCACGGCGCCGGCCTTGAAGTCGGCCAGGGCCTTGGTGCGGGCGTTCTGGCTCTTGTTGCCGTGAATCGCCACGGAGGCCAGGCCGTGCTTGTCGAGGTATTCGGCCAGGCGGTTGGCGCCGTGCTTGGTGCGGGTGAACACCAGCACTTGTTCCCAGGCGCCGGCGCTGATCAGGTGCGCCAGCAGGGCGCGTTTGTGGCTGGCCTGCAGGCGGAACACGCGCTGCTCGATGCGCTCGACCGTGGTGTTCGGCGGAGTGACTTCGATGCGCTCGGGGTTGTGCAGCAGCTTGCCGGCGAGGTCGGTGATGTCCTTGGAGAAGGTCGCCGAGAACAGCAGGTTCTGCCGTTTGGCCGGCAGACGGGCCAGGACCTTTTTCACGTCATGCACGAAGCCCATATCGAGCATGCGATCGGCTTCGTCCAGCACCAGGATTTCCACGTGGGACAGATCCACGGTGCGCTGGCCGACCAGGTCGAGCAGGCGGCCGGGACAGGCGACCAGGACGTCGACGCCCTTGGCCATGGCCTGCACCTGGGGGTTCATGCCGACACCGCCGAAGATGCAGGTGCTGACGAATTTCAGGTCGCGGGCATAGAGCTTGAAGCTCTCATGCACCTGGGCGGCCAGCTCGCGGGTCGGGGTCAGGACCAGTACGCGCGGTTGGCGCGGGCCATGACGATGCTCGCGATCCGGGTGGCCGTTGGGAAACAGCAGTTCCAGGATCGGCAAGGCGAAGCCGCCGGTTTTACCCGTCCCTGTTTGGGCGGCAACCATCAGGTCGCGGCCTTGCAACACGGCGGGAATGGCCCGCTGTTGCACCGGGGTGGGTTCGGTGTAGCCCGCTGCCTCGATGGCGCGGACTAAAGCCTCGGAGAGACCGAGGGAAGCAAAGGACATGAGTAATCCTGTCTAGTAAGGGCTGTGCCCGGGGGATAAGCGTGCCTGGCTCGAATCGCGCTTGGGGGCACGATCCCGTCCGGTCCTGCTGGGCCGCGGGGGCCGAGCGTCCGGGCGTAAGCCTGGCGGGAATGCCGGAGTATAACAGAGCTTGGCCCTGCGCGGTTTTCCTGCGGTTGAGGGTCGCAGAAGGCTCGCGGGCAAGGCTCAAGCCGCCCCGGACGGGCGCCTGTTCAGCGCGGCAGCTTGAGATTGTGCCAGATCGCCAGGCTGGGAGCGGCCTGGTTCAGGGTATAGAAGTGCAGGCCCGGCGCGCCGCCGGCCAGCAGGCGCTCGCACATCTCGCTGATCACCTGCTCGCCATAGGCCTGGATGCTGTCCAGGTCGTCGCCATAGGCTTCCAGCTGCTTGCGCACCCAGCGCGGAATTTCCGCGCCGCAGGCATCGGAGAAGCGCGCCAGCTTGCTGTAGTTGGTGATCGGCATGATGCCCGGCACGATGGGGATGTCCACGCCCAGGTTGCGCACGCGCTCGACGAAGTAGAAGTAGCTGTCGGCGTTGAAGAAGTACTGGGTGATGGCGCTGTCGGCGCCGGCCCGGCACTTGCGCACGAAGTTGCCCAGGTCGTCCTCGAAGTTGCGCGCCTGGGGGTGCATTTCCGGGTAGGCGGCCACTTCGATATGAAAGTGCGAGCCGGTTTCCTCGCGGATAAAGCTCACCAGTTCGTTGGCGTAGCGCAACTCGCCGCTGGCCATGCCCATGCCCGAGGGCAAGTCGCCGCGCAGGGCGACGATGCGCTTGATTCCGGCGTTCTTGTACAGGTTCAACAGCTCGCGCAACTCGGCCTTGCTGTCGCCGACGCAGGACAGGTGCGGCGCGGCCGGGATTTTCACCTCGCCGTCCAGCTGCAGGATCGTATTGAGGGTGCGGTCGCGGGTGGAGCCACCGGCACCGTAGGTGCAGGAGAAGAAATCGGGTGCGTAGCCGGCCAGCTCATGAGCGGTGGCTATCAGTTTTTCGTGCCCGGCTTCGGTCTTGGTGGGGTAGAACTCGAAGCTGTAGCGGCGTTCTTGGTTCATAGGTAATACCAGGCGGGGGCTTGGGGTGGGTTAGCGGCGCAGGGCGCCTTGGCATCGTTCTGCTGCGGGCTCGATGCGCCGCGTCACCCGCCGACCGGCGGTTGGGCCGGCAATGACAGCACCTGTCGACATCAAGGGTGGATGACGCCGCTACGCGGCGCACCCATCCTGGGGGGTCGATCAGTAGCGATAGGCGTCCGGCTTGAACGGGCCTTCCTGGGGCACGCCGATGTACTCGGCCTGCTGTTGGGTCAGCCGGGTGACTACGCCGCCGAAACCCTTGACCATTTCCAGGGCCACTTCCTCGTCGAGCTTCTTGGGCAGCACTTCCACGACCAGGCGCGCGGCTTTGTCGGCGGCCGACAGGTCGGCGTATTTCTGACCGAACAGCAGAATCTGCGCGAGCACCTGGTTGGCGAAGGAGCCGTCCATGATGCGGCTCGGGTGGCCGGTGGCGTTGCCCAGGTTCACCAGGCGGCCTTCGGACAGCAGGATCAGGTAGTCGTCGTTCTGCGCGTCGAAGCTGCCCGAACCGGTGCGGTGTACCTTGTGCACCTGCGGCTTGACCTCTTCCCAAGCCCAGTGCTTGCGCATAAAGGCGGTGTCGATCTCGTTGTCGAAGTGGCCGATATTGCAGACCACCGCGCGCTTCTTCAGGGCCTTGAGCATGTTCGCATCGCAGACATTGAAGTTGCCGGTGGTGGTCACCAGCAGGTCGATCTTGCCCAGCAGGGCCGTATCGACGCTGGCTTCGGTGCCGTCGTTGATGCCGTCCTTGTAGGCCGAAACCAGCTCGAAACCGTCCATGCAGGCCTGCATGGCGCAGATCGGATCGACTTCGGTCACCCGTACGATCATGCCTTCCTGGCGCAGGGACTGAGCCGAACCCTTGCCCACGTCGCCGTAACCGATCACCAGGGCCTGCTTGCCCGACAGCAGGTGGTCGACGCCGCGCTTGATCGCGTCGTTCAGGCTGTGACGGCAGCCGTACTTGTTGTCGTTCTTGCTCTTGGTCACCGAGTCGTTGACGTTGATGGCCGGCACTTTCAGGGTGCCCTTGGCGAGCATTTCCAGCAGACGGTGCACGCCGGTGGTGGTCTCTTCGGTGATGCCGTGGATCCTGTCCAGCATCGCCGGGTATTTCTCGTGGATGATCTGGGTCAGGTCGCCGCCGTCGTCCAGGATCATATTGGCGGCCCAGGGCTTGCCTCCTTCGAGAATGGTCTGCTCGATGCACCACTCGTATTCGGCTTCGGTTTCACCCTTCCAGGCGAAGACCGGAATGCCGGCGGCGGCGATGGCCGCGGCGGCCTGGTCCTGGGTGGAGAAAATGTTGCAGCTCGACCAGCGCACTTCGGCGCCCAAGGCCACCAGGGTCTCGATCAACACGGCGGTCTGGATGGTCATGTGGATGCAGCCCAGGACCTTCGCGCCCTTGAGTGGCTGCTCGCCGGCATATTTGTTGCGCAGGCCCATCAGGGCAGGCATTTCCGATTCGGCGATGATGATTTCGCGGCGGCCCCAATCGGCCAGGCTGATGTCGGCAACCTTGAAGTCGGTAAAACCGGCAGGCGTCAGTACAGCGCTCATAAATGAGTTCTCCATTCGTTGTCTGCGAATGGGCGCCGTTGCTGCGTATGGTTAACGCCCTCTCCGAGCCTGACAGGCAGTTCCGTGGCGGAACGACGACCTGCTGCAGCGCCCCTCGGACAGGTGGCGGGAGTGGCCAACGGGGAGTCGGCCAGGGTGAAACCCGTCGATTATAGCCGCGCCACGCGCCGCGCCCAAGGTTTTCTCGCGGCTTTTGTGCATGCCCGGTATCGGTGGGTGGCGCCGGTCGACGCGGTCGAACTCCCGGCGCAACACCCCGGTCACAAATTCAGGTCCGGTCAGCCTGTGCCGTGCCCTAGCCTTATCAGGAGAATCGTCCATGAACCGCTTGTCCCGCCTCGCTTTGTTGGTTGTCGCCAGTACCCTCAGCCTGCCGGCTGCGGCCAAATCCTGCTATGTCACGGAGCGAACCTCTCCGGGTGTGCCGCCGCCGGTCAATCAGGAAGTCTGCTTCGAGCATCTCGGTACCCAGGAAGACTCAATCGATTGGGCCTGCCGTGACGACAAGGCCGTGCGCAGCTCCCGGCGGGATATGCGCGACAGCTGTCCGCCTGGTGCCTTTGGCCGCTGCACCGCGACCCTGACGCCGGAAAGCCTGATCAGCGAGCGTGCCACCGGAACGCGGACCGGCGAAAACACCTTCCCTTCCCAGGTGCCGGAAGGGGCGCAGATCGTCACCCACTACTACAAGGTGTCCGACCGCGGCCAGGCCCGTACCGATTGCGAGCAGGCTGGCGGCCAGTGGTCGCAGTAATGCCTTCCCCTCTTGCCGTGTGGCCAGGGACGGCCGAGGGTAAACGGGTGCACGCGGTGCTATGGCATTTACCGGGTGTTTGTCGCAGGCTGTGGCGATCACTTTCCCGCCTCAGGAGTTGCCATGACACTCGCTTACTGGTGTGTGCTGATCGCACTGTTTCTACCCTACCTGTCCACCGTCACGGCCAAGGCCATGAACGGCGGCCTTTCGCCGAAGCACAACCATGATCCGCGGGCCTTTCTCGCCTCGCTCGAGGGCATGGGCCGGCGTGCCAACAATGCCCAGCTCAACAGTTTCGAAGTCACCCCGGCGTTTTCCGCCGCGGTGATCATCGCCCACCTGGCCGGTGGCGCCGAGCAGCTCCTGATCGACCAACTGGCCATGGCTTTCGTGTTCAGCCGCGTGCTCTACATGATCTGCTACCTGGCCGACTGGGCAAGCCTGCGTTCTCTGGTGTGGTTAGTCGGTATGGGGCTGATCGTCAGCCTGTTCGTGGTGTCGGCCTAAAGCTTCAGCTGTGTTGACAGGTCGCACTGTGCCGGCGGCGGCCGAGGGCTGATACTGTGCGCCCATTCTGGAGCCGTAGACGCCGTGATCAATCCGAGAACCTTGCTGCCGATCGCCCTGCTGGTCGGCCTGACGGCCTGTGGCGGGGTCGATCCCGACTCACCCCTGGGCAAGCGCCAGGCGATCTTCAAGCAGATGCTCAAGACCAGCGAAGACCTGGGTGGCATGTTGCGTGGACGCCTGAAGTTCGATGCGCCCCGGTTCGTGGCCGGTGCGGCCGAGCTGGAGCAGCTGTCGCGGGCGCCCTGGCAGCATTTTTCCCGGGTCAAGGAAGAGGCCGATACCCAGGCCAAGGACGAGGTCTGGGAGCGGCAGGCACAGTTCCAGCAATTGGCCCGGGACCTGGAAAGCGCCACGGCGGCCCTGGTGCTCGCCACACAGGCCCGCCCCCTTGAAGGTGCTGCCCTGGAAGCGCCAGTGCGGCGGGTCGAGGACAGCTGCAAGGCCTGTCATGAAGCGTTTCGCGTGTATTGAACCTTGGGCTGCTGCAAAGGGCGCCGCGCGTACCGGCCGTCCCTGCCAGCCAGGGGTAGGGCGTGGAGAGGCTCGGTGCCTGAAAAAACGTTAAAAGCCCTCGACCTGCGCCTGGCGCAGTCGTTCGCGCAAGCGCTGCACCTCGGGGTGCCGGAAGAATGCCTGCAGCTGCGCGGCGCGCGTCGGGCCGATGCCGGGTTCACGCTGCCAGTCTTCGGCGTCGAGTTGCTCCAGTTCCGCCCAGCCCAGGCTGAGCGGCGCATCGGCCGTGTGGGGCAGCCCGAGGGCGCGTAACCAGGTCACGAAGGAGCGTTGTCGCGCCTGTTGAAAAGCACCGCTCAGCTTCTCGGCGCTGCGGGTGCCCAGGCCCGGGAGCGCCGCCAGCGTTTTCGGGGTCAGGTGCAGCCAGGCCAGCAGATCCGGCAGCTGCTGGGCCTTGAGCAGCGTGTCCCAGGTGCCGGGGCCGACACCGTCCAGGGCCAGGCCCTGGCGTCCACCGAGCCAGGTCAGGCGGGCCTGGAATTGCCCCTCGCACCCCGGGGTCGGCTGCCAGCAGCTGAGTTCGTGGTAATCGCTGGCCTCGGGTACCGCCAGCGGCGTGCGCTCGCTGGCGCGCCAGACCACGCTGTCCACCTGCGGGATGGTCAGGCCGGCGAGGCTGAGGGCGAGCTGGTCGCCGGGCCGGATATCCAGCGCACGCCAGCGTTGCAGCGAGCCGAGGCTGACGCGCTGGATGCGTCGGTCGTCCAGCTCAACCGGCACCAGATCCAGCACCGGGGTGATGCGACCGCGGCGGCCGATGCGAAACTGCACGGCGCGCACTTCGGCCACTACCTGGATTGGCGGGTATTTCCAGGCCGCCGCCCAGTGCGGGACCTGGGCCTGCCAACGTGCAGCCGGCGGGCGGCTACCCTGGCGCAGCACCAGGCCGTCGCTGGCGAAAGGCAGGCCGCTGCGGTACCAGCGCTCGCGCCATTGGCGGGCCTGCTCGAAGGTCGCGATGGGTTGGCTGAAGGCCTGGCTGTCGGCAAAGCCCAGGGTGCTCAGGCCGTCGAGTCGGGCCTGCATGGCGGCCGGGCCGTCGGCCCATTCCCATACGAACAGGCCGATGCCGGTCGCTTCCGTCGGTGTCAGGCGCCTGCGCGCCAGCAGCCCGGCGACCCTGGCCCGTGCGCCCTGGCCGCCGGCCGTGGCCTGCACATGCCCGGGCAGGCGCCAGTACAGCTCGCCTTGCAGTGTCAGGTCGCGGGGTTCGGGCAGGTGCTGGGGGATGGACTGGAGTTGGCGGGCCAATGCGGACCAGTCCTGGCCGCTGCGTCCATCGCCGCGACTGATCATCCGCTGCAGCTGTCCGTCTCGGTACACCAGGGTAACCGCTACCCCGTCGACCTTGGGCTGCACCCAGAGGTCCTGGCGATTGCCGATCCAGGCCTGTACCGCGGCGTTATCCGCGAGTTTTCCCAGGCCGGTATGGTTGACCGGGTGGGCCAGCGGCCCGGCACTGCCGGCCAAGGGAGCCGCGGGGCGTGGCAGTTCCTCAAAGCAGCTGCCCCACTGCATCCGGCGAGCGCTCAATTGATCGTAAAGACCGTCGGGGAGCAGCGACTGCCCCTGGCGGTGATAGGCCGCGTCGTACTCGGCGAGTTGTCGATCGAGGGCCTCGAGTTCGCGGCTGGCGCGCGCGAGTGGCCAGTCGGGGCAGGTGGCGGCAAGGGTGTGACAGGCGAACAGCAGGCACAGCGGAAGGGCGGTCCAGGGTTTCATCGGGAGCATCCTTGCTCGAAACGGTGCCGGTGAGTCTAGACAGGTAAGCCGAAAACGAGGGGTTTGCTTGATTCGCGGATACTGGCAATATGCCCGGCGCTCGGCAGCCGGCCGGGCGTTGATTTCCTGACAGGGAGCGTCGTGCATGAATACTGCGGGTTTTATTCTGGCGTTGGTTGGCTATATCTGGTCAGTGGCCAGGGGCATCCAGATTTCATTGTTGTGCGTGCTGCTGAATTTCATGTTCCCACCGCTCTCCCAGCTGATTTTCGCCAGCTCGGAACCGCAAATGCGCCCACCATTCTTTGTGATCGTCCTCGGGCTAGGCTTGATGTACCTGGGGGGTGGGTTGCGTTTGGGAAACTGAACGGTTTTTTGGCCGAGGCGATCGGGCTGTACTGCTAAGTCGGCAGGCATTCACGGATAACCGATTAAAAATGAGACAAAAAAAGCCCCGCACGCAGGCGGGGCTTTTTCTTTGGCGCCAGGGTTTACAGGCCGGCGGCGCTGCGCAGGGCTTCGGCCCGGTCGGTCTTTTCCCAGGTGAAGGTGGTGAAGCGGTCGTCGCCCACGGTGACCTGCTCCGGAGTGCGGCCGAAGTGGCCGTAGGCCGCGGTGGCCTGGTACATGGGGTGCAGCAGGTCGAGCATCTTGGTGATGGCGTAGGGGCGCAGGTCGAAATGCTCGCGCACCAGCTGGACGATCTTGCTGTCGCTGATCTTGCCGGTGCCGAAGGTGTTGACCGAAATCGAGGTCGGCTGGGCCACGCCGATGGCGTAGGACACCTGGATCTCGCAGCGTTCGGCCAGGCCGGCGGCGACCAGGTTCTTGGCCACGTAGCGGCCGGCGTAGGCGGCGCTGCGGTCAACCTTGGATGGGTCCTTGCCGGAGAAGGCGCCGCCGCCGTGACGGGCCATGCCGCCGTAGGAGTCGACGATGATCTTGCGTCCGGTCAGGCCGCAGTCGCCCACGGGGCCGCCAATCACGAAGTTGCCGGTGGGGTTGATATGGAACTGGGTGTCCTTGTGCAGCAGTTCGGCCGGCAGCACGTGCTTGACGATCAGCTCCATCACCGCTTCGCGCAGGTCGCTGTATTTGACTTCCGGGTTGTGCTGGGTCGACAGCACCACGGCGTCGATGCCGACCACCTTGCCGTTTTCATAGCGGCAGGTGACCTGGGATTTGGCGTCCGGGCGCAGCCAGGGCAGCAAACCGGATTTGCGCGCCTCGGCCTGACGCTCCACCAGGCGGTGGGAGAAACAGATCGGCGCGGGCATCAGCACGTCGGTTTCGTTGCTGGCGTAGCCGAACATCAGGCCCTGGTCGCCGGCGCCCTGGTCTTCCGGCTTGGCGCGGTCGACACCCTGGTTGATGTCGGGGGACTGCTTGCCGATGATGTTGATGATGCCGCAGGTGGCACCGTCGAAACCGACGTCGGAGCTGTTGTAGCCGATATCGATGATGACCTTGCGCACCAGGTCTTCCAGGTCGACCCACGCCGAGGTGGTGACTTCGCCGGCGACGATCGCCACGCCGGTCTTGACCAGGGTTTCGCAGGCCACGCGGGCGTGCTTGTCCTGGGCGATGATGGCGTCGAGCACCGCATCGGATATCTGGTCGGCGATCTTGTCCGGATGCCCTTCAGACACGGACTCGGAAGTGAAAAGGGAGTATTCGCTCATCGGGGCATGTTCCTGTTCGTCGATGGGTAAAGTGAACCAGCCGGTCGCTGAAAGTGGCGGACCTGGATCTGAAAACCATTGCGTAAGCCTACATACAGGCTCTCGCCGGGCACGAGCCCTGCGGCACAGGCCCAGCGGGCCAGATCGTCCTGTTCAAAGCCCAGCCAGAGATCACCGCAGGCCTCCCTGGCCCAGCTCTGGTTATGGCTGCACAACTCGGTAACCAGCAGGCTGCCACCGGCCTTGACCCGGTGCGCCAGCTGTTGCATGGCTTCGGCGGGTGCGGCGAAATGGTGCAGGACCATGTTCAGCACCACGCACTCGACCGGCTCGCCGGCCGCGCCCAGCAGGGCGTCGGCCAATTGCAGTTCGACATTACCCAGGCCTTCGCGCGCGCAGCGCAGGCGCGCCAGCTCGAGCATGGCCGGGCTGTTGTCCAGGGCAATTACCCGCTGGAATCGCCGCGCCAGCTCCGGTAGAAAGCCGCCGTCGCCGGGGCCCACTTCCAGGGCGGTGGCCTCGGGGGCCAGGCCCAGGGCATCGAGCAGGGCCAGGACACTGTCGCGGTACTGCGGCAGGCCGGCGATCAGGTCCTGCTGGGCCTGGAAGCGCGAGGCGATGCGGGCGAAGAAATCCTGGCTGGCGGCCGCGCGCTGGGCATGCACCTGGCCGATGCGCGCCTGCACCTCGGCCGGCAGTCGCAGGCCCTCGACCTCCTCCAGCAGCGCGCCATGCAGCCGGCCACCGAGTTGTTCGGCCTGGAGCAGGGCGCGGCGGTAGAAGATCGCGTTGCCTTCGCGGCGCGTGGCCACCAGGCCGGCCTGAGCAAGGACTTTAAGGTGATGGCTCATGCCCGATTGACCGGTGGCGAAGATCTGCGCCAGTTCCAGCACGCCGAACGAGTCGTTGGCCAGGGCGCGCAGCACGTTCAGACGCAGCGGATCACCGCCGGCCTTGCACAGGGCAGCCAGTTCGTCGCAGTGGTCGTGGCGGAGCAGGGGCGCGCGCAGGTTCATAGGGCCGGCAGTCTAGTCGGTGGTTTTTCATCCAGCAATGGCTATATCGAAAAGTTTTGATATTGGTGTTCCGGGCCAAATGGTGCTCGGTAAGCGGCACTTCGGGCGCGGCCTGGGCGTTTCGGCCACTGGCGGCTCTGTTTGGTCATTGCCCCCATGGGCTCCGGTGGGCGAAAATGGCCGCCTTTTTTCGACTTACCGATTCAGCAGTCTTCCCAGGAGATGATCGATGCCCAGCCGTCGTGAGCGTGCCAATGCCATCCGTGCCCTCAGCATGGATGCCGTGCAGAAAGCCAACAGCGGCCACCCCGGCGCCCCCATGGGCATGGCGGACATCGCCGAAGTGCTGTGGCGCGATTACCTCAAGCACAACCCGAGCAACCCGGGGTTCCCGGACCGTGACCGCTTCGTGCTGTCCAACGGTCACGGCTCGATGCTGATCTACTCCTTGCTGCACCTGACCGGCTACGACCTGTCCATCGACGATTTGAAGAATTTCCGTCAGCTGCACAGCAAGACCCCCGGTCACCCGGAGCACGACTACACCCCGGGCGTGGAAACCACCACCGGCCCCCTGGGCCAGGGCCTGGCCAATGCCGTGGGCTTCGCCCTGGCGGAAAAAGTGCTGGCCGCGCAGTTCAACCGCGACGGCCATGCCATCGTCGATCACCACACCTACGTCTTTCTCGGCGACGGCTGCATGATGGAGGGCATCTCTCACGAGGTTTGCTCCCTGGCCGGCACCCTGGGTCTGGGCAAGCTGATTGCCTTCTACGACGACAACGGCATCTCCATCGACGGCGAAGTCGAGGGCTGGTTTACCGACGACACGCCCAAGCGTTTCGAGTCCTACGGCTGGCTGGTGATCCGCAACGTCAATGGCCACGACCCGGAAGAGATCAAGATCGCCATCGACACGGCGCGCAAGAGCCCGCTGCCGACCCTGATCTGCTGCAAGACCGTGATCGGCTTTGGCTCGCCCAACAAGCAGGGCAAGGAAGACTGCCACGGCGCGCCCCTGGGCAACGACGAAATCGCCCTGACCCGCGCCGCCCTGGGCTGGAACCACGGCCCCTTCGAAGTGCCCGCCGATATCTATGCCGAGTGGGATGCCAAGCAGGCCGGTGCCGCCGCCGAGGCCGAGTGGAACGGGCGCCTGGAGGCCTATGCCGCCGCCTACCCCGAGCTGGCCCGCGAGCTGAGCCGCCGTCTCAAGGGCGAGCTGCCCGCCGATTTCGCCGACAAGGCCGCCGCCTATATCGCCGATGTGGCGAACAAGGGCGAGACCATCGCCAGCCGCAAGGCCAGCCAGAACGCGCTGAACGCCTTCGGCCCGCTGCTGCCGGAACTGCTTGGCGGCTCGGCCGACCTGGCCGGCTCCAACCTGACCCTGTGGAAGGGGTGCAAGGGGGTCACCGCCGAGGACGCCTCTGGCAACTACATGTTCTATGGCGTGCGCGAGTTCGGCATGAGCGCGATCATGAACGGCGTGGCCCTGCACGGTGGTTTCGTGCCCTACGGCGCGACCTTTCTGATCTTTATGGAGTACGCGCGCAACGCGGTGCGCATGTCGGCGCTGATGAAAAAGCGCGTGCTCTATGTGTTCACCCACGACTCCATCGGCCTGGGCGAGGACGGCCCGACCCACCAGCCGATCGAGCAGCTGACCAGCCTGCGCACCACGCCGAACCTGGACACCTGGCGCCCGGCCGACGCGGTGGAATCCGCGGTGGCCTGGAAACACGCCCTCGAGCGTGACGGCGGGCCGAGCGCGCTGATCTTCTCCCGGCAGAACCTGCCGCACCAGGTGCGTGACGCCGGCCAGCTGGCCGATGTGGCCCGCGGCGGCTATGTGCTCAAGGACTGCGCCAGCGAGCCTGAACTGATCCTGATCGCCACCGGTTCCGAAGTCGGTCTGGCGGTGCAGGCCTATGAGCGATTGACCGAGCAGGGTCGCCAGGTGCGCGTGGTGTCCATGCCCTGCACCAGCGTGTTCGATGCCCAGGACGCCGGCTACCGTCAGGCGGTGTTGCCGCTGCAGGTGGGCGCGCGGATTGCCATCGAAGCGGCCCATGCCGACTACTGGTACAAGTACGTGGGCCTGGAAGGCCGAGTGATCGGCATGACCAGCTTCGGCGAATCGGCGCCGGCACCGGCATTGTTCGAGCACTTCGGTTTCACCCTGGAAAATATCCTGGAGCAGGCCGGCGAGTTGCTCGAGGGCTGATACCGCCTGCGGTCAGCGTGAGGTTGTAGGGTGGGACGGCGCGTAGCCTTAGCGCAGCCATACCCAAGGGCGCGGGGTTACCTCGCTTTGCGGCTAACCTTCGCGGTCCGACCTGCGTGGTCCGCCCCATCCGATGGCCGTTTTTCATCGAGAGATTTATGCCCAAGCGACCCTATCGAGTTGCCCTCAACGGCTACGGCCGCATCGGCCGCTGCGTGCTGCGGGCCCTGCATGAGCGTGGTACGGGGGCGAGCCTGGAAATCGTCGCCATCAACGACCTGGCCGATATGGCCAGCCTCGAATACCTGACGCGCTTCGACTCCACCCACGGCCGCTTTCCCGGCGAAGTGCGAGTCGAAGGCGACTGCCTGCAGATCAATGGTGACAGCGTCAAGGTGCTGCGTCAGGCGAGCCCCGAGGGCATCGACTGGGCGGCGCTGGACCTCGATCTGCTGCTTGAATGTTCCGGGCAATACACCAGCCGGGCCGATGCCGGGCGCTTCCTGGCGGCCGGTGCGCCGCGGGTGCTGTTTTCCCAGCCCATGGCCAGTGAGACCGATATCGACGCCACCATTGTCTTCGGGGTCAATCAGGCCAGCCTGAGCGGCGCCGAACGCCTGGTCTCCAACGCCTCCTGCACCACCAACTGCGGGGTGCCGCTGCTCAAGCTGCTCAATGAGGCGATCGGTCTGGAGTACGTGTCCATTACCACCATCCACTCGGCCATGAACGACCAGCCGGTAATCGACGCCTACCACCACGAAGACCTGCGCCGCACGCGCTCGGCCTTCCAGTCGGTGATTCCGGTGTCCACGGGCCTGGCCCGCGGCATCGAGCGCCTGTTGCCGGAACTTGCCGGCCGAATTCAGGCCAAAGCCGTGCGGGTGCCCACGGTCAACGTGTCGTGCCTGGACATCACCCTGCAGACCGCCCGCGACACCGATGCCGCGGAGATCAATCGGGTGCTGCGTCAGGCCGCGGAAAGCGGCCCGCTGAAGGGCTTGCTGGCCTACACCGAGTTGCCCCATGCCAGCTGCGATTTCAATCACGATCCCCATTCGGCCATTGTCGATGGTAGCCAGACCCGGGTTTCCGGCCCCCGTTTGGTGAACCTGCTGGCCTGGTTCGACAACGAATGGGGTTTTGCCAACCGCATGCTCGACGTTGCCGAGCATTTCTTGCGCGTCGCCGCTCCTGAATACACATCACCAGCCCCCGTTAAGGACTGACCATGACCCTGTTGAAGATGACCGACCTCGACCTCCAAGGTAAGCGCGTGCTGATCCGCGAAGACCTCAATGTGCCGGTCAAGGACGGCGTGGTGACCAGCGATGCGCGCATCCTGGCCGCGCTGCCGACCCTCAAGCTGGCCCTGGAAAAGGGCGCGGCGGTGATGGTCTGCTCGCACCTGGGGCGCCCGAGCGAAGGCGAGTTTTCCGCGGAAAACAGCCTCAAGCCGGTGGCCGACTACCTGAGCAAGGCCCTGGGCCGTGACGTGCCCCTGGTCAGCGACTACCTGGGCGGCGTGGCTGTGCAGCCGGGTCAGCTGGTGCTGCTGGAAAACGTGCGCTTCAACCCGGGCGAGAAGAAAAACACCGACGCGCTGGCCCAGCAATACGCCGCCCTGTGCGACGTGTTCGTCATGGACGCCTTCGGTACCGCCCACCGCGCCGAGGGTTCGACCCACGGCGTGGCCAAGTTCGCCAAGGTCGCGGCCGCCGGCCCCTTGCTGGCCGCCGAACTGGACGCCCTGGGCAAGGCCCTGGGTAATCCGGCCAAGCCGATGGCGGCCATCGTCGCCGGCTCCAAGGTGTCGACCAAGCTCGACGTGCTCAACAGCCTGAGCCAGCTGTGCGACCAGTTGATCGTCGGCGGCGGCATCGCCAATACCTTTCTCGCGGCCGCCGGCTACCCGGTGGGCAAGTCGTTGTACGAGCCGGATCTGCTGGACACCGCCCGGGCCATCGCGGCCAAGGTCAGCGTGCCGCTGCCGGTGGACGTGGTGGTGGCCAAGTCGTTCTCCGAAGACGCCGCGGCCACGGTCAAGGCTATTGCCGAGGTGGCCGAGGACGACATGATTCTGGATATCGGCCCGCAGACCGCGGCGTTGTTCGCCGACCTGCTCAAGTCGTCCCGGACTATCCTGTGGAATGGCCCGGTGGGGGTGTTCGAGTTCGACCAGTTCGGCGAAGGCACCAAGGCCCTGGCCCTGGCCATCGCCGAGAGTCCGGCGTTCTCCATCGCCGGCGGTGGCGACACCCTGGCGGCGATCGACAAGTACGGCGTGGCGGATCGGATCAGCTACATCTCCACCGGTGGCGGTGCTTTCCTCGAGTTCGTCGAGGGCAAGGTACTGCCGGCCGTCGAGGTGTTGGAACAGCGCGCCAAGGCTTGAGGCAAGTTCCCACGGCCGGGTGCGTTCCGTGGTCCATCTGTAAGGAGTCGGTCATGCAAAAGCAGGCATTGTTGTGGATATTCTGTGCGGCGCTGGCCGGTTGTGCGGGCGGTTCGCGCTTGTGCGAGGTCATCACCCCGCCGCCGGCCAGCGGACCGACCGAGCAGGACAACCAGCGGATCGAGCGGCAAAGCACCGGCGACGCGACCCAAACCGGCAACGAGGATCAGGCTTGTTGAGCCACGGCTATCGGGTCAGTCGACTGCTTGGCATGCTGATTGCCACCGGGTTGCTCGTGGCCTGCAGCAGCGCGGTGCCGGTGCAGCCCTGGACGACCTGGGTCTGCGACAGTCAGGCCGAGGTGATCTGGCGCTTCGCCGATGCTCAGCGCCGCCAGGTTGAACTGCGCCTGGCGCCGAGCGAGACGGAATATCGCCTGAACGCGGAGGCGGCCGTTTCGCCCGAGACCTACAGCGACGGCGTGCTGGCCTTCCAACTGCAGGGCGAACAAGGCCTGGTTTACTGGATTGCCACGGACGATCTGATCGGCCGGGGCTGCAAGGCCCCCAATTGAACAAGACAGGACAGGCGCGCGCCTGTCCTTGATAAAGAACAGTGTCTGCCCAGGGCAGGCTCGACCCATAACCCCAGCGGGAGAGAACTACACCATGGCACTTATCAGCATGCGTCAGTTGCTGGACCACGCCGCCGAATTCGGCTACGGCGTGCCGGCCTACAACGTCAACAACTTGGAGCAGATGCGCGCCATCATGGAAGCGGCTGACAAGACCGATTCCCCGGTGATCGTCCAGGCTTCCGCCGGTGCGCGCAAATACGCCGGCGCACCCTTCCTGCGTCACCTGATCCTGGCAGCCATCGAGGAGTTCCCGCATATCCCGGTGTGCATGCACCAGGACCACGGCACCAGCCCGGACGTCTGCCAGCGCTCGATCCAGCTGGGGTTTTCCTCGGTGATGATGGACGGCTCGCTCAAGGAAGACGGCAAGACCCCGGCCGATTACGACTACAACGTGCGCGTCACCCAGCAGACCGTGGCCTTCGCCCATGCCTGCGGCGTGTCGGTGGAAGGCGAGCTGGGCTGCCTGGGCAGCCTGGAAACCGGCATGGCCGGTGAAGAAGACGGCGTCGGCGCCGAAGGCGTGCTGGACCACAGCCAGATGCTGACCGACCCGGAAGAGGCCGCCGACTTCGTCAAGCAGACCCAGGTCGACGCCCTGGCCATTGCCATCGGCACCAGCCACGGTGCCTACAAGTTCACCAAGCCGCCCACCGGGGATATCCTGGCCATCGACCGGATCAAGGCGATTCACGCACGCATCCCCAACACCCACCTGGTGATGCACGGCTCGTCCTCGGTGCCCCAAGAATGGCTGGCGATCATCAACCAGTACGGCGGCGACATCAAGGAAACCTACGGCGTGCCGGTCGAGGAGATCGTCGAGGGCATCAAGCACGGCGTGCGCAAGGTCAATATCGACACCGACCTGCGCCTGGCGTCCACCGGCGCCATGCGTCGCTTCATGGCCGAGCACCCGAGCGAGTTCGACCCGCGCAAGTTCTTCGGCGAAACTGTCAAAGCCATGCGCGACGTGTGCATCGCCCGTTACGAAGCCTTCGGCACCGCCGGCCATGCCGCCAAGATCAAGCCGCTGTCCCTGGAGCATATGTTCCAGCGCTATGCCAAGGGCGAGTTGAACGCCAAGGTCAACTAAGCAGAGCTTACCGCCGCGTTATAAAAGCCCGCAGCGATGCGGGCTTTTTCATGGGCGCCCGGTTATGTGCGCCTGTTCCCCAGCTAGATAGCCAAAGGCCTTCTAGACTCGCGTTATGCCTCGGCTTATGCCTCGGCTCAAGCCCCGCAACGGGACAGGCTGGAATACTGCACTTGCCCTGTTCTCCTGGGCGCGGGCGCAAGGGGCAGACAACGTTCGTATGACCCGAGGTGAATCATGTTTTCCCTGAAAACCGTCCAGGCCCGCTACACCCTGATCTTTATCGCCTTTATCGCGGTGATCTTTCTCCTGACAGAGCAGGGTATTCGGTATTTCGTCACACCCAAGATCAAGGCCTCGGAAGAGCAGTTGGTGCTGACCAAGGTCGACGGCATCGCCCGGCAGATTCTGCTGGAACTGGGCCGCGTCCAGGCGCAGTCGCGCAGCATCACCCAGACGGTACCCTTGCTCGACAGCGAGGCTATCGACGTCGTGCTGCCCGGTCTGGTCGACCAGTACGGTGATCCGAAGGTGTTCGGCGGTGGCGTCTGGCCGCTGCCGAACAAGCGCACGGCCGACCGCGCCAAGCACAGCACCTTCTATCACCGCGACAGCGGCGGCCAGATGAAGGTCAACACCTACTGGAACTCGGACGAGTCGCTGAACTACTACGAGCAACCCTGGCACAAAAACGGCCTGCAGGCCCCGCGGGGACAATGCGCCTGGGCGGCCGCCTACCAGGACGACGCCAGTCCACAGCCGCGCACCAACTGCGCCATGGCCATCTACAAAGAGGGTTTGCCGTATGGGGTGTCGACCATCGATGTGACCCTGGGGTTTTTCAACACCCTGGTGACCGAGAAGGAAGCTGAAATCCAGGGCGAGGTGATGATCGTCGAACCGGATGGCAAGATCCTCAGCAACCAGGCCGCCCTGGGCGGCGAGATCGTGCTGAAGAACGTCAAGGATCTGGCCGCCCGCTCGCCCTTCGTCGCGCAGATCCAGCAGGGCCTGGCAGGGCTTGGGGGGCGCGAGCTGTACCAGGCCGAGTACAGCTCTGCCAAGGGCGAGGCCTTCAGCTTTTTCCTGCGGCCCATTGAGGGCACGCCCTGGCTGCTGGCGGCGGCATTGCCGACCCGTCTGTTGACCGAGCGTAGCGACGATGTGCTCAAGACCCTGGCCCTGTTGCAGATCCCCATGGTGCTGCTGCTGTTGGCACTGATGATCGTTGCCATTGGCAAGCTGATGACGCGCCTGAGCGTGCTGCGGGCCAATATCGATACCCTGTCCGCCGGCGATGCCGACCTGACCCGGCGCATCGAGGTACGGGGCGAGGACGAGGTGGACGGGGTCGGTACCTCGGTCAACCGCTTTATCGCCTACCTGCAGACCATGATCGGTGACGTGACCCAGGCCACCGCGCAGATCGCCCAGGAGCTGGAGCAGCTGCAGCGCCAATCCCAGCACACCAACCAGATCCTGGCCCGGCATGCCTCGGAAACCGATCAGGCGGTCACGGCCATTACCGAAATGAGTTCCACCGCCGACTCGGTGGCACGCAGCGCCACCGAAACGGCGAGCTTCACCCAGAGCGTCAATGAGGGGGCGCAGGTCTCCAAGGGCGTGGTCAACGAGGCGTCGGTCAGCGTGCTGGCGTTGATCGAGGAGGTGGAGAGCGCCACGGCCAAGGTGCAGGACATGCAGCAGGACGCGCAGCGGATCAACGACGTGCTGGGGGTGATCGGGCAGATCGCCGGGCAGACCAACCTGTTGGCGCTCAATGCCGCCATCGAGGCGGCGCGGGCCGGCGAACAGGGCCGAGGATTCGCCGTGGTCGCCGACGAGGTCCGGGCCCTGGCCGGGCGCACGCAACAGAGCACCTCGGAAATCAACGAGATGCTGGCCCGGTTGCAGCAGGGTGTCAGCTCGGCCGTTGGCGCCATGGAGAAGACCAAGGCCAGCTGTCAGGCCACGGCGGACAAGACCTCGCGGGTCAATGTCGGCCTGGACGAGATGGCCGACTCGGTGGTGCGGATCCATGACCTCAGTGCGCAGATCGCTACCGCGGCCGAAGAGCAGAGCGCGGTCACCGAAGAGATCAACCAGAACATGGTCGCCATTCGGCACATGGTCGACGAGCTGGTAAGCGGGGGCGGACAGGCCGACCAGAGTACCGCGGCCTTGCTGGTGTCCAACGCGCGTCTGGTGGCACTGGTCAACCGCTTCAAGGTGCGCTGACTCTCGCCAGCCTGGCGGAACCGCCTGGGGATTGAGACGACCGGAACGAAAAAGCCCGCATCGCTGCGGGCTTTTGCTTGGGGCCTCGCGGTTACAGGTGCTGAATCTTCAGCGCGTGGAAGGTGGCGCGACCGGCTTCGGTTTCATACCCGGTGTTGTCCTGGGTGTAGACCCCCGCCTTGAAGTACAGCGGCTTGCTGGCCCAGGTGGTGTCCAGCTTGGCGCTCCACAGGCGGCCGTAGCTGTTGACGCTCAGGGTGCCGTTGGGGGTCAGGTGGATGTTATAGGTGAACCGTTGATTCAGTGCCACGCCGGTGGCGATGGTGATGACCTGGCCGGTGGCATCGGCAGGGGTGAGTCGAACCTTGGCCACGATGTTGCCGGTACCCTGCCAGGCCTTGTACTGGTACTCCAGCTTGAGCAGCGGGCTGTTGCTGTCCTTGGCGTGGATCTGGCCGATCACGATCTTGCCGGTGGAAGGCACCTGACTGACGCTCAAGGCGGCGCTCAGGGAATTGTCGGCTTCGGTGTAGTACCAGTTGCGCAGCCGGCCGTCGGCGTAGGTCTCGCGCAGTTCGCTGCGCGGATAGCTGGCGTTCTCTGTGGTGGTGCCGTTAACCGGTGCCCAGAAGGTCACGGTACCGGTCGTGGTCTCGGTCTTGAAGTAATAATCCTGGAAGCCGCCGACCAGTACGGGGGTTTCGATGGTGGTGGAAGGTACTCCGACGGGAATGTTCAGGTTCCAGGTGGCGAGATCGATCATGGTGCTGACTCCGCATTGGCGAGGACTGCTTCAGTCGGCTCACATCTCATCCTCGAGTCAGTAGTGCTTTACTCGGCATTCCAGCCAGTGACAGACGAACTTAAGCGGGTTGGCAAAGTGCCGGTGGTTAAGGGGGCGAGTGCCGTAACGGCGTCTCTGGGCACCGTTATATCGAGGTGTTGGAGACTTGATAAGGTGTTTTAGACGGGATGTTGGCGTCAAAAAAACATATAAATTGTAAAAATAAGGCCAGTCGCCAGTAAGTGATAGCTTTGCGCTATTGATGGCCAGGTCGATGTGGCGCAATAAAATGGGGGTGATGTCATTATTTGGGCGTCATAAATTTGCTGTTTCGTGCGGGCGCAGTTGTTAATTCTTCGGGCACAGGCGATGAAAATTCCGACCGAAGGTACTGATCAATTCGCTTTTTTGCTGCCGCCCTGACCGCCTGATCGGGGTCGAGCGATGGCGATTGTCGGAATCGGGCCTTGATTCGTTACACTGATCACCCTTTGCCAGCCCTGCTTGGGCGATAGGCGACCCGATACGCACAGAAGCCTTGCCATGCACCCGTTGCCCTACCTCCAGGCTTATCCCGTGGCCCTGCAAGACCAGGTTCGTCGCTTGATCGCCGAAGAGCGCCTGACTGATTACCTGAGCCAGCGCTACCCGGAGCGCCATGCGGTGCAAAGCGACAAGGCCCTGTACGCCTACACTTTGGCCTTGAAACAGGCGCACCTGAAAAACGCGCCGGGCATCGATAAGGTGCTGTTCGATAACCGCCTCGACCTGACCCACCGCGCACTCGGGTTGCACACCACCATCTCGCGGATCCAGGGCGGTCGGCTCAAGGCCAAGAAGGAAATTCGCGTGGCCGCGCTGTTCAAGGAGGCCGCGCCGCAGTTTTTGCGCATGATCGTGGTGCACGAACTGGCGCACCTGAAGGAGCACGATCACAACAAAGCCTTCTACCAGCTGTGTGAATACATGCAGCCGGGCTATCAGCAGCTGGAATTCGACCTGCGGGTGTACCTGACTTGGCGCGAGCTGCCGCGACAAACCCAGTAGCCCGCGGAACCTGCAATTGTGGCCGGTCGCACTTTGCACGATGGGGTGCGGTCGTTCATGCAGGGTGCACGGCAGGCATTCCTGGCTTTTATTTAAGCGATTGATTTTTAATATTTTTATATTATTTTCGGGTTGGCACGAAGGCTGCTCAGCAGAGGTTCGCTTTGACCTTTACCGAATGGAGCCACCGATGAGCCTAGTTTTGGAAGCCAACCTTGCCTTTTCCGCCGCCTTTCCCGATTTCGATGTGGCGACCCAGGTACGTCCTGATGGCGGCTTGCTGCTGACCTTGCGCAGCGGCGATCGGATGATCGCCCGGCGCGCCATGGCCTATGGCCAATTCAATACCCCGGCCCAGCTTGAATGGCAGATCAGCGCCATCCGTCGTGACCTGGCTCTGGAGGCCGGTCTGTCGCCAATGATCGCTGCGTTGCAGGGCCAAGGCCGTGGTGAACTGACCACCGCCGAGGTCGCCTGACCTGAGCCTGAGAATAGTGACCGCGCACCCTTGGGAGACGGCTGTGCCGGGTCCAGAGCGAGAACGCGATGTCGCTCTGGCTCACACGAAAAGCTTTGAAATTCGCCGAGCCCATGCTCTAGGAACCTATTGAAAAATTGCAAAGCTATCGACCCTGCCCACACAGCTGCTTTTCAGGAAAAGGCCGGCGTCTTAAAACCGCGCTCGGAGCGAGCCTAGTCCGCGTCTTCGGCTGTTGTTATGACGGCGCCTAGCCGGCTTATAAAGCTTCTGCGCGGATGTTCAGCGTGCATGTCCAACAGCGCGCCATGCAGCTTCAGCCAGCTGCTGTTTGTAGAGTTCTGGGCTCTGCTTGACCCTGGCCGACAGCCAGGCGCGGCAGTAGCTCTCTGCGGGACCGATGATCAGCGACGGTAGGAGCTCAAGAGGTAATTCTCCTAAGTCCCGGCGGTGAGTCGGGTCGCTGAACCAATCCCTCAGTTGAGCGTTCTTCGCGCGATTGGCCTCTTTAAGCTGAGTGCTGAAGGTGCTTTGCGCCAGTGCGTAGCGGGCCTGGTACTGAAAGCGCGCCCAGTCCGGTTGGCTCACGACCCAATCCACATAGCTGTACACCAAGGCGTGCACCCACTCCTGGGTTGATCCAACACCGCTCATGCGGCTGTCTCTGAGCTGTGCCTGATCGTCCAGGGCGGCCAGATACAGCGCGGCCACTACGCCTTCCTTGTTACCAAAATGATGATAGATCGACCCCACGCTTGATTGGCTTTCAGCCCGGATGATGTCGATGGTGGTCGCGTCTATGCCGTGCTCGTTGAACAGTGCGAGCGCGCACCGAAGGATCTGCCTTTTGGATTCGGCACGGCGCCCGGGATAGCAACGCTCAAGGAGATCGACAGGTTCCATTCTTCAGCCCCAGGAAAAGCGAGATGGTAAGTCATACGAGGGGGCTGCACGAGGTGTTGACAGCTCGTCAGTCATAGAATAATGTTCTAGAACAGAATTCTGTTCTGTCGTTGATTTCTACTCACCACTTGAAACAGAGATCCCCCCATGAGCCAGACTCTCGGCATGTATCAAAGCGTTGGTCCGTCCGCCTTCAGCGGCATGGCCTGCCAAATGGCACCCTACTTCAGCACCATTAACCCAGAGATTTCGCTGTTGGCCCCCGGCCGCGCGGAAGTCGAGGTGCCGTTCCGCAAAGAAATCACCAATCACTTGGCATCCGTTCACGCTATCGCCCTGTGCAACGCCGCGGAGCTTGCGGGCGGCATGATGACCGAAGTTTCCATTCCCAGTGGCGCTCGTTGGATTCCAAAAGGCATGACCGTCGAGTACCTGGCCAAGGCCAAGACATCCATTCGTGCAATCGCCGACGGTAGCGACATCGACTGGGAATCGTCGGGCGACAAAGTCGTTCCGGTTGATATCTTCGACGAGGGTGGCGTGAAGGTCTTCACCGCTCGTATCACCATGAACGTGAAGGTTGGCTGAGCAGAGCTCGAGTGATCGGCTGCCCCTGGAGGGGCGGCTGTCATTGATGGGTGACCCGCGCGGAATTTTCAGTGAGCTCAGTGAGAGCCGGCATGCTTGGCCACACCTGGAGGCCCTGAAGGAATGCCACAGACTAGGCTACGCTGCTCTTCGCTCATGGCCTCGGGTCACTGCCTGAAGAGCCGCCGACTGATGGGCTGCATACGCAGCGGTCTGAAACTGAACGACTTCGAGCGAGTGGCAACGTTCTGCGCTGAACGCGCGTGGCGGCGTCAATCGGGGCGCTCTGCGGAGTGGCCCCGATTGCGTTTAAGCGGATCGGTCCTTACTTGATCCAGTGCTTGCCCCAGTGGGTGATGTCATAGACGGCCTTGGTTGCCTTCACCCCGGGCTTATTGGCTTCGGCCTGGGCGTCGGCAATCTGGTCGTCGACGATCTTGGTCGACAACGACAGCCAGCTGGTGGCGAAAGCCGCCGCATCGCCGTTGATCTCCAGCGCCTCCAGGTCGATGTTGCTGATGTTGTCGCAGGCCTGGTGGTAGCAAGGGTCGAACGCCACTCCCGCTTCGCCGCCATACAGGGCGGCTTGTGCGTCCGTTTTCAGGACCTCTGCCCCGGTAAACAGGCCGCCGAAGGCGATGCCGTCGGTGAAGAATTGCGCATAGTCGGAGCGGAAGCTGATCTCGTCCCCTTCTGAAGGCAGGGCGCGCAGTTTGTAATACTGCTCGAACAGCGACTCCACGGCCGCCGAGCCGGGAGGGCCTTCCAGTCCGTATTGCGAGCCGTCACCGTCGTAGATGAAATAGGCGAAGTTAGGCGAGGCGATCATGTCGAAGTTCAGATAGACCTTGATCTTGGCTTTTTCCTCGGGCGTCAGGTTTTCCACGTAGTAGGTCGAGCCCACCAGCCCCGACTCCTCGGCGCCCCACCAGGCAAACCGCACCTTGTTCTTGGGGTGAGCCTTGCGCATCTGCAGGGCCATTTCCAGAATGGCCGCGCTGCCGGAGCCGTTGTCCTGAATGCCGGGGCCCTCGAACACCGAATCCAGGTGGGCGCCAACCATCACCACGTTGTCCGGGTTGCCGCGCTTGGTTTCTGCCACCAGGTTGAAGGTTTGGGTACGCTCGCGGATCACGTCCACCACCAGGCGCAGTTGCAGCGCTTCGGTGCCGGCCCAGGCCGCGCCCAGCTCGTAAGTGGCGAACAGCACCGGAATGCCGCCGGCGTAACTGTCGCCCAGGGTGGCGTTGAGCAGGCCTTTACGGTCTTCAGTGTCGCCCTGGTTGAAAATGACCGCACCGCTGGCGCCGGCCGCGGCGGCGTTTTCCGCCTTCTGGGCGAAGGGGCAGGTACCGCGCTGCATCAGCGCAATGGCGCCCGCCGGGAAGCCGACGAAGTCCTCGGCCTCGCAACCGCTGCTCGAGGTGTTGCCGGCCCCCAGTTGCAGGTCCACCGTCGCCACCGAGGCGGTAACGTCGCCGGGGTCGCTCTGCGACAGGTAGGTGAAGTCCTCTTCCCAGGTGTAGGTGTCCGGGCTCGGCGCCGTGGCTTGCAGGGTGCCGGGACCTTGGGGGTAGAACGCGTTAAACGGGAATGCCTGCTGCGTCACGGTATAGCCGGCGCCCTCGAGGGTGGCTTTCACATAGTCGATCGAAGCCTGGTAACCCGGCAGACCGGCGGCGCGCGTACCGCCATTGGCGGTAGCGATGTCCTGCAGCATCTGCAGGTGGTTCATCACATTGCTGGCCTGCATGCAGCGTGGCAGGCCCATGGGCGTGCTGTTGAGAACACCGAGCCGGCATTCGAAGGGGTGCGGCCGGGCGGGACTCCAGAATTCGTTGAACGCGTCGCTGGGCGAGGCGCCGAGCGCCGACGTGGACAGCGCCAGCGACGCCGCGCCGAGGCCTAGGCTCAGCTGCATTTTCCTGAGGGTGTCGAGCATACTTCCTCCAATCCGTGATGGAGATCAAGGGTGATGACCGCGCTTGTGGCGTTGCCACCGCTTGTCCCGACGGGATTGCCAGGACACGGATCGAGCCTAGCCAAAAATAAAAGAAAGCCGAGCGAGACGGTTGGATTTGCGATGTTATCCAGAGATTTAGGGTTTTTATCCGGTTTTAGCCGATTTTTTACAGAGTCGAACGGATCGAATTCATGGTACTAAGGTCTTATTACGCCGGTTTCCAGCGCTCACTGTACGTGCAGTACCTCGAAGACCTGGGTCTGCCGCTCGATAAGGAGGCTCACCTCGTCGCCCCCGACCTTGCCCAGCAGGCCCTGGCCCAGGGGCGAGCGCGGGGTGATCAGGGTCACGTGTACGCCGTTAAGTAGCAGCGTGATGCCCGCGCCGTCGGGGCCGAGAAACAGCCATTGTTCGGCCCCCTCGGCATCCGCCAGCAGGATCAGGGCGCCGAGCTGAATGCCCCGTTGCACGTCGAAAGGGCGGGGTGACAGGTGCTGGTAGGCGCTCAGGGCCTGGCGTATTTCCTCTGCTCGCCGGGCTTGCCCGGTGGCGAGGTAGGAGGCTTCCAGGCCCAGGGTGTCGTACTTGTTCTCGGCGATATTGGCCTTGTCCGTGGCCGCCTCGTAGGCGCTCTGTGCCGCGCGCCGGGCCTGGGCCAGGTCGGCCTCGAGGCGCCCACGGATGGCGTGCAGCAAGTGGGTCTTGTCCAGGACAGTCATGGGTGGGTCCGGCGGAAGGGCAGCGGGGATTATCGCCGATCTGTGCGTGGCGCCGCAGGTTGAAAGCATAGTGGCTGTTTGCCGTGGAATTTTCGCCGGTTCTCGACGAATCTGGTTAACATCGCTTCTTGGTTTCACTCCCCCATTGGCCTCTAGGCAAGGATTTCTCATGACGGTATCGACGATTGTCACCCTGGTCGTTTTGGCGGCCCTGGTCTTCTACATCATCAGTGTCTACAACCGCCTGGTTGCCCTGAAGAACCGTTTCCAGAATGCCTTCGCCCAGATCGAAGTGCAGCTCAAGCGCCGTTACGACCTGATCCCCAACCTGGTGGAAACCGCCAAGGGCTACCTCAAGCACGAGCGTGAAACCCTCGAGGCCGTCGTTGCCGCACGCAACACGGCGTTGGCCGGCTTGCAGGCCGCCGCCGCCAACCCAGGCAGCGCCGCCGCCATGACCCAGCTGGCCGGTGCCGAAGGCGCTCTCGGCAGTGCCCTGGGAAAACTCAGCGTGGTGATGGAAGCCTACCCGGACCTGCAAGCCTCGCAGAACATGCAGCAGCTGAGCGAAGAATTGACCAGCACCGAGAACAAGGTGGCCTTCGCCCGTCAGGCTTTCAACGACGCGGTGATGGAGTACAACAGTTACAAGCAGAGTTTTCCGGCCGTGGCCCTGGCCGGTACCTTCGGTCATGCCCAGGACGCCAGCCTGCTGGAGTTCGCCGACAGTGCGGCGATTCAGGCCGCCCCGACAGTATCGTTTTAACCGCTGACGCAGGCGCAGACGGGTATGAATTTCTTCGAGCAACAAGCCCGCGCCAAGCGTAACAGCGGCCGCCTGGTGCTGTTGATGGGCCTGGCGGTCTGCAGCCTGATTGCCATCACCACCCTGGCGGCCATGTTTCTCTTGCCCTTTGTGACTGAAACCTCGGATGTCCTGATGGACGGAGGCGCGATGGCGCGGCTGGACCTGTCACAGGTTGCCGGCATCGCCCTGGTGGTCTGCGCCGTGGTGCTGCTGGGCGGCCTGTACAAGAGCCTGCAGCTGCGTCAGGGCGGTTCCGCGGTGGCCGAGCTGCTGGGCGGTCGACTGATCAACCTCGATCCGCAGAGCGCCGACGAGAAGAAGATCCTCAATGTGGTCGAGGAGATGGCCATTGCCTCCGGCACTCCGGTACCGCCGGTCTATGTGCTGGAAGACGAGGCGATCAACGCCTTCGCGGCCGGGCTGACGCCGCGTAACGCGGTAATCGGCGTGACCCGCGGCTGCATCCAGCAGCTCTCACGCGATGAATTGCAGGGCGTGGTGGCCCATGAGTTCAGCCATATCTTCCACGGCGACATGCGCCTGAATACGCGTCTGGTCGCGCTGCTGCACGGCATCTTGTTGATCGGCCTGATCGGCGAACTGCTGCTACGCGGTTCGAGTCAGCTGGGAACCGCTACGCGTTCCTCGAAGAAGGGTGATGGCGGCGCCTTGGCCATTCTGGCGTTCGGTGGGGTGCTGATGCTGATCGGCTATGCCGGAACCTTCTTCGGCAACCTGATCAAGGCGGCGGTCAGCCGCCAGCGGGAGTTTCTCGCCGATGCTTCTGCGGTGCAGTTCACCCGCAATCCCCTGGGCATCGGCGGCGCCCTCAAGAAGATCGGCGGGCATGCCCAGGGCTCGCAGGTGCAGGCCAGCCATGCCGCCGAATTCAGCCATATGTTCTTCGGCCAGGGCATCAGCACCGCCTTCGGCTCGCTAATGGCCACCCATCCGCCCCTGGACGAGCGTATCCGTCGGGTCGAGCCCGGCTGGGACGGTGCCTTCGTCGTCACGGCAGGCGAGGATTCGCAGCCGCAGGCCCGCGAACCCCGGGCCGCCGACGAGGCCCTGAACCGCCTGGCCGGCGCCGTTGTCGCGCTGGACGCGGCTTCCCGGCCCGAGGCTGGCGATGCGTTGCAGATCGTCGACGAGGCCATTGGGGCCATCGGCGAGCCCGACCTGCGGCACCTGGCGTATGCCCGGCGCACCCTCGGCGAACTGGATGCGCAATTGAACGAGGCGGCGCATTCGCCCTATGCGGCCCGGGCGCTGATGTTCGGCTTGCTGCTCAGCGCCGACGCCACCGTGCGCGCGACCCAGCTGGCCGTGCTGCAGGATCGGGAGGCGGCAACCTGTCCTTCGCTGATCGGCCTGCAGGATAAGCTGCTGAGCTTGCAGCCGCGTTTTCGCCTGCCGCTGATCGAGCTGGCATTGCCGACGCTCAAGCAGCTGTCCAAGACCCAGGCCGCACAGTTCAAGGACAGTCTGGTGGCGCTGATTCGCGCCGACCAGCAGGTCAGCCTCAGGGAGTGGGCGTTCTATCGCATTCTGCGGCACAACCTCGAGGCGCCGGTCCAGGCGGCTTCTCAGCAGGAGCTGCAGCACCTGCCCAAGCAGGTTGCCTTGCTGCTGTCGATGCTGGCGTATGCCGGTCACAACAACGACCAGCAGGCCTATGACGCCTTTCTTTCCGCCCGGGCGCAGCTGCCCTTTGCCGCGTTATTGTTGGTGGATGCCGCCGAGCTGACCATCGAGTCCCTGGACACCGCCATGACCACCCTGGCCCAGCTCAATCCCCTGCACAAGCCACGGCTGCTCAAGGCCTTGGCGCGCTGCATCGAGCACGACGGCCAGATCAACGTCGACGAGGCCGAGCTGTTTCGCGCCGTGGCAGATGCCCTGGACTGCCCCATGCCGCCTCTGCTGCTGAGTGTCGAGCACCCCACCACCCATTTTCAAACCGAACCTATGCAGGCGTCCTAGACTGTATTGGCGGCATCGGCCAGCCGTTCGAGGGCCTGGCGAGGTGGCGGGGCACTGCCCAGGCGTTGCTGCAAGCGAGTCAGGAAGGCCACTTCGAAGGCCATCTGTCGGGCGGCGCTGTCCTGTCGCTCTCGACCGACCATCAGCGGCAGCCAGAGGTGGGTGCTGCGGTCGCTGGCGAGCCAGCGGTCGGCGCAGGCCACGGCGCAATCGACGCTCGATTGGCAGTTTTCCTGCCAGGTCAGTTCGAGGCCGGGATGGGTGTCGACGGGCGGGATGGTGGCACGATACCCCTTACGCATAAGGCACCTGCCGCCCGGGGCGCGTAAAAACAAGGCAATCCTTTGACATAAAACAACTGGCTCCTGGCGTTGCGGTATAACGATGGATGCGGGCGAGATGCCCTATTTTTTTTGTGTGGTAAACCGCCATCAATGCGTGACAGAGTGCAAGGTTGCGCCGTCGCGAACACAAAATTACGAACATCGTAGTATCAGCATGCGGGTTGCACAACGATTCTCTTGCCCTTCACACGCACCACGGAGTGACAATGGCGAGCAATCAGGTGTGGGCACGGCGTTTGCGAGAGGCCCGCGTGGCCAAAGGCCTTTCACAGCGGCAGCTGGGCATCGACGCGGGACTCGATCCTTCGGTGGCCAGCACCCGAATCAACCGATACGAAATGGGCGTGCACCGCGCCGATTACCCTATTACCCAGAAAGTGGCGCAGGTCCTCGATATCCCGGTGGCCTACTTATATGCCGATTCCGACGCGCTGGCGCAAATCATCCTGATTTTCGAGCGCGCGAACGACGAACAAAAGGCTTACCTGCTGAAGATGGCCCATGCCTTGAACCGCCCGACACCCTAGTCGCGGTTGCTGGCCGGCACCCCCTGGCCGAATCCGGCCAGATGCCGGACCATGCGGCACGCACCATTTCCTGCAGGCCCCTCCACCCCATCCCTTCCAGTTTCGCCCCGGCACTTGAGCGCACCCTGCGCATGCAGGCTTGGGGCGTTCTTTTGTGCAGCAGGCCACAGTTTCTATCAGCCCCAACTTTGGATCGGTCGCGGCGCTGTCATGGCGCGCCTCGATACTGCGGCGCGCCGCGTTAGATGCGCGACGCCCCACGTGATCCTCACAAGGAGTTGCCCCCATGTCGTCCCATGCCCTACTGCTCGCCCTGGGCCTGAGCCTCAGCTGCACCGCCCAGGCCATCACTTGCCCCGATTACCAGACCCCGCAACAGGCCCCCGGCGCGCCGGTCCCGGCGCAGAAATCGTTCAAGCATTGGGGCAACAGCCTGTTGGCCGGCGTCTACAAACCCTGGCACATGGTGCACGACGCCCTGGTGGCCGAAGGTCAATACGCCTATCTGGTCGGCAAGTTCGATTACGACGCCGTGCTGCACAAGGACCTGGAAGACGAGCGCGTGCATGTCTACCTGTTCGGCAGCGGTATGCAGAACTGGGAATACCTGGGCAGCCGGGTCACCGACCGGGACGGCAAGATCGACCTGACCCTGGCACCGCGCCCGGCCGGCGATTACCGGGTGCGCATGGTGGTGGAAGGCGACCGCTCGGCGGTGGATGGTTGGCTGACCGTGGTCGAGCGCGGCCGCGAGACGGTGCTGTTCGATGTCGACGGCACCCTGACGCTCAACGACTTCGAAGCCTATGCCGACTACGTCGGGGTAAAAACCGCGGCGCCTTATTACTATGCCCCGCAGACCGTGCGTGCTTACCAGGACAAGGGTTACCAGATCGTTTACCTGACCGCGCGGCCCTACTGGGTCACCCGTGACGGTCGCGAGTGGTTCGGCAAACAGAACCTCCCGGCCTGGCATTACCGCAGCAACCCCTATGCCGGCGGCCCGATCCCGCCCAATACCGTGGCGCACAAGGCCGGTTACGTGCGCTACCTGCGCGACACCGTGGGCCTGAATATCGTGCGCGCCTACGGCAATGCCACCACCGACATCCAGGCCTATGCAGAGGGCGGAATGCCCAAGGCCGAGACCTGGATCATCGGCGAACATGCTGGCAAGGAAGGCACCCGAGCGCTCAACGGCGACTATGCGCTGCACTACAGCAGCGTGGTGCAGAACACCCCGCTGGCGGCCTGCAAGCGCTGACCCCTGTGGGCGGCACATGCCGCTCGACTCGCTCGCCCCGGCCGATCGGTAGCTGCCGATCGGCCTTTTTTCGCGCCGCGGCCTCGTCGAGTTCGCCTCGGCCAGCCGACCGGGCGGATCCTGTCCCCAGGTAATCGAAAAGAACCATTCAGTCTCCCGGTCGTCCACCCCTCAGTGCGCCGCAGGGCGGTTGGTGGAGTCGCGGCATATCCGCTCATGCGGGGAGGACCCCATGCCTCGACTCCTGTTCACGCGCCGATGCCTGGCCTGGGTGCTGGTCACCCTGGGTGCGGCCTCGAACCTCCACCCGGCGCCCAACCCTCCTGAACCCATAAGCCTGCTGACCCTGGACGGGGTGATCGGCCCGGCGGCGGCCGATTACACGGTGCGCGGCCTGGCGCGCGCCGCCGATCAGGGCGCGCAACTGGTGGTACTGCGCCTGGACACGCCCGGTGGTCTGGACACGGCCATGCGCGACATGATCAAGGCCATCCTCGCCAGCCCGGTGCCCGTCGCGGTTTATGTCGCCCCCAGCGGCGCCCGGGCCGCCAGCGCCGGCACCTACCTGCTGTATGCCAGCCATGTGGCGGCGATGACGCCAGGCACCAACCTCGGCGCCGCCACCCCGGTGCAGATCGGTGTAGCCCCCGGCTTGCCGTCCCCGGAGCCCGGCACCGAGCCGTCCGAGCCCGCAGGCGATGCCCTGGCGAAAAAACAGGTCAACGACGCCGCCGCCTACATCCGCGGCCTGGCCCTGTTGCGCGGGCGCAATGCCGAGTGGGCCGAGCAGGCGGTGCGCGACGCCGTCAGCCTGACGGCCGAGGAGGCGCTGGCGAACAATGTCATCGACTACCTGGCCCGCGACCTGAGCCACCTGCTGCGTCAGCTGGACGGTCAGACGCTGACGCTGGCCGGTCAGGCGAAAACCCTGCGCACCGCGGATGCCAGGTGGGTGCGCGTCGAGCCGGACTGGCGCACGCGCCTGTTGGCGGTGATCACCGACCCCAGCGTGGCGCTGATCCTGCTGATGCTCGGCTTCTACGGCCTGATCTTCGAGTTCGCCAACCCTGGCACCGGCGTGGGCGGGGTGCTCGGGGCCATCTGCCTGCTGCTGGGGCTCTATGCCCTGCAGTTGCTGCCGGTGAATTACGCCGGCATGGCGCTGCTGCTGTTCGGGGTGGCCTGCATGGTGGCCGAGGCGTTGCTGCCCAGCTTCGGGGTGCTGGGGATCGGCGGGGTGGTGGCGTTCAGCATCGGAGCGCTGATCCTGATCGACACCGAGGTACCGGGTTTCGGCATTCCGTTGCCGCTGATCGTCGGCCTGGCCATCGGCAGCGCGCTGTTGATCGTCGCCGTGCTGCTGATGGCCCTCAAGGCCCGCCGTCGGGCCCTGGTCGGCGGCGATAGCGAACTGCTCGGCAGCCTGGCGCGCATCGGTGCCGTGCAGCCGGACAATCCCCGGGCCGGCTGGGTCCAGTTGCAGGGGGAGCGCTGGCAGGTGCTTAGTCAGACACCGCTGGCGCCCGGCCAGCAGGTGCGGGTGCTGGCGCGCCAGGGCCTGTTGTTGAACGTCGCCGCGGTGCAGGTCGCACTGCTACAAGGAGGTCGTCATGATGGGGTATGAAACGAGTCTGCTGCTTCTGCTGGCGCTGTTGTTCGCGCTCCTCGCCTCGGCTTTTCGCATCCTGCGCGAGTACGAGCGCGGCGTGGTGTTCCAGCTCGGGCGTTTCTGGCGGGTCAAGGGACCGGGGCTGGTGCTGGTGATCCCGGGGCTGCAACAGATGGTACGGGTCGATCTGCGAACCATAGTGCTGGATGTGCCGACCCAGGACGTCATCTCCCGGGACAACGTCTCGGTCAAGGTCAACGCGGTGGTGTACTACCGCGTACTTGACCCGCAGAGGGCGATCATCCAGGTCGAGGACTACCAGGTCGCTACTAGCCAGCTGGCCCAGACCACCCTGCGTGCGGTGCTGGGTAAGCACGAACTGGACGACATGCTGGCCGAGCGCGAACGGCTGAACGTCGATATCCAGCAGGTGCTGGATGCCCAGACCGATGCCTGGGGGATCAAGGTGGCGAACGTCGAGATCAAGCACGTGGACCTGGACGAGTCCATGGTCCGTGCGATTGCCAAGCAGGCCGAGGCAGAGCGGGAGCGACGGGCCAAGGTGATCCATGCCGAAGGCGAGTTGCAGGCCTCGGAAAAGCTGATGCAAGCCGCGCAGATGCTCGGCCGTCAGGCCGGCGCCATGCAGCTGCGCTATATGCAGACCCTGAGCAATATCGCCGGCGACCGCAGCTCGACCATCGTCTTCCCGCTGCCCGTCGAGCTGTTGCAGGGCATGGCCGAAGCCAAACGCCGCCCCGATTGAATGGCGCTTATGGTGTTGTCAGGGTGGCAGGCGCCTTGAGCACATGGGCGGCGAGGGTACGCAGCGGCGCGAGCTGACGGCAGACCAGCGCCAGGCCGCTCTGCACCAAACGCTGACGCTCCTCCATGTCGTCCGGCAACTGCTCCAACTGCTGGGCCAACTGTTCCTCGGCTTCGCTGTAAATGGCCACCGGCTGCGCTTGCGCCAGGTGCTGGGCGATCTGCTCAAGGCTTTCGGCCAGCTGCAGGGCGGCGTCGCTCAAGGCACCCGACGCGGCCGCGGCCGGCAGGGCTTCGCCGCGGTGGGCGCCGAGGGCCGAGAGGTAGCTGAGCAGGGTGTGCGACAGCACCAGGAAGCGAAAGCCCGTGTCCGCGGCCTTGCCCAGATGCCCGGGCTCCATCAGCATATTGGCCAGGGTATTGGACAGTCCGGCGTCGGCGTTATGGGCGTTGCGCCGGGCGAGGCGGTAGGCCAGGTCGTCGCGTTTGCCGTCACGGTACTGCTGCAGGATCTGCCGCAGGTACTGGCCGTTGCAGCTCAGGGTATTGGCCAGTTGCAGGTGCAGGCGTCGACCCTGCCAGTCCGGCAGGATCAACAGCACCGCCAGCCCGGCGATCAGGCTGCCGGCCAGGGTGTCGAACAGCCGGGGCCAGATCAGCCCGAAACCGTCCCCCACCTGGTTGAAGCAGAACAGCACCATCACCGTTATGGCCGCGCTGGCCAGGGTGTAGCGCGTGGCGCGGGTGGCGAAGAAGGCCACCCCGGCGACCACCGCGATCAACGATTGCAGCAGCGGATGGGGGAACAGGTCGAACAGGGCCCAGCCGATCAGCAGGCCGAGCAGGGTGCCGGCGATACGCTGCAGCAGCTTGAGCCGGGTGGCGCCGTAGTTCGGCTGGCAGACGAACACCGTGGTCAGCAGAATCCAGTAGCCCTGAGTCGGATGGACCCAGTGCAACACGCCGTAGCCGGCTGCCAGGGCGATGGCCAGGCGCAGGGCATGACGAAACAGCAGCGAGGTCGGCGTCAGCTGCAGGCGCAGGCGCTCGAGGCTGTCTTTCAGCGAACGCGGTGCGCGGTCCAGCAGGCTGCTGTCCTGGGCCTCGGCCAGGGCATCGGGGTTGCTCGCATCGCTCAGCAAGCGGTCGAGGTTGCCCAGGTTATCGGCCAGGGCGTCGAGGGCGCGCAGCAGGCCGCGCCAGGCCGGGTTGCTCTGGATACGCAGGTGCTGAAGGGCGTCCTGCAGGTCGTCCAGGGCCTCGCGGTATTGTGCCTGGTAGGCGAATGGCTGGCGCAGCTCGATAGCCTGGGCCAAGTGCTCGCAGGCTTGGCCGTGCAGGCGCAGCAGGCGCTGGCAGCGAAACAGCACGTCGCTGTGGAAGAAGGCTTCGGCCAGGGCCTGGTACGGCGAATGGGAAGAGCTGGCGCGCTCGTGGATATCCTGGGCGAGGAAATACAATTTCAGGTAACGGCCGACCTTGGGGCCCGGTCGGCCGTTGCCGACCCGGTGCAGGATCAGCTCTTTGGCCCCGTTCAGGGCCGCCACCACCCGGCCGTTCTGCTGCGCCAGGGCCAGGCGCCGGGCTTCCACATCCAACTGGCGCAACGGCTCGAACAGCGCGGCCTTGAGCGCCAGGTAACGGCCCAGCTCGCGGTACAGCCGGGCCAGGCCATGCTGCACCGGCTGGTTGACGAACAGGCCCTGCCAGAGCACCGACAGCACACCGTACCAGGCCGCGCCAGCAACCAGCAGCAAGGGCTCGCGCCACAGGTCCAGTCCAAGGCCAAGGCCGTCGCCGAGGGGTGCGCCAGTGCGCTGATCGACCCCGAGCATGCTGTAGATCGCCAGGATCAGGGTAGCCGAGGCGATGCTCGCATAACGCTCGCCCAGGGCGCCGAGCAGGGTCAGGGCAAAACTCGACAGGGCCAGGGCGACCACGAACAGCCAGGGGTAGGGAAACAGCAGTTCGACGCTCAGGGCCGCCACGGCGAAGCAGCCGAGCGTCACCAGCAGTGCCCGTAAACGGCCTTGCCAGCTGTCGTCGGTCTCGGCCAGGGCGCTGGCGATAATCCCGAGAAACAGCGGAATCAGCCACTGCATCGCGCCCAGCCACCAACACAGCACCATGCTGCCGGTCAGGGCGATCAGCACCCGCAGGCTGTAGCCGAATTTGTCCAGGGCCCAGAGGCGGCGCAGTGAATGGTCGAGGGTATGGGTGGACATCGGACGGCCTTGTGGGCGGGTAGAGGCAGATTAAAAGCCTGGCGCCTAATACTCCAGGGCTTCGAACGCGCCGTCGTTGTCGGTTGCTGGCGCGGCGCAGTCGTCGGCACTGCTGCGCTCCCGGGCGATCTGCGCCAGCAGGTCCAGGCGCAACTGCCGCAGTTCCCGCATGCGCGTGTCGAGGCCCGCGAGCTTGGCCAGCAGCAGGTCGACGATCTCCGCGCTGGACCCCGAGCAATTGCGCAGGGCCGGCAGCTGGCGGGTGATTTCCCCCAGGCTGAAACCCAGGCGCTGGGCGCTGCGGATATAGCCGAGCAGCTCGACCGTCTGCGCGGCGTAGGTCCGGTAGCCGTTTTCGCTGCGTGTCGCCTGGATCAGGCCGCGCTGCTCGTAGAACCTCAGGGTGTCGCGGCTCAGCCCGGTGGCTGTGGCCAGTGCGCCGATACGCATGGTCCGTTCTCCTTGGGACTTGACCTTGGAGCTTACTCCAGCCTTTAGGCTCGCGTCTTTCTCGCACCTCCAGGATCAGGGGGGCGCTCGCGCAGTCCACTCAAGGAGTTACCCATGAACCCTACAGAAGCCGTATTGATTGCCGGCGCCAGCGGCGTGGTCGGGCATCAGCTGGTGCGGCTGGTACGTCAGCATTATCCGGATCTGCCGCTGCTGCTCGGCGGTCGCGGCTTGCCCGCGTTGCAGCAGCTGGCCCAGGACGTGGGCCGCGCCCAGGCCGTGCAGATGGACGTGCAGCAGCCGCAGCCGCTCAAGGCGCTGCGCCCCCGTGCGGTGCTGGCCCTGGTCAACGACCCGCTCGATTACCTGCTCGACGATGCGCTGCAGGCCGGGGTCGCCTACCTGGATATCACCCGCTGGACGGCGCGCCTGAAAACCGCGGCCGCGCGGGTCTCGGCCGCGCCGGCCCGCGCTCCGGTGCTGCTGGCGTCGGGCTGGATGGGCGGCTTGGCCAGCACCCTGGCCAGTTTGATCGCCCGGGACATGCAGTGGGTGGAGCGTGTCGACCTGAGCGTGCTCTACGCCCTTAAGGACCAGTCGGGGCCGGATTCGGTGGAGTACATGGCGCGCCTGGCGACGCCGTTCGAAGTGCTGGAACAGGGCCGGTTGATCACCGTCAAGCCTTACAGCGACCCGCGTCGGGTGCAGTTTTCCGGTGGCCACGCCGCCCGGGTCTACCGCTTCGACACCCCGGACCAGCTCACCCTGCCCGGCACGACCGGGGCTTCCAGTGTGTCGGCGCGCATTGCCTTCGACGACCGCTTGACCATGCCGCTGCTGATCGGCCTGGGCCGCTCCGGCCTGTGGCGCCTAATCGATGGGCCACGCTTCAAGGGACTGCGCCATGCGTTGCTGCATAACCCCGGCGACGGGGCACCCCACGAGGTGCTGATCCAGGTACAGGGCCTGGATGGGCGCGGCCAGGCCCAGGTACGACGCCTCGGCCTGTGCGACCCGCAGGGGCAGACCCATCTGACCGCCCTGGGCGCGCTGCTGCAGCTGGAACGCCTGCTGGGCCTGGACGGCGCGCCACCGGCGGCGGCAGGCCTGCATTACCCGGAAACGGCGCGCGCGCTGCCGGCACTGCTGAACCGTCTGGGTGAGCAGGGGGTGCGGGTCGACGAGGGGGCGTAAAGCTCCCCGTGCACCGTGCGGGCCCAGTCGCTAGACTGCAGACGAGGCCGAGCGGTCGAGCGAGGGTTTCGCGGTGCGCATAGGGTGGTGGGTCGGGGTACTTTTAGGCGGACTGGGCTGTTGCCTGGCGGCACGGGCGCAGCCGCTGCACCTGTACACCGAGGAATATCCGCCGCTGAACTTCAGCCGCGACGGCGAGGCGACGGGCTTCGCCACCGAGGTGGTACGCGAGATTTTACGCGGTACCGGGCAGTCGGCGAGCATCGAGGTGGCGACCTGGGCCCGGGGCTACAAGCAGACGCAGACGCGCGCCGACACCGGTCTGTTCGTCACCATGCGCACGCGCGAGCGCGAGGCGCTGTTCAAGTGGGTTGGGCCCCTCACGTCCAATATCACGCACTTCTATGGGCTGAAGACCTCCACCCTGCAGCTGCGCAACCTGGACGATGCACGCGCCGCCAGCGCCATCGGCGTGCCGCGCGATTGGTACAGCCAGCAGCTCCTCCGCCGCGAAGGCTTTACCAACCTCTACCCCCTGGTCGGTCCGGAGCAGATGGTGCGCATGCTCAAGCTCGGCAGGGTCGAATTGATCGCCGTGGATGACCTCAGCCTGGCCGCGCTGCTGGCCAAGGGTGAGCTGCGCCGGGAGGATGTGCGGCCGTTGCTGGCCTTCGTGCGCACCTATTCCTATATCGCATTTTCTCCCCTGACCGATGACGCCCTGGTACAGCGTTGGCAGAGCGAGCTGGACCGGATCAAGGCCGATGGCCGCTTCGCCGGGCTCTACCGGCACTGGCTTCCGGGCCATGCGTTGCCGGGTGCTGGCGCGGGTGGCGAACAGCTGTTGCCCTAGGGCAACCCTTTGGCCCGCAGGGCCACTCGCCGCCCCCCGGCACACCGCCTAAGCTGGGGTATTGCCCGCGAGTACGCCCATGACCCTCACCGTATTGCTGCCCCTGCCCAGCCGCGACTTCGACCCCAGCGAAGTGGCGCTCAGCTGGAAGACCCTGCGCGACGCCGGAATCCGGGTGCGCTTCGCCACGCCGGACGGACTGCCAGCCCAGGGCGATCCCTTGATGCTCACCGGCGAGGGCCTGGACCCCTGGGCGCGATTGCCGGGGTTGCGCCGGCTCAAGGTGCTGGGGCTGCTGCTGCGGGCCCGGCGCGATGCGCGCCAGGCCTACCAGGCCCTGCTGCTGGATGGCGAATTTGTCCAGCCCCTGACCTATGCCCAGCTGCGCGAAGCCGACTTCGACGGCTTGCTGCTGCCCGGCGGGCATTGGGCGCGTGGCCTGCGACCCTACCTGGAGAGCCCGCTGCTGCAGGCGCTGGTCGGCGCATTTTTCGCCCGCGACAAGCCGGTCGCGGCCATCTGCCATGGTGTGCTGCTCGCGGCGCGCAGCCGGGCGTCGAGTGGCCGCTCGGTGCTGTACGGGCGGCGCACCACGGCACTGACCTGGGCCATGGAAAAAAGCGCCTGGGACCTGACGCGCCGCTTCGGCG
>JAZKHB010000013.1:55494-89231 GCA_040385585.1 Pseudomonadota bacterium | reverse complement strand
GTTCTGGGACCCGGACTATTACCGCACCTACCGCGAGGCCCCCGGCGAGCCGGCCGGTTTTATGAGCGTGCAGGCCGAGGTGACTCGGGCTCTGGCCTGTCCGGCGGACTTCCTCGATGTGCCGGCCAGCACGGCGCACCGTCTGCGCAAGACCCTGGGCTTGTTCCGCGACAGCCCCGAGGACAGTCGCCCGGCCTTCGTGGTGCGCGACGGACGCTACCTTTCCGCGCGCTGGCCGGGCGACGTGCACAGCTTCGCCCGGCAATTCGTGGACTTGCTCCGGGAGCCGACCGCCGGTTAGCGCATTTTCGCCTTATCCATGCCCATTGTGCGGCAGGCCATTTTCGTCGCCCGCACAAGCCTTGGCACAGTCCGGGGCCACGCGGCCCTTGATGGTGCTGCGCTTTTCCGGGCTACTCCGGCAGGCAGATTTAGACGTATTGCGCCGCGGCATACCCCGAGGCCCAGGCCCACTGGAAGTTGAAGCCGCCCAGGTGGCCGCTGACGTCCAGCACCTCGCCGATAAAATACAGCCCCGGCGATTTCAGTGATTCCAGGGTCTTGGACGACACCTCGCGGGTGTCGACCCCGCCCAGGGTCACCTCCGCGGTTCGGTAGCCCTCGGTGCCGGCCGGTACCAGACGCCAGCATGAGAGCTGCTCGGCGATGGCCAGCAGCTCGGCCGGCGTGTACTGCTTCAGGGGTTTGGAGACGAACCACTGCTCGGCCAGCAACCCGGCCATCTTCTTGGTGAACAGCTCGCCCAGGAGGGTCTTCAGCTCGCTGTTGGGCCGCTCGGCCTGCTGCTCGGCCAGCCATGCGGGCAGGTCCAGGTGCGGCAGCAGGTCGATCTCGATCGCCTCCCCCGGCTGCCAGAACGAGGAGATCTGCAGGATCGCCGGGCCGCTCAGGCCGCGGTGGGTAAACAGGATGTTCTCGACAAAACTCTGGCCGTTGCAGCTGACCCGGCAGTCTTCAACCGAGGTGCCGGACAGCTCGTTGCACAGGGCCTTGAGCTGCGGGTCGGTGAGGGTGAAGGGCACCAGGCCGGCGCGGGTCGGCAGCAGGTTGTGGCCGAACTGCCGGGCCACCTGATAGCCGAAGCCGCTGGCGCCCAGGGTCGGGATCGACAGGCCGCCGGTGGCGATCACCAGGGACTCGCAGGTCATGGGCCCGGCGCCGGTCTGCAGCCGGTAGCCGCCCTCGGTCTTTTCGATCTGCTCGACCGCGGTGTCCAGGCGCAGTTCGACACCGGCCTGTGCGCACTCGTCCAGCAGCAGGCCGAGAATGTCGCTGGCCTTGTTGTCGCAGAACAGCTGGCCGAGTTTCTTCTCGTGGTAGGGCACGCCGTGCTTGGCCACCAGGGCGATAAAGTCCCACTGGGTGAAGCGTGCCAGGGCCGACTTGCAGAAGTGCGGGTTGCCGGACAGGAAATTGCCCGGCTCGCAGTACAGGTTGGTGAAGTTGCAGCGCCCGCCACCTGACATCAGGATTTTCTTGCCGGCCTTGTTGGCATGGTCGAGCAGCCGCACCTTGCGGCCGCGGTTGGCCGCGCTCAGGGCGCACATCAGCCCCGCGGCACCGGCTCCTATGATCACTACGTCTGCAACGGACACGCTACACTCCTCGAGCCCTCGGATGGGCCCGGCATGTTACCCGAAAGCACAGGATTATCGGGCTGGGGTCGCGGTCGACATGCTTCTGGAACGATACTGGCTTTTTGAAATTAAATTGGCCGAGGCAACCCCGGGCTGGCTAAGATTAGGTATCAAGTCCGGCATAGAGAGAGAATGCGGTACATGTGGCGCGCGTCGATCCTGTTGCTCCTGAGCACGCTCTGCACCGCCGTGCCGGCGCAAACCCTGCGCCTGGTGGCCGATATCTGGCCACCGTTCACCGACAGCCAGCTGCTCAACAACGGCTTTGCCACCGAGCTGGTCAGCGTCGCCCTGCAACGCGCCGGCTACACCACCCGGTTCACCGAGGTGCCCTGGGCCCGGGCGCAGCGTGGGCTGCAGGTGGGCGATTACGATGTGCTGATCGGCGCCTGGTACAGCACCGAGAGCGCGGCCTATGGGGTGTTCTCCAAGCCCTACCTGATCAACCGTATCCGCTTCGTGCAGCGCCGTGGCAGCGGGCGGAGCTTCGATCAGTTGTCCGATCTGTACGGCCTGCGCATCGCCGCCACCCGCGGCTATGCCTACGCCACGGACTTCGACAAGAGTCCCCTGGTGCAGAAGGTCAAGGTGCCCAGCTTTCTGGTCGGCGCGCGGATGGTAAAAGCCCAGCGCCTGGACCTGGCGGTGGAAGACGAATACGTGATCCGTTATCACCTGGACCGCGAGCTGGTGGATATTCGCGACGAGCTGACGCTGCTGCCCCTGCCCCTGAGCGAAAACGGCTTGCATATCCTGGTGCGCCGCAGCCATCCCCAGCATGCCCAGATCATCAAGGCCTTCAACCGGGCCATCGATGCGATGAACGCCGACGGCACCTACGCACAGATCTTCAAGCGTCACGGCCTGTAAGGGCGCAGTGGGCGAGCGTACGGCCGCGGCCTTCGCGTTTGGCCCGATAGAGGCGCATGTCGGCTTCGTGCAACAGACTTTCCAGGTCTTGCGGGGGACCATGGTAAACGCCGGCACTGAAGCTCAGGGGCGGTGCGCCGATGGCATATTTGAGTTGGGCGCAGGTTTCGCGCAGCCGGTCCAGGGTCAGGCGCAGGCCGAGGGCGTCCTGCTCGCTGACCAGGGCGAACTCCTCGCCGCCCAGGCGACCGAGCAGGGCATCGGGGAAGGCGGCGAGCAGCAGGCGGGCGAAACCGATCAGCGCCGTGTCGCCGCTGGCGTGGCCGAAGTTGTCGTTGATCGCCTTGAACAGGTCCAGATCGATCATCGCCACGCTCAACGCCTGGCCGCTGCGCTGGGCTTGACGGAAACGCTGGCTCCCCTCTTCGTAGAAAGCGCGGCGGTTGTTCAGACCGGTCAGGGAGTCGAATTGCGCCGCCTGTTTCAGGGCCCGCACCAAGTCGCGGCGCTCCAGGGTCGACATCACCCGGCAATTCAGCTCCTCGGGGCAGAAGGGCTTGCGCAGGAAGTCGTCGGCGCCATGCTTGATAAACATCGCACTGAGCGAGCCCTTGGTATCGGCCGACAACCCCAAAATGATCAGGTCATGGCGCTTCATCTTCTGGCGCAACACCTTGACCAACTCGAAGCCGCTCAGGCCGGGCATGCTGTGATCGACCAGCAGCAGGTCGATATCCGGTTGCTCCTGGAGCAGACGCAGGGCCTCGTCGCCGTCGCAGGCCTCGAGCACCTGGTAGCGGTGCGGGGTGAGGATGCGTTGAATGAAATGCCGGGTGGCCTCCGAGTCCTCGGCCACCAGGATCTTGACGCGGCCGTTGCTTTCCAGGCGATGGATCAGGCGAAAAGCGTATTCGTAGGAGTACTGGCTCTCCTTGAGCACATAGTCGACCACGCCCTTGAGCAACAGCTCGTCGCGGCGCTGCTCGTTGTACGAGCCGCTGAGCACGATACAGGGCAGGCCGTACTGCAGGACCAGGTCGACGATCTCGCCATCGGGCGCATCCGGCAAGTGCAGATCCACGATGGCGGCGAAGAACAGTTCGGCCCCGGTCTCCAGCATCACCTGGGCCTCGCCCAGGGAGGCGCAGAAGATCGGTTGCAGGGTCGATTCCTGACGGAACAGATGCTCGAGGATCTTCAAGACCAGGGGGCTGTCTTCCACCACCAGAATATTGCGCATGACCTGCTTCGCCTTATGCTGCCGGCGCAGCAAGGCTGCGTCGTCTGTGATCGCCGCCGGACGGCCCTCGATAGGGTGTTCAGGCGCGGCAGGGCTGGTGACTCAAGGAGGCAATCTTACCCACTTGGCTGTCGATAATCCCAGCCTGGGTTGCGAGCGCGGCATTTTCCGCGGCCCATGTTCGACGGCGGTCGGTCGATTGGCGGCTATGCTCATCCTCTACAGCTATTCGTATTCGTTCTAGGGCATGTTGGCATTAACCTCGCGAGTCGCGTTGCCGCGAAGAAGGGTCCCAGGCAAGGCGCGGAACGCAGGCAAGGGTCATTTCCTTGCCCAGTTTCGCAACGCCGAATGGGGCGTTTATTCGCGCAACCCGTAGGGCCGCACCTGTTTTGATGCGATAGACGATTACTCGCTGCTCGTTGTGAATTACCCGGAGTCGCGTTTCATGCCGGGTCTGGTTTCAAAACCCGGTTCGGCGCGGCCGTGCGGGTAGTGTCGACAGGCCCTAGGGTCGGTTGACCTTTCGCCGCTGCCGTAATGAAACGGCGACAGACCCTGGAGAGGTTCTGCATGAAGGGGTTTTTTCAAACCTTATGCTGGTTGCTGGTGATGGTGCCGCTGGCCGCTGCGGCAGAGACCTTGCGTCTGGTCGCCGACCCCTGGCCGCCTTTCACCGACCAGCGCCTGCTCAATAACGGCCTGGCCACCGATCTGGTCACGACCGCGCTGGCCCGTGCCGGCTATGCCGCGGGTTACGCCGAGGTGCCTTGGGAGCGTGCCGTGCGCGGTCTGCAGCGCGACGATTACGATGTCCTGATCAACGCCTGGTACACCGACGAGCGCGCCGTCTTCGGCCATTTCTCCGCGCCGTACCTGATCAACCGCATCCGCTTGCTCCAGCGCAAGGGTAGCGACATCCAGTTCGACGGCGAGCTGCCCGGTCTGTATCCCTATTCCATCGCGGTGGTGCGCGGCTATGCCTATTCCCCGGCGTTCGACCAGGACAGCCGGCTACTCAAGGTGGCGGTCGGCGGCTTCGAATTGGGTGCGCGCATGCTGCACGCACGGCGCGTGCAACTGACCCTGGAAGACGAGCAGGTGGCGCGCTACCACCTGAGCCAGGAGTTGCGCAGTATCCGGGATGAGCTGGAGTTTTTGCCGCAGCCGATCAGCGAGAACGGCCTGCATATTCTGGTCAGCCGACTTCACCCTCGGCACCGGCAGATCGTCGAGGCCTTCAACAAGGCCATTATCGCCATGCAAGAAGACGGCAGTTACGAGCAGATCGTCCAACGCCATGCCTGGTAGCCCGGTTTCCCGGGCGCAAGAGCAACATTTCCCGCCCATGGCATGATTGTCCGCCGTCCCGATACGATGGCCTGTGCGCTTGAGCCTTAGAGGATGCGCACCCGCAGCGAACGCCCTTTGATCGTGCCATCGTTCAGACGCTGCAGGGCCTGCTGGGCCACGGCGCGCTCCACCGCCACGAAGGCCTGGTGGTCGAACAGGGCGATCTTGCCGACCTGGGCGCCGGGGATTCCGGCGTCGCCGGTCAGGGCACCGAGGATATCGCCCGGACGGACCTTGTCCTTGCGGCCGCCACCGATGCACAGGGTGACCATGGGCGGCTGCAGCGGCACGCCGACCTGGGCTTTCAGGCTGTTGAGCGGGTGCCAATTCAGCGGACCTTTCTGCAGGACCTCGATGGCCTGGGCGCGGTGCGCCTCTGGCGGTGCCACCAGGCTCATGGCCATGCCCTTCTCGCCGGCGCGGCCGGTGCGCCCGACCCGGTGGATATGGATCTCCGAGTCCCGGGCCAGCTCGACGTTGATCACCATGTCCAGGGCGTCGATATCCAGGCCGCGGGCCGCCACGTCGGTGGCCACCAGCACGGACAGGCTGCGGTTGGCGAACATCGCCAGCACCTGATCGCGGTCGCGCTGCTCCAGGTCGCCGTTCAGCGCCATGGCGGAAATACCGTTGGCCCCCAGGTGCTCGACCAGCTCCTGGCACTGCTGCTTGGTAAAGCAGAAGGCCACGCAGGACTGCGGGCGGAAGCAGGCCAGCAGTTTCACCACCGCGTCCATGCGCTCTTCCGGGGCGATCTCGTAGAAGCGCTGCTCGATCTGGCTGTTGCCGTGCATGGACTCGGCCCGCACCTGCTGCGGGTCGCGCATAAAGGCCGAGGCCAGCTGCTTGATACCGGCGGGGTAGGTGGCCGAGAACAGCAGGGTCTGGCGCTTGGCCGGGGTCTGGCCGAGGATCTCGGCGATGCTGTCGTAGAAGCCCATGTCGAGCATGCGGTCGGCTTCGTCCAGCACCAGGGTATTGAGCCCGTCGAGCTTGAGGGTGCCTTTGCTCAGGTGCTGCTGGATGCGCCCGGGAGTGCCGACGATGATCTGCGCGCCGTGCTCCAGGGAGCCGATCTGCGGGCCGAAGGGTACGCCGCCGCACAGGGTCAGGACCTTGATATTGTCGGCGCCGCGGGCCAGCCGGCGAATCTCCTTGGCCACCTGGTCGGCCAGTTCCCGGGTCGGACAGAGCACCAGCGCCTGGCAGCCGAAGTAGCGCGGATTGAGCGGGTTGAGCAGGCCGATGCCGAAAGCCGCGGTCTTGCCGCTGCCGGTCTTGGCCTGGGCGATCAGGTCCATGCCCTTGAGAATCACCGGCAGGCTCTGGGCCTGGACCGCGGTCATCTCGGTGTAACCGAGGGACTCGAGGTTGGCCAGCATGGCGGGGGACAGGGGCAGAGAGTCGAAAGCGGTGGATGTCACGGTGCAGACCTGCAAAACAAAAAATGTCGCGTAGTGTATCAGGCCCGGCCACCCCAGCGCGCGGCCAGCCTGCGCTGGCACTCGCCAAGGCATCCGCCAAGGCTGCTCCTGTTAACGAGGCGCAGCCCCCGGACGCCCGTGCCAGAGCAGGTAGGCGCCCCAGGCCAGGCCCAGCACCATCAGTAAACGGCCCAGGCTCAGGCATGCCAAGGCCAGGCCCTGGTCGTGGGCCAGCAGCCCGGTCTCGGTCAGCAGGTACTCCCAGTCATGAAAGCCATAGGGCGCCGAATGGCCGAAGTTGCCGCCGAGCAAGGGCAATTGCCCTGCCCGGGCATCGGCCATATACGGGGCGATGTCGAGAAAGTTCTGCCCGATCCACCATAGGCACAGGCTGGCGCCGAAGCTGTCGTGTTGGCGCAGCAGGGCGAGGCCGCAGACCAGCGGCATCAGCAGCTGGCCCAGGGTGCCGCCCAGGGAGCCGATAAACTGCCCCAGCAGGCCGAAGATCGCATGCCCGGCCTCGTGGAACACCAGGTCGACGTTATGCAGAAAGCCCGGGTCGTTGCCCAGGTCCGCGATGCTCTGCAGCAGGTAATGCCCGCCCCAGACCACGAACAATCCCCAGGCCGCCACGCGTGCGTACCAGAAACTGCGGTTGGCGGCCGGTGGGGTCAGCAGCATCCGCCAGAGCCGGCGCAGCCGGCCATCGGTCTCGGCCTCGATAATCCTGGTCTGCACCTGCGACTGGCGCTCCAGATGCTGGGCGTACTTGGCGAAGACGATGCCGCAGTGCGGGCAGTCGGGCCGCCCGGCCAAGGTGGGTTTCGCGCATTTGGGGCAGTGCATGGCGTTACTCCTGCGGGCGGGCGCGTCGTCGAAATTCTAGAGCTTTTTTCATCGCATATATGCCCAAAGCCTGCTGCCTCCCAGAGCGGCTTATCCTGCGCACTTATCGTCCTACCCGCCCAGGCGGGAATCCACAGCACTTGCCACACCTGGGTCACGCCTTCTTCCCGTCTTCTTCCCGCCTTCGCAGGAATGACGAGGAATGAAGGGGAACGACGGGAAAATTACCTTCCCGCCTCACTGGATAGCGCCTGGCTCTCGGGCGACCGGGGCGTTCAAGTGGGGCTGCGCCGCTGCTCGGCGAAGCGTTCTACAGCGTCAGGGTCAGGCGCGCGAGCAGGGCGCCGGGCAGCAGGGTCGAGTCGTGGTGGCGTTGTTGGTAGGTGCTGGTGGACAGGCTCAGCTCGCGTTCACGGGTCAGCGCTTCGAGGGCGCTGCCCAGTAGGCTGTAGGCACTGTCGTCGAAGCGCATGCTGGGCAGCGGCCCGCGGATCTGCCCGTCCTCGACCCAGAAGGTGGCGAAGCGGGTCATGCCGGTCATGCGCGCGGCGGGCTGGTCGGAATAGTTCAGGTACCAGAGGTTGCCGATATACAGCCCCGTGTCGAGGCGGGCTAGGATCGCGTCCTGTTCCAGGTCGCCGCCGGCCATGACCAGGGCAGTCGGGGCTTCCCAGGGGCTGGCGCCGTTTGTCGGCAAGCCATATTCGGCGGCGCTGCGCGAGCCGACCAGACGGTCTGCGGCCTGGCCCGCGCGGATCAGGCATAAGTCGCGGCGCGGGTAGCCCTCGGCGGAAAAACCCGGGGACAGGGCGCCGCTGACCTGCTCATGCAGTTCGACGTGTGGACTAAACGCCGCCTCGCCGGCATACAGGCGCTGCAAGGGGCTGTGCCTGTCCGCCAGGGCCCTGGCGGAAAATCCGCCCCAGCTCAGCAGCTCGAGGATTTCCTGCAGGGCGGCGGGGGCCAGGTAGGCGCGGTACTGCCCGGGTGCCAGGGTGCAGGGCGGCCGCTCCAGCAGCGCCAGTTGCGCGCGGGCCTGCTCCAGGCGCAGCGCGAAGGCCTCGGGCTGCCAGGCCTGTCCGGCGTACTGGGCCTTGACCGCGCGGCCATCGGGCAGGAACAGGCTCCAGTCGAAACTGAAACTGCTCGCCTGGTGCCAGCCGAAGGCGCCCCAGGAGCTGGCGAAACCCCGGCTGATGGGTCCGGCGGCATAGAACCCCACCAGGTCCAGGCCCTGGGCGGCGCGGCCGATCTGCCCGATCACCGCGGCGCTGTCCGGCAAGCTGTCGGGTATCTGGGTACGGCTCTGCCAGGCCTGGGTGTCGAGCAGCAGATAGGGGTCGGGTGGCAGCAAAGGCAGGGTCTGACGCAGCTGCAGCAGGGCTTCGGCCAGGCGCGGGTGGTCGAGGTTAGGCACGCCGCTCAGGCTCAGTTGCAGCTCGGCATGGCGGCCGTCGCGGATCAACTGCAGGCTCAAGCTGGCCTGCTGCACCTGACCGGCCTGACGCACCTTGGCCTGATTGAAACGGATAAAGTCCGAGGTCTCGCCGCTGTAGCTCAGGGTGAACTGCTCGCCCTCGCTCAGGGCCGCGTGCAAGGCTTGCACCAGGGCTTCGAACTGCGCCAGGGGCGCGAGGTGGATGGGCTGGCGCATCAGGCGGCCCCGCCGAAGACATCCACGGCACTGAACACACAAGCCGGCGTCGCATGGCCGACGCGCACCACCTGATTGGGCTCGCCCTTGCCACAGTAGGGCGTGCCCATCACCTCGCGGGTGCTGGCGTCGCCCACGGCGCGGAGGCTGCCCCAGAATTGCGCGGAGGTGCCGCGGTAGTTGGGATTCTTCACCACGCCCTTGAGCTCCCCGTTCTCGATCAGCTGGCCCCATTCGCAGCCGAACTGGAACTTGTTGCGCGCCTCGTCGATTGACCAGGAACGGTTGCTGGCCATCAGGATGCCCTGCTCGATGCCGGCCACCAGCTGCGTCAGGCTCTGCTCGCCCGGCTCGATATTCAGGTTGGCCATGCGGTCGATGGGCGCGCGGTTCCAGCTGCAGGCCCGGCTGGCGGCGACCCCCTCCAGTCCGCTGCGAAACTGCGACAGCGCGCCGCCCAGGGGGCGCAGTAGCACGCCATCACGGATCAGAAATTCCCGTCGCGCCGGGCTGCCGTCGTCGTCGTGGCCGTAGCTCGCCAGCTCCTCCGGTACGCCGGGATCGAAGGTCACGTTGAGCAGCCTAGAGCCGTACTGCAGGCGGCCGAAATCCGTGGTCTTGACGAAACTGGTGCCGGCGAAGTTGCGCTCGTCGCCGAGGATGCGATCCAGCTCCAAAGGGTGGCCGATGGACTCGTGGATCTGCAGGATCATCTGGTCCGGCATCAGCAGCAGGTCCCGCGGACCGCTGGGGGTATTGGGCGCCAGCAGCAGCTGCAGGGCCTGGTCGGCGACCCGCGGCGCTGCACCGACCAGGCCCAGGCGCTCGACCACCTCGGCGCCGCCCTGCTGGCCCAGATGCGCGCCGCCCAGGTTGCGAGTCTGGCTGTCCCGACCGTCGTAGGCGGTGACGCTCAGGTGCGGATAGACGAAGCGCAGGCCATGGCTCTGCTCGGCGCCGGCACTGTTGAGGTACAGCTGCGCCACGCGGGTCAGGTCCAGTCCCACTTGCCAGTTCACCAGACGGGGGTCGGCGGGCACGGCGGCCGACTCGGTGGCCAGCAGTTCGTAACATTCGGCGAGCGCAGGAAAGGCCTGCTCCAGGCCGGGACTGCGGTAGTCGGCCCGCGTATCGGCCACGGGCAGGGCGCGCAGGTCCAGGAGGGCCTGGGGGGCGATCCGCCGGGCCAGTGCTTCGGCCCGCTGCAACGCCGCCTGCAGCCCGCCCAGGGACAGGTCGCTGGTCGCCGCGTAGGCCTCGACCCCGTTGACGCGTGCGCAAAGCATGGCGCCCTGGTCAGTACTGAACCGCGGTGGCTCGGCGATCTGCTTGCGCACCGACAGGCGTTGATGGTCGGTGCGCATATAGCGCAGCGACCAATGCTCGGCGGTGCTGCGCAAGGCGGCGAAATACTGTGTGAGGGGTGCAAAGGCTTCCAGCATACAGTCGATCCTTGTAGGGCGACGCCGGCCATGTGGGCGCGAACGGAGCCGTAAAGCCCCTAGGTACAAGGCGTCAATAGGTCGTCGATAGGTGTCCATGATTGCCCAGGGGGCCGGCGACAACAAGGCCCGCCGGCCGCGTGCGCCGAGCTCTGGGCATGGCGTTCCACTCGGCTTGTGCTAGACCTTAGGTACCGTTCGTGCAGTTGGTGTGTTCCAGCATCTGTCTGTGCCGTTGCCTTGTGTCTGCCAGTATTCGAACATCACTGTCGGTTGGTTCAACCGGCCCGTGAGGAGTGCAGGCACATGGACATGTGCTCGATCTGCCACCGGAGTCCCGCCGTGACCCGTGTGGAGTTGGTGCAGAATGGCCAGCGGCGTCAGATGGAGCTGTGCGAGCAGCACTATCGACGTCTGATGCAGCTGCAGACGCGTCCTCCTTTCCCCCTGAACGCGGTTGCCTGGAGCAGTGCTCGTCTGGCCGCGTTCGGTCGAGCCCTTATCGCCGGCGTCGGCCTGTACAGCAGCGAAACCTTCAGCCCGGCCAGCCTGGACTGCCTGCGCAAGGCGGTGAAGCTGGCCCGTGGCGGCGCCCGCTCGGTGGTTGGCAGCGAACACCTGCTGCTGGCCCTGTGCGACAGCGTCTCGGTGCAAACCCTGTTCGATCGCTGCGGGCTGTCGCTGCAGCGGGTCAGGGCGGCACTGCAGGCGCGGCTCGCCAGCGAGGGCGATGAAACGAGCGCTTACGAACCGGAGTTCTCCTCGCACCTGGGGCGCGCCCTGCGCCAGGCGCAGTTGTCGGCGCGCGAGTTCGGTCCGCGCCGGGTCGTTCCTGGTGGGGTCATGCCAGACCGGGTCGATCCCGAGCACCTGCTGCTGGGGCTCGCGGCACAACCGGACAGTGGTGCCGGGCGCCTGCTGCGCGAACAGGGCCTGAGCACCGCAGCCCTGCGACTGGTCCTGCGGCGGCTGCCCGGGGTGGCCACCCTGAGCGACCCCCTATCGCGCCCGACCCCCTACCTGGAAAAATTCAGCCGCGACCTCAGCGCGCTGGCCCGCCAGGGTCGGCTCGACCCCCTGATCGGGCGCAGTCGCGAGGTGCAGGCCACCCTGGAGATCCTCTCCCGGCGCAAGAAGAACAATCCGCTGCTGATCGGCGAGCCGGGTGTCGGCAAGACCGCCTTGGTCGAAGGCTTGGCCCAGCGCCTGCTCGAGGACGGGGTCTCGCCGGTATTGGGCGGCAAGCGTGTGCTGGAACTCAATCTCCATGCCCTGCTGGCGGGGGGACGAGACCGGCGAGGGTTCGATGCGCAGCTGCAGCACCTGCTCGAGGAACTCGTCGCGCACCAGGACCGCCTGATTCTGTTTATCGACGAGGTGCATCTGCTCATCGGCGCCGACCCCGGCGTGGAAGGCGGGTTGGACCTGGCCGCGCTCTTCAAACCCGCCCTGGCCCGCGGCGAGCTGCAGCTGATCGGCGCCACTACCCTCGAGGCCTACCAGGCCCATATCGAGAAAGACAGCGTCCTGGAACGGCGCTTCCAGCCGGTGCCGGTACCCGAGCCCAGCGTGGCGCAGACCATTGCCATCCTGCGCGGGCTGCGCCAGCGGCTGGAGAGTCATCATCAGGTGCGCATCCGCGACGCCGCGCTGATCGCGGCCGCCGGCCTGTCGGCGCGTTATATCGCGCAGCGTTTTCTGCCGGACAAGGCCATCGATCTGGTGGACCAGGCCGCCGCGCGGGTGCGCCTGGCCGGTACCGCCCGCCAGCTGGCTCGGCAGCAACGCCGGGGGCGCGGGCTTCAGCGCGACGAGAGCACCAAGCCCGGTTTGCGGGTCGTGGAAGTGATGCAGGAGTCACCGCCGACGGCCTATGCCCCGGACGTCAAACCCGAGGTGGTGCGGGTCCGCGATATCGCCGAAGTGGTCAGCACCCTGACCGGTGTGCCACTGGCCGAGCTGAGTGCCGGTGTGGACGACAACCTGCTGCAGCTCGAGCAGCGCCTGCATCGGCGGGTAATCGGCCAGGATGGAGCGATCAAGGCCCTGAGCGATGCCGTAAGGCTGTCGCGCCGCGGCCTGCGCGAGGGCCGCGAGCCGATCGCCAGCTTGCTGTTTCTCGGCCCGTCAGGTGTGGGCAAGACCGAGCTGGCCAAGGCCCTGGCCGAGGCGCTGTTCGGCAACGAAAACGCCATGATCCACCTGGACATGAGCGAATACCGCGAGGCCCATTCGCTGTCGCGGCTGATCGGCTCACCGCCCGGCATTCTCGGCCCCGACGAAGGCGGCCGGCTGACCGAGTGGGTACGGCGCAGGCCCTACAGCCTGATAGTGCTGGACGAGCTGGACAAGGCCTCTCGCGAGGTGATCGACCTGTTGCTGCAGGTCTTCGACGAGGGCCGGCTGATCGACGGCAAGGGCCTGCGGGTGGACTTCAGCCATTGCGTGATTATCGCCACCAGTAACCTGGGGCCGGTGACGGGTGATCCGCCGCGCCATGACACGGCGCTGAGGGCGGAGCGGTTGCGGGCCCTGCGCGAGCATTTCCCCCTGGCGTTTCTCAATCGCCTGGATCAGATCATCGTCTTCGAAACCCTTTCCCGGGCAAAAATGGAGGCTATCGTGCGCCAGCACCTGACGCGGCTAACGCGCCGGATGCGGGCCCAGGGAATCGTGCTGGTGCCGGACGACAGCCTGATGCGGCGCCTGGCCGAGCAGGCGTGCCTGCCCGAGTGCAGCGTTCACGAATTGAAGCGACGGATTCGCCAGGGGCTGGAAACGCACCTGGCCCTGGCGCTGCTCAAGGGGGAGGTGAAAAAGGGCGAGCGCTGGCAACTGTTCTACGACGCGGCGACGGGCATCGGCCTGCGTCAGGCTGCGGCCGCCGCCAAGACGCCTCGCAAGGGCAAGGGCCCGCTGCCGGCTTAACCGCGTTCTCGTCCCGTCATGCAGGGAGATGAGCAGGCTAAACCGGGCGGCTGCCCATGCGGTTTTCCAGGTGTCGGTCCAGGACCATGTACAGCGCCGAGAGCAGCAGCATCAGGCCGGCGGTGGCGGGCCATTTCCAGGCCGCCGCCGCGCAATCGCAATCGGTGGCATGGGCGACGCCGACAACGCCGCCCAGTACCAGGGCCGCGAAAGCCAGGGTCAGCAGCCAGTAGCGCAGCGATCTGGCCAGGCGGAAGGTGGCTTTGCAAGCCGGGCAGCGGTGCCTGCCCGTGGGGGCCTGGAGGTAGCGACGCCAGGTCAGTTCGAACTGGGTGTTACAGCTGGGACACTGCATGGGACTGCTCGCCGGTGAAAAACTTCTGTCACTCTAGCTCGCCCCGGGTATTACGGCGCGCGACTGAATCACAGCTGTGCTTGTCTGCTGGGGAGATGGCGCTATCTGCGGCGCGAATCACCCGGCTGAAAGCTCGCCTTCGCTGGGAAAGCGCCATTCGCCAAGCTCCGCATCCGTGAGCCCCCGGCCTCGCCAGATGACCACCTCGCAGGCCCCGGCACCCAGGGCCATTTCCCGCAGCGCGCGCAGCTCCACCTGGGTAAAGCCGCCCGCCGGGTCACCCAGCGGGTGCATCACGACCCTGGGGGCGATCGTCAACAGGGAGCGTCCGAGTGCGCGCCGTATAAAGGCCTTGAGCAGCTGCTCCCCGACAATAAAGTCCGAGACCAGGGAGCGGGGGTGGCCGAAGGGGTTGATCAGCTCGACCGACGGCTCGGCGCCGAACGCTCGCGCTTCGGCGCCCATGCCCAAGACCCGGGGGGCCGGGTCATAGGCGATGGCCACCTCGGGAACTTCCGCGAGGGTCTCGCCAGTCTTGAGGTTGCGCACGCTCAGCTGTTGCGGCGACAGCTGAATATAGAGAATGGGCTTGAAGGCTTTGAACATGCGGGTTCCTGCGCGATGGATGGGGGGCGGAAACGGTTTTTCCCGGCATTTAGCGCCGTGGCGCGTCGATCAATCGCGGGCGACCGCGGTAAAGCGCTTGAAAAACCACTCGGGCTAAGGGCCGCAAGGGCGCGGAACTCGCCCACGTCGACGAAGCTGCCGAAGCAGGTCGGGCCGCGATCAATCACCCCGTCCTGGGTCGGTACTTTCTCCATGGCGGATTGGCATTTCGGGATTTTCTCGTTGGGCTGTGACCGGCGCTCAAAATACCATCGAGCCCTGGTCTCAGACGGGTTGTTATCTCGGTTTCGTGGCGCCATTCACGGCGCGCCCAGGCAATAGCGACCGGGACGGGTTGGCCCTCGGTGCGGCAACGGTATGGCCGGCGCTTACCGCGCCTGGCAATCGATACTTCCCGTGCCCTGTTGTGCCAGGCCCCGTCATGACCGATGCTCCAGGGCCGATGTAAGCGGAGTGACGACGATGATTTCCAAAGCAATCTGGATCGGCGGCGCCCTGGTTCTGGTGCTGGGCGCCGTGATGGCCTGTTCGCCACTGACGGTGCTCAATGCCGTCACGCCATCCGCCACCTACGACAGGGCAGCGGGCCTGGCCTACGGCGATCATCCTCGTCAGCGGCTGGATATCTATACCCCCCGCGACCTGAAGGGTCCGGCGCCGGTGGTGCTGTTCTTCTATGGCGGTACCTGGCGTACGGGCGAGCGTGGCGACTATGCCTTTGTCGGCGAGGCCCTGGCCTCGCGCGGCATGGTTGCGGTGGTGGCCGACTACCGGCTGTACCCCGAGGTGCGCTACCCGGCGTTTCTCGAGGACGGTGCCCTGGCCCTGGCCTGGACCCGCGAGCGTATCGCCCAGTACGGCGGCGACCCCGATGCGCTGTTTCTGATGGGGCACAGCTCAGGCGCCTACAACGCCGCGATGCTGGCCCTGGATAAACGCCTGCTGGCCGCGGTGGACCTTGCGCCTTCCCTGGTGCGCGGTTGGATAGGTCTGGCCGGGCCCTACGATTTTCTGCCCATCGAGAATCCCGACGTTAAGCCGGTGTTCTTCCACCCCGATACCCCAGTCGACTCCCAGCCGATCAACCAGGTGGGTCCCGACGCGCCACCGGCGCTGCTGATCGCCGCCGAGAAGGACAAGCTGGTCGATCCGCGGCGCAACACTGGCGGCCTGGCCGAGGCGTTGCGTGGCGCGGGTGTAATGGTCGAGGAAGTGTACGACGACGGTACCAACCATATGACCCTGGTCGGTGCCCTGTCCCGTCCGCTGCGCAGCCTGGGACCGGTGCTGGAGCGGGTCGAGGCTTTCGTCGAAAGCGATGGCGGCCGTCGCGCGCCTTAACCGGTCTTGTCCGTCATGCCCGCGCAGGCGGGCATCCAGGGGGTCCAGGTGGCATGCAGGTCCGGGCGTTTTCGGGACGCGTGGCACCCGGATGGCGCCGCGCTTATCCGGCCACAGAACCGAAGCGGCTCATCGGCGCCGGGCGTGTAACCTCAACGACAGCTAGCCGTTCTGTTCGGCCACCAGTTGGGCATCCAGGGCCTTGACCCGTTGCACCGCGGCGCGCCCGGGGAAGCGCTCGATATAGGCCTGGATCGCCGGCGAGCTGGGGATCAGGCCGAAAGCGGTGGTCCAGGTCAGCGCGCCGCCCCAGAGCACGTCGGCGGCGCTGAAGCGTTCGCCCAACAGGTAGGGCCCCTTGGCCAATTGAGCGTCGAGGGTCTGGAATACCCTGTCGAAATCGCCGTAGGGCGACATGGCGAGCGGACCCGGTTCGCGTTGTTGGGCGCGGTCAACCAGGGCTGGCTCGAAGCTCGAGCCGTAGAAGAACAGCCAGCGCAGGTAGGGGCCGCGCAACGGGTCGCCGATGGCCGGTGCAAGACCGGCCTCGGGGAACAGATCGGCCAGGTAGGCGTATACCGCGCCCTGCTCGGTGATCAGCGCCTCGCCATGGCGGATCGCAGGCACCTTGCCCATGGGGTTGATCGCCAGGTAGGCCGGCTGGCGCTGCTCGCCCGCGGTCATGTTCAGCACCTCGAGGCGGTAGGGCGCGCCCAGCTCCTCGAGCAAGGTCAGGGCTCCGGAAGAGCGGGTGTTCGGGCAGTGGTACAGGACGATTTGCGCGGGCGTGGTCACGGTGGCATTCCTCGTGAGGTCGTGGGAACAGGTCAATAGCCTGTCATGGGGTCTGCGTTTTGTCTCTGATCGCCAGCCCTTGGTTCGGCAGACGCCGCCAGGGTTGCTGCCTAGTCTGGCTCGCTTTGCACGGGGGAGGTGAGTCATGGGTGTGCGTCTGCTGTTGCTGGTTGTGCTGTTGAGCGGGTGCGCGCAGAACCCGGCGAACCTGCCGCTGTTTCGCGGGGCTCAATCGCCGGGGCCGAGCCTGCAGTACCTGGGAGTGGGTGGCTACCTGCTGCGCTGGCAGGGCGAGGCGCTGCTGTTTGCGCCCTCGTTCAGCAACCCGGCGACCCTCGGCCTGCCGCCGCTGCGGGTGCGCGCCGACACAGCGAAGATCGACCGGCTGATGCCCGTGGCACGGGATGTCAGCATGCTGCTGGTCGGCCATGCCCACTACGACCACCTGCTGGACGTGCCCCATGTATTGCTGCGGCACACGCCCCGGGCGCGGGTCTATGGCTCGAAAACCACCGGGCATGTCCTCGCCGCGGTGATCCCCCGTGAACGGATAGTCGATGCCGAAACGGGCATGGCAGAGGGCGCGCGGCCGGGGCAGTGGTTTTATTCGCCGAACCGGCGGATACGCGCCATGGCCATTCGCAGCGAGCACGCGCCGCACGTGCTGGGCATCAAGCTGCTGGGCGGCGCCTACGACAAGGACCTGAGCGAGTTGCCAGGCAACCTGATGGACTGGCGCGAAGGCCAGACCCTGGCCTGGCTGGTCGATCTGCTGGATGCCCAGGGTCGCGTACGCTATCGCCTGCACTACCAGGATGCCGCCAGCGCGCCGCCCCAAGGGCTGCCGCCGCAGTTGCCGGACGGAAAAGCGGTGGACGTGGCGATTCTCTGCGTCGGCGGCTGGCACGAGGCGCCGGAATACCCTCGTGTGCTGCTGCAGCGGCTGCAGCCACGGCTGGCGGTGCTGGGGCATTGGGAGGACTTCTTCGGCAACGATCCGCTTCGTCCCCAGGCGCTGCGCCTGCAGAATATCCGCGGCCTGATCGCCCTGACCCGGGCCACGCTGCCGGCCGAGGCCGCGCTGAAGCTGCCGGTGCCCTTTGCCCATATTCCCCTGCCGCTGCCCTTGCCCTGACAGGCCAGCCAGTCGCCGCTGGGTTTCAGGCTCGTAGGCGAGCAGCGCCTGGCAGGGCGCCGTTTCGTTTCAGCCCCAGGCGGGCCTTCGCAGGGGTTAACGCCTGGGAACTCGATGCGCAGGGCCAGTCGCCTGGTCTTGCTCGTACCGGCCATTAGATATTGTGTATGGGTCGGCTTATGCGCTCAGCCGGCCAGGCGAACCGCCGTGAGTTCGCGCACGCCGCAGGCGTTCGGCGTATGGTGCAGTCCTGTGCTGTGTCGGCGCGCGACTCGATCGCCATAAAACCAAACAGGTTTTCGAGACTCTAGATTCAGGCTCAAGGAAGGTTAATGGAGTACCTGTGTCGTCATGTAGCTCTACATCCCTGTCGTATCTAACGGCTCGTTCGGTATCCATCGGGGGGCGGGTGCGAGCCGTTTCCGGTGCCGCCATCCCCCGGCACCCTGGATGTACTTCCCCTGTTCAGGGTGTGCTCGTGTGTGCCGATCCCCGTCGTACCGATGGACGCTAGCAGCCACACGTTGGGGTTCCCGGTAGGCGGCGGCGCCATGGGGGCGAAGATCCGTGCCTTCGACTGGGCGGCTTCGCCGCTCGGGTCCATCGAGACCTGGTCGCCGGCCCTGCGTATTACCGTCAGTCTGGTGCTGGCCTCGCACTTTCCCAAGTGCCTGCTCTGGGGCACGGGGCTGGTCGTGCTCTACAACGATGCCTTCCGCCCGCTGCTCGGGGCCAAGCCCGAGGCACTGGGCCGCGCGTTTTCCGAGATATGGAGCGAAACCTGGGACGTGCTCGAGCCCATCGTCGCACGGGCCTTTGCCGGGGAGGCGACCTTTATCGAGGACTTTCCGTTGCGTATCAACCGCAATGGCAGCTTCGAACAGGCCTTTTTCACCTTCTGCTACAGCCCGGTGCACGACGAGTCCGGCGCGATAGTCGGGATGATCGACACGGTGATCGAGACCACCGGCAAGGTGCTGGCCGAGCGGCGGTCCCAGGAAGACCGCCTGCATCAGGTGCAGCGCAATGCCAGCCTGGAACGTCGGGTCGTGGAGCGTACCCGGGCACTGGACCGCATCTGGCAGCACTCCCGCGACCTGATGGTGGTGATCGGCAAGGACGGCCTGCTGCGCGCGGTCAGCCCCGCCTGGAGCGCGACCCTGGGCCATCCGGTCAGCGAGATGCTGGGGCAGTCCTTTGATGCCTTCGTCCATCCCGAAGATGCCGAGGTCACCCGCCAGGCGCTGGAGCGCGTCGAGCCGCAGGGGCTGCCCGCGGGCTTCGAGAACCGCTGCCTGCACCGCGACGGATCGGTGCACTGGATCTCCTGGTACACCTCGGTGGAGCCGCCGCTGGTCTACGCCTTCGGCCGCGATATCAGCGAGGAGAAGGTCCGGGCCGCCAGCCTGGCCCAGGCCGAGGATCAATTGCGTCAGGCGCAGAAGATGGAGGCGGTGGGGCAGCTCACCGGTGGGCTGGCCCATGACTTCAACAACCTGTTGGCCGGCATCAGCGGCAGCCTCGAACTGCTGCAGAACCGCCTGTCCCAGGGCCGGGTTGCCGATCTGCAGCGTTATATCGCCACGGCCCAGGGCGCTGCCGCCCGGGCCGCGACCCTGACCCACCGCCTGCTGGCCTTCTCGCGCCGGCAGACCCTGGATCCCAAGGCCACCAACGTCAACCGGCTGATCGCCGGGCTGGAGGAGCTGCTGCGTCGCACCGTCGGGCCTGCCATCGCCTTGCAGGTCATCAATAACGAGCCGGTGTGCAACGTGCGGGTCGATCCCAATCAGCTGGAAAGCGCGCTGTTGAACCTGTGCATCAATGCGCGCGACGCCATGCCCGAGGGCGGTCGCTTGCTGATCGAAACCCGTCCTCGCCACCTGGGCATCCAGGAGGCCGCGGCACTCGACCTGCCGCCCGGCCCTTACCTGGTGCTCAGTGTCGGCGACACCGGGACCGGCATGGCGACCCAGGTCAGCGAGCGGGCCTTCGACCCCTTCTTCACCACCAAGCCGATCGGACAAGGCACCGGCCTTGGCCTGTCCATGGTCTACGGCTTCGCCCGCCAGTCGGGCGGGCAGGTGCGCATCGACTCGGACCTGGGCCAGGGCACGACCGTGAGCCTGTTCCTGCCGGGCCATGACCAGGCGGAAGAACCGCTGCCGGATGCCTTGCCGAGCGCCGAGTCGGCGCGGGCCGTACAGGACGAGACGGTGCTGCTGATCGACGACGAGGCGAGCGTGCGCATGCTGGTGCGCGAAGTGCTGGAGGACCTGGGCTATCGCGTCATCGAGGCGGCTGACAGCCTGGCCGGCCTGGCCATCCTGCAGTCCGCCGTGCACCTGGACCTGCTGATCAGCGATGTCGGCCTGCCCGGCGGGATGAACGGACGGCAGCTGGCCGATGCCGGACGTGCCAGTCGCCCTGGCCTGCGCGTGCTGCTGATCACCGGCTATGCCGACAATGCCCGGGTCGGCGATGGCCAGCTGCCGGCCGGCATGCAGGTCTTGACCAAGCCCTTCAGCGTGGCGGCCCTGGCCGATCGGATCGGATTGCTCTTCACCCAGTTCTGAGCGGCACGCAGAGGCGCTCGATAAACGAAGCCGCATGACGCTGCGCCCGGCGCCAACCTCGACAAGCCCAGGGCGTTCAGCGCGACCGCCCGGGCCATCATCCGGCGCCACGCGGAAAACACGCTTGCAAGCGAGCCCTGCCGGAATGTCATTACAGCAGGGCGAGCTCGCCCTGGCGTCTCTTGCTCAGTCCCTGGATGACCTGGCGGTACGATTCGAGGATCAGCGCCTTCAGGTCGTCGTCGGGAAGACGCTCGACTTCGACCACCGTTACCCAGCGCCAGCGCTGCATATAGCGGGCGGGCTTGATGCCGGGCTGCGCGGTCAGCTCGAGAAAACGCTCGGCACTGGCGCGAAAACTGAAGCGCCATTGCTCCGGCTGGCTGGTCTTGAAATAGGCGAAGGGTTTGTCCTGCAGGGTGAAGCGCAGCACATTGCCCGGACTGCCGACCAGGGTCTCGCTGCAGCCGGGCAGCGCGCGGCAAAAGGTTTTGACGGCGTCGGTATTCATGGGTTTTTCCTGGTGTTCATCGCGGTCCCGTTTCGAGCTGCGCTCTGTTGGTGTCGACGCGCGGCGTGTTCTTACCGGTCGACGGCGCTGGCCCCGGACTCAGGATTTGAAGCCCGGCTCGTCCGTGTCGCCGCAGCCGACGGTGGCGAGGTAATCCTTCAGGCGCTGGCCGGGGGCGGGGTCGAAGTGTTCGCCGGTGTCGCGCAAGCCCTGCACCCGATCGATGCGGAAATTGCGAAAGTCGCTGCGCAGTTCGCACCAGCCGCACAGCGTCCACACCTGGCCCCAGAAGAACAGGCCCAGGGGCCAGATGCAGCGCTCGGTCTGCGCCTCTCGCTCGCAGCGGTAACTCAGCAGCAGCTTGCGCCGTTCGCGGACCGCCAGGCGCAATTGGCCGAGCCAGTGCACCGGGTAGTCGCGCATGCCGGGCACGAACAGCTGATTGCCATTGAGTTCGTCGCGCAGGTCCGCCGGCAGCACGCCGTGAATCTTGGCCAGGGCCGATTCGGCTGCCCGCTGCAGCCCCGGATCGGCCCAGGCACTGACCATGCGCGCGCCGGCCACCAGGGCTTCGATTTCGTCGCGCTCGAACATCAGCGGCGGCAGGTCCATGGAGTGGCGCAGCACGTACCCCACCCCAGCCTCGCCCTCCAGCGGAACGCCGGAGAGCGACAGGTCGAGGATATCGCGGTAGATGGTGCGCACCGACACCTGCAGGCGCTCGGCCAGCCACTGGGCGGTGGTCAGCCGGCGGCTGCGCAGGAACTGCACGATCTGGAACAGGCGGTCGGCGCGTCTCATGGGCCCTCCTGGGCGTTGCCTGGTCGGACGGCCCGTCCGTCCGGCACGGGTGCTCCTCAGCTCATGCTGTGCAGGCCCACATCGTTACCTTCGCAGTCTTTTATCACGGCGATAAAACCATGGGGGGCGATGGACACCTTGGGCTGGACGACTTGCCCGCCCGCGGCCGGTACCCGGTCGAGCATGGCGTCCAGCTGGCCTTCGGCATTCAGGTAGATGCGTGTGCCGCCGACACCCGGGTGGTGACCCGGCATGGCCGACAGGCAGCCACTGACGCCGTCCTGCTGATCGCAGGGGAACATGGCCATGGGGCCACCCATGCCATCCATCACGTCCATTTTGATATCCAGCACCTGCTCGTAAAAGGCCCGGGCGCGTTCGAAGTTGCTGACGAATAGTTCGAACCAGTTGATTGCGTTCATGCATCTCTCCTTGAAGTGGCGTGTCAGCAGGTCGGCGTCATTGCCGGGCTGCTGGAAGCCACTTTAGGCCGGGCCTACTGACAGCTTGCTGTCAGTAGGCTTGCCGCCTTGCCAGGAACTGCCGGTCGATTGCTTGCGCCGACGGCAGGCCCGATCGTCTCGAGGAAGGGTGCAGCGATTTAAGAGCAGTAGGCTTCCCCCGCCTGTCGACTGACGCAAAGGTACTGATAGGCATCCTGTAGCCAGTACAAGGTGAAGTCCGCCCTGGCTTGGCGACCCAGCACCAGCGCTTTCTGGTAGGCGCGTTCGGCGGCCGAGTGTTTTCCATGCATTTCGTGGGTAGAGCCTATTTCGTTATGCAGCAGGGCCTCCAGGCCGTTGAGTACCTCTTGCTCCACGCCCTGCTCTTGGGTCTTGCTCAGAAACCTTGCCATCTGTTCGTGGGAGCCGCCCCAGCGAGGCGTCAGACTGAGCATGTAGCGGCTGCGAACCAGGTAATTCTCCGGGTAGATCCGTGCGCTCTTGTCGAGCAGCGCCAATGAGTCGGCCTGGTCGCCGTACGCCAGGCTGACGATCATCAGGTAGTAATAGCTGAGCAGCGGTTTGGCCGTCAGCGCCAGGGAAGTCTCCAGTTCGGCGCTCCCCAGGCTGAAAAGCCGTTTCATCTGCGAGAACTGCTCTTCCGAGGTCTGGTCGATCCCCTCGATGCCCCGGGCGTTCGAACCGGCGTAAACCCAATAGATGCCCCGTGCCAGGTGCGCGGCATAGGACTCGGGGTATTGGCTGGTCCATTCCTGCAGCGCCGCGGCCTGATGCTCATCCAGGGTGTAGAACGCCTGGTAGTGCTCAACCAACTCGTCCTCGGACAACTCACCGCGCTCAAACAGGCGTTGTGCCTCATTCAACCGGGTTTCCAGGGCCGCGAATTGTTTGAGGGTGAGCTGCGACTGGATCAGGGTCATGTCTGCTGCGGTGGCCGTGTGGGTTCCCCAGAGAAAGAAAAGCAGCAAGCAGAGGTACAGCTTGTTCATGGACAACTCCTTGTAAGTCGGTGGCGTAAAGCCGTTAGCCTTGGATGACCTGGGTTGGCGCGCACGGGACGAGGCAATACTCACTTAAACACCGACTCCGCGTCCTCCAGGTACTGCGCCACCGAAGTCGAGTCGACCAGGCGCGTGATGGGCGGTATCAGCGCGCTGCTGTACGGGGGGTCGGACCAGGTCGCGTCTTCGCTGTCGCCGTGCTTGATCAGCGCCACCAGCAGCATCAGGCTCCAGGACAGACCGTGGGCAACCCGCAGTCGGCTGCGTCTGGACAGCCCTGTCGCCAGCTGCAGGCCCAGCCCCAGCAGCAGCGCGAACAGCAGGCCGTTGCCCGCATAGGTCAAGGCCAGCTCCAGGAACGGGGCGGAAAAATTGAAACCGGCCCAGGTGACGAGCAGACCCAGCAGGCCGACGGCATTCAGGTAGAGCAAGGCCAGCACGAAGTGCGACGCAAAGCGCGCCTCGTGCTTGAGCACCCGACCGATCAGGGCCAGCAGGCCGGCCCAGACCAGGGCGACTATCGGCATAAGCAACAGACCTTGCAGGAACTCGCCGGGCTCGAACAGGCTGGACAGGCCCTGGTATTCGAGCAGTGCATTGAACATCAGCATCAGGCCGCTCAACAGCATGAACCACAGCGGCTGGGCCAGGACCTGCAACCGGTGTTCGCCCGGGTTGAGCGCCAGCGCCTCGGCGACCGGATGGTCGGTGTGGTAGAAGCGCAGCGCCACCTTGCCGAGCCAGACCTGGGCGCCGGAGGCGATCACCAGGGGCGAGGCGATGGGCTTGCGGCGCTGGTCCAGCACGCCGTTTCGGCTGCCCAGGTCCTGCAGCGTCCATTGCCCCTGGTCATCGCGGCGCAGCAACGCGTGATAGGGCGAGACGTGCTCATCCTGCAGGATCAGGTCGTTATCGAATGCCCGGCCCAGGCGCACTTGCGTACCGCTGGCCTGGTGCAGGACCGGGCCGCCGGGGCCGCGGGTGCCGATTTCTACAATGAGGCCCACTGGACGTGCTCCATAAAGTGCTTGGCGAATTTCAGGGCATTGGCCTGGGTCACGCCCGCCAGCTGGAAATAGGTCACCAGTCCCTGGTGGGCGTCGTCGTTGTTCGCCGCGGCAAAGAGCACATCGAACAGGGCCGGGTAATGCTGGTACTGACGCGCGCAGAGCACGGTTTTCCAGTGGCGCACTTCGAGGCTGCCGATGGCGACGAAATCGCCGTGGCACTGCAAGCGGCCGACCTGGTCCTTGCGTGCGTTATTGTTCGGCGACAGTCCGCTCAGGTGCGTGGCGTAACGGCTGTAGAGCTGCCAGGTATTCAGCTCGTCGCTCTCCACCCAGGAAAAGCCGTAGCCGAACTGGCCGGTATTGAAGTCCGACTGCAGATAGATCTGGTCGTTGGTCCGGCAGGTGCTGCTGTACTCCCGATAACGCGCCTTGAGGTCGCTGTCATTGCTGTTGCCCCAGCAACGGGTATAACGCGCCATTTCGCCGCTAACCCGGGCCTTGCCCAGGGGGTTGAGCGGCCAGGGCTGCGCCAGCAGGCTGTCGATCAGCAGCGCCTGATTGGCCACCAGCTGCTCCTCGATGCGCTGCTTGAAGCGCGGATCCGCCTCGGGTTCGGCACCCGCCTGGACGCCATCGAGCAGCTGTTTCAAGTGGCTGGCCGGCACCAGGAAGCTGATCTGGTTGCCTTGGGTCGCCACGTTGATGCCGATGACCTCGCCCCGACTGTCGAGGGCCGGCCCGCCGCTCATGCCGGGGTTGAGCGAGCCGGAAAACAGCAGGCGCTGGTACAGGCTGTTTTCCAGCAGCCCGTTGTAGATCCCGCTGATCACCGTCATGCCCAGGTCCAGGGGGTTGCCCATGGAAAAGACCTCGTCGCCCTGGCGCATCGGTTGCGCGGAGAGGGTCAGTGCCCGCGTGCGGGTCTTGTCGCCATGGCGCACCAGCGCCAGGTCATGCACCACGTCGATATCCACCAGCTCCAGTTCACCGGCCACGCCCTGGGCGTCGATAAACTCGATCCGGTAGCGGTCGGGGTGGCGCACGGCTTCGGCGATCACGTGGTAGTTGGTCGCCAGCAGGCCGTCCGCCGCTACCTGAAAGCCCGACCCAATACCCGCCTTGCTGCCGGACGAACGCTCCAGGAGGCGGATCTGGAAGATCTGCTCCTGGTTCGCGGAAAACAGCGTCTGGGCGTTCTGGGCGACACCCGGTCCCGCGAACAGCAGGCCGACGAGCAGCAGCGCCCAGCAGCGACGGGTCGGGGCGGTTGCGGCGCGGCGGGAGTCGGGCGCCGGTATCCGGCAGTGGCGGTGCATTACGGAAAATCCCTTTCATTAAGGCCCCGTGGCGAAGGGCGGGGCGGTGTGCACTGGCGGTTGGCAGGTGCTAGATGGCAAGCGGCCAGCCCAGCGCCGGCTGAGCTTTGTACGGTAAAACCCAGGGTAAAACGTGGGCCGAGCGCACAGTTTGAGCAGGGCGCGTTACAGGGATGCCATGCCGCCTTGGGGCCAGAGAGCCGTATGAGCAACGGCACGAGCAGCCAGGCAAAGCCGGTGATAGTCATAGCGGCAAACCTGTTGTGAGGGCTGATGGCGCCTTGAGCAGCCTGCCAGTGTGGCCGCTCGGCCGGTATTTTCCAGGCGCTCGCGTCTGCCCGGGTTATCCGCGGGCAGAGGCGGGGCGCTATGGGGAGACGCCACTTGCCGTTATCTGTATATCCATACAGTTTTTAGTTGCCTGAATCCCCATCACTGGCCATGCTAGGCGCTTCTCGACCAGCAACCACGATGGCGGCCATGCGGCTCTTTCTCTGCGAAAAACCGTCCCAGGCAAAAGATATCGCCAAAGTGCTGGGTGCCACCCGGCGCGGCGACGGCTGCTGGCTGGGCGCCGAGGTGACCGTGACCTGGTGCATCGGCCATTTGCTGGAAACCGCGCCGCCGGATGCCTACGACCCGCGCTACAAGCGCTGGGCCCTGGCCGACCTGCCCATAGTGCCGGCGCAGTGGAAAATGCGAGTCAAGCCCAGGACCGCCAGCCAGTTCAAGGCAGTCAAGCGCCTGCTCGGCGAGGCCCGGGAGCTGGTGATCGCCACCGACGCCGACCGCGAGGGCGAAATGATCGCCCGCGAACTGGTGGAGCACTGCCGCTACCGCGGGCCCATTCAGCGCCTCTGGCTGTCGGCCCTGGACGATGCCTCGATCCGCAAGGCCCTGGGCGCGCTCAAACCCGGCGCCGAGACCTTCAGCCTCTACCATTCGGCCCTGGGCCGCTCGCGCGCCGACTGGCTGATCGGCATGAACATGAGCCGGCTGTTTACCCTGCTCGGGCGCCAGTCCGGCTACCAGGGCGTCTTGCCGGTGGGGCGGGTGCAGACCCCCACCCTGCGCCTGGTGGTGGACCGCGACCGCAGCATCGCCGATTTCGTGCCAGTGCCCTATTGGGCCATCGACGTCGCGCTGCTGGCCGACGGCACGGCCTTCACCGCCCAGTGGCGCGCCCCGGACGATGCCTGCGATGACCAGGGCCGCTGCCTGAACCCGGCACTGGCGCAAGCAGCGGCCACGGCCATGGGCGCGGTTGCCGACGCCCGGGTGGTCAAGCTGCGCACCGAGCGCGTGCGCGAAGCGCCGCCCCTGCTGTTCGACCTGGGCACGCTGCAGGAAGTCTGCTCCAAGAAGCTCGGCCTCGGCGCCCAGGAAACCCTGGACATCGCCCAGGCGCTCTACGAGACCCACAAGGTCATCACCTACCCGCGCAGCGATTGCGGTTACCTGCCCCTGAGCCAGCACGGCGAGGCCCCGCAGATACTGGCGGCGCTGGGGCGCGCCGACCCCGGCCTGGCCGAGCTGATGCCCCATCTGCAGCCGCAGCGCCGCTCCCGGGCCTGGAACGACGCCAAGGTCAGCGCCCACCACGGCATCATCCCGACCGCCGCGACGGTCGACCTGGGGCGCCTGGTCGGCAAGCAGCGGGCGGTCTACACCCTGGTCCGCGCGCGCTACCTGGCGCAGTTCCTGCCCAACCACGAGTACGACCGCACCCAGGCGGACTTCGACTGCGCCGGGCAGGCCCTGCGCGCGGTGGGCAAACGCATCGTCGAGCCCGGCTGGCGGCGGGCGCTGCCCGAGGCCCTGAACCCCGCCAAGGGCCGCGAAATCGCGCCGCCTCAGGCCCTGCCGGCCCTGCGCGAGGGCCAGGACTGCGCGGTGGCCGGCGTGACGCTCAAGGATCTCTGGACCCAGCCGCCCAAGCCTTTTACCGAGGGCGACCTGATCAAGGCGATGAAGAACGTCGCCAAGCTGGTGGACGACCCGCGGCTCAAGCAGAAGCTCAAGGACACCACCGGCATCGGCACCGAGGCGACCCGCGCCGGGATTATCCAGGGTCTGCTGGACCGCGGTTACCTGCTCAAGCAGGGCAAGGCCCTGGCCGCCAGCCCGGCCGCCTTCGGCCTGATCGACGCCGTGCCCCGGGCCATCGCCGATCCGGGCACCACGGCCATCTGGGAGCAGGCCCTGGACATGGTGCAGAGCGGCGAGATGAGCCTGGAGGAATTCGTGGCCAAGCAATCGGCCTGGATGAGCAAGCAGGTGCAGCGCTGCGTCGGTCTGCGCCTGACCATCAGCGGTCCGGCCCCGGCCGGCGCCGCGCCCTGGAAGAAAAAACGCAAGGCCGCCCCGCGCAAGGCAGCGAGCGGCGGCAAGCGAACGGCCAAGCCCAGCAGCCGGGGTTGAGCACTTCTGGGTGCTGCGCTGATTGTTCCCGCCATACCCGCGCAGGCGGGTATCCAGAGGCTGCACCCGCCGCACGTCTGGGTTTGTGCCTGCGCGGGAACGACCGGGTGGTTGGTATGCGCAGCGCCTTACCGCACCAGCAATACGACAATCACCAGGGCCAGGATCAGGCACAGGCTTTTCCAGAACAGCAGCGGGTTGCGCTCCAGCAGGGGCGGGCGGGTCTTGCTGAGGAATTCCCGGTTCGGCTGGCGCAGGTCGAAGACGAATTCGGACAACTCCGCGTAGCGTTTCAGCGGGTTGGGGTGCACGGCCTTTTTCAGCACATCGTCGATCCAGGCGGGGATTTCGCGGTTCTCGTCGCGCAGCGGCAGGTAGTTCAACCGGTACTGCGCGGCCTTGGTACGGGTTTTTGCCATCTCTGTGCCGTAGGGCAGGCGGCCCGAGAGCAGCTGGTAGGTAATCACGCCCAGGGAAAAATAATCCGAGCGCGGTGTGCCGCTCTCGCCGAGGAAGTATTCCGGCGCGCTGTACTGCGCGGTGCCCAGTCGCTCGTCCCGCTCGAACGGCCCGGCGATGTCCAGCAGGCCGGCCACCCGGGTCGCGCCGAAGTCGATGATCTTCAGCGTGCCGGTGCTGTCGATCATGATGTTGTCCGGCCGCAGGTCCTGGTGCAACATTTCCAGCCGGTGGAAGGCCCGCAGCCCCCGGGCTATCTGTTCAACGAGCCCGCGCACCGTTTCCAGGTCGGGTTTCGGGTGGTCGATCAGCCACTGGGTCAGGGTCTGGCCCTCGATAAACTCGGTCGCGGTATACAGGTAGTGGCGCTTGCGGGTCTGCGCGCAGGGCTTGAGCACATGGGCGCTGTTGATGCGCCGGGCGATCCACTCCTCGGCCAGGAAGCGCTCCAGGTAGGCCGCGTCGCGTTGCAGGTCGATGGAGGGGGTCTTGAGCACGACCGGCAGGTTGCTCGCCTCGTCCACCGCCAGGTACACGTGGCTGCGGCTGCTGGCATGCAGCTCGCGGACGATCCGGTAGCCGTCGAACAGCATGCGCGCGTCCAGTAGCGGCGGCAGCGCCAGTTCCTGCAGTTGCGGGCTTAGTGCCTCGGCCTCCTGGCCGGGCAGGTCGTCGACCCGCAGGATCTGCAGGGTCAGGTTGTCCGAGCTGCCCTGGGCATAGGCCTCGGCGACTATGCTTTTCGCCGCCCCCTCGAGGTCGTCGCCATGGCGGGCGATGCTATCGCCGATAAACCGCTCGCTGGCGTGCTCGTAGACCCCGTCGGTGGCCAGCAGGAAGCAGTCGCCGCGCTCCACGGGCAGGGCCTGGTAGTCGATTTCCAGCTGGGGGTTGATGCCCAGGGCGCGGCCCAGGTAGCTCTTGTCCTCGGACACCCAGACCCGGTGGTCGCGGGTCAACTGCTCGAGGGCGCCGCCGCGCAGGCGGTAGATCCGGGTATCGCCGACATGGAACAGGTGGGCGGTGGTGGACTTGATCACCAGGGCACTGAGGGTACAGACGTAACCGCGGTCCTTGTCGAACCGGTACTGGCTGCGCTGGGTCTGCGCGTGCAGCCAGGAGTTGGTCGCCACCAGCACCCGCTGCGCCGACTTCTTCACCGACCAGGCTTCGGAGGTGCAGAAGTAGTCCTCGAGGAAGCCCTTGACCGCGGTTTCGCTGGCGATCTGGCTGACATCGCTGCTGCTGATGCCGTCGGCCAGGGCAAGGGCGATGCCCTTGGCGCTCAGTTGCGGTTCGTTGGGCAGGTAGACGCCGTGGAAATCCTGATTCAGCGCCTTGCGGCCCTTGTCGGAATGCTGCCCTACGGAAACTTTGAGTTGGCTGGCCATTTTTAGTAGCAGGCGCCTCGACGCATCAAACAGAGGTCGACCCCACCGAAACCCTCATGCCCGCGAAGGCGGGCATCCAGTCAGGCGGGTGCGGCTCCGGGCTCCCTGGGCGGGGAACCCGGGCGGTGACTTAGTTATAGGCGCGCTTGGGCGCGGTGCGCACGTGGGTGGTGTAAAGGGTCAGGCCGGTGAAAGCCAGGCCGCCGACCAGGTTGCCCAGGGCGGTGGGGATCTCGTTCCACAGCATGTAGTCCATCACCGAGAACTCGCCACCCATGATCATCGCCGCCGGGAACAGAAACATGTTCACCACCGAATGCTCGAAGCCCATGAAGAAGAACAGCATGATCGGCATCCACATGGCGATGGCCTTGCCGCTCACCGTGGTGGAAATCATCGCGCCGACCACGCCCATGGACACCATCCAGTTGCACAGCATGCCGCGCAGGAAGATGGTGAACCAACCGGCCGCGCCGAACTCGGCGTAGCCCAGGGTACGCGCCTCGCCGATGCCGGAGAGCTTTTCGCCGATCGGTCCGGGCTCCGTGGAAAAGCCCATGGTGAAGACGAACGCCATCATAAAGGCCACGAGCAGCGCGCCGCCGAAGTTGCCGAGGAACACCAGGCCCCAGTTGCGCAGCACGCCGCCCACCGTGACGCCTGGACGCTTGTCGAGCAGGGCCAGGGGGGTGAGGACGAACACCCCGGTGAGCAGGTCGAAACCCATCAGGTAAAGCATGATGAAACCCACCGGGAACATCACCGCGCCGAGCAGCGGCGAGCCGCTCTGCACCGTGACGGTCACGGCGAACACGGCGGCCAGGGCCAGGATGGCGCCGGCCATAAAGGCGCGGATCAGGGTGTCGCGGGTCGACATAAATACCTTCGACTCGCCGGCGTCGACCATCTTGGTGACGAATTCCGCGGGGACCAGATAAGACATATGCGTTCTCTTCTATTTCTTGGGCAGTAAAAAGGGGGGTAGGGTGGATGAGGCTGTTTTCATCCACCGCCGCCGCGAGTCTGTAGGGTGTATGACGCTTTGTTCATCCATCGCTGCCGCTATCCGGCAACGCCTAGGCCACACCTAGGCGGCCCCACCTAGCCGGCCGCACCTAGTCGGCCACAAAGATTTCCACGGCATCGCCGTTGAGCCGCACCGGCCAGACGCGCAGGCGCTGCTCGGGGTATTCCAGGCAGCTGCCGTCTTCCAGGCGAAAGTGCTGCTTGTACAGCGGCGAGGCGATCACCAGGTCGCCCTTGAGCTGGCCGACGATGCCGCGGCCGATCACGTTGGCGCCGGACTTGGGGTCGCGATTCTCGATGGCGAAGAGCTTTTCGCCCTCGGTGGTGTCCGGCAGGTGGAACAGGGCGATCTGCGCGCCGCCCTGCCAGGCGACCACGCCGGAGTTGGCGACCAGGTCGCGGCGGCTGCACAGCGTCCGCCACTCGGCGGGTTGAGCGGCGGGGCGGAACTCGGCACGTATGACATTCGACTGGCTCATCAGAGCACCTCCTCGGTAACGGGGATCAGGTGGAGTTCGGAGGCATGCACCGGGCGGCGCTGGCCACGTTCCTTGACGAAGTGGATGTCCGGATCGCCGCGTTCGTCGTTGACGAAGGTGCGGAAACGCTTGAGCTTCTCCGGGTCTTTGAGGGCGTTGGCCCATTCGCATTCGTAGCGGTCGATCACCAGCTGCATCTGCGCTTCCAGTTCGGCGGCGAGATTCAGGCTGTCGTGGATGATCACGTCCTTGAGGTAGTCCAGGCCGCCTTCCAGGCCCTCGCGCCAGACCGAGGTGCGCTGCAGCCGGTCAGCGGTGCGGATGTAGAACATCAGGAAACGGTCGATAAAGCGGATCAGGGTGGCGTCGTCCAGGTCGGTGGCGAACAGCTCGGCGTGGCGTGGGCGCATGCCGCCATTGCCGCTGACATAGAGGTTCCAGCCGTTCTCGGTGGCGATCACGCCGATGTCCTTGCTCTGCGCCTCGGCGCATTCGCGGGTGCAGCCGGAGACGCCGAACTTGATCTTGTGCGGCGCGCGCAGGCCCTTGTAGCGGTCTTCGAGCAACAGGGCCATGCCGACGCTGTCCTGCACGCCGTAGCGGCACCAGGTGCTGCCCACGCAGGACTTCACCGTGCGCAGGGACTTGCCGTAGGCGTGACCGGTCTCGAAGCCGGCCTCGATCAGCTCGCCCCAGATATCCGGCAGCTCGTGCAGCTGGGCGCCGAACAGGTCGATGCGCTGGCCGCCGGTGATTTTGGTGTAGAGGTCGTATTTCTTAGCCACCGCGCCCAGGGCGATCAGCTTGTCCGGGGTGATCTCGCCGCCGGCGATGCGCGGCACCACCGAGTAGGTGCCATTTTTCTGCATATTCGCCATAAAGGTGTCGTTGGTGTCTTGCAACGAAACCAGCGAAGGGTCGGTGATCGACCGGTTCCAGCACGAGGCGAGGATCGAGCCGACCGCCGGCTTGCAGATGTCGCAGCCGGTGTGGCCGCGGCCGTGCTTGGCCAGCAGTTCCTCGAAGCTCAGGGTGCCTTCCACCCGCACGATGGCGTAGAGCTCCTGGCGGTTGTGGGCGAAGTGTTCGCACAGGCTCTTGTCCACGGCCACGCCGCGGGCGCTCAGTTCGTGCTCGAAGACCTGCTTGAGCAGGGCGCTGCAGCCGCCGCAGCCGGTGCCGGCCTTGGTCTGGGCCTTTAGCTCGCCCAGGTCGGTGACGCCGGCCTCGACCTTGCAACACACGGCGCCCTTGCTGACGTTATGGCAGGAGCAGATGGTCGCGCTGTCCGGCAGGGCGTCGGCGCCCAGGGTCGGCGCGCCGCCGGTGGCCGGCAGGATCAGGCTGGCCGGCTCCTGGGGCAGGGCGATGCCGTTCTGCGCGTATTGCAGCAGGGTGTCGTAGTAGCTGTTGTCGCCGATCAGCACCGCGCCTATGACCTGCTTGCCGTCGGCGGACACCACTAAACGGCGGTAGCTGGCGCTGGCCTCGTCGATAAAGCGGTAGCTCTTGGAGCCTGGGGTGGCGGCATGGGCGTCGCCGATGGAGCCGACGTCCACCCCGAGCAGCTTGAGCTTGGTGGACATGTCGGCGCCGGTGAAGGACTCGTGGCTGTTGCCCGCCAGCAGGGCGGCCAGGTTGCGCGCCATGCTGTAACCCGGGGCGACCAGGCCGAAGATGTTGCCGTTCCAGGAGGCGCATTCCCCGATGGCGAAGATATGCGGATCGCTGGTGCGGTAGTCGTTGTCGATCACCACGCCGCCGCGCGCGGCGATCTCCAGCCCGGCGCCGCGGCCCAGGGCGTCCTGGGGGCGGATGCCGGCGGAAAACACAATCAGGTCGGTCTCGAGGTATTCACCGTCGTTGAAGTTCATGCGGTAGGCATAGTCTTCGCCCGGGACTATGTCCTGGGTGGCGCGGGACAGGTGCACACCCACGCCCAGGGCCTCGATCCGCGCACGCAGGGCGGCGCCGCCTTCCACATCCAGCTGGACCGGCATCAGGCGCGGGGCGAACTCCACCACATGGGCTTCCAGGCCCAGGGACTTCAAGGCATTGGCCGCTTCCAGGCCGAGCAAGCCGCCGCCGACCACCACGCCGCGTCGGGCGTTGCCGGCGGCGGCGCGGATCGCATCGAGGTCGTCCAGGGTGCGGTAGACCAGGCGCGAGTTGCCCTCGGCACCGGGGATCGGCGGCACGAAGGGGTAGGAACCGGTGGCCAGCACCAGGCAATCATAGGCCTGGCGTCCGGCGCTGGTGACCACTTCCTTGCGTTCGCGGTCGATTTCCAGCACCTGCACGCCCAGGTGCAGCTGCACGCCATGACGGGCATAGAGGTCGAGCTCGCCCAGGGCCAGGGACTCGGCGTCGCGGCCGCCGAAGTACTCGGACAGGTGCACGCGGTCGTAGGCGCGCTGACGCTCTTCGCCGAACACCTGCACCTGGTACCGCTCCAGCGCGCCGTGTTCGATCAGTTGCTCGATGCAATGATGACCGACCATGCCGTTGCCGATGACGATCAGTGTTTCGCGCTTGATCGGGGTGACCAGAGAGTTCATAGCCTGTCCTCAGTCGAAGCCGCCAGCGGGGCATCGTCGGTAGAAAAAATGCAAAA
>JAZKHB010000013.1:32041-55484 GCA_040385585.1 Pseudomonadota bacterium | reverse complement strand
GACAGCTCCAGGCGCCTTTGCCTGGTGTTCAATAAGGTTCGTGGGGCGATGGCCGGGCCGCGCTGCCCGGTTCACCCGTCCCGTGCCCGTGCAGGCGAGTGGTCGGCGGTGACCACGCGGGAGGCGCTGCCGGAGAGTTCGGCAGCTTCTGTATCAGGACCTGAGCACGTTGCATGCCAGTCTTGCCGTCACCGCGGCGCGAATCTCGTCGCCACGGCAGCGGGCCGCGCGGGGCGGGGGGTTAAGCGAAGCGACGAGAGGCCGGTGGCGAGGCCGGAGGGCCTCGGCCGGGTCATTTGCCGTGACGGCCTCGTGACCCAGAAGGGTGCGGGCGCGGGGTTCGCTCCCTTTTTTGGGGCGTCGCGCCGCAATCCTGAGTGGAGCTGTCCAGGGACCTCGTTGCGCGCCTGGTGCTCCAGCGCCCCTCGGCTGGGAAGATGACGGGCGGCGCTAACGGGTCTCGCCAGGCGCGCCGCTGGTCTCAAGAACTCGGGTGCTCAAGGTGTTGCCGCCGACCTCGTACTCATGCAGCGTATCGAGGATGCCATCGCCGTCCGTGTCGATCTCGGCGGACACCGCCCTGCCGAGGTGGAATCGCTCGATACGCAGCGGCTTTTGCGCACCTTTGGCGAAGCGCTCTTGCGTGGTCATGACCCCGTTCTGGTAGTGGGAGCGCAGGTCTGGAAACCCATCGCCCGTGCTGTCCGTTTCCACGCGCACGGGATTGCCCCGGCGGTAGGTCATTGTGGTTTCGAAGTCGCCGTCAAAGTCGTCATCGGTTTGCGAGGTGCTGATATGGCCTTCACGGCTGTAGCGGTGGATCGCATCCACCTGGCCATCGAGATTCCTATCCAGCTCGCCCTTGAGCGGGGTGCCGCTGGGGGCCCAGGTCCAGCGCTCATCCAGCACACCGTCACCGTTGTAATCGACGCCTTCGACCGCATAGGGCGCATGAAAGTAGGCATAGGACAGCAGAGCGCCAGCCACCAGGCCGAGCAGGCCGGTCAGGAAACCGGACGGTCGGGCTTTGGACGTTGCCGGTGCTGGGGCGGGGGTGCTGCGCGCTTCCCAGCGCTGGATGATTTCACGGGCACGGGCGTAGTCGCTGTCCTCTACCAGCAAACGCGCCAGGCCGGCTGCGGGCAGCCCTCCGACCGCGCCCTGCAAATAGTCGCCCTGAACGCTGACGGTGATCCCTTCCTGCTGCAGCAGGTGCTGCAGCATATGCGCCTCAATGGCATTTTCAGCTTCGTACAAAGTTTGCATGGCAGTCGTATCGTTCCTGGAAGTAGGCCGAGAAGGGCTGAACGCCGCTCGGTCAGGGCGCAGAAAAACGTTCCATATTGCCGATGCCCCTCACAGAACACCACATCCCGGCCCGGATGATCGACTTGGACCAGGCCGTGCCAAAAGCGTCGCCCAGGAGTACTGCCCGGTCTGCTGATAGCCGTACTGGTCAAGTAACACCCGTATGCAGGCAGTCATTGCGCTTGAGTCCTTCGGCCCGATCCGCCACCTGCCGCGCAAAGGCCAGCGCCACCGCGCTGTCGTAAGGAGCGAAGACCTCGCCGTAACGGTCCTGCAGCCACACCTAGAGCGCCTGTCCGCTGGCCAGGACTGTTCGACCAGGCTGTTCACGCCGCATCTGGCGATAGGCTCGGCGCTTTTTCAGTGGATCGGTGGCTCGATAGCGCCACGATTCAAGCAGCGGATCGCGAACCAGGCCCCTATAAATGTTGTCCAGGTCCGGATGATCGGCAGCGAATCGCGGGCGACGAGGGTTTCTAGCACGTGGATGTGATGGGGAAAAACCTTGGGAGGATTCCAGGCGGGCCCCCTCTTACCCTCTGCGGCCGGTGTGTTTCGCCGGGAAAGCCTTGGCACTACAGCTACCCTGCTGAGCGTCGCTCGGCCGTAATCGCCGTTGTTGACACCGGGAATGGCCGCCGATCTGCAAGGGCCTGCAGTCTGGCGAAATTTCCCACACTATCCTGAGCCCAGGGACGGGGCATGCGGCACAAAGGGTTTAGGTCTGCTCCCGGTTCAGTTCCGAGTTATTCATGGAGGAATACACAGTGAACACAATCGTCGATATCAACGCGCAACAGTTCTTCGAATCGGTCAACAACTGGTACGCCAACGCCACGGTGCGCAACAGTGCCCGGATCCGGGTGTCGGAAACCGATAATGAGCAGTTCTTCTACCCCCTCTCTCGCCAGCTGCTCGGCGAGCATCCCAAGGTCCAGGCGCTGGGCCAGCCGGCCGTTGCTTATGTGCTGGCCCAGTCCGCTTACCGCTACATGTACGACATTTGCCTGCTGGAAACCCGCTTCGTGATCGACTGCAGCCTCAACATCATCGGCGACGTGATCGAAGGTGCCAGCGAAGAGGAAAAGCTCGATGCCTTGACCGTGGTGATCGACGAGGGCTACCACGCCCATGTGGCCCTGGATTTCATTATCCAGATGAAGCGCCTGACCGGCATCGAACCGCTGCAGGTGCCGCACACCCATGGCATCCTGCAAGCCGTGGCGCGCGCGCTCGAACGCCTGCCGGCCGAGCTGCACAGCGACTTCCAGCTGATCACCGTGACCCTGGCCGAACACACCCTGACCAAGGATCTGCTCAGCATCGGACGCGAGAAGGACACCACCGAGGCCTTTACCCAGGTCATGACCGACCATGTATCCGATGAAGGCCGCCACGCCAGCTACTTCGCGAAACTGATGAGCAAGCATTGGGCGCGGCTGCCGGAAGCGCACAAGCAAAGCATTGGCGCCCTGTTGCCGGACTACCTCGACGAGTACCTGGCGGGTGACGAGGGACGCGTCTTCGATCGGCAGATTCTGCGCGGCTGCGGTCTCGACGAGCAGGAGGTGGACGCGATCATCGCCGACACCCAGGCGTGCTTCTGGTCCCGGTACCAGGCCTATACCGAAGCCACGCGGGCCAACCTGGTCAAGCTGCTCAGGCGCTGCGGGGTATTCGAACACCAGCCGACCCGGGAAGTTTTTTTCCGGCACGATATCGAGCTCTAGTGGCGAGCTGCCGGAAACGCGCAGGGACCTGGAACACGGTCCCCCGCAGAGCGCTGTCGCGAGCACCCGGCGGCCTGCAGGCCGCCACAGCCTGCCTTGCACCATCCACATCGGCCGCAGCCTTTGCTGGCGAGCCTGCTAGACGAGGCGGAGAAATACCCGTAGCGTCCGAGCCCTAGAGTGCCCGCTTCGCAAGGTCATGCATCGCAGACGCCTGACCCTGAATGCTGCGCAATCCGCGTCACCTGGAAAAGAGGCAACGAAGTCGATGTCGGAAACGTCCATTACCGTTCGCGCCCAATTCAGCGACCAAGCCGATGCGCAGGCTTTTCTGGACAGGTTGTCCGCCGCGGCCAGCGAGCATGGCGATGAGTTGAGCGCGGCTATCGCCTCGCTGACGCCCGTCGGCCCGCATGCGGAGGATGACGTCATCACCCTGGAGCGCCTTCGTCGCGAGGACGACACCGTGGTCATGCTGGCGTATGCCGGCCGGATCGACCCACCGGTGTGGTTCGTCAAGGGCCTTGCCCGCCTGGGCGCGCAGAGAACCGCCGTATTCGAGGTGCGCGACGATGGCGGCGCGACCCACTATTTCATTGGCGCGAAGAAAGCCTCCAAGAAAGCCTTCGAGGCCGCCGGCAAGTCCAGGCCCGAGCCCTGCGCGCCACCCGGCAGCGACCTGTTTCTTCCCCAGGGCCGCGTCACCGTCAAGGCCAGGCTGCTGAGCCACGTCTGGAAGACCTCATTCCTAGAACGCTACTGCGTCATGCGCATGCAGACCGAAGAGGGTCGCCACTTCGTCTATAAGGGTACGTCCGCGCTGACGGGCATGAGCGCGGACGATCAGGAAAAAACCTGTCAGTTTTCCGCCGTATTCGAACTGGGCGAACTCGATGGCGAAACGGTGTCCTTCGCTAAACGGCCAACCAAAATCCAGCTGGGCAGTGTCAGCGCGACCCAGGTCGCCAAGGAGAAATTCACCGGTAGCAACAAGGCCTTTATCGAAGGGCCGTTCGGGCCGGTTGTCCTGCGCTACCTCAACGAGCTGGGCGGCAAGCCTGACGCGTTTATCCAGCATTTAGGCGCCACTTCGGTACTGGGTCTCGAGCTTGTCGAGTTGCTCGCTCGGCTCAAGCGAATCGACGCTGCAAGCTTCGATGGCTTCGGCCATTACCTGTCCCTGCGTAACGGGACCAGGGAGGTCTTCGAGCTGTACACGGTGGGCGATACGCCTATCGATCTGGAGCAGGCACGGCAACACCTGAACCAGTTGCCCGTGTCGCCGCTGTACAAGGACGATAGTCACACTGCCGTGGAGCTGAGTTGGGCGGTTGGCGACATCGACGTGCACCTGAAGGTCTGGCGCAACGGCTTCGAGTTAAAGCTCAGGCGTTTGCCCGGGATCGAGCGGATTTCTTGGGTGGAGCGCTACAAACTCTTCAACCAGCACCCCGGTATGGCGGGTAACTCCCATTGGCTCGACTTGTTCCTCGGGGTGCGCAAGGCGGCCGAAGCCGGCGACGTCGCGTGCATGACAATCCTCGGCTACCTCTACAATTTGAGCCATCAATGGCGGGCGCGCGATCAGGCTCAGGCCGAGCGTTGGTGGGTTCAAGCGGCAGAGCAGGGCGATAAGTCGGCCATGCGGGCGCTCGGTGACGCTTATACCGCCTGGGGGGGCTGGCCCCGGGATCTGGCGAAAGGCGAGTATTACCTCAAGCTTGCCGCGGCCAAGTCATCTTGAAGGGCCCATTCACAAACGCAACGTGCTCGCGGTCGGTTTAGCGAGGGGTTAGGCACCGCAGGGCTTAGAACCTGATGTGTACCGATGGGGCGCTGCGCTTTGCCTCGCCGTGGTACACGGCTTCGATATTGTTACCGTCCGGATCCAGCACGAAAGCGGCGTAGTAACCCGGATGATAGGCGCGCTCTCCGGGTGGGCCGTTGTCGTTGCCGCCGTTGGCCAAGGCGGCTTGGTAGAACGAGTCCACCCTGTCTCGGCTCTGCGCTTGGAAGGCGAGATGATGCCGGCCTGTCAAGACGCCTTGCGCGTCGGCACTGTCGAGGTTGGAGATAAATAATTCGTCTGCCCAGAAATACTCGTCGGTGGCGCCAGCGATTGGAATATTCAGCTGCTCGAAGATGGCCGTGTAAAAGCGTTGCGCGGCACCAAGGTCCCGTACAACCAACTGGATGTGATCGATCAGTCGACCTCGGTGCAGTTCGTGCGCTTCCATTGCGTTCTCCTCTTTATCGGTTTCTGCTGCGGGATTTAACGCCTGAATCCGGGTTAATAACCTTGACTGGGCCTGGTTGAGAACGTTCCGTGAGCGTTCAGCTGCCCTGTCCGTCGCGCTGGGTCTAACTGCAACACTGCATTGATCGACCGTTCAGGCTGTCATCCATGGCCTGGCGCGAGCACCGCGGCACATGGCGCCCCCCCCTTTTCTTGGGGCGGGACCGGAGCCGCCGACAGGCGCCGCGACGTCACCGACTGGGCGCTTCGCCGGCAACCGTGGTGCGGTACATCTCCCGGCGCATGCCAGGTCGAGCGCGCGACTGGATACCCGCCTGCGCGGGTATGACGGGTACCCGTCCGCGGGGTATGGCAGGGCGGGGGCAGCAATAAGCCGTCGATCCCGCCAGGGCAGGTATCGGGCTGCAGTGACTTGCCTGCCGTAGAACGCCTCCAAGCTGCCTAACCCAACCCTCGAAGAGGTGGGCTTGACGCTTTCGCGTGGGGTCCCGTCGCCGCGCCGGTTGCCCTTCACCTCCAACCTCGGCTTCTGAACAGGTCCGCCCATGCGCTTTCGAACACGCTCCGTTGTCGCGGCGCTTATCGCAACGACAGTCGCTGCGGTGCTTGCCCTGATAGTGGCGGCTCCCGGTACCGCGGCCTGCGCCCTGGTGGAATTCAGCGGCTTTGAGGCCGTTTCTGACGGCGTGTTTGCCGACCGCGACAGCTCCCCGCAGCAGCGCCGGCAGATCGCCGAATTGTTGTCAGCCGCCAGAAGCCGCATCACCCAAACCTTCGGCGCGCCGCGGGCAGAACCCCTGGTGGTGTTCTACGATGCCGCCGATGGCATCGGCCCCTTCAGGCTCAATGGGTACGGCAGCGCGGAGTTTTTCGGCGATCGCGCCTGTGTCCTGGTGGGCCCGAAGGGACGCAACGTCGACGTGATCGCGCATGAACTGATGCATGCCGAGTTGTTCGAGCGCGTGGGTTATTGGCGCCGGTTCAGGGAAGTGCCGATCTGGTTCGACGAGGGCGTGGCCATGCAGGTGGATCACCGTGCGCAGTACGATTTCAGCGATCCTTCGTCCGTTGAGGTGAGCCAGGTACGGCAACTGGAAAGCGTGCGCCAGTTCGTCGCGGGAGATGAGCAACAGCTCACGTGGAACTACGCCGCTGCAAAGCGCGAGGTGGTGCAGTGGCTGGCCCAGGTGGGTGAGCGCAATCTGTATCGGCGCCTCGATCGGATCGGCGCGGGCGAAGCGTTCAACGAGGCGACCGCCCCCTGACATGCGGGGTTTTGCCTGTTAGCCGGTGCCTGGAAAACCGCGCCATGAGCACTGGCTCACCGCGCGGCGTTTCCCAGGGTCGGCTCGAGGCGGCTCTACCCCTTAGTGGCTGGGGCCTGGCGGAAGACCAGCGTCATCCCCAGCAGTATGACCGCCATGCCCACCAGGCTCAGCAGCGGCAACCGATTACCCAGCACCAGGTAGTCCATCGCCGCCGTGACACCCGGCACCAGGTAGAACAGGCTGGTGACATTGACCAGGTTGCCGGCGCGGATCATCCGGTACAGCAGCAGCTGCGCCACCACCGAGACGATCAGCCCCAGCCACAGCGCGGGCCCGATAAAGCCCAGCGAGAGCTCGAACTCGATGGGTTGAAAGGGCGCGAACGCCAGGCACAACAGCAGCGTGAGCGCGTACTGCAGCGGCAGCACCTCGGCCGGTGCTTGCTGCACGCGCTTCTGCAGGATGGCGCCGGTGGTCATGCAGGCCAAGGCCCCCAAGGCGAACAGTATGCCCAGGGGCGCGAAGCGCGACAGCACCAGGCTTTGATACACCACCAGCACCAAGCCCCCCAGCGCCACCAGCAGGCCGGTGAGGCGCAGCGCGTTGAAGCGCCGCTCGACCAGCAGCAAGGTCAGGATCGGCTGAATGCCCAGCAAGGTGGCCATTAGGCCCGGGGTAATGCCAAAGGTCATGGCCTGGAAGTAGCAGATCGAGTAACCGCCGATCAGCAACAGACCGGTGGCGGCGACCTGCCGCCGGGTCCCGCGCGCCGGCAACCAGCGGCCCCGGCTCAGGCCCAGTAGCAGCAGCACCGCCAGGGCGATGCTGAACCGCAAGATCAGCAGGGCAAAGGCCGAGCCGTGATCCAGACCCCAGCGTGTGAAGATGGCGGCGCTGCCCCACAGCAGGACAAACAGCGCCATGGCCCCATGGGAGGCCAGTGTGGATGTGATAAACGTCATGATCGATTCACCTGTCAAAAGCCAACAGGCTCCCGCGTGCTAACCGGCGCACAGGCGCAGGCAGACAACAGAGTTAACAGGCTGTTAGAAAATGTAGGCGAGGCAGCCGAGACAAGGCAAAAACACGCGAGGAAGCGCAGTTTACGTGGTGTAAATGAGCATTCCTCGCTTCGCTCGCCCTTCGGGCCGTCTTGCAGACGTTCTCACTTCGTTCGTCCGAGCGTGTTTTTAACGCCCCATTCTTTTCATCAAGAGGGGCCACGCAGGTAGTTTTTCAACAGTCTGATGCGGGAGCTGTGAAAGTGGGCTGAAATCAGCCCAGTGCAACGGCGGCCGGCGGAGGCGGGCTAGCGCCTACGACTGCGCCATCGACGACAGGGTTAAGCGGGGGGTAGGTCGCGCACGCACGCACACTGGCGGTGAGAGCCAGGGCTGAAGCATCGGCGATGCGTGCGACGAGATCGGGGTGCATAAGTACCTGGTCCATTACCGCGGCGGGTAAGTGAAAGCCGAGCCTAACATGGCTCAACGCGATTAGTCTCGCCCAAACGCCCTTAGGCCGATGGTCCATGCGTGGGATAAAAATACCCCTTATTCCTCGTCATTCCTGCGAAGGCAGGAATCCAGGGGCGCGGAGCGTCAAACCGCATCCGGCCGGATCTTAGCGTGGCGCGTTCCAGAATCGCGGACGCGGGCAATACACGCAGAGCCCACTTGAGCATACTCGTGTTTCTGTGTCCGGCGTCTAGACCTCGGCAGCGAGGATTGCTAGAGCATTTTCATCTTTTTTCTATCCATGGCCTGGCACCTTGAAGGTCCATCGTATCCGCGCATGCGAGTACTCCGAGGCCTTATCGCACCTGGGTTCCCGCCTTCTTCCCGCCTTCGCAGGAATGACGGGGTATGACGAGTGAGAGGGAATCTTGCGCCCGATGCAGGCAGTCGTTTCCTGAAAATGCTTTAACAGCCTGTTAACGCAGCGCCGGATGCTCGCGCAGCCGGCCCACGGCGAAGTCGACGAAGCTGCGCACCCGGGCGGCGGCCTTGCGGCCTTCGCGGTAGACAACATGCACCGCCACGGCCGGCGGTTCGTACGCGTGCAGCACGCGGATCAGGCGTCCTTGCTCGAGCAACTCGTGCACCTGATGGCTCAGGCAGCGGGTCAGTCCGGCATCGCCGCAGGCGGCGATAATCGCCGCCTGCTGGGTGGTGCAGCTCAGGCGTGGGCGAAAGGGCAGATTGAGCGGTTGGCCCTGCTGCTGGAAGCGCCATTCGGGCAGGCGCGCGTCGGCGCTGGAATGCACCAGGCGGTGCCGCGCCAGCGCCTGGGGCGTATCGGGAACGCCGTAGGCGGCCAGGTAGGCCGGGCTAGCGCAGACCACCTGGCGCACGCTGCCGACCCGCAAGGCGAACAGCGAGGAATCGGGCAAGTCGCCGAGCCGCACGGCCACGTCCACGCCTTCTTCATGCAGGTTGGGAAAGCGGTCGAGGTACTGGGCGAACAGCTGCACTTCGGGATGCTCGTGCAGGTAGTCCAGCAGCAGCGGCGTGAGCAACTGCTGGCCGAACAGCAGCGGCATGGCCAGGTTGAGCTGGCCGCGCGGCTGCGCATGCAGACCGCTGGCCGAGGCCTCGGCGTCCTCGACCTTGCGCAGGAGGCGTCGGCAATCGCCGGCGAAGCGCTCGCCGGCCGCGCTCAAGCTCACCCCGCGGGTGCTGCGTTGCAGCAAGGCCACGCCCAGGTGGTGTTCCAGCGCGGCCATGGCGCGGGTCACGGTCGGCGCGGAGAGGTTCAGGCGACGGGCCGCGGCGGCCAGGCTCAGGTCGGCGGCCACGGCCTGGAAAATGCGCAGGGCCTGGTGGCGGTCCATGGCTCAGGCCGTGCGCCGGGCATTGAGCGCCGGGTCCTGGCCCAGGCGCTCGGCGCAGAAATCGACGAAGGTGCGCACCTTGGCCGGCACCTTGCGCCCGCCTTGGTAGACCACCTGGATCGGCAGCGGCGGCAGCTCGAAGTCTTCCAGCACTAGCTCCAATTCGCCGGACGCGACCTTGCCGGCCACCTGGTAGGACAGCACCCGGGTCAGGCCCCAGCCGAGGCTGGCGGCATTGATCGCCGCCTGGTTGGCGGTGACCACCAGGCGCGGCTGCGGACGCACGGTCAGCACGCCCTCGGGGCCGGCGAACTGCCAGTCGCTGACCAGGCTGCTGCTGGCCGCCACGACGACGCGGGCCTCGCGCAGCGCGTCCGGGTGCCGCGGCCGACCCTGCTCGGCGAGGAAGGCCGGCGAGGCGCAGACCACCCGGCGCACCTCGCCCACCTTGACGCTGTGCAGGCCGCTGTCGGGCAGGTTGCCGATGCGCACGGCCACGTCGACGCCTTCGTCGACCATGTTCACCACCCGGTCCACCAGCAGGGCCTTGATCTGCACCGCGGGGTGCTCGGCCAGGTAGTCGACCATCATCGGGGTGACGAACAGTTCGCCGAACAGCACCGGCGCGGTCAGGGTCAGTTGGCCGCGGGCCACGGCATGGCTGCCGGCGGCGGACTCTTCGGCTTCCTCCAGTTCGGCGAGGATGCGCCGGCAGTCATCCAGGTAGCGCTGGCCGGCCTCGGTGATATGCACGCTGCGCGTGGTGCGGGCCAGCAGCAGGGTGCCGATGCGCTCCTCCAGGGCGGCCACGGCGCGGGTCACGCTGGGCGGCGACAGGTTCAGGCGCCGCGCCGCGCTGGCGAAACCCTGCTCCTCGGCCACGGCGAGAAACACCTGCATCTCCTGGAATCGGTCCATGCCACGGCTCCTGTACGGGAGGGCGAGTGTGCGTGCGCCGTTGCGTTTTTCGCAATAGCGCCTTGCCGTTGGCGACCGTTATTGCCCGAGTGGTACGCAGCGGGTTGCACCGCCTAACCTCGCTGGCAGCCGGGCAAGCCCCAGCGCCCTGCGGCGCGGCAGTGCCAACGGCCTGTTAAAGAAACCAGCGGTATTCCCGGGCAGTGAGCTCGTTCATAAAGGCCAGGTGGTCCTGGCGTTTGTTCTCGCAATAGACCATCACGAACTCGCTGCCCAGGCCCTGGTTGACCACCGGGTGCTGGCGCATGGCTGTCACCGCGCTGAGCATGTCCTGGGGAAAGTCGATGCCGCTCTGGCGGTCCTGGTTGAGCGGCGCGATGGGTTCGCGTTGCGCATCCAGGCCATGCTCCATGCCGGTCAGTATCGCCGCCAGCACCAGATAGGGATTGGCGTCGGCGCCGGAGACGCGGTGCTCGATGCGCAGGTTGCGGCCGTCGGACTCCGGAATGCGGATGCACGCATCGCGGTCCTCGAAGCCCCAGCTGGCGCGGCTGGCCGCGTTGACCATGGCGCCGTAGCGGCGAAAGGCGTTGTGGTTGGCGGCGAAGATCGGCATGCAATGGGGCAGCAATTCCAGGCAACCGGCGACGGCGTGGCGCAACGGGCGCTGCGCGTCGGCGGCCAGCAGGTTATTGCCGGCGTCGTCGTACAGGCTGATATGCACGTGCATGCCGCTGCCCGGCGCCTGCAGGTAGGGCTTGCTCATAAAGCTGGCGCGCTGCCCGTGCTTGAGCGCCACGCCACGGGTGCTGCGGCAGAACAGGGCGGCCCAGTCGGCGGCGCGCAGGCCGTCGGCGCAATGGCCGAAATTGATCTCGAACTGCCCCGGGCCGAGTTCCGCGGTGATCACATTGGCATCCACGCCCTGCTCGTTGGCCGCCGCGACTATCTCGTGCAGCACCGTGGAGAAACGCGACAGGCGCTCGATATGCATGTTCGGCTGGTCGTCCGCATCGCCGCACAACGGGTCGCGGGGGAACTGCGGCAAACCCTCCTGCAGCTGGCGGTCGAACAGGTAGAACTCCAGCTCGAAGGCCACCACCGCATGGATGCCGCGTTGTTCCAGGCGCGCCAGGACCCGCGCCAGCACCTCGCGCGGTTCGAACTCGATGGGCGCCGCGGTGCCGTCCGAGCTGATCAGCATCTGCCCCAGCGGCTGCGCTTCCCAGCACACCGGCTTGAGCGTGCCGGGAATCAGCCGGCGCGGCGCGTCCGGGTCGCCATCGCTGAAGCAGTAGTCGCCGATCGGATACAGGCCGCCCTGGGCGCCGAGCAGCACGCAGTTCTGCGGCAGTTTCAAGGCGCTGCCGGCGGCGACTTTCTCCAGCATGTCGATGGGGTAGCGCTTGCCATAAAAGTGCCCGGGAATATCCAGGCTGATCAGGTCGACATAGCCCACCTGCGGGTGGGCGGCGCGAAAGGCGCGCACTTCACCCAGCAGGTCGGGGCTCTGCAGGTCGGCGTGGCTGTTTATCAGGGGCATGCGGGGTAATCCTGCGGGGTCTGAAATGGATTGGATGGTCTGCCAAACTCGGCGCCTTGCGCGTGGCCGGCGCTACCTGAAAACCCAGAGCACCCGTGTCGGCTGATCGCTGAGGTTGGCGTAACGAAACCGGCTGTGGGCGGGCAGTTGAAAGCTGTCGTTGGGGCCCAGTACCACGGGCTGCGCGGCGTCGTCGAGCCAGATGCTCAGCGCGCCTTCGAGGACGAAGCCGCCCTGTTCGGAGCTGTCGTCCAGATGGCCCTCGCCGCTGCTGGCGCCGGGGGCCAGGTGGCTTTCGAGCATGGAGAAGCCGGCCGACATGCTCGGCGAGACCAGCACATCGGTGATGCCGCTGGCGTAGTAGAGCGTGCGGCGTTCGCCGGGGCGGGTGACCCAGGGCAGCGCGCGCGGCTTGCGCAGGCTGTAGAAATAAGTGGTGGGCACGCCGAGGGTTTCGCTGATCGCGGTCAGGTCGGCGACGGTGGGGCGCGACAGTCCGCGCTCGACCTGGGAGAGAAATCCCACCGAGCGGCCGATCCGCTCGGCCAGCTCGCCCAGGGTGAGGTTCTTATGCTTGCGAAGGTCGCGAATCAGTATCGCCAGACCTTCGATCTCTTCCTGCATGTCCATGGACTGTCCTGTGAGCTGTCGGGCGCGGGGCGCTGCCGGGGCCCGCCGGCCGTTGCCGGCACGCTGCGCGGTTTCAGGCCCTGCCCACGACTTCCGGTCGCGGCCGAAGGCCGGCATGGGGCTGAGCGATTGGTCTGAACAGGCGCGCACATGAAATTATTTTTATATAATTTCATGAAAATATACGCGATAAATTTCATAAGGCCAAGCCGTGGCAACGCAAGACGCGAGCTGCCGGGCTGAATGTGCCGGTGCGCCAGGGTGCGAGGGAGGCCGTGACGCATGCCATGGGCCACTCCCAAGGCCGGCTTGCCCACGAGGCGCGGACTGCGCCGTCGAGGGTATCGGCCTGGGTGTGAACCACGGTGGATAAGGGTGCGCTGGCCTGCTCGCGCCGGGGCTTGCGCCCGGCGCGGCGGAGGGGGGGGCGGTGTCAGCGGATAGATTTCTGCTCGGTGCCCTCGAGGGGCTGGCCGCGGGTCTTGTACAACGACAGCAGCACGCCACCGACCAGCAAGCCCAGGGTCACGCTCAGCGAGATCACCGGGGGGATCTTGCCGATGATGCCGACCAGGAAGATCTTCGCGCCGATAAACACCAGGATCAAAGCCAGGGCGTACTTCAGGTAGGCGAAGCGATGGATCAGCGCCGCCAAGGCGAAGTACAGCGCCCGCAGGCCGAGGATCGCGAAGATGTTCGAGGTGTAGACGATAAAGGGGTCCTGGGTGATCGCGAAGATCGCCGGCACGCTGTCGACCGCGAAGACCAGGTCAGCGCACTCGATCAGGATCAGCGCCAGGAACAGGGGCGTCACCCAGAGCACCGACTTGCCGCTGGCGTCCGGTTGGCGGACGAAAAAGCGTTGCTCGTGCAGGCGGTCGGTGACCCGCAGGTGCTTGCGCAGGAACTTCACCAGGGGGTTGTCATCCAGGTTCGGGTGATCTTCCACCTTGGAGAACAGCATCTTCACCCCGGTGAGGGCCAGGAACACGCCGAACACGTAGAGGATCCAGCTGAACTCGTGGATCAGCGCGGCGCCCAGGCCGATCATGATCGCCCGCAGCACCAGCACCCCCATGATGCCCCAGAACAGCACCTTGTGCTGGTACTGGCGAGGGATGGCCAGGAAGCTGAAGATCATCGCCATCAGGAACACGTTGTCCATCGACAGGGATTTTTCGATCAGGAACCCGGTGAGGTAGTCCATGCCGGCGTCGCTGCCTTTCTGGAAGAACAGCCAGGCGCCGAACAACAGGCCGGCCGAGATATAACCCGCCGACAGCAACAGGCTTTCGCGCACGCCGATTTCCCGGTCGTCGCGGTGCAGCACGCCCAGGTCGAAGGCCAGCAAGGCGATAACCACGGTGATAAAGACCAGCCACAACCAGGTGGCCGTGCCGAGAAACTCGGCGAAGAGAAACGGTTCTAGGGCAGTCATGGAGCCCCTCCTTTCAGTCGAAGTTGTACAGACGGTGATTCCGACATCGCGGGGTTAACCGCCAGAGGGGCCCGGCATCACTGCGCGAACCTTACAAAGCTGCCGTGATTTGCTCAACCGAACAGGTTTTGCAAGGTATGTCCATGGCGATTGGCCATTGCGCGGAGCTGGGCGTGGCAGTGGGCTCCAGGCGGCTGCGCGGGAGGCCTGTTGCTGGATTGCGTTGGCCGAAATCCATGCCTTGCGTTGTCTGCAGCTGCGCTCATTCATGACGCGCGGGGTGACCAGGGGACAGGCTGGATAAGCATCTGCGACTGAAATTGAGGTTATTCGCTTTGGAATATGCGCGAAAAACAGCCACCGCTTTCCAGCGGTTGGTAGAGGGGTGACGATTGATTCCCCCTCTGTTTGGTTATGTGGATCTACCGTCGTTTTTTCCAGAGTGTTTACAGGTACGGAGGCGGGAGTTTTTTACTGAAACCCGCTTGGATATCAAGAAGGGGTAAAACCCCAAACCCCATGGTCGCTAGAGTCTCTCTGCCGCCTTGGTTTCTACTGACGAAGATCTTCAGCGGATACCTGCAGCTGCGCAATGAATTCGTCCAGTGGGATGCGCGAAGTAAGCTTTCCGTTTTTGTCAGGGAATGCGACGCATAGCTTGTCTCGACCTTGTTCACGATCCAGCAGCAACAGGAACTGATCTTTAAAATGTAATTCGGCCACTAAATGCTCATATTCCGGTTCGCTCGCTATGATGGTTAGCCAATCCGTGTCTTTCATGGTTGCCCCTACGTTATAGAAAACCTCTGAACCTAAGCTGCTCGTCTCGGGGCTAACGGGGTGGCTAACAGGGTCGGCTTGATTAAACCCAAGCACTCCCTTCCTCTGATCAAAGCGATGCGTCCTGGCTCACTCCACTCCAGCGTTTGCGCGCATGCAGGTACGCCGCCAGATCGTTATAGCCCAGCTGGCTGGCGATGGTCGTGCGGGATTCGCCCTGCAATTGGAGGTGCAGTTCCAGTTCGGCGCGCACCTGGTCGAGCACCTGGCGGAAGGTGGTGCCCTGGTCCTCCAGGCGCCGGCGCAGGGTGCGCGGGCTTTGGTGCAGGGCCTCGGCCAGGTTCTCCAGGTTGGGCGTTTCGCCCCGCGCCAGGGCGCGCCGCGTCATCACCGCCACCTTGGCCGCCCAGCCGCTGAACTGGCGGTGCTGGGCGATGCGCCGGTCCAGTTCGGCCGTCAGCAGTTCCAGCATGGCGGCGTGGCGGGTCTGCAGGGGCAGGGCCAGGCTGGCCGCGTCGAAGTACAGGCGGTTGTGCGGGCACTCGAACTCGATGCGCTCGCCGAACCACGGCCCGTAGTCCTTGTAGTAGGCCGGGCGCGCGTGGGCGAATTGCGCGAGCACCGGCCGGACCTGCTGGCCGGTGCCCCGGCGCAGTTGGGTGAGGGACATCACGCCGTAGTGCTCGGTGACATAACGCGCCAGCTCGGCCGGCGCGTCGATGCACAGCTCCACCCCCACGCCATGGCGATCATCGAGCAGCCTGAGGCTGTCGGTGTCGCCACCCAGGGGTGCGTAGCGCGCCCAGTGGCCCATGGCCGAGGCCACGTCGGGGCAGTACAGGCACAGGCAGGCAATAACGTGCCATTCCTGGGGCGTGAACAAGCCGAACAGCTTGAGGCCGATGGCCGGGTCCAGCCGCGCGGCCTCGCGCCACAACTGGTCCAGCTCCACCAGGCTGTAGTCCGCGGCCTTGAGCGGCGCCTGGCTGTCGAGGAAACGCTGCAAGACCTGCCCGAGCCGGCCGCGGTGGAAACGCTGCGGCGGCTTGTTGGCCGGTTCCAGCGGGTTTTTGTCCGTTTCGCGCATTGGGGGCGTGGGGGTCCTGGTTCTTAATGGCCGTGTGCAGCCCATACGGGGCCTCAACCGAGATCGCCATGGATACAACACTTAGCCTCCACAATCCAACCCTGATCGTCGCCGGAATCTTCCTCGCCTTTATCCTGCTGGAACTGGCCTGTTCGGCGTTTCGCCAGTCGCGCAGCCTCAGGCGCGATGTGCTGATCGAGATCATCGGCTCCAGCCTGTTGCTGGCGGTGACCTTTCCCCTGGTGATGTGGCTCAGTGGCACGGCGTTGCAGCACGTCGCGCCGCAGCTCAAGGACGCCCTGGCCGATATCCCCTGGATCGCCGGCTTCGCCCTGTTCCTGCTGCTGGACGACATGACCCAGTACTGGTGGCATCGCCTGACGCACCGTGTCCCCGCGCTCTATGCCCTGCACCGCGCCCATCATTCGGCGCCCTATATGAGCATTCGCATCGTCTACCGCAACAACAGCTTCTACTACCTGCTGATGCCCGGCCTCTGGCTGTCCGGCGGCCTGATCTACCTGGGCCTGGCGCCGGTCTACTACGTCTACCTGATCCTCAAGATGACGGTGATCTTCGGCGCGCACAGCAGCATCGCCTGGGACGACAAACTCTATGGCATTCGCGCGCTGCGGCCGCTGATGTGGCTGCTGGAGCGGACCATCTCCACGCCCTCGACCCATTCGGCCCACCACGGCTTGAGCGCGGACGACGGCGTCACCCACTACAAGGGCAACTTCGGCAACCTGCTGTTCTTCTGGGACATCCTCTTCGGCACCGCGAAGATCACCCGCCGCCGGCCACCGGCCTATGGCATCGAACACCTGGCGGCGGCCAGTTGGCGGGAGGAGCTGTTCTGGCCCCTGGTGCGCGCCCGGCCCGTTGCCCAGCCGGCCCAGCCGGAACCGGAGGGTGCGCAATGAGCCGCCATATCACCCTGCTGGCCGGCTCCAGCCGCGGCAACAGCCAGTCGTTGAAGGTGGCGAGTTACCTGCGCCAGCGGCTGGAAAGCCTGGGGCTGTGCGACTCGACCGCGCTGATCGACCTGGGCAGCAGCCGGCTGCCGCTGTGGCCGGACAAGGACGTGAATGACACCTGGAGTCAGCAGCGGTCCTTGCTGCAGCAGGCGACGGCGCTGATCGTCATCAGCCCGGAATGGAACGGCATGGCCTGTCCGGCCCTGAAGAACCTGTTCCTCTATGCCGGCTTGGGCGAGCTGGGGCACAAGCCGGCGCTGCTGGTGGGTGTTTCGGCCGGGCTGGGCGGCGCCTATCCGCTCAGCGAACTGCGCGCCTCCAGCTACAAGAATTGCCGGATCGCCTACCTGCCGGAGCAACTGGTGGTGCGCCAGGTCGAATGCATGCTCAATGACGGCGAGCCCCGTGACGAGCAGGATGCCCGGCTACGCGCCCGTGCCGACTGGGCCTTGCGGATGCTGTGTCATTACGACCAGGGTCTGCAGGACGTGCGTCGGGACATCGATATATTTCACCCGGACTTTGCCAATGGCATGTAGCGCGTCGATCAATATGAGCCCGCCATCGCGGTCGTCCCCTCACGCTGCCCGCAGGTGCTGGCCGCTCCCGAGGGCCTGAATCCCGTCGCTAATACCCCTGTTGTTCCAGCACCCGTTTCACCTGCGCCAGGGTGGCCTGGAGCACACCCTGGGAGACCGAGCCCAGCGCCAGGCGCAGCGCGTGGGGGACCTGGGCGGTGGTCGCGAAGGGTTCGGCGGTGGACACCGAGATGCGCTCGCGCAGCAGCGCCGCGGCGACCCGGTCGGCGCGCACCTCTTCGCCCAGGGGCAGCCAGACGAAATAGGACGAGGGGTGGCTGATGCAAGGCAGGCCGGCGAGCGCGGCGCGGGCGATGGCCTGGCGGGCCCGGGCATCACGGCGCTTGTCCGCCTCCAGGCGGGTGACCGTGCCGTCGTCGAGCCAGCCACAGGCGAGCGCGGTCATGACCCCCGGGGTGTTCCAGGTGGTGGCCCGGATAAGCCGTTCGATGGCCTCCACCCAGGGCGCGGGCGCGGCGATAAACCCCACGCGCAGCCCGGTGGCGATGCTCTTGGACAGCCCCGAGACGTACACCGTGGTCTCCGGTGCCAGGCTCGCCAGGGGCGGCGACGGGTCCTCGGCGAGAAAGGCATAGGCCGCGTCCTCGATGATCAGCAGGCCGTATTGCCGGGCGATCGCCACCAGCCGCTGTCGCCAGCGCAGGCCGGTCACCCAGCCCAGCGGATTGTGCAGGGTCGGCATGCAGTAGAAGGCCCGCACGCGCCGCCGCTTGCACAGCTGTTCCAGGGCATCCAGGTCCGGCTCCTGGCCCGCCGCTGCAATCGGCGCCAGCTCCAGGCGCTGGGCCTGGGCCAGCACCTTGAAGCCCGGGTAGGTCAGGGCGTCGATGGCCACCACGTCACCGGGGCGCAGCAGCGCCATGACGGTGGCGGCGAGCCCATGCTGCGCGCCGCTGACGATCAGCACCTGGTCCTCGTCCACGGCCAGCCCGCGGCACTGCAGATGACGCGCCACCGAGGCCCGCTCGTGGCGGCGCCCGGCATGGGGCTGGTAGCGCAGCAGGGCCTCCATGTCGCCGGACAGCGCCAGTTGGCGCAACCCCGTGCGCAGCAACTCGGCCTGGCCCGGCAGGGAGGGGTAGTTGAAGTTCAGGTCCAGGATATCGGCGGCCACCGCGTGCTGGTCGATGCCCAGCCCCAGCGGCAACGCGGTTTCCCGCACAAAGGTGCCGCGCCCGGTTTCGCCGCTGACCAGTCCCATCGCCTCCAGTTCGGCGTAGACGCGGCTGGCGGTCGCCAGGGCCAGCCCCTCCTTGGCGGCAAGCTCACGGTGGGTGGGCAGGCGGGTGCCGGGCGGCAGGCGCCCGGCCTGGATATCGGCGGCCAAGGCATCGACCAGCACTTTGTAGCGGGCACGGGCCATGGGCAATGTATCCATTACAATAATTTGATTGTACTGATTCTCGCCCCTAGCATCGTCCTGCGCAACCGACTCCCTGGCCCGCACCGAGGAGGACCCGGGGCCATCGTCCAACGCGGCGGCTCGCCGTATCGATCCTGATCTCCTGGCACAGAAAGGTGGCCCCATGCATATCGCTATCCTGACCTTCGAAGGCTTTAACGAACTCGACTCGCTGATTGCCCTGGGCGTGCTCAACCGCGTCAAGAAACCCGGTTGGCGCGTGTCGATCGCCAGCCCCTCGCCGCGGGTGCGTTCCATGAACGGGCTGGTGATCGAAGCGCAGGCCACGCTGCGCGAGGCGAGCGAGGCCGATGCGGTGCTGGTGGGCAGCGGCATGCAGACCCGCGAGGTGGTCGCCGACACGGCCCTGATGGCGCAGTTGCAGCTCGATCCGGCGCGGCAACTGCTGGGCGCGCAGTGCTCCGGCGCCCTGATCCTGGCCAAGCTGGGCCTGCTCGACGGCGTGCCGGCCTGCACCGACCTGACGACCAAACCCTGGGTGCAGGCCGCCGGTGTCGAGGTGCTCGATCAGGCCTTTTTCGCCAAGGGCAATGTGGCCACCGCCGGCGGCTGCCTGGCCTCGCCCTACCTGGCCGCCTGGGTGATCGCCCGCCTGGAAGGCGTCGAGGCGGCCGCCAGCGCCCTGCATTACCTCGCGCCCGTGGGGGAGAAAGACCAGTACGTGGAGCGCGGAATGCGCCATATCACGGCGTACCTGCCCGTTTAGGCGACGGTCTGTATCCCACGGCAGGCACGTCGGGTGGATGACGCCTTATCCATCCACCATCCAGGGTGGCTCGGTGCGGGTAGGGTGGCTCGGGACGCGTCGCTGACGCCTTATCCATCCACCGTGCAGGGCGCTGGATACCCGCCGGCGCGGGTATGACGGCTCTTCTCTTACGGCTCTCCTACGGCTCGCTGGCCGGCGCCTCCGGCAATGCCGCCAGTATCCGCGCGCGGCACACCTCGAGTATTTCATCAGCCAGTGCAGAATCGTCCGGGCAGGCGCGTGACAGCATGACCGCGCCTAGTGCATGGGCCAGGGTGTCGATCATGGTTGCCCGTGCCCCTTGCTGCGCCGCCTCATCTCCGGTCTCGTGGTTTTTTTCGAGGGCCGCCAGCGTGCGTTCCACCCCGCCGGCGAAGGTGGCCTTCAACTCCCCTGACTGACGCGCCGCGTCGCCACACAGGGCCGCCAGGGTGCAACCGCTGCCCCGGTCATCGCGGTGAACTCTCGATACATAGCGCTCGATAAATTGGGAAACGTCGAGCTCCGCGCTGTGGGTCAGCGATTGGGCAAGGCTGTTCGCCGCCGCTTCGGCCATCAGATCGACCTTCGAGCCGAAGTGTTTGTAAAAGCCTCCATGGGTGAAGCCGGCAGCCGCCATAAGGTCCGCCACGCCCACGCCGTCAAAGCCTCGCTCGCGAAACAAGACCGAGGCCGTCTCGACGATGTGCTCCCGATTTGCCTGTGCCTGGGCCTTGCTCACCCTCATGTTCCCTACCTCGTGGTCGCTGCTAAATCCTGCCCATAGGATACATAGATGTCGATCATAATCAAAGTCGTTGACAGTTTAGATTTGGATCATCATCCTAATGAAAAGCCCCTGTGCGCACCGGGCTGAAATAACCACGATCGAGCGCGGCCCTATTGCTTATCCATACCTTTGAAGAGAGCCACCCTGATGAATCCCCTTAAAACCGTCCTGATCACCGGCGCCTCCACGGGCATAGGCGCTGTCTACGCCGAGCGCTTCGCGCAACGCGGCCACGACCTGGTGCTGGTTGCCCGCGACATGGCGCGGCTGGAGGCGTTGGCAGCCCGGCTGCGCGAGGAGCACAAAGTTGCAGTCGATGTTCTGCAGGCCGACCTGACCCAGATCGGCGATCTGACAAGGGTCGAGGCCCGCCTGCGCGATGACGCCAGTATCGGCATCCTCGTCAACAATGCGGGCGCCGCTCACTCCGGCAGCTTTATCGAGCAGACACCCGACAGCGTCGCCCACCTGGTCGCGCTCAACACCACCGCGCTGGTACGGCTCGCCAGCGCCATCGCCCCGCGCCTGGCCCAAGCCGGTGACGGCGCGATCATCAATATCGGCTCGGTGGTTGGCCTGGCGCCTGAGTTCGCCATGACGGTCTACGGCGCGACCAAGGCGTTCGTGCTGTTTCTCTCCCAGGGCATGAGCCTGGAACTCTCGCCCAAGGGCGTCTACGTGCAAGCCGTGCTGCCCGCGGCCACCCGCACCGAGATCTGGCAGCGCGCGGGCATCGACATCAATACCCTGAGCGACATCATGGAAGTGGACGACCTGGTCGACGCAGCCTTGGTCGGCTTCGACCGCCGCGAGCCCGTGACCATCCCACCCTTGCAGGAGGCGGCGCGCTGGGATGCCTTGCAGGCAGCCCGCCAGGGGCTGCTCTCGCAGATCAAGCAATCCCAGGTCGCCGAGCGCTATCAAGGCAACGCGTGACCCGCGCATGGCAGGGGTGATCGCGCTACAACGAGCGCGACCTTGCGAGCCGCATCAGGCCCGGAGAAAACATGACTGTTGCCAGGATAAAACCTCACCCCGGATTGGCCGCGAAGTTCGCGCAGGCGGTGAATCAATGGATCAGGGTCGAAGGGACCGCCTTCGCCTACCGCGACATAGGGCCACAAGGCGGGGTGCCGCTGGTGATGCTCAATCACTGGGGCGCGGTGCTCGACAACTTCGACCCGAGGATCGTCGATGGCCTGGCCAGCACGCGGCGCATCATCGCCATCGACTACCGGGGCATCGGCGCATCGGCTGGAACCGCGCCGGCGACTGTCGGTGACATGGCAAAGGATGCTATAGCGCTGATCCGCGCGCTGGGCCTGGAAAAGGTCGATCTGCTCGGCTTTTCGCTCGGCGGATTCGTGGCCCAGGACATCGCCCTGCAAGCTCCCGGCCTGCTGCGCAAACTTATCCTGACCGGGACGGGGCCCGCCGGCGGTCAAGGCATCGACAGGGTCTGGTCCGTGTCATGGCCATTGATGCTCAAAGGCCTGCTGACATTGCGCGATCCCAAGTTCTACCTATTCTTCACCAGCACGGCCAATGGCCGGCAAGCCGCGACGGAATTTCTGCAGCGGCTGCGCGAGCGCAAGAGCAATCGCGACAAAGGCCCAACGCCAACCGCCTTCCTGCGGCAGTTGAAAGCCATCAACGCCTGGGGCAAGCAAGCGCCACAGAACCTCGGGCGCATCCAGATCCCGACGCTGATCGCCAACGGTGACAACGACCTTATGGTGCCCACCGTCAACTCCACCGAGCTGGCCAGCCGTATCCCGAATGCGCAACTGATCATTTACCCGGACGCGGGGCACGGCGGGGTCTTTCAGCATCACGCCGACTTCGTGGCCAAGGCACGGGCATTCCTCGATGCCTGACGACGCGGCCAGCCCGTTGCACCCTGTTCCCAGCCCGCCAGTGTTCCCACCTGCAACCCAGAGAGTCCAATCATCATGAAAGCCTACGTGATCGACCGCTATGGCAAGAACACTGGACGTATTGGCGACGTGCCCGAGCCCGAAGTGGGCGCCCAGGACGTCCTGGTGCAAGTGCATGCCTCGAGCGTCAACCCACTGGATTCGAAGATCAGTACAGGCGAATTCAAACTGATCCTGCCCTATGCCTTTCCCCTGGTAGTGGGCAATGACCTGGCGGGCGTCGTGTTGGCTGTGGGATCGGCCGTGCGGCAGTTCAAGCCCGGTGACGAGGTGTACGCACGCCCTCCTGAACAGCGCATCGGCACCTTCGCCGAGCGTATTGCGGTGCACCAGGACGCACTCGCCTTGAAACCCAAGAACATCAGCATGGAAGAAGCCGCTTCCCTTCCCTTGGTCGGCCTGACGGCCTGGCAGGTATTGGTTGAAACCGCCCAATTGAAAAAGGGCCAGAAGGTGCTTATCCATGCGGGCTCGGGTGGCGTTGGCATCCTCGCCATCCAGCTTGCCAAGCACCTGGGGGCCTTCGTTGCGACCACCACCAGCACACCCAATGTCGAGTGGGTGAAAGCACTGGGCGCGGACCTCGTCATCGATTACAGGCAGCAAAACTTCGAAGACGTCTTGCAGGGCTATGACCTGGTACTGAACAGCCTGGGCGCCGACGTACTGGAAAAATCCCTGAAGATCCTCAAGCCCGGTGGCCAGCTTATTTCCATCTCGGGCCCGCCCACTCCGCAGTTCGCCGAAGAGCAGGGATTGTCCTGGGTACTGAAGCTGGTGATGCGCCTGTTAAGCAGCGCTATCCGCAGAAAAGCGCGCAAAAACGGTGTCGGTTACGCGTTCGTTTTTATGCGCGCGAGTGGCGCTCAACTCCGCGAAATCACCAGGCTCGTCGAAGCCGGCATTATCAAACCGGTGATCGACCGCGCCTTCCCCCTCGAGTCGGCAGCCGAAGCCCTGCGCTATGTCGAGCAGGGGCGAGCCAAAGGCAAGGTCGTCATCAAGGTCAAATAACGGCTCGCCAGGGGCTTGCAGCTGGCTTTGCGGGAGTTCTGCGAGCTGTCGCGCCGCGGAAGTGCTTCTGCGCCGTGGGCGTGATGAGTCGTTGAAGCTGCAGCAGGCCGACCGTTGCCAAGGAGTAAGAAGGAGTAAGGGTCACAGAGGAGTAAGGGTCGGAGTAAGGGTCAGAGTCGATTTT
>JAZKHB010000013.1:28903-32031 GCA_040385585.1 Pseudomonadota bacterium | reverse complement strand
AAATCGACTCTGACCCTGAATACCCCCCTGAATACCCCCAAAAGGCATGCACTGGGTTCTGAGGGCGGCAAGAGGAAGCGGGGGCTACTCAGACGAAGCTGAGACAGGCTCTACAGGCACAGTTCTCAGTCATGGGGTGTGAAATTTCCGTCGGGAATCCCAGGCCCCAAGCTTGGGACCTTAGCAGGCAAAGGTCACTACATCATAAGCTCGCCGAGTGAGGTATAACTTGACCTGATTTGGCTCAACTAGCCATGCGGCAAGCCATCTTATCGACGGCTACTTTTCAGGCTTTGCCAAACCGCTAAGCCGAACCACTCAAGCGGGATGCGCTGAATGCTCGATAAAGAAATAGCCCTGCAATTGGTACAGGGGAAGTCATGGCATCACGACTTCGAGATCATTCCGGGCGTATGCACGGGCGGTTCCTACAATCCCACTGGCATGTGGCGGAAACTGGAACTGCCGGAGGATATGAGCCGCATTACCCTGGCCGATGTCGGAGCCTCCAATGGCTTCTTCAGCTTCGAGGCCCGTCGGCGCGGTGCTCGGGTGGTGGCCTTCGACTTCCGGCACAAGGACAATTCCGGCTTCGGCCTCGCCCAGTACATCAATGGCCTGGATGACATCGAACACCATCAGGCCAACGTACTGGATATTTCCCATGCGCAGTATGGCAAGTTCGATATCGTGCTGGCGCTGGGTTTGCTCTACCACATTTCCGACCCCTATCTGGCCCTGGCCAACTGCGCCGGCTTGTCCAACGACAGGCTGCTTCTCGAGTCTTACTGCATCGACAAGCTCCTGCCAGCCACGCTCGCCAGCGAGCCGGTAATGCGCTTCATCCCCGACTGCGTGCGCTTTCCTGAACATGGCCAGGTCAATGCCGATCGCAGCAACTTCTGGGGCTTCACCTCCAGTTGCCTGAAGCTGATGCTCGAAGACCTCGGCTTTGCCGTGGAACGCATGATCATGAGCACGAGTGGTGAGCGGGTCCTCATCGATGCCCGTCGAATTCTCAAGAGTGAGGCCGGCACCCGCCTGAACATGGCCTACAAGACCATCCCACCGACGCTGCGCGGCACAGATCCGAACGACCCGCAGGCCTGGAAGATCTTCTAGGCACCCTGCTGCGCGCCCTCCCACGGTAATGCTAGAGGGCGCAGTCCATAGCACTCGCCACTGGCGGACCACGGCCTTGAAGGTATCGATGATTCCTTCGGCGTCCGTCGGCTTGACCCGGAAGTAGGCGGCCACTTCGCGCGCCAGCTGCAGATCCAGGGCGTTGTCCGCTTCGGTGATAGTGAGTTTCAGGCTATCGGCAATCGCCACGGGGTTTAGGTCGTAGGCGTCGGCGAGGCGCCACCCCCTGGCGGGGTCGAGGATAAAGCCATGTATTCGCGCCAACCGCAGGACTGGATCTTTTTTGACGCGAGAGGCGATGACTCGCCGCTCGGTGTGAACCATCCGTAAGCGCGTCTCATGCCGGGGATGGTTTCAAACCCAGGTTCGCGCGGCCGTGCGGGTAGTGTCGACAGACCCTAGCCATTGACCAACAGGTGCCCGCCGAGCAGCGCCATGCCGATAAAGAACAGCCGCTTGAAGGCCGCCGGGCTGATCCGCTGGCGCAACCATTGCCCCAGGGCCATGCCCGCCAGCGCGGGCAGCACCAACACCAACGAGGCGCCGAGCAGTCCGCCGTCCAGCAGCCCGCCGCTAAACAGCCCGCTGGCCAGCGCCAAGGTGGAGACCGTGAAGGACAGCCCAAGCGCTTGCACCATGGCGTCGCGATCGAGGCCCAGGGCCTGCAGGTAAGGCACCGCCGGAATCACGAACACGCCCGTGGCGGCCGTGACCAGGCCGGTCAACAAGCCGCACAGCGGCCCCATCCAGGCTTCCCGCTCGGACGACAGGCGCAGGCTGGGCAGGTACAGGCCGATCAACGCATACGCCAGCAGCGCGCCGCCCAACGCATGGGTGACCCAGGGGCCGGTGCCCAGGCCGAACCAGCGATTGCCGACCAGGGTGCCGATGCAGACCGCCAGCAACATCGGCCACAGGCGCTTGAGCAGGGCGTGCAACGGTCCGCCCTGGGACAGTTGCCAGAGGTTGGTCAGGGTGGAGGGCATGATCAGCAGTGCCGCAGCCTGTGACGCCGGCATAGCCAGGCCCAGCAATCCCATGGTCACGGTGGGCAGGCCAAGGCCGATCACCCCCTTGACCGTGCCGGCCAGGGTAAAGACCACCAACACCAGCAGCACTAAGGCCGGCCCCATACTTTGATAGAACGCGAGAAGGTTTGTCATGGGGCCATGCTAGGCCCTCGCGCAGTCGCGCTGAATCTGCGATAAATTGACTGAGCCTCCGTATTGAACAGAGGCTATGACTCGAGAGGCGTCATGCACTGCGATCTGGTGGACCTGCGACTGTTCTTGCATATCGTCGACAGCGGCAGCATCACGGCGGGCGCCGCCCTTAGCCACCTGTCCCTGGCCTCGGCCAGCGCCAGGGTGCGTGGCCTCGAGGCGTCCCTGGGTATCCCGCTGCTCGCGCGCGGCCGCCGCGGAGTTGCCCCCACCGCCGTCGGTAAATCCCTGGCCCAACATGCCCGCGCCATAGGCCGCCAGGTGGAGCGCATGCAGGGCGACCTGGCCGAGTACGCCACGGGCTTCAAGGGCCAGGTGCGGCTGCTGTGCAACACCTCGGGCCTGAGCGAATACCTGCCCGAGCGCCTGGCCGATTTCCTGGTCAGGCACCCCCATATCGATATCGACGTGCAGGAAATGCCCAGCGTGCGCATCGTCGCCGCCGTGCGTCAGGGCGCGGCCGACCTGGGGCTGATCTCCAGCGGCGTGGACAGCAGCGACCTGCACACCCGCTACCTCGCCGACGACCCGATGCTGCTGGTCATCCCGCCCGGCCACCCGCTTAGCGGCCGCCGTGCCGTGACCTTTGTCGAGGCCCTGGCGCATGAATTTATCGGCGTGGCCGCCAGCACCTCGTTCTCCGTGCTGATCGAAGAGCAGGCCCTGCACACAGGGCGCCGGATGCAGATCCGGGCCCGGGCCGAAAACTTCGAGGGCATGCTGCGCATGGTGGCGCGCGGTGCGGGCCTGGGTTTCCGCCCG
>JAZKHB010000013.1:0-28893 GCA_040385585.1 Pseudomonadota bacterium | reverse complement strand
TGGGTATCGCGCCCAAGGCCTGCGTGGAGCGGTCGCGCGGCGGCCTGGTGGTCGAAAGCCTGCCGCTGCCCGAACCCTGGGCGGCGCGCCAACTGCTGCTGTGCAGCCGTTCGTTCGAGGACTTGCCGCCCTATGCCGCGTCGCTGCTGGAGGCGATCTGCGCGGTTGCCTAGCGGGGCGATAACGTCTGCAGGCCAAGAGGGGTGCATAAACGCTATCTGCCTCAAGGCTGGAATCCTGGTCAGCGCCCGGATTACGCTCAGCACAGATGCGGTCGGGCCTGGAGCAGTTTCACGAAATACCTGCCTAAGCGGCAGTGACCCGGATGCAATCTAGGTAGGGGTGATGCGGGGGTAGTTCAGCGTCATTCCCCGTCATTCCTGCGAAGGCGGGAAGAAGCGGGAAGAAGGCGGGAACCCAGTACGATGAGGCCTCGGAGCACGTCCGAGGCTTACTACGTCATCAAGGCTGCTAGGTCGCTTTTTTCATGGACCCCTATCGGCTTGCTCGAGTGCCTGACCCGGCAAAAGCCGTTCAGCGTAAATCAGGCGCGTACTGGTTGTTCTTGTACGCTTGGCAGAAGCCTGCCTCATCGCCGAGGAAAGCCGGGTCACGCTTGACCAGTGCCGGACGCACCGCGTCCCACACCCTGTTGTGCCCCTCGTTGGTGAGGTCGTCCCTGACCACCATCACCAGGTCGAGGCCCGGGTGGATGACCACTTTCTGCCCGCCGGCCCCCGCCGCCCATTGGGTCCCCACGTCATGCACCTGGCTGCAGGTGGCAGTGCCGCCGTTGCAGGTCAGCGCTTCGTAGAACGGACGATGGGGGTATTGGTTCCAGAGCGAGACCGGCGCGCAGTCGGGGTCGTTACTGCCGGACGAATAGGTCCAGTTCCGCTGGGCGTTCATCATAAGGAGGTAGCCATAGCCGGTATTGGTGTCCTCGAAGGCGGGATGCCCCATACGGTAGACGTACTCCTCGCTGAGGATGCGCTTGCCGCTCCAGACGCCTTTGCGCAACGCCAGCAACCCTAGACGGGCCATGTCCCGCACAGTGCTGTTCATGCTGTAGGCCAGGGTGTAACCGCTCCACTGGGTGTTGCGCATGCCAATCTTTTCGAACAGCTGCGTCCTGGCCAGCTGCGCCATGTTGGTCACGCCTGGAAAGGCCTTCGGTTCCCGCGCCAGGGCCCGATCGACGATCGTGATCAGCTTGTCGATCTCGCGCGTGCCCAACGCATCGTAGATCCAGATGCCTTTCGCGCCCCAGGACAGATCAGGCTTGGTGGCTGTCATCGCCAGGACATGCGCTACCTTGGCCTGGGGATTGATGCCGCCCAACTCCCACCAGTTGAGGTAATCGACCACGGGCGATTCGTCGGAGAGCTGGGTCTTGGTGGTGGCGATGCCAAGGGTCAGGCTGGCCATGAACTTGGTGATCGAGGCCACATGGTAGACACCGGTGGTGTTGAGGTACTCATGGCACAGCTTGCCGTAGCGCACGATCGCGTAGGGGTTGTTGCCCATCATCCGGTCGGCTTCCCTGAGCAACACCGGGTCCAGGCCGCATTCGCTGGCCACCTTCTCCGGGGCAACGCGTACCCATTCCTGCAGGCCTGGATCGCTGGCATGCGCCAGGCCCGCGTAGCAGATTAAAGTCGGCCAGAGAGCGGCCGCGACCAGTCCTTTCTTCATCTCTCACCTCTGTGGAAGGTTTAGTTGCTTAACGCCGTGAGGCAGGTCATCACGGTTGTCGACTGGCCAGGCATCCATACCGCCCAGCCATTGCCTTGCGCCCATGCAACCATCGTGGAGCACAGGTTTTCCCGGCGCGCCGCGGCCTTGGCTTGTCGCGTCTGCTCGACAGGTCTTTGCCATCGGCCAGGAACCCTTGCGCGTCGTCGCGCTGCTCGCGGACGACGGCCATAGTCATTGCGAGGAGGCCGCCGAGGAGGGCGGCCAGCCGGAAGGGGAGATGATGTGCGCGTCATGGGAGTACGCCCATTTTTCGAAGTGAGCCTTACCTCTGGCGACTCCCAAACCGGGTGAAAGTTACGGGTTTCCGACAGAGTGCCAAACCGAAAAAATCCCCAGCAGAGGGCGGGTTTTTCGAGGACGCCACGGGCGTCAGTGGCGCCGCGCGGACGAGCGGCTCCGAGGGGTTTCGAGACGCTACCCGCATGGCGGCAACGGAACCGGAACCGGGTTTAAAACCAGCCCCGGCATGAGACGCGCCTGCGGGGGGTTCACAATGCGCGGCGAGTTATCGCCTATCGCTGTGGGTTGCGCGAACAAGCGCCCCCTTCGGCGTTGCGAAACGTGGTTTGAATTTTGCCGACTATTTCCTTCCGCGATGCTGAAAGCTAACGGTCTGCCTATTAATAAACCGTCCACTTTTTCTAGGTAGGCGAACTAATTTCCGTCCTGTAGCTGGCTGGCGAGGAAATCCAGCAAGGCTGACACGCGCCGGCTTGGCGTTCCGCTAGTCACGCCATACAAGTCCACGTGGGGCAGTGCGAAATCATCCAACACTGTTTCGAGCAATCCCTGCTCGATCTCGTGGCGAATCTCCCAGCGGTTTTTGATCATGATGCCCAGCCCGCGCATCGCCCAATGCCGTAGCACCCCACCATCATTCGCGACCCTGTTGCCCGTCACTCGAACCGCCAATGTTTTTCCGTCAACCAGAAAAGGCCAGGTCGAAAACGGCACGCCGGGGCGATGCAGGACCAGGCAGTTGTACGCCTCCAACTCGGTCGGGTGCGTCGGCTTGCCGAACTGCCTCCAGTAGTCGGGGGCCGCGCAGATGATGCGCTGGCTGCGCACCAGCGGGCGGGAGCCTAATGTCGAGTCGGCGAGCGGGCCATTGCGCAATGCCAGATCGAGGCCATGCTCGATCATGTCGAACACCCCGTCCGCCAGCAGGACGGTGAGCTGGATCTGTGGGTGCAGCTCCATGAAACGGTCGATCAACGGCACCAGTTGCAGGCGACCGAAGTCGCTGGTTGCCGTGAGACGGATCGGACCGCTCAACGGGCCGCCCTCCGTCACGCCCTCCAGCGAAGCGTCCCAGTCCGCGAGCAGGCGCCGGGCGTCAGCCAGAAAGTGTTCGCCCTCGTGGGTGAAGGTCAACCTGCGCGTCGAGCGGGTGATTAGCCGCGTGCCCACACGGGTCTCCAACTGCTGCAGGGCGAGGGTCACGGTCGAGGTGGCCACCGCCTGCTGGCGCGCGGCTGCACTGAGACTTCCGGTTTCGGCAATGCTCACAAACAGACGCAAAGCGTCGAGCGTGTCCATGATCAGCTCTCTCCAGGCTCAAAAATGGCTCGGCAACTATTCGAGAACCTCGAAAGGTCATCTCTAAATTACCCCGATTATCAATCAATACGAAATATCGCAAAGTCCATCCGGTCAACTGAATCAAGGAGTCGCTCCATGAACATCGACTTTACTGGCCGTCAGGTGCTGGTCACCGGGTCCACCAGCGGGATTGGTTTTGCCGCTGCCAAAGGCTTCCTGGAAGCAGGCGCCACTGTCGTCATCAACGGCCGCAGCGAAAGCAGCGTGAAGGACGCGATGCAGCGTCTGGGGATGCTGGCCAAACGGGCCACCGGCTTCGTGGGCGACCTCAGCAGCGAATCGGGCTGCCAGGCGCTGATCGCCCAGCACCCGAGCTTCGATGTCCTCGTCAACAACCTGGGAATCTTCAAGCTGCAGGATTTCTTCGAGACACCGGACAGCGAATGGCAGCGTTTCTTCGAAACCAACGTCATGTCGGGTGTGCGGCTTTCCAGAGCCTATGCGACTGGCATGGTGGAACGTGGCTGGGGGCGCATCGTCTTCGTCTCCTCCGAGTCCGCGCTGAACATTCCAGCCGACATGATTCACTACGGTTTCACCAAGACCGCCCAGCTCGCCGTCGCACGCGGCCTGGCCAAGCGCCTGGCCGGCACGGGGGTCACCGTAAACTCGGTGCTACCGGGGCCGACGCTGTCCGAAGGCGTTGCCGACATGCTCCAGCCCGATGTCGAGCGCACCGGCGACAGCCTGGAAAAGGTGGCAGCGGACTTCGTCAACACCCACCGCAGCTCCTCAATCATCCAGCGCGCCGCGCGGGTCGAGGAAGTGGCCAACATGATCATCTACGCCAGTTCGGAGCAGGCTTCCGCGACCACCGGTGCGGCGCTACGGGTCGATGGCGGGGTGGTGGAAAGCATCGTCTGACGCACAGTCTGTCCGCCTCGAACACGACACTCATCCCTATTCACGAGCCGGCCCTTGGCGTTCACAGCCCGGGCCGCAACGGCTCGCGCCTGAGCGGTTATCCATGAGCAACCCGATCACCCGCGCCATCGAAGAGCGGCGCACCATCAACCTGTTCGACGCCTCGCGCCCTATCGATGACGAGCAGATCCATGAACTCATTCGTCTGGCGAGCACGGCGCCCACGGCGTTCAACCTGCAGAACTGGCGATTCATCGCCGTGCGCACGCCGGAGGCCAAGGCACGCCTGCGCGCACTGGCCTGGGACCAGACCAAGGTCACCGAAGCGGCCGTGACCTTTATCGTCTGCGGTCAGTTGCCGGACTACCAGCGACTGCCGGAGCGGCTGGCTCCCTGCGTGGAAGCCGGTTTCATGCCCTCGGCGATGGTGCAGGGCTGGGAAGGCGCGGCCAAGAGCCTGTACTTCGAACGGCCACAAGGTCAACGCGACGAAGCGGTGCGCACCGCCACATTCGGCGCAGGCACCCTCATCCACGCGGCACATGCGCTGGGCCTGGGAACATCACCGATATGCGCCAGGCTGTTTGCCTATTGAACTCTGCGAAGTGCCCATGGAAGCTCCTTAATTATTCGAAGGGTCGTCAATCTTAAGCCAGTTCATTTTGGATATTTTTCTACCAAAATACTCAGCGCCTTCTTGGGTGTAATGGAAATGGTCTAAATATATCTTTTCTTTTTTGTCAGTCAGTATGTCACAGCGCTCATTTTCTTGTTCGCAGAGGTAGTCTGTCTTGTCAAAAAAAGGTATGCCCCTCTTGGCTGCGATGGCTTTTAGCTGTGCATTCTTGGAAAAGTCGCCAGCCCGTATTGTTTTGTAAAAGCTGTGCTCCAATGCACCTATGTCCGCAGTCCAGAGATACTTGCCAAGAGTTATGTATTGGTGGTCTAGAAAGGTTAGCCCGCCCTCTTCCTTAAAAGAAAGTGACTGTGAGAGAAGAATTATTTTTTTGCCTTTGTTTTGAAGAAAATCTATGAGAGGTTCAACATAGTTAATCTCTGAGCCGCCAAAGCTGTCTGACAATATAATCGTATCGGCCTTCTTTAGTGCGTTTCCATGCAGGCATTTTTCGGTTCTTGCTATGGCGCCTCGCTCCGCCTCATCAATGTATTCGCGCAGCGTTTCGTTGTAGGAGAAATATATTAGACGAATGTCGCAGAGGCCAAAGTTATATTTGCTTGTAAGGTGGGTGGAGTGAACCATTTGGTATAGATCAAAGGCATGGCTGTCACCCAGTATCAATACGTTGGTGTTTTCTTTTTTGTTTAATTTGGAAAAATAACCCCAGCCTCGACCAAAATTATTTGCGCGAAGGCTTAGAAGATATTTATTGTCAGTGTTTATTTTTGATGCTGACGTTGCAAGCGTTTTTTCGGCTTGATAGATGAAGGCGGCAGAGGTCGATATAACGGCGATGGCGGTGGCCAGGGCATACTTGGAGAATTTTTCCCTGCTAATCCATGTCCTGTTTCTAAAAGGCTGTTCTATTAAACAGTAAGAAAAGATAGAAAGAGCAAAGGTTAATGCGATCCATTCGATTTTATCCTGTTCCGTTGGGTTTGCATTTATAACTCTAGAGAATGCAAAAATCGGATAATGCCACAGGTAAAGAGAATAAGAAATCAGTCCGGTCCAGAGAAGAGGTTTTGAGGATAAGAGCCTTGAGCAGAAACCTGCTTGAGTTGAGAACCATATAACTAGGCAGGTGCCCGCGACGGGCACTATTGTTAGAAGGGATGGATGCAATGTGTTTTCGTTGAAATTTATATATGAGTAAAGAATCAACGACAGGCCAAGCGCTGGAAGGGTTTTATTTAGTATTGCATTTTGCGAGCGATGCCCGGTTTTAAATTCTCGATAGGCCAGGAGTACCCCAGCGAGCATTTCCCATATTCTTGCATGCGCAAAGTAAAATGTGGCCGAGGGATGATGTCGTGCACCCCAATCAGCAGCAAGTAGGCTGGCTATCAGGGATAGCATGATAAATGCCAGGAGGTAGCGGCTAAAGAATTTGTACGCAATGACTATTGCTATGGGGAAAAAAATATAGAATTGTTCCTCGATCGACAAAGACCAAGTGTGCAGGAGAGGTATTGATAATCCAGTCTCTGCACCATACTGCAGGCCGGAATAGTGGAAGTAAAAATTTGATGCAAAGCTGAGTGTATATATTATTGATTTCGAAAATTCAATAAGCGCTGAGGGTGCTAAAAGCAGCCACGCAAAAAAAAGTGATGACAGAATTACAGTAAATAAAACCGGTAGAAGTCTTCTGGCTCTGCGTTCATAGAAGTGAAGAAGCGAGAATTTTCCTGTGACTTCAATTTCCCGAAATAGCAGGGCTGAGATCAAATATCCCGATATTACAAAAAATACGTCGACACCCATAAAGCCGCCCGGCACAAGACTGATGCCGCCAATTGAAAATTTGGCGTGATACAGGATTACCGCAATTACGGCAAAAGCTCTTAGTCCGTCTATTTCTGGTCTGTATGCGGTTTTCAAATATTACCTCGGTTCAGCTATTATAAAATTGTTTCGGTGGTATTTGAATTTTTGCGTATGCGCAGAGCGCGTAGTCTCGTGAGTTCGTTTTCGTTGCAAATTTTCCAGTACTGAGCCTATTGCTATTGCTATTGCTATTGCGCGGGCGTTCCTCCGGCGTGGTTTTGATCAGGCTGGTGTTACCGTCACGATGCAGATTGGCGCGGAGTTCGCTAGGACTGGACTGGACTGGCGTTTCAGGGCGGCGACCACCTTGACTAGGCGCCGGATGTCGCCCGGCAATGTGCAAAACTGCTTACGAGCAGGTTATTCAAGGCGTTGTACTGATAGCTTATCTGCATCCGCATTGGCAGGCTCCTTATTTCCACTTCAACTGCTTGGCTTTGGCCAATAGCGCTGCCATGCAGGGGTGGTCGAGGCCGGTTTGTCTTAGGGATGGTCTGAAGTAGTCCTATATTTCTTGCTGACTTCAGCCTCCGCTGATTTTGAAAACGGGCAGTCGATCAAAAAATGATCAGATCATCTGCTCATTTCTGTGTTTTAGCTGCCGGACTCGCCTCGCGGGGTGGGGGGCTATTGCCCGCATTACGGGCGCACCTCTCCTGCGGTTGTCAGTAAATGCCTGAGCATTATCCACAGGTTTGGCAGGGCGAATAGCAGTCACCAATTGCGCCGTGTTTTTGCCAGGCCACGGAGGTGCGTCTTTACATAACCGAGCTGACGCTTGATCACCCGAAACGGGTGCTCGACCTTGGCGCGCACCTAGGCCTTGCCCTTCTCGAACTTGCGCTTTGCTTTGTACAGTGCGCTGCGCTTACTCAGTTTCTTGTACGTACTCTCTGACGGGCCGCGATCTGCTAGATGACGTCGCGGCCTTCATGTTCGGGACGTTTCTCGACGCCGTTGTATCTCGCCTCGGCACTGCCCACGTTTTCGTCGCCGTGCAGCAGTTTGTCGACCTGGGGAAACGGGGACAGATGTATTCTCAGGACCTGACTGCAGCCTGATGGCCGGCTGTCGCTCTCAGACTAGCGATCAACCAGCCATGGTTCTCCTAACCGCAGGGCGATCGACTGCACAGTTAGCACATAGGGTAAAGAGGACGGGTTTCTTTACTCGGACGTGATCGCCGCTGCTTGCCAGTTGTTGCGGCCAACGTGTCGAACGATTGAACTGCCAAGCTTTTCCCAAGCGCTTGGCGATCAGCTGCACAGTCAGCAGGTAGTAATAACGCGTCGATTCGGCGTGTCCGTCCAGGTGGTGCCGCAGAAACCACACGAGGTGCTTGCGCTGCCAGGTCCAGGGGTTGTCGCGCTGCCAGCGCCCGGCGATCGCCGCCTGGATGGTCTTGGCTTGGTGGATATGCCGCTGGCGGGTGGCGTGGGAGCCGGTCAGCACGCCCGCCAGGAACAGCTGCATATCGAACGGCCTGCTCATGCGCGGCCTCCGATGTAGGCCGCCACCACATCGATACGGCCGTGCCCCGGTTCGTAGCCGATCTGGCGGCGGGCCTGCGTATCGAGCGGCCGGTCCAGCTGGTAGCAACGGCCCCCGTTGAGCGGCGTGAGGTGCTAGGTGATCTGTTGGTAGCGTTCGCAGGCATAGGCCGCCCGTAGTTCGTGAAAGCCCTTGAGTCCATGCTGGTGCAGAAGGTCCCGCGCCGGCCGGACGGCGGTCAGGGTCGCCTCGCGCAGGCGCATGCCGGTGGCGCGGGCCAACTCGTGGTGCTATCACCGGTTCATAAGGCAATTCTCAAGTAAGGGTTGCGGTCAGCCTGAAAACGAAATGCATCGTGAAGCACCTCGCCCCGACGGCCTGGTAATTCAAGTGAGCACAGGGCGGGGTAAGATGCGCACCAAAACGTCCACCATCGAGGTTGCCATGACCGGAATATCCCTGGACCTGCCGGAAGACCTTTCGCACTCACTCGCCGATTTGGCCAAGACGCATGGCCAAAGTGTGAGTTACTTGGCGATGGACGTTCTTCGCGACCACATCAAGCACGAGAGGAGGCCAATCAAGGTACATTCGCTTCCGATGATCAGGTAGCGACAATGCGCGCCCGACATTGGAGCGAAAATGCGGGTTGAGTGGCTGGAAAAATCCCTCATAAACCTGGAAAACGAAGCTGGTTATATTGGCTTTGAAAACCCCAAGGCCGCTGACGACCCCCGCTGACCCTGTGCGAGCCCTCACAGTCTAGAGCCCTGCGCAAGCGCTAGAATCCCTCCCATTCAGGGAGGAAAACTCATGCAAACCATCAGCAATATCCAAACCTATCCGCGCCGCCCGACGGGGACAGCTGAATATAAATATTCCATGTGTGCGATTCAGCTTTCTGACTGGAAACGAAGCATGGGGGCTTCTTTACGGGCTACGTCTGAGTGGAAAAAATTCAACTCCATAGTTGAAGAAATAGCAGCCACATACAATCGGCATTTCCAAAATTAAAATGTCTGTGACGCCAGTTTTTTTGTCTCACCCAACATCAACCCTAATTTGATTAAAGCCATTATTTACACGGAGACAGGACCTGGGGCTCCACGCGCTTGGAATACAAGACCGATGCAAATCGGAAATACTGGAGATACAGGTATCAATGATGTTTTAAGCTCAGATTCGTTCACCGGCGAAAATATGAAGCTGATTCTCCCTGAAATTTATCGCTATATAAATTATGAAAAAATCCGATCCACACCCAGGGAAAATATTATTGCCGGTACCGCATATCTCTTACTAAGAGCCTGCACCTTTGCCACCATTACGTTAAAAGATGAAAGTCAGTCCTTGGAATTTCTGGTGACTCGCGAGCATCCGAATTTTGAGAAAATCTCCAAAAAAGCAGGTACCACTACTGACGTACTGCGCTCACTCAACCCCGGTGTAAATCCTAACGCGTTAAAATTAGGACAGAAATTAATCTATCAACAAGCAAGAAAGCAACGAGTTATATACTCTATGGAAAAATTGGACTATAGCTTTGTTTCCTCGATCTACAACGTATCTGGTGATGCAAGCTATAAGGATAAATTAGAATTTTTCTACAACGCCATCCAGGAAGGATTTTAAAATGAATGCGCTTAAGTTTGTTTTGGTGTTTTTAACTGCTTTTTCAGGAACAACACTCGTCTACAGTGATGTGCTGGAAGCGAATATTTTTGAAGGCCGCTATCATGGGCAAGGTCGCGGATGTGGCGGAATCCTAACGATTCAAGATAAAAATATATCCTGGCACTCCCAAGCTCTTAATTGTGAAATAGACAACTACACGATTACAGAAGAAGAGCACGGCGGCTTTAGTCATCGAATTATTTATCGCGTCAAACCAAAAAACAAAACCTGCCCTCTTTTCGCGATTGAACTCGGCCATGTTGAGTCTTTTTCCAGTTATATGGTTGGTTGGTATGGCACAGGGTTCTTTACGGAAAAAGAGTATGAGAACCGCCAAGACCCTGCCAGCGCTAGCTATGTTTGCGCGCTGATCAAAGATTACAATCCCCGCAACAATCCCGAACCCAAGGATCTAACCGCTCAGTAAGAATGGGCAAGCCAGACATTGGCGCCTTGCTCCTCGCTGCTGATGCAGCGCCTGTTCGGCCGTAAATCCGAGCAGAGCACTGATCCCGACTCGCCGCAGCTGGCCATGTTCAACGAGGCCGAAAGCCTGGCTGAACCGGCCACGGCAGACGCGACAACTACCTTGCAAAACGCCGACGACTTCTCCGCTGCAATCTTCGCCAGCGTAGACAGGCTGGCCCAATTTCCAGCTATGGGCCGTGAAGGTCGAGTCCAAAACACGCGCGAGTGGGCAGTGCCCAACTGGTCCTATCTCATTCCCTATCGAGTGCGCGGTGATCGCCTGCAAATCTTCGGCGTATTTCATACACGGCAACGCCCTCGCACCACGTGGTGACAGGGCGTAAAGCGCCTCTAGGCAGAATGAACTGCCACCCCTTCTTGTGATTACAGCTCGTAGCCTAACGGTTGAACTGCCAGGCTTTTCCCAGGCGCTTGGCGATCAGCTGCGCGGTCAGCCGATAGTAGTAACACGTCGATGCGGCGCGTCCGTTCAGGTGGTGCAGCAGAAACCACGCGAGATGCTTGCGCTGCCAGATCCAGGGGTTGTCGCGCTGCCAGCGCCGGGCGATCGCCGCCTGGATGGTCTTGGCCTGGTGGATATGCCGCTGGCGGGTGGCGTGGGAGCCGGTCAGCACGCCCGCCAGGGACAGCTGCATATCGAACGGCCTGCTCATGCGCGGCCTCCTATATAAGCCGCCACCACGTCGATCCGGCCGTGCCCCAGTTCGTAGCCGATCTGGCGGCGGGCCTACGTATCGAGCGGCCGGTCCAGCTGGTAGCACCGGCCGCCGTTGATGGGCGCGGGGTGCTGGGTGAGCTGTTGGTAGCGTTCGCAGGCATAGGCCGCCCGCAGCTCGTGAAAGCCCTTGAGCCCGTGCAAGTGCAGCAGGTCACGCGCCGGGCGGACGGCGGTCAATTGGAAGCCTTGGTAGCTTTCGTCCGGGGCCAGCAGGTTGCGGCTGCCCTGCGGCGAGGCCTGCGCGGCAACGCTCAGCGCCTCGCGGACGTGGTCATCGACGGCGATCCAGCGCGGGGCCGATGCACCCCCGCGACCGCCTTTGGTACCGTCCTGGATATTGATCCGGCCGAGCTGTTGGGCCTCTCGCTGCAGGCGCGGCAGGTCCGCCAGGGTACAAAAGGGGAATCCAATCGAAGGCCAGAAACGAAAAAACCCGCCAAAGGGCGGGTTTTCGGTGCTTCCAGAGCATTGGGTGGAACGCTGTGGAAGCTAATGTGGTGCGGCACCAGAAATCGAACCGTTATCTAACTCTATGTTAGATATGGAATTTATTGGGTTTGGTAAAGTGTACTACCTCGATTAGTACCCTGGAGTCTTGTAGCCCCGAAGATGAACAACATTGGGGACCGACTGGTCACGGTTTCGGTTAGTGTGATTAATCAGTAGTGGAATCAATCGTGGTCTGTCCCCGGTTACCCTATTTGTAAAATTCCTCCCGAAAGATTATTTAAATTTTCCGGCCTCAATTAATCTCAGGTGCTCTGAGTCATTAATGCCTATGCGCATCCAATTTCCAGCGAGTTTAGCCATTTCACTTGCAGCACGTGCGTAACGAATTTCGCCTAACCATGTGAAACGATGTCTTCCGTTAATGGTTGAAAAATTAAATGTAGGTCTATTGGTTTCAAGCTGGTGCGTTTCTCCCCGTACTCGTTGAGTTTCTGTATCAGGTAAGAAAGAATAGGTTTTCAGTGTGGGGTGTTTTCCTCTGAAATAAATGCCTCTATTTCCGTCCTCTTCTTTCAATATAATGCTGTAGCGGTTGTCATCAATAGTTGCTTCAATAAAGACAAAAGGTGTTTCTGCAGACAAGCGCAAAGTGTCGCATGCCGGTGTAAGACAAATGAAATATCTTTTGGCCTCACCCTCCTGCAATCTTAACAAAGTTCCTGTGGTCAACGAGGGGAGCCACCCATTATCACCGAGAAGTTTTGTGTCGCCAAATGCCTCGCGTTTAAATACGACGAGCCTTGAGAAGGCTGCCTCCGCATCTTTAGAACAGTCTGCATTGCCAGCAAGAGCAATGGAGACCTTGTTGCGCTTCTCTACAGGAAGTGATATTGCTGGTTCGCCAACTCGCTTCTGGTCGATTCCGTGGTTAAGTAGAAGTTTTAGTAGTGACATGTCTACTTGTTTATCGCCATATGCCTGTGGTGCGATACTCGCTTCGTGTTTATTTAGCCATCTGTCGATAGCTTTCTTGTCTAGGTAATGGTCGGCAACGGATTCAAGGCCTAGAGCATTATCGCATTCTGCTACTAAGAGATCTCGCATCAGCTCGGCAACATCTTCTGGGGGGTTAGTAATTAGCCTGTTCGCAATATAAGCGGAGTCAAGTTCTCTACCGAAGCGCGTAACCATGTGATGGGTGTTCTTTCGAATGGCGCCTATAGCTGCGAGAGCAAATGTCGGAAGTATGCCATCTGCAAAATGAATAAAAAGATTAATTAGTGTTTTTGGAAGATCAATTGGTAGGGTTGTTTGTTTGTTTAGTACTGCAACGAAGCAGCTCTGAGATTTTGAGAAAAATAGATTTTCATTAACTGGATTAAGATGTATTCCGCCGCGACCTAGTGCCTCTGTGACATCTAGGCCTACGGTGTCTAGAAGAGGTTGTCCTGTATAAACACAGATGAAGCGAACTCGCCCATTTTCAGATGCATCTCTCTGAGCAATTTCTTTCAAAATTCGTTTTGTCAGATTAGGAGAATTGTCAAACAGAAACCAATCTATAACTACAATGTCAGAAATTAGCGCTGAGTTAAGAGCGCGCCTGACGAGGCCATCTTCGTCAGCACTATCATCATCAGGGAGCACAAACGCGCAAGCAAGACCTTCTTCCGCAAAAGCATCAGAAATCTTCCGAACATCTAATCTATGAGCATTAATATCCTCGTGCTCCTGATGTGCACTTTGGATTGGCGTGATGACTAAGTCGTCGGGAGCGTCTAGCCCATTATCAGGTGGTTGTAGCGAAAAATTGGTATCTCCTCGCATACCTTTAATTTCTACAAACGGTTCGTTGTCAATTACGACCACGTTTTTCAAGAATCTTCTAACCGCAGATAAGCAGTGTTCAGTCCACTCTTGATTAGCTATATCTGCGGGAGAGCCTTGTTCAATTACTGCCGCCGCCATCACTCTACTCCTTGCTCGTCGATAGGCTTAATCCGAAATATCGGCTTAACATCCAATCCCGCTTGTAATAATTCAATTTCGAAACCTTCGCGACGCAACGTTTCACGACTTATGGCGAGTCCCATGCCTCGTCCACCGGCTTTCTTGGTTTCACCAAAATCGAAGATGCGTTCTCGCATTCGCTCCTCAATCTCCGGGCCTGTGTTAGTGATTAGGAATCCTATTTCATCAACGTCAAGAGTGATCGTGCGTTCGTCATTGGAGCGGCTAGAAATCCAATATATTGCATTGTCAACGACATTAATGAACGCGCCTAGTAAGGCAGAGGATTTGCATAAGACTCTTCTGCTGCGAAATAAGTCAGTAGCGAAAAGCTCAATGCTCAGGTCTCTCAGAGGTTCACTAAACACTCTGCGTAATGCGTTTAGAATCTCATCGCCGGATATCTCAACAGTGGAGCGATGCATTCTTCGGCCCAGAGGGTCAAGAACTTTTAAGTATCCATCTAGATGCTCAATGTGCTCACGTAGACTTTTATATATGGATGCAAGAGGCACGCTGCGATCCGCCCAAGGCTTTAATTCAGACATGGCCACCCGGATGCCCCGGGCAGCTCGCTCGAACTCGTGCTGGAGGATACCAACGGACATCCCCATTTGAGCAAAGTCGGAATAGAACTCTATTTGCTCTTCCAGTAACATATTACGCGCTTCCAGTGATGCGAATCTGTCATCAAGCGTCTCGCGATGCTGCACCCCTTCAGCTAGCTCTATCATCTGTCGTTTAAATGAATCGAAAAGCTCAGCTTCCCGTTGACGCATTTCGATTATCCGTTGTTCAATTTCATGTCGAATAAAATCAATATCTTCGGGCTTTTCTGCCGACCGCTTTGTGAATTCAGCTACCAGTTCTTCAATATTAACCCGTAGCAGGGAGAACTCTTCCTGAAGAACGCCCTTTAGGGATTTTTGCATTTCGTCAGATGCTTGAAATGCTTCACGCCGCAGGCCTATAAGCTCTTTAACCGTAGAGTCACGCTCCCGCTCGATATCTTGAAGAGCTACTGCCCGGCGCTCAGCATCGCCAATCCTTCCAGCAGTGGCCTTATACAGATCTTGGTCTATTCGCTCACGGAGGGGTTCAAGGACTGTCGCTCGTACCTGAGCCGACATTCTGTCATAGGCGGCCCAATTTCTTTTGAGTCGCTCGGTGAGAGACAGCCCCCTCGGAAGTAGAACAATTGTTTTATTGACGAGGCATTTGAGCTGTTGACGAACATCCAGTTCAAGTAGCCTTACTTTCGAAGCGAAATCTCCAAGATCAAGTTCTGAAGTGAAAAGTTCTAGTTTCTCATTCAAGTGTTCAGATATTTTTTCAGACTCTGATTCGAAAAATCCATTTTCATACCGAACGAAAAATTCTTTCAATTCTGTGTCGAAAACATCTCTTCTATTATCAGCTTTTTTTTGCTGCTTTTTTAATAGTTCGGCTTGAAGAGTGTTCGCTTCCTTCTCCTTCCAATAATCATCACCTTGGGGAGCGGACCTTCTGAAAAATTCCAGAGCTAACTGTTGAAAAAAATTCATTAATATTGAACGAAAATCGCGATAGGCTTGATTTTCTCTGAACCCTTCTCGTCCAGCTTTTTCTGTTAGCGTACCATTTTTTTCATGAGAGATAGATACGTAGCCAAAGCCACGTCTATAGGAGAAAAACCAATCTGTAGCCGATTTTGTTCGTCGCTTTTCGATCTCAAGCCAATCATAATCTGAGTTCCCATAGGGTAGAATCCTTATTCCATCCCTATAAATATATAATCCACCTAGCCTATTCGTTTTTTCTCCCATAACCGCCCAATCTGTCGACGGTAATTTAGATTCGTTCTGATTGCCTTGGACATATCCATATCGAAAAGAAAATTTACCGCATCGGGCCGGTTTGCCTTTTCCGTCGATCCAATTGCAAACAAATTTCTTTTGCTTTCCGAAAATCCAAACGGTACCCGCGAATTGCCCATACTCATCGAAATTACCTTCGAATAGTTGGTCGGTTCGGGTGAAGTCATCAACTGTAAAAAAGCTATTTGGACCAATACGGCTTTCAACTTCACTCAGGTGATGATCGCGAAACTCCGTTTTGATCACAGGGTCGTCAACGGCCATGGTATTGGAAAAGCCAAGTAGGTTGCGCTCTAATTTAGAAGATTCTTTATCCGCTCCCCCGTCAATGTCATCATCTAGTTCTGGCGCCACTGGCAATACAATAAAGTGGGTCCCATAACCATCTCCGAACAGGCTCAATGGATTTTCTCGATCTTTATTCAGTGTTTTGTCCAGGTTGTCTGGTCCAATAGCTCTGGCATGTTCTAGGTCTTCTCGAAGTTTTTTAAAAGCAACCGTATCGATGTCCGCTTCAAGCTTTTTCAGATTCACATCGACCTGATCTATCAAGCGACCGATGTCTTCTCGAGTTGGCAGTGTTCCGCCAGGGAACTCTTTGATGGGTATGTCAATGGCACTAATATCCAGCCCCGGTTGTTCAAAAAGCCCCCAGTGTACAAGTGCAACCACGAGGTCGCGTAGACCATCGGGGCGACTGGCTCGTGTCATTAGGATGGTTACAGGGGCTATTACAGCAATGGCCAGGCGACCAATTCCTTTTTCCCCCATGATGACTCGCTGGGGTAGGTTCTTGGGGCCATGCCATTCTTTATTCGGGTCTTTTTGGGATTGGTTCGCGTTTACCCGAGATTCGGTGCCAAGAGTCAGCCAGCGATTTTCAACATCATCCCTGGTCATCCCATAACCATCATCTCGGAGTACAAGTACCCGATTACGCCTGAAAAAATCTACTTCCACCCGTTCGGCGTAGGCATCATGTGCATTTTTGAACAGTTCGTGGATCGCGGTAGGAATCCCCGCGATTTGCTGCCGACCGAGCATATCGACCGCTCGAGCTCTAACCCTGAGCTGTGTCATGAAGGCTCCTAGGTCTTTAAGGAGTTACTGATTATTTTACGTTTGCCCACTGCGTATTTAACGGTAGCCGTTATGTGCTTGGGCGTTTCATGGGTCCAAAAGCGAAGAACTTGCCAGCCCTCTGCGGCTAGTATGCCCGTTATCCGATTATCCCTTGTGCGGTTGCTTTGAAGCTTTGCCTCCCACCACTCCCCATTAGCTTTAGGGGTCGTACCGTGAACCGGACAACCATGCCAAAAACAGCCGTCGATGAACACGGCAATCTTAATGCCAGGGAAGGCGATGTCGATGTTAGCTCTGCCGATGGATACTGCCCTAGGTTTATAATGAATCCTGTAGCGCAGGCCAGCAGCAAAAAGAATTTTACGAACTGCGAGTTCGGGCCCAGTATTTTTGCTACGTACTCGCTTCATCGTAGCAGACACCATCGGCGAAGATGGTATAGGACGAGACGAGAGAAGGCTAGCCACGGGGTTTAGGCTTGTCTTGCCTGATTGCTGACTTAAGACTTTCAGCGATAGCACACATCATTTTTGGTGGAACCGCGTTCCCTATCTGTATTGAAACCTGGCTAATATTGCCGGTGAATATGTAGTCATCCGGAAATGTTTGGAGCCTTGCAGCTTCGCGCAAAGTTATCGCCCGGTGTTGTACGGGATGAGCGTAGCGCCCGCGGGTTATGTCCGTACAGCCTGTTGTCAGCGTGGGAGCTAAATCATCCCAGCGCATGCGGCCGTAGGTATCAGAGAAAGAATTTTTCTTAGTATTACGGTGACACTTGAGCTGCAGATGATACGGCAGCGATTCACGCCCACCTCCATCGGCAGGAATATGTTGTAGGCGCTCCATATTCAGTTGCGAGTGCTTGCGTGCATAGTGCAACTGATCTGAGTCTTTAGGTGGGCGACCAATCGGGGGAGCAGGTAGATCGCTAATCGTCTGCCTGACAGTTTTTTTGCCTGTGCGTGCTATCTCGATTGCCTTATCTAGCGATACCCCTCTAGCGGCTACAAGGATCATGCGGGTACGACGCTGCGGAACTCCGAGCTCGGAAGCATCGATACGCATAGGCTGAGAAACGTTATAGCCAGCTTCCTCTTTTAGCCAACTAGTGAAACCATCAAAAACATCGCTGGATGCCAATCCTGGTACATTTTCCAAGAAAACCAAGGAAGGTTTGAAGCGCTTAATAAAGGGCTTGGATTGTTCTACGAGGTTATTGCGAGAATCGTCCTGGCTTCTATGGCGATTTTGGCTGCTAAACGGCTGGCATGGCGCACAGATAACCAACAAGTCGAGCTTTCTTGGGATGAGATCAGCGAATTCTTTGGGTTGTACTGTGCGAATATCTTTTTCGATTAGTCGGACCTCGGGGTGATTAGCGCGGTAGGTGCGACATGCGCCCGCGTCAAGGTCGACAGCGCCTACGACGTCGAACCCAGCTTGCTTCAGGCCTAGGGTGACAGCACCTGAACCACAGAATAGATCCAAAGCAGTGGGTTTACTTGGAGGGGTGGCCATGAGGGTCCTAAAAAATGAGCGGGCTTTCTAACCCCAGTCGCAACACATCACAGGTTCGAAAATTCTTACGTATGCTTAGAAATATTAGGTGCAAGTGGCTGTCAAGTCGAGATTTTTTGGAATCACTAATGCTACTCACGGTTTGGTAATCGTGGCGATTTGACCGCTCTGCACCCAAAAGGCTGCCATCGGAGTTTGGGACGCATTTATTTATAGGATAGACCGTCCGCTTTTGGCCGGTTGCAGACGTTTACCTAGCGGTTGAACTGCCAAGCTTTTCCCAGGCGCTTAGCAATCAACTGCACGGTCAGCCGATAGTAATAGCGAGTCGATTCGGCGTGCCCGCCCAGGTGGTACAGCAGAAACCACGCCAGGTGCTTGCGCTGCCAGGTCCAGGGGTTGTCGCGTTGCCAACGCTCGGCGATCGCCGCCTGGATGGCCTTGGCCTGGTGGATATGCCGCTGGCGGGTGGCGTGCGAGCCGGTCAGCACGCCCGCCAGAAACAGCTGCATATCGAATGCTTTGTTCATGCGCGGCCTCCTATATAGGCCGCCACCACGTCGATGCGGCCGTGCCCCAGTTCGTAGCCGATCTGGCGGCGGGCCTGCGTATCGAGCGGCCGATCCAGCTGGTAGCAACGGCCACCGTTGAGGGGCGCGGGGTGCTGGGTGATCTGTTGGTAGCGTTCGCAGGCATAGGCCGCCCGCAGTTCGTGAAAGCCCTTGAGCCCGTGCAAGTGCAGCAGGTCCCGCGCCGGGCGGACGGCGTTTAGTTGGAAGTCTTGGTAGCTTTCGTCCGGGGCCAGCAGGTTGCGGCTGCCCTTCGGCGAGGCCTGCGCGGCAAAGCTCAGCGCCTCGCGCACGTGGTCATCGACGGCGATCCAGCGCGATGCCGATGCACCGCCGCGGCCGCCTTTGGTGCCGTCCTGGATATTGATGCGGCCGAGCTGTTGGGCTTCGCGTTGCAGGCGCGGCAGATCGGCCAGTGTCGCCTCGCGCAGGCGCATGCCGGTGGCACGGGCCAGGAGCAGCAGGGCGGCCACGCGCGGCTGCTGGCGGTCGCACAGCGCGGCCACGGTTTGCTGCAGACGCTCGCGGTCCTGGCCTTGGGGTGCGGTGGTGCGGACCGTGGTGCGCCGCAGGCCCAGCGCCTGACTCGGGCTTGGGATCTTCACCTGCTGATCACCGCGAAGCGCCGCCAGGGTGCGGTTTACGCTGGACAGTCGGTTTTGCGCGGTGGCGATGCTCAGCTCTCCCTGGTCCACCAGGCGACGCAGATATCCCGTGTACGCGAGCAGGGTCGGCCGGTCGATCTGCCGCGCATCGTTAACGCCCGGCCCTTCCGCCGAGCGACACCAGCGCGCGAACGCCCGCCAGCGATCACCGTGGGCTTTGACGGTCGCGTAATGCCCGCCGCCGAACAGGTCTTGCAAGGCCTGCGTGCCGGCATAGGTCAGTTGCCGACCATGGCCGAAATTGCGTCCGTCTCGCCTGCCGATCAGTGCCATGTCCCCGCTCCTTTAGGGTCTTGTCCTTACACGCCAGCCTCACGTCATCCCGCCATGGATGTTGAGTGTTATCAGGGATTGAGGCCCCTGCGACCTGTGAGGTTGTCCACTGACGCGGGACGGGCGGCTCCTTACGTCCGGGAGCGAGGGCATCTCGGGATCCGGCCTCCTGAACACTTGCGAGCAAGTGGGCGGGGGGAGGCTGCGCGGGCTGACGAGGCCGGCGCCAGATCCTGAGTCGGGTGAAGCCGTGGTGTGATGACAGGGCGTGCCCGACTGTCAGTCGGGTGCAGCCTTATAAAGGTTGCGGCACTGTTATCGGCAGCACTGTGGCGGGTGAGGGATCGGCGTTTGTCTCGCCGATTGTCGTGACTGCGGATGCCGCAAGAGCCGGTGGGGCGTGGCCTGCAGCAGGGGTTACGGCGCCCGTCTCTTTCCAGAGACGGGCAGGGTTGGCTCGGTGAATGGGCCAAGCGCAGGAGTTGCTGCAGCGCAGCAGGGTAGGGGTGTGCCGCAGTGGGCACGCTGGAACGAGTGGGCATCCATCACATGGGTAGTGACCGCGCGAGCTGCCGGACGCGAATCGCACTTGGACTGAACCACCCCGGAAGGGGCGTGACCTTTAAGGTTCGGGCCACCTGGGTTGCTGTCGACGACAGCGGCTTGCAGGTCCCAATAAAGCAGGCGCTCCGAGCAGCGTCAAACCGCGCATTTGGGGTAATGGTGTCCTGTTGGAATTGACTGGGACGCAGTGGCGCGGCATGGAGCAGAGCGGGTTTTCAGGGCGTCGGACAGTCGGTTAGGTGCTGTCGATCCTGAGGGATTGTTGTCAGGTACTGGTCAGCCTTTGCCCGGACTGTAATCGGTGATGCCGCCGCGGTTATCAGCAGCGCATTCAGCGAACCGTATTGGTTTCCGATAAGCGGTAAGAGACGGTATTTGTACTTTCTCCCGACCTCGCTGGAAGGCTATGGCCTGTGCTGGAGTGGGCTGTGTTTTTGGCTGGGGCCTACGGAGCCTGGTCGGCAGGTGGCGCGGCTTGGCTGCCTCGTCAAACCCTCGCTACGCTGCAGTCACTGGTTAGCGCCGCTGTTCACACGTCCCTTTGGCAGGCGCACTTCGCAGGAACTGCCTGGAGAAAAGGGGCCCGCGTGTAGCGTCGCCAGGTCTTCGTTTATGCCGTTCACTCACCGTCCAGGAGAGCTCGATCATGGCTGACGCGATTGCCTTTACCCCACCATCCGCTCTTGCACTCTTTATCTCGGGTACCTGCGCCGCCTTTGCCCAGCCCGTGCGCTTCGGCTGTTGGGTGCGCGCTTCTATCAAGACCTTCCTGACCTCGCCGAGGGCCTGACTGATGGCGCTCGAATCCCCCTGCCAATCGGCGGGGCCGGCTTCGGCTGGCCTGTCGCGCGGGTGCCGGTCATGAACCCGCTGCCCGCGGAACCCCGCATCCCGGCGCTGATCCTGCAGGCGCTCGGCCGGCTCGAGCAGGACCCCGGCGCGTTGTTTGAGGACAAGGTGCTCGAGCTATTGCGTCAGCTCCGCCACGCCGATCCGCCGTGCTGGGCCCGTTGCCGTCAGTGGATCAAGGCCAGTGGCCGGGTGAGCCTGGCCGAGCTGGACAAGCTGACCGCCGCCGCGCCGCCGGCGCCCGACAGCGGCGCACCCTTTGCCGCGGTCATCCCCTGGCCGGTGCCGGTGGACGGCGCCGCGCTCTTGCAGGCGGTGACGGTGCTGATCCGCCGGCATGTGGTGGCCGAGCCGGCGACGATCAACGCCGCGGCGTTGTGGGTGGTCTTTACCTGGTTTATCGACGTGGTGGACGTGGCGCCCATTGCCAACGTGACGGCCCCGGAAAAGCGTTGCGGCAAGACCATCCTACTGGGCGTGATGGCGCGCCTGGTTTGCCGCCCGCTGGCGGTCTCCAATATCGCCACGGCGGCGCTGTTTCGCGCCTTGCAACTCTGGGCGCCGAGTCTGTTGATCGACGAGGTGGACGCGTTTCTCAGTGCGCACGAGGACGCGCGCGGCATCCTCAATGCCGGCTTTACCCGTGACGCGGCGTATGTGATCCGCTGCGTCGGCGAGGAGCACACGCCGACTTGCTTTAACGTCTGGGGCGCCAAGGCGCTGTGCGGCATCGGCAAGATCGCCGACACCCTGGCCGACCGCAGCATCGTGCTGCGCCTGCGCCGTAAGTTGCCCGGCGAGCGCACGGTCAAGTTGCGCCATGCCGACCCGCAAGCGTTTGCCGAGGTGGCCGCACAGTTGGCGCGCTTCGCCCTGGATAACCGCGAGCCGATTCGCGGTGCCAGGCCCGCAGAGATCGAGGGTTTGAGCGACCGCGCCAACGACTGCTGGGAGCCGCTGCTGGCGATTGCCGAGCTGGCGGGTGGCGCCTGGCCGCGCCTGGCCCGGGTGGCGGCCGTCGCGCTTCACGGCTTGGAAGAAGACGCCCCGAGCATTGGGGCCGAGCTGCTGGCCGACATCAAGGCGGTGTTCGAGACCAAGCGCAGCAGCAGGCTGTTCAGCGTCGACCTGCTGGCGGCCCTGGCGGCCGACGAGGAGTCGCCCTGGGCCACCTGGAACCGCGGCAAGCCCATGACGGTTCGCCAGCTGGCGGCCAAGCTGGGCGGTTACGGCATCCGCTCCAAGCAGCTGCGCATCGGCTGCGAGTCGGGTCGCAAGGGCTACGAGCAACGCGACTTTATGGACGCCTGGCGTTGCTACCTGGGCGCCAGTCCGGGCCCTGCGTCTACAGCTCTACAACCCAGTCAGCACGGGGCCTGCGGCGACCTGCCAGGGTCTACAGAGTCGTCAGCCGTAGAGGCTGAAAGGCCGCGCCCAGCCAGTGGCCACGGCCCCTGTAGAGCTGTAGAGGTTGCAGCGGTCGAGGCCGGCGAAGCGCGCGACGACCCCACTGCGGAGTACTTTTGAGCATGGCCCGCCTGGATGTTCTAAGCCGGGACGGCCTGACCGTCGAGCGGGACGGCGAGCGTCTGCGCGTGACCCCGGCGCGACGCATCACCGATGCGCACCGCCAATACCTGCGTGCGCACCGCGACGCGCTGTGGCGCGAGTTGCTGAGCGAGGCGGGTCCCGAACCGGTGCCAGGCGGCGAACCCCGCCGACGTGCCTGGCCCATCACCCGCAGCGGGCGGCCGATCTGCTGGATGATTGGCGAGCCCATCACCCGTGACGAAGCCCTGGCCGTGGCCCGCTGGCGCTGGCCGGATGCGGACATCGGCGCTGATTGAGCGATACCGACTCGCCGGGTTGGATGCGTGGTGGCGGGGCCGAGCCTAAACGCAGGGCTCCTAAAGCGATCCCCGCGTTTAGGCCCGGCTCTATGAAAAGCACATGCGGATCGTGGCGGGGTCGAGGACCTGGATCTCTTATCGGGGCACGAGGGCCCAGCTGGGACCAAGTAGGGACCAAGTCCAAATCGCCCCCGGAATACTGGCGCTTAGCGGGCCATGCCTGGGCTTCACCGAGCGAGCCATGGTCATAGCAAGCAGAACGGCCCCAGCGCGTTTCAGACCAGACGCAATAACCGATGACTCCGGCTGGGGTTAAGCTGGCCAGGAATTTACCGGAGTAACCGGAGGCTCGCCGTGAGCACCCCGCTTTCCCCCATCGTTTCCGAATTCGAGACCCAAGAGCAGGCGGTCAGCTATGACCGCTGGTTTCGCGCCAAGGTGCTAGAGGCAATCAACAGCACCAAGCCACGTCTACCCCATGACGAGGCCATGGCGAAAGTCCAGGCCGCCCTGGAAGAGCGCAGGAAGACGCGTGCAATCCCTTCGAAGGACTGAAAAAGGAACCTAGTCATTTAGTACTACGGGGCCCCTTGTTCCGGCTTGGTTATCGCTGGAGCGCGGCTAACACATGCTCGGGATCGTTATGAATCGCTCGTAGCAGTGCCCGTGCAGGCCCCTCGGGCTCGCGGCGACCTTGCTCCCAATTGCGCAGCGTGCCCACCGCTACGTCGATGGTCTTGGCGAAGCGTGCTTGGGAAAGACCGGTGGCCATCCGGATCTGTTTGACCTGTATGGCATCCACATGGAATTCACGCGACGGCTGGCGCTCGCCACGATCAATCTCATCCATCTGGGTCATGCTTTCGACAAGACGCTTGAAGAGATTAGTTTCCATTATTTCCATCCTTTATTGAGCTCACGAAGCACCTTCTTCTCATCCTCTGAGAGATCATCCTTGATCCCCTTGCGGTAGATCAGTAGAAGCCGGATTTGGTGGGCTGCGGTAACGTGGTAGTAGATCACTCGAACGCCAGCGCTTTTGCCTTTGCCTTTTGCAGCCCAGCGTACTTTGCGGAGTCCGCCAGTTCCGGAAATCACATCGCCCGCTTGCGGGTTTATCGCCAAGTATTCCTGGAAATCTCCGTACTCATCGTCACTAAGTAGCGCCTTGAGATCCGCAGTGAAAATTGGCGTTTCGATAAAGATCATGCGATCCCTTGCTTAACTATACGCCATTGGCGTAGTCGATTTGTAGAGTAGCGGCTCATTTTTGAGCAAGCAATCCTTGAAACCGTATGCACAGACGAACGGCTCAACGAGACCTGACGCTTACTCGATTGGGCCATGCCTGTGCTTAAGCCGGACGACGTTCGAGGCGGCCTGGTTGGCAAATTCATGGGGGCTGATGTGCTCGTGCCGATTCGCTTCCAGGTAGCGGCTCCACCAGTTCATGATCAGCCGCCGTTCCTCCAGGAACTCGGCCTTGTGGATATAGGCGGCCCGCACGTTATTGCGTTCCTTGTGGCTCATCTGCCGTTCGATGGCCGTGTCCGACCACAGCCCCGACTCGATCAGGGCGCTGCAGGCCATCGAACGAAAGCCATGGCCGCAGACGTCCCGTTGGGTGTCGTAGCCCATGGTGCGCAGCGCTTTATTGACCGTGTTCTCGGACATCGGCTTCGAGGGATTGGCGTCGCCGGCGAAGACCAATTCGAATTGGCCGGTCAGCTTATGGATCTGCTCGAGCAGGGCCACGGCGGGTGGCGATAAGGGTACTAGGTGGATATCGCCCGCCATCTTGGTACCCCGGGTTGAAAAGGGAACGCCCTTCAACGCCTTGCGAGTGTCCGGAATCTCCCAGATGCCGCGCTTGAGGTCGAATTCGCGCCAGCGCGCAAAGCGCAGCTCGCTGGAGCGAACGAATACATGCAGCAACAGCATGACCGTCAGCCGGGTCAACGCCCGGCCTGTGTAGCTGTCGATCCGCTCCTGCAGTTCCGGCAGGCGTGATAAGGGGAGAGCGGGGCGGTGAACCACCCGAGGCGCTTTGATTGAACCTTCGAGGTCGTAAGCCGGGTTGACGGTGATCAGCCGGGCGCGTTTGGCTTCGCGCATGATGCATTGCAGGTAGTTCTGCACCCGCAGGGCAACGTCCAGGGTGCCGCGCTTCTTGATCGCTTCCAGGGGCTGGAGCAGGTCGTGGGTATCGAGCTCGTGGATGGGTCGAGCGCCGATCAGGGGAAAGACGTGGGTCGTCAGACGGCTCATCACTGTCTTGGAGTGGCCGGGTGCCCATTTGGCCGACATCTGCTCATGCCAGGCCCGCGCGACGCTTTCGAAGCTACGTGCTTTCTTTGCCGCTTCGGCCCTGACCTTCTGATTCTGCTCGACCGGGTCAAGCCCTTCCACCAGCAATCGTTTGAGCTCAAGGCGCTTGCGTCGCGCATCGGCGAGCGTCACGACCGGGTAACTGCCCAGTGAGGTCAGGCCTTCCCGGCCATCGGGTTTGACGTAGCGCAGGCGCCAGCCTTTGCGGCCGTTGGGCTGGACCAGCAGGTAGAGGCCGTCGCCGTCGAAGAGCTTGTAGGGGCGGTCCTTGGGCTTTGCCGAGCGGCAAGCGGAGTCTGAAAGCGGTGCAGTGGTGCGCGACATAAGGGTATCTCCCTTTTCATCGAACCATCCATGTACCTCTAACTTTATCTCTAAAACGGCCGGAATCCAGGGTACAGAGGTGGAATCCGATGGAAGGCCAGAAACAAAAAAACCTGCCAGAAGGCAGGTTTTTCGGGGCTTCCAGGGAAGTCAGTGGACTTCTGTGGAGCTTCAAATGGTGCCGGCACCAGGAGTCGAACCCGGGACCTACTGATTACAAGTCAGTTGCTCTACCAACTGAGCTATACCGGCATTTGTGGGGCGTGATTATATCCATATCCGGGCCGCTGTAAACCGCGAAACAGCGCTTTTAATGTGTTTTAAGCATTAGCCTGAAAATTCTTATGCACAAGCTTGGATAGTTTTTCAAGGACCGCGCAAAATTTGTGCGTTGGATCGCGTTATTTTTTAATCGATTGTTTTTGTTGGGTTTATTTATTGGTTGTGAATTTAGGTTGCGCTTGTCTGGGTTTTCTGGCTGGTTTTGTCTCGATCCGCTGGAAAACTGTCAACAGAGTTATCCACAGCTTTTTCACTCTTTTGGCCGCGTTCGGCCAGCAGCATCAGGTTGCGCGGGCTCAGTTGCTCCGGGCAGAAGCATCCCAGGCGCACCGCGTAGCCCTGCTCCTGCAGGTAGAGGGCGCGGTCGAGCAGCAGCCAGAGTTCCAGGGGCCGACGAAACAGGCCACGCAGCAGCTCCAGGTTGCGCACCACGGCCAGGCGTTGCCAGCCGGCGGCCTCGAGCGTCGGCCAGTCCTGGGCGCCCGGTGCTGGCAGTTCTTTGAGCGCGGCCAGGTCGCGGCAATAGTCGGCGAAGGGTTTGTCCAGCCAGGCGCTGGGCAGCGACGGCGTGGGCAGGTACTGGTCGCTGCCGCGCAGGCGTCGCTGCAGCAGGTCGAAGGCCAGGCGCCGAGCCATGGACATGTCGCGCTGGCGGCGCACCCGGGCGCCGGCGGTCACCGTTTCGCTCAGCGGCAGGCCCAGGTCGCTGCGCGACAGCTCCAGTGCCGAGGTCCGGGCCGCTTGCGAGAGGGGCTGGTAGTCCGGCGTGGGGATGCGGTTGTAGCAGCAGGGCGCGACGGCCAACTGCTTGCAGCCGCTGGCGCTGGCCAGTTGCAGCAGGCGCACATGCAGCTCGCCGCAAGCGTGCAGGGCCACGGGGCTGTGCTCGGTCAGCAGCCGCTCGCCGGTGTCGTCGGCCAGTACGTCCTGCAACAGGTGCCGGGGCGCCAGCTGCTGGCGCTGGCTGAGCTGCTGGCTGGCCCGCACCAGTTCAGGGTCGTACTCCAGGCTGGTCAGGGCATTGCCGTCCTGGGCCAGGCGGCGGCCCAGATGGCCCTTGCCGGCGCACCAATCCAACCAATGGCGGGGCTTGTCCTGGAAGTGCAGGCAGCCGGCGAAGGCCTCGATCTGCTGCCATTTGCGTCCCGGCACGCCGGCGGACAGGCGCGGCGGCAGCGCGAGCGCGGGCGCCTGGGGCAGGGCACCCACCTGGCTCAGCTGCGCCGCGCGTGCGGCCAGGTCGGCAAAGGGCGCCGGGGCGGGGATTTTTTCGGGGTGGTTATGCTCGGCTTCGGCTTGCGCCAGGCTGCGTTGGCGCAACCAGGCGGCCAGTTCAGGGTGCCGGGCTTCCCAGGGTAGCGTCAGGCAGGTGAAAGGCTGCGGACGCCACAGGGCCTGGTGCTCCAGCAGGAAGGTATCCAGCGCCTGGAAGCGTTCCAGCAGGTGGGGGCCATAAAGCGGAATGGCGCGGTACTCGGTCGGCAGCGGGAGTGGCAGTTTAAACCAGGCGAGCGGGAGCGGGCGGTTTGCGTATCAGCAGTGTTTTCTGTCCGCATCCCGTGGTCGCGCAGATCTTCTATCGGCGTCATGCCCGCGTAGGCGGGTATCCAGGGACCTCCGCGCACCTGGGTTCCCGCCTTCTTCCCGCCTTCGCAGGAATGACGAGGAGATCAGCAGGCCCCGCAGTGGAGGCCTCCGGAGCCGGGCCGTCAGCGACCCTGGCAGTCTTCCACGCGCAGCCAGCGTTCTAGCAGCTTGAAGCCCTTGACCAGGAGAAAGGCGATCAACAGGTAGAACATCCCGGCGGCGAAGAAGATCTCCACCGGCAGGTAGGTGCGGGCGATGATGGTGCGGGCCATGCCGGTCAGTTCCAGCAGGGTGACGGTGCTGGCCAGGGCGCTGGCCTTGAGCATCAGGATGACTTCGTTGCTGTAGGCCGGCAGGCCGATGCGCGCGGCCCGCGGCAGGACGATATAGAGCATGGTCTGAAAGCGCGACATGCCCAGGGCTCGCGCGGCTTCCACTTCGCCCGGCGGCACGGCCTGGATGGCGCCGCGCAGGATCTCGGCGATATAGGCGGCGGTGTGCATCGTCATGGTGAGGATGGCGCACCAGTAGGGGTCGCGCAGGTAGGGCCAAAGCGGGCCCTGACGGATCGATTCGAACTGCGCCACGCCGTAGTACACCAGAAACAGCTGCACCAGCAGCGGTGTGCCGCGGAAGAAGAAGATATAGCCGAAGGGCAGGGCGCGCACGTACCAGTGCCGCGAGGCGCGGGCGATGCCCAGGGGCAGGGCGAGGATCAGCCCGGCGATCACCGCCACGGCGACCAGCTCCAGGGTCAGGAGCGCGCCGTCGAGCAGGCGCGGCAGGTACTTGAGGATGACGTCCCAGTTCATGACGCGCTCCGGGTAAAGCCGCGGCCGGCGCGTTTTTCGAGAAAGTGCATGCCGATCATGGCGATGACCGTCAGGCCCAGGTAGATAAAGGCGGCGACCAGGAAGAAGGTGAAGGGCTCCTTGCTGGAGGTGACGGCGATCTGCGAGCGGCGCATCAGCTCGTCCAGGCCGATGACCGAGACCAGCGCGGTGTCCTTCATCAGGATCATGAAGAGGTTTCCCAGGCCGGGCAGGGCGATGCGCCACATCTGCGGCAGGATCAGCCGCCAGAAGATCCGCGCCTTGGACAGGCCCAGGGCCTGGCCCGCCTCGCGGTGGCCGCGGGGGATGGCCAGGATGGCGCCGCGAAACACCTCGGTGGCGTAGGCGCCGAAGCACAGGCCCAGGGCGATGGTGCCGGCGGCGAAGGCATTCAGCTCCAGCCCTGGAATGCCAAGCCACTCGCCAAGGTTGCGCATCAGGTTGACGGTGCCGAAATAGATCAGCAGGACCCAGAGCAGCTCGGGAATCCCGCGCACCAGGGTCGAATAGGTGCCGCCCAGCCATTGCAGGGGCTTGTGCGGCGAAGTCTTGGCCAGCGCGCCGAGCAGACCGAGCACCAGACCGAGGCTGAGCGCGCAAAGCGCCAGCTTGATGGTCATCAGGGTACCGGCGGCCAGGGCAGGGCCGAATCCGTAGAGGTCGAGAGTCATCTGGGGGCTACTTGGGGACGGCGCCACCCAGGCGGGTGGCGCCAGTCAGGCGATCAGTAGATGCTGAAGGGGAAGT
>JAZKHB010000012.1:100378-173778 GCA_040385585.1 Pseudomonadota bacterium | reverse complement strand
GCACCGGTCGCGATTCGAGATCTACGCGACACCCAGTTCGGCGTACCGGTGCTGGCGGTGATCGACGGCTCGGCCATGGCCCAGACCTTCGGTGCCCTGGCCCACGGCCTGGCGACCTACCAGCCGGACCTGCCGTTTGCCGGCGTGCTCGGCAACCGGGTCGGCAGCCTGCGCCACGGCGAGATACTGCGCGATGCCTTGCCCGACTCGATCCGCTGGTACGGTGCCCTGCCGCGTAGCGCCGAGGTGGCCTTGCCCAGCCGGCACCTGGGGCTGGTGCAGGCCGAGGAACTGGTCGACCTGGACGCCCGGCTGGACGCCGCCGCCGACGCCCTGGCGGCCAGCGCCGATGTCGGCCTGCCGCCGCCGGTGAGCTTCGCCGTGCCCGCGCCGCGGCGGCTCGAACCGCTGCTCGCCGGCCTGCGCATCGGCGTGGCCCGCGACAGCGCCTTTGCCTTTCTCTACCAGGCCAACCTGGACCTGCTGCGGGCGCTGGGCGCCGAGCTGCGGTTCTTCTCGCCCCTGGCCGACAGCGTGCTGCCCGAGGTCGACAGCCTGTACCTACCCGGCGGCTATCCCGAGCTGCATATGCCGCGCCTCGCCGCCAACCAGGCCATGGCCGGGGCGATCCGCGCCCACCATCAGGCCGGCAAACCCCTTCATGCCGAATGCGGCGGCATGCTCTACCTGCTCGACCGGTTGACCGACAAGGACGGCGCCAGCGGCCCGATGCTCGGCCTGCTGAACGGCCAGGCGACCCTGCAACCGCGCATGACCGCCCTGGCCCTGCAGGCAGTCGAATTGCCCGAGGGTTGCCTGCGCGGTCACTCCTTCCACTACTCGACCCTGGACACCGCGCTTGTGCCCTTCGTCCGTGGCGAATGCCCGAACTACCAGAAGCGCACCGCCGAGGCGGTCTATCGCCAGGGGCGGCTGACGGCGAGCTATATCCACTTCTACCTGCCGTCCGCCCCGTTGGCCGCCGCGGCCTTGTTCGCGCCGGACCGCTAGAGTGCCTGGCGATGGGCAGCCTCCAAGGTAGAGGTGTGCAGTCACCAGGAGCGTTAATCTCACCGTCGTTCCCCGTCATTCCTGCGAAGGCGGGAAGAAGGCGGGAACTCAGGTGTGGGGAGATCTCTGGATATCCGCCTTCTTACCGCCTGCGCGGACAGGTAGCCCGGATAAGCGCAGCACAATCCGGGGCGCATCACTTCCGCAACGTGCCTGATGCCCAGCCTCGCGATGGGTCCGTTCGGCTTGAGCCTTTGGCCATAGTGACTAGGCTGTAGACAGATGCCGGGCGGCATCCATCGGCGGGCCAGGAAGGTCGGCTGCAGTGATCCGTATACCCAAGGAAGGTGCAGATGATGGATAAGGAAATCCGCAGGGAAACATTGATTCGGGCCGTAAGAGCCGTGCTGGACAGCCCGCAGTTGCCGGTATCCAGCGATCCCTTGCATGCCGGGGACATCGTCTTCACCGCACTGCTCGAGGACTGGGAGCGCTTGAGCGAGCGGACCCAGGGCCGCTTGCTGCTGGCCGTGGCCATCCTGGTCAACTACCAGGGCGCCGCCGATACCGCGGACAAGACCACGCAGGGCATTATCAGCAAACTGATGGGGCATCCCTGAAACGCTACCCGGCTCGCCAGCGGTGTGATCGCGCGCCCCTTGGACCGCCTCTCGATCCGATTTAAGCTGGAGCAATGCCATACGGGCCGGGGAGCCACGTGCCCTGTTACAGCGCGTCCGATGCTGTTGCGCTTGCCTGGCACGAGCACGGGCCGGCTCATCACCCGCGCGGCGCGGGCTATTTGAAGTCTGAAGGGAAGGGCAGTGCCATGAGCAATCTGGAGCAAGAGATCGAGCAGCCTTGCACCCTCTCCGAGGGCTGCGGCGCGGTCGAGTTGATGATCGAGGCGCAAGCCAAGGACCTGGGTGGCTTCTCGGTCAGGCGCACCCTGCCTAACCGTCAGCGCAAGCTGGTTGGGCCCTGGATCTTTTTCGATCATATGGGGCCCGCCGAATTTCCCGCCGGGCAGGGGATCGATGTGCGGCCCCATCCGCATATCGGTATCGCGACCGTCACCTACCTGTTTGAAGGGGAAATCCTGCACCGGGATTCGCTGGGTACCTGCCAGGCCATCCAGCCGGGCGATATCAACCTTATGGTGACGGGCAAAGGCATGACCCATTCCGAGCGCGAGCGCCCCGAAGTCCGGGGCGTGCCCCACAGGCTGCATGGCTTGCAGCTCTGGCTGGTGCTGCCCGAGGCGCTCGAGGAGACCGAGCCCGCCTTTCACCATTATCCGGCAGCCACCATCCCGCAGCTGGAGGTCGACGGGGTGGTGATTCGCGTGATGATGGGGGCGGCCTACGGGGTCACGTCCCCGGTCACCACCTTCGCCGAGACCCTCTATGTGGAAGCCTTCTTGAAACCAGGGCAGAAGCTGCAACTGCCGATGGCGCAGGAGCGGGCGGTGTACGTCGCCCAGGGCCGCTTGCAGGCCAGGGACACGGCGATGCCCCAGTCGACGATGACGATCTTCAAGGCGGAAGAGGGCATCGTCCTGGAGGCGCTGGAAGCGTCGAGAATCGCCCTTATCGGAGGGGAGACAATGGCCCGCCGCCATATCGAGTGGAACTTCGTCTCCAGCCGACGGGAACGCATTCAGCAAGCCAAGGCGGATTGGAGCGCGGGGAAATTCCCCCTGGTTCCCGGCGACGATCAGGAATTTATTCCACTCCCTGGTTAATCCGTTCCATGGCCGCCTGCTTCTGCCTGGGCTTACTCAAGTCTGGCTTCGCGTGGGACAGCCCGCGCCTGCGGCCAACCACGCGCTGCGCTGGCTTAACGGGTTACGGGCGATCGGCCGAGGCTACCAGCTTCAGCCCCAAGGCAAGCATGACGCCCCCTGTCGCGCGATCAATCCAGGTCTTGAAGCGCAAATAGCGACTGCGTGGGCCTTTGGAGGAAAGCGCCAACGCCACCAAGGCATACCAGCCGGCTTCGATCAGGAATACCGAGGCGGCAACACTGCAACCGAAGGTCCAGGAAGCGGTGGGGGGAAGGAAGGCGGCGAAGACGCTGGCGTATACGATCGCCGTTTTGGGGTTGCTCAGCTGGGTGGTGAGCCCCAGGACGAAGGCGCGTGCCGCAGCCGTAGCGCCCGACTGCGCTTGAGCGGCATCGGTGACCAGCGGCTGCTTGGCGCCGAGCCAGATTCGCACCCCCAGATACGCCAGATAAAGACCGCCGGCCACTTTCAGCGTCAGGTAAAGCGACGGGACCGCGAGCAGCAGTCCCTGGAGCCCGAGCAGAGCCGCGACCGCAAAGACCAGGCCGCCAACGCCCATCCCTAGCGCTGCACAAATACCGGCGGCGCGCGAGGACGAAATGGCCAGGCGCGCGACCATGACGAAACTGGGTCCTGGGCTGGCCGCGCCTATCGCAAGGGCCGTGGCGATGGCGACGAGCGCCGTGAGTTCTTGCATGGTGCTACTCCCTGAAAATCTCGCGCTGTGAAACATGGATCCGTGGGTGTCCGCCAGTTAGGCAAGAACGGCTTGATCATACGCATAACCGAGAGCATTACGTGATGCGCGCACTGTGTGTGGTGACGCCGAGGGTTTGCTTGCAGCTGGGTGCGCCGGGTCGTCAATGGAACGGGCCGCGACCCGCGAGGCCCAGGGCTCACCCACACCGGGTTGCAAACTCGTATCAATAACAGGTCGCTGCTGACGGGATGTTGTCAGCAGCAACCTGATACCGTTTTGACTGGTCAACCAGTATAGGAATTACTGCATGAGTTACTACGAGGACAGCATAATCGACCACCTGAACATCGGGGTGTCCGATGCCGAACGGTCCAAGCGCTTCTATGAAGCTGCCCTGGCCCCGCTGGGGCTGAAGCTACTTCATTCGATCCCCGCCGAGCACGCTGAGCCCGGAGGCGAGCAGGAAAAAACAGGCGGGACCATCCATGGCTTTGGTCGAGAATACAAACCACTGTTCTGGATAGTCGGAAACGCAACAGTAGGCCAAGCGACCCACTTCGCTTTCATTGCGAAAACAAGATCGCAGGTCGATGAGTTTTACCGCTGCGCCCTGGAGGCCGGGGGCACGGACAATGGCGCGCCAGGGATACGGCGTTACCACGAGAATTACTACGGCGCCTTTATCAAGGATCCGGACGGAATCAATATTGAGGCGGTATGCAACAGGCCCGAGTGAAGTAGATGGGCCGATGCGGTCTGCCATGACCAGGTGTGCGACCGCATCATTCTGCTTACCAGGACGGATCCATTCGCAAGGCTTCCCGCAACGCTGGCTTAACTGCCTTCGACCGCTACTTCCAAGCCTGGCTCGGCCAGTTGAAAACCTGCACCGCGCAGCCGCTCTTACTGCTCGATGCCGAGCGCTTGGGGAGGCCTCGCACTGCCGGACGTGACGCTGTGCCCCAACTGCACGTGGCTTAAACAGCCGCCAGCCAGCCTAGTCAGGCGTCGCGTACCGCTCCACGGCAAGCGGCCGCGCGCGCCGCGCCGGCCGCTGAAAAGCCAGGGTGGCCGGCCGGTTAGCGCCGAACGCGCAGGGCACGCCAGACGCCAAGCAGGATCAACCCGAACAGCAGCGCGACGCTGAGCAGGGTCCAGCTGGTAAAGGGCAAGCCCAGGATGCGGTAGTCGTTCTCCCCGCAGACGCCGGCGCTCATAAACACCTCGGGCAGGTACTCATGCAGGGGCAGCTGGAAGGCATAGAAGGGGAAGGGCGAGCAGCTGAAGCTATCCAGCACGCCGGTCTCGATCAGCACCAGATGACTGTTGTCGTACAGCGCCATTCCCCCCGCCGCCAGCAGCAGCGGCCAAAGCAGCAGGGTCAAGCCACGTTGGCCGATCGCCTCGGCCGCCAGGATCAGCAGGCTGACAACCCCGCCACAGAGCAGCCACAGGCGGATCTGCACGCAGAGGGTGCAAGGCTCCCAGCCGAATTGGTGCTGCATCAACAAGGCGCCGCCCAGCATGGCGAAACAGGCGGCTGCGATCAGGGCAAGCAGTGGACGAAGGGATGGCTGGCGGATCATGTAAATCTCCAAGAGGGGCTGGTGCAAGCTTAAAGCATCCGCAACGGTGGGGTGCTGCTTCCGTTTGACCCGCTGTGGTTGTATCAGGGTTGCCCAGGCTGGGTTTTGGCCAGTCTTGTGTGCCTGGCTGGCCGTTTGAGACCTCATACGCCAGGCGCCGCTGCTTTAGTGTGGCGCTATCGAGATGAGCAGAGGCGTGGGGGGACTATGCGGGCAGGGCGAAGCGGGAGCCGGAGATTGCCCGGTGGCTGGCGTGGCAGTGCCGTTGCGCTGGGGCTGTGCCTGCTGCTGGCGGGCTGTGGTGAGGATTGGCCCCAGGCGCAGGCGGGCGCGGCGCAGCGCGTGCCGGAGGATGCGGCCCTGGCGCAGCTGTATGGCGCCAGCTGCCGGCAGTGCCATGCCAACCCTGCCGCCGGCGCGCCGTTGACCGGCGATACCCTGGCCTGGGCGCCGCGCCTGGAGAAGGGCATGGCCAGGCTACTGGATCACAGCATCAATGGCTTCCAGGGCATGCCGCCGCTGGGGCTGTGCATGCAGTGCACCGAGCAGGATTTCCAGGCGCTGATCGAATTTATGGCGGCCCTGCCCAAGCCCGCGGAGGGCCACTGACATGCAGCCGTTCTCCCGTCGTCAGCTGCTGCAGCGCGCCAGCCTGCTGGGCGCCTGCCTGGCGTTGCCGGCCCGCTCGCTCTGGGCCGCGGAAACGCCGCGCCCCATACCCTGGCGCAACTGGTCGGGCGTGCAGAGCTGCCTACCGCTGGAGCGATTGGCGCCGAAGAGCCTGGACGAGTTGGTGCAGATCATCCGCCGGGCATCGGGCAAAATCCGCCCGGTCGGCGCGGGGCATTCCTTCAGTGCGCTGGTGCCCACCGACGATACCCTGTTGTCGCTCAGCCACTTCTCCGGGCTGCTGGCCCATGACGCGCGGACCCTGCAGGCGGAGTTCGGCGGCGGCACGCCGATGTCGACCATGGGCGCGCCGCTTCAGGCGGTCGGCCAGGCGCTGATCAATATGGCCGACACCGACTATCAGACGCTGGCCGGGGCGATCGCCACCTCGACCCATGGCACCGGCATCGGTTTGGGCTCGTATTCCTCCCAGGTGTGCGGTCTGCAACTGGTCAGCGCCGGCGGTGAGGTGCTCGACTGCAGCCGCGAGCACAACCCCGAGCTGTTCGCCGCCGCGCGCGTCTCACTCGGCGCGCTGGGCGTGATGACGCGCGTGCGGCTGCAGAACCGCACGGCCTTCCGACTGCGCGAGCGTCAGTGGCTCGCCAAGACCGAGGAGTTGCTAGAGGACATCGACAACCTCAAGCGCGACAACCAGCATTGGGAGATGCTGGTGGTGACGCATTCCGACTACGCGCTGGCGGTCGCGCTGAACGAGACCGAGGACCCGAGCACGCCGCCGGTGCCGCCGGACGAAGAGGGCGGCAACGGCTTTATCGACATCATCGAGGGGCTGGACAAGCACCTGAGCGACTCCCCCGACCTGCGCCGCAGCCTGCTGAACAACATGCGCCATCTGGCCAGCTTCGAGGACCGGGTGGACGCGTCCTACGAGATCTTCGCCAATGTGCGCAACGTGCGCTTCAACGAGATGGAGTACTCGGTGCCGGCCGAGCACGGCCCGGCCTGCCTGCGCGAGATACTCAAGCGCATCGACGACGGCAACCTGCGCACCTGGATGCCCGTCGAGTACCGCTACGTGAAGGCCGACGACATCCCCCTGAGCATGTTCGAGGGGCGCGACAGCTGCGCGCTGTCGATCCACCAGCACCACTCGATGGACCATCGCGATTTCTTCGCCGCGATCGAGCCGATCTTCTGGAAATACCAGGGGCGGCCGCACTGGGGCAAGTTGCACAGCCTGGGCGCGCGCCAGCTGGCGGCGCTGTATCCGCGCTGGAAGGAATTCACCGAGCTGCGCCAGGCGCTGGACCCCCAGGGTCGCTTCGTCAATGCGCATCTCGCCGGCCTATTCGGCCTCAATATCGGTTAAGCACTCGGCGCTCTTGATCGTCAGCCATGGGCCGTTAAAAACAGGCTCGCCTGGCTCTGGCTCAACAGATCCGAAACAGCTTTAAAGGAGACGCGATGAAGCGACGCACACTGGTGTTGGCCGGTCTGGGTGCCGGCGGACTGTTGGCCGCCGCCTGGTGGCGGCCGCATGACCAGGGGCAGCCACACGACGCCTATTTCCAGGCGCTGAACCAGGAGCTAAAGGCCCATGGGCCGATGCGCCCGACACTGCTGATCGACCTCGACCGGCTCGATCAGAATATCGAGGTGGTCCGCCAGTTTCTCGCGCGCAGCGGCAAGCAGCTGCGCCTGGTGGAGAAGTCCCTGCCGGCGCCCGGTCTGTTGCGCTACATCGGTGAGCGGCTCGGCACCCAGCGACTGATGTCGTTCCACCAGCCCTTTCTCAATCAGGATGCGCGCTTGTTTCCCGAGGCGGACATCCTGCTCGGCAAGCCGTTGCCGGTGCGCTCGGCCCAGCTGTTCTACGAGCGCCACAGCGGCCCCTTCGAGCCGTCCCGTCAGTTGCAATGGCTGATCGACACCCCCGAACGCCTGCAGCAGTACCTGGCCCTGGCCCGTGGGCTGGGTACGCGGCTGCGCATCAATATCGAGCTGGACGTGGGGTTGCACCGAGGCGGCGTGGGCGATACCCAGACGCTGGGATCGTTGTTGCAGCTGATCGCGGACAACCCGCGGCACTTGGAGTTTGCCGGGTTCATGGGCTACGACCCCTTCGTCGGCATGAACCTGCCGGAACTGCTCGGCACCCAGGACGAACTGCTGGGCAAGGTCATGGCGCTGTACCAGGGCCATGTGGATTTCACTCGCCAGCGCTTCCCGGCCCTGTGGCGCGAGGGCCTGACCCTGAATACCGCCGGTAGCCCCAGCTACCGGGCCCATGAGCACGAGCGGCTGAGCAACGAGGTGGCGATCGGCACCGGCCTGCTCAAGCCCAGCCACTACGACCTGCCGTCGCTCGCGGAGCATGTGCCGGCCGTCTATATCGCCACGCCGGTGCTCAAACGCACGGGGGCGCTGCGGATCCCGGCCCTGGATGAGAAGTCCCGGCTGTTTCCCTGGTGGGACGTCAACCAGCGCGAAACCTTCTTTCTCTATGGCGGCAACTGGCAGGCCGACCTGGCCTCGCCCGCCGGGCTACGGCTGAGCGGTCTGTACGGGCGCAGCTCGAACCAGGAGCTGGTCAACGGCTCGCCCGCGGTGCGCCTGGCGGTGGACGACCAGGTCTTCCTGCGGCCGACCCAGAGCGAATCGGTGTTGCTGCAGTTCGGCGACCTGCTGGCCGTGCGCGGCGGCAAGCTCGTAGAGCGCTGGCCGGTGTATCAGGACGTCTAACAGACTGTTGAAAAACTACCTGCGTTGCCATCGCTGCCTTAAAAACAGACTCGGGTGCGAGTCCAGTCAAAATGCTCATTTACAACTCGTAAACTCCGCTTTTTCGCCTGTTTTTGTCGGGGGCGCCTAGCCTTGCGCTGGCTGCCTCTCCAACGTTTTTTCAACGGCCTGCTAAGACATCCGCTGTTTCGCCGTGCGCGGTGTCACCCCGGTCCAGCGCTTGAAGGCGCGGCGGAAGTTGCGCACATCGCTGAAGCCGGTCTCGACGGCGACGTCTATCAGCCGGCTGTCGCGGTGGCTGAGCAGGGCCAGGGCCTTGGCCCGGCGCACGGAGTCGACGATGCCGTGGTAGGACAGCCCGGCCTCGTCGATGCGCCGGCGCAGGGTGCGTTCGCCGAGGTTGAGCTGCTGCGCCAGCTCGGCCAGCGGCGGCGGGTTGCACAGGTGCTTGCGCACCTCGCGCTGGATGGTCTCGATCAGGTCGGAGCTGCCCTGGTCCTCCCAGCGCGCGCTGTCCAGCAGCTCGGCGATCTCGGCGGCCACGTAGTCGTCGCGGGTCGGCAGCGGCAGCTGCAGCCAGCGCGCATCGAACTGGATCAGGTTGTGCCCGGCGCCGAACTTGACGGGGCACTGGAAGAGCTCCGCGTAGCGCTGGCCATGGGGCGGGCGCGGGTACTCCAGTTCGATGGCGTCCAGGGTCAGGTCCTGTCCGGACAGGTGGCGGACGATGGCCAGAGCGCTGGCGAAGGCCTCCTCCAGGTAGAACACCGCCACCTCCGGGTCGAAGAAGCGGGCGCTGGCCAGTACCCGGCAGCGTTCACCCTGCAGCTGCATCTCGCAGTCGAGCAGGGCGCCGGTGTGACGTTGGTAACGGATGGCCAGGTCGAGCGCCTTGCCCAGGGTCGGGCTGGCCAGCATGGCCATGCCGACCAGGCCCCAGGACACGGCGGTCTGCCGGCTGCCGACGGCCAGGCCCAGGCCGCTGTCGCCCAAGCTGTGCAGGGCGCGGCGCACCAGCAGGAAGCTTTGCCGGTAGGACAGGCGATAGTCGGACTTCTTCAGGTCATCCGGCTCGAAACCCAGGCCGCGGCAGAGCAGGGCCGGGTCGCGGCCGAGGGCGGCGACGTGCTGCAGCAGGAAGCGCGAGATCTGCGGCGGGGCCGAGGCCTCCGAGTAACGCGGATCGGCGATGGGTTTCATGGGCAGGCTCCTGCAGGAGGTCGCTATCGGGCGTCGAGCGCCTGTTCTTGTTGTTGTGTGGCACCTCGGTGGGCGCCGCTCTGCATAGTAGCGTAGGGTGGATCACGCTACACCGATCCACCGGGTGGCGGTCCACCGGGTGGCGGTGTACCGAGCGGGGCCCATTGGTGGATGAGTAGAGCGTCATCCACCCTACGGCCTCGGTGTCGCGTAAGGCGAAGAGTCACGTAGGGTGGATAACGTTTCACCGATCCTCCGGGTGGCGGCCCACCGGGTGGCGGTCCACCGAGCGGGCTCAATAGGCCCCCAACTCGGCGGCCGGCTGGCCGCTGGCATGGCTGGCCGCGGCGTTGGCCTGGTCCTTGCGCAGGCGGCGGCCGGCGATCAGGCGCACCCACCAGGGCACGCGCTTGACCCGTTCGCCGCCCAGGCGTGCCAGCACATAGGCCATGGCGCACTTCTCGAACAGCTCGGAATTGAACAGCATGCGGTTGCGCGTCACGCCCAGGGCCAGTAGACGCCCTTCGAGCGGCCCGGCGTTGCCGCCGCCGGCCAGCAGCGCCGGCAACTGGGCGACCGAGGCCGGCGCCCAGGAACGGCCGATATGCCGCGCCTGCTCGTCGAACACCGACGGCATGGCCTCGTTCAGCCCGTGCAATTGCAGGCTCCAGCGCGGGCTGAGCAGCGCCGCCGCGCCGACGTCGCCGCGCAGCAGGTAGAGCCGCGCGTGCAGGGCGGCCACCTCATCGCCGGCCTGGTCCAGGGCGACCTCGCGCGGCGCCTGCCCGTGGACCAGCACCAGCATGCGTCCGGTGCCCGGCAGCAGCAGCGAGAGGCTGTCGCCGGCGTCGTTGAACAGGCCCTTGGCGGTTAGCCGGGCCGCGGCTTGCAGCAGTTCTGCATGCATGTTCAGACCAGCCCGAACACGTCGTCGAAGCGGTTCAGCGCCTCGTCGATTATGTCGTCCGTGTCCGCGGCGCTGGTGTACAACCGGCTGCCGGCCAGGGTCACCAGGCCGTGGGCCATATAGGCGGCGCCCATCTCTTCCATCATGTGCTTGCGCGGGTTGACCTCGCGCAGCAGCTGGATCGGGTTGCGCATATTTAGCAGCAGCACGCCGGAGGTTTGCAGGTGCACCACCGAGCCCTGGTTGTAGACCACGTAGGGCAGGCCGCGGCGCTCGATGATCGCCGCCAGGCCGGAGGTCAGACGGTCGCCGGCACGGCCGGCCACGGCCGGCGCATTGCGTCGTTCGATCTCCAGCAGGCTATGGTAGCCGGCCACGCAGGACAGCGGGTTGGCGGTCAGGGTGCCGCCGACGAAGGCGCGTTTGGCCTGCTTGCCGCCGATGCCGCCGGCCAGCAGCAACATCACCTCGCGCTTGCCGCCGATACCGCCGGCCATGGGGTAGCCGCCGGTCAGACACTTGCCGAAGATCGTCAGGTCCGGCCGCACCTTGAAGTAGCCCTGAGCGCCGGCCAGGCCGACGCGAAAGCCGCTGACCACCTCGTCGAAGATCAGCAGCGCGCCGAACTCGTCGCACAGCTGGCGCAGGCTGGCGTTGAAGTCCTTGTGCGCCGGGCGGGTGCCGCTCTCCGGGCCGAGCGGCTCGACCATGATCGCCGCGGTGCCGCCGCGCAGGCGGTTGAGCTGCAGGCGCCGACGGATCGCCGTCAGGTCGTTGGGGAAGCTCTCCTGGGTGTGCGCCGTGGCGCCGCGCGGGATGCCCAACGCCTCGCGGCGGCCGGTGCCGGGGATGCGCATGCCGTACACCAGCTGGTCGCTCCAGCCGTGGTAGGCGCCGCCGATCTTGATCACCCATTTCTTGCCGGTATAGGCGCGGGCCAGGCGGATGGCGCCCATCACCGACTCGGTGCCGGTGGCGAGCATGCGGAACATCTCCACCGAGGGCACCAGGCGGCACACCAGTTCGGCCAGTTTGACTTCGTACTCGTGCAGCAGGCCGGTGACCGGACCGCACGCGCGCAGGGTCTCGATCACCTTCGCCTGCACCAGCGGGTCGTTGCTGCCGAGCAAGGTCGGCCCGCCGGCCTGGAGGAAGTCGATATAGCGGTTGCCGTCGACGTCCTCCAGGTGCGCGCCCTGGGCGCTCTTCATCGCCAGGGCGAAGGGGTAGTTGAACGCCAGGTTGTGCTGCACGCCACCGGGGATCACCGTGGCGGCCTGCTCCGCCAGGCGCTTGGAGCCCTGACATTTCTGCTCGAAGTAGCCCAGCACCTTGTCCATGGCGTCGCGGCGGATCGGCCGGATCGGCTGCTTGATCAGCGCCTTGAGGCGCGCGTCGATGGCATCGGTGTCCGGCCAGCGGCTGATGCCGGAGGCGGGCAGGTCGGTGGCGGCGTTCATCGCGGATCCTCTTGCAGAAAGTGCAGCGCCTGCTGATGCAGGCGGCTCTGGGGTTGCGCGGCGAGCGCGGTGTGGAACCAGGCGATGGCGGCCTGCTCGAGCAGGCGCACCACGTTGCAGGCGTCTTCCAGGGTCGCGCCCAGGCACACGGCGCCGTGGTTGCGCATCAGGTAGGCGTTCAGTCCGGGGCGGATGCGTTTGCCGACATTGGCGGCCAGCCAAGTGGTGCCGGAGGGCGCGTAGGCGCACATCGGCACGTCTCCTCCGATCAGCCGGCGCGCCTCCTCGTCCTGCACCGGCAGCGGCCGGTCGAGGAGGGTGAAGGCGCTGGCCACCGGCTGGTGGGTGTGCACGCTGGCCAGGCAGTCCGGCCGCGCCTGCAGCACGCGGGCGTGCAGGCCGCTTTCCACCGAGGGCTTGCCGGCACCGGCGAGCTGCCGCAGATCGTCCAGGCGCAGCACGCAGATATCGTCCGCGCCCATGGCGTAGTAGTCGCTGGCCGAGGGCGTGACGGCGAAGCGCTCGGCGTCGATGCGCAGCGCCAGGTTGCCACCGACCCCGGCGAGAAAGCCCTGGTCGGCCAGGGCCACGGCGGTACGCACCAGGGCCTCGCAGGCTTGGCGTTGGTTCATGGGCGCTCTCCGTGGAGCTTGGCGTAGAAGGGCGCCAGCGCCTTGTGCGCGGCGCGGAAGGTGGCGTAGCTGGCGCTGTAGCGCTGGCGATTGGCGGCGTCCGGTTCGAAGCTGCGGCGGATCGCCACCCGCTCGGGGATGTCGGCGAAGCCCATGGCGCCGATGCCGACGCCGGCGAGAAAGGCGGCGCCGCGGGCGTTGGCCTGGATCGGCTGCTCGGGCTGGTGCACGGTCACGCCCAGGGTGTCGGCGAAGATCTGGCACCACACCTCGGACTGGCCGCCCCCGCCCACCAGGGTAATGGCGCTGGCGGGCGTGCCGAGGTAGCCCTGCACCGCCTCCAGCATCCAGCGGGTGTTGAGCGCCACGCCCTCGAGAAAGGCCCGCACCATGTCCTCGCGGGCGTGCTCCAGGGTCAGGTTGAGCAGGCCGGCGCGCAGGTTGCCGTCGTCCACCGGGCTGCGCTCGCCCATCAGCCAGGGCAGGTAGAGCAGGCCGCGTGCGCCGGCCGGCACGCCGGAGGCGATCTCGTCGAGGATGCGGTAGACGTCCGGGCGCGCCTCGTCCCGCAACAGGGCGTCCTTGGCGAACAGGATACGGTCGCGCAGGAAGCTCAGGTTGGCGCCGGCGGCGGACTGCATGGCCATCATCAGGTAGCGGTCGGGCAGGGCGCAGGGCACGGCGGCGATCTGGCGCAATACGTCGGTTTTCTTGCGCGCCACATGGGCGCCGAACCACGACGAGGTGCCGATATACAGGTGCAGGGCGTTGTCCGCCACCGCGCCTGACCCCAGGGCCGCCGCCGTATTGTCCACCGCGCCGGCCACCACCGGGATGCCCGCCGGCAGGCCGAGGCGTGCGGCCACGGCCGGGCGCAGCGGGCCGAGGATATCGCTGCAACGCACCAGCTCCGGCAGCTGCTCGCGGTCCAGGCCGGCCAGGCGCAGCAGGCCGTCGTCGTAGCGGATATGGGCCGGGTCGCGGTTGTCGGTGACCCAGGTGGTCAGCGCCGAGTCCACCGTGGCGGCGATGCGCCCGGTCAGGCGCAGGTTCATAAAGTCCAGGACGTTGAGGAACTTGGCGGTGCGCGCGTACAGCGCCGGCATCTCATCGCGGATAAAGGCGATATGGCCGAATGGGTCCTTGCCGGACAACGCCGGCGCGCCGCCGGTGAGGCGCAGCCAGCGCCACAGCTTGAGCGGATCGTAGCCGGCCACCCGCGGCAGGCGCCCGCCGACCCGGCGACGCACCGCGGCCTGGCCGCGCATGTCCATATACAGCAGGGCGCGGGCCAGGGGGTTGCCGTCGCGGTCCACCGGCAGGGTGGCCTCGCCCTGGCAGGAGCAGGCCAGGGCGACAATCTTCGAGCGCGCGCCCTCGGCGCCGTGCAGCACTTCGGCGGCGCTCTCCTCGAAGGCGCACCACCAGTCTTCCGGACACTGCTCGACCCCGGCACCGGGCAGCAGGTGATTGCTTACGGCGCGAAAGGCGAAGGCGCGCACCCGGCCGTCGAGGCCGACCAGGGCGCTCTTGCAGCCGGAGCTGCCGAGGTCCACGGCCAGTACCAGGCGATCGTCGTGTATCACTGTTTTTACCTCGGAACCTGGCGACGAACTCTTGATCGTCGGCCATGCGGCGTTGAAATGGGGCTCGGGCTGCTCATTTACGCTGTGTAAACTCCGCGCCCTCGCCCAATTTCGCCTTGCCTGTCTCTAGCTCAAAAGATCGTAAACAGAGTCTTCGAATCATCAGCCCCTTCCCATTTCACGCGAGTCGCGCTAAAACATAAGCATTGCTCATGTTTACGAGAATGCGGTGACCCACAAAATCTTGTCAAGTACCCCGACCCCGCCGCGTGTCCCGAGGGCGCCGAAGCAGGAGCGTAGCCAGGCGCGCTTCGAGGCGATCCTGCGCACGGCGCTGGACCTGATCGCCGCGCGGGGCTACGAGGCCGTGTCGATGCGCGAGATCGCCCGCGAGACCGGCCTGCCGATCGCCTCGCTCTACCTGTATTTCCCGACCAAGCTGGCCATCGTCAAGGCGGTCTGGCAGCGCTACACCCGCAGCGTCAGCGAACGTCTGGAGGCGGACCTGCAACTGATCATCGACCCGGCCGGCGGGGGCGATGCCGGGCAGCTGATCGAGCGCCTGATCGACCTGATGGTGGAGATCCAGACCAGTCACCCGGGCTTCGTCGAGGTCTGGGGCTGCGTGGCCGCCGCGCCGGAGCTGCGCGCGCTGAATCAGGCGGACACCCTGGCCACCGCGGCCATGGTCGCCACGGCCATTCGCAGCGCCCACCCGGCGGTCGATCCGGAGCAAGCCGAGGGCTTGGCGCTGGTGCTGTGCGAGGGCGGCAGCTCGGTGACCAAGCTGGCCCTGAGCCTGCCGGCCGAACAGCGCGAGCAACGGGTGCGGCAGCTCAAGCGCACCCTGCACTTTATCTACAGCAGCAGCCTGGAGGCGTTCGCCCGGCCGCGCTGAGACGCGCGGTATGACGGTTTGAAGGTGAGGGGCTCTTTCGGCGTCGTTATTTGTCCACTTGGGCCCCATGGAGGTTTTCGCAAGTCGGCTAGTTTCGCTTCACGATCGCTAGGGGACAGCAGCATGTCGCATAACAAGAGCAAGATAGCGCTGGCAGTTGGATTGGGGCTCTGGGGGATACAGGCCCAGGCCTTCGAGATAGAGACCGGGCCCGACCTCACCACCTCGTTGGAGAGCGTCGCCGAGTTCACCTCGGTGTACCGCACCCGCTCGCCCGAGCGCATCGAGCGCGGTGGGCAGAACATCTTCAGCAACAACAACGATGGCAGCGAGTATTACGACACCGGCTTCGTCTCCAACGAATTCAAGCTGACCTCGGAGCTGCATGTGCGCACCGAACAGGACGGCCTGTTCATGCGCGGCACCGCCTGGTACGACACCCAGATCATGGACCACGACCCCAGCGGCGATGGCTTCGCGACCCACAACACCGACAGCGACAAGCGCTATCCTTCGGATCTGAAGAACCGCGCCGGCCGCCGCGCGCGCCTGCTCGACGCCTACCTCTACACCAACCGCTATATCGGCGAGATGCCGGTCAGCCTGCGGTTCGGCCGCCAAGTGATCAACTGGGGCGAAGGCATCTACTACGCCGACGGCCTCAACGTGATCAACCCGGTGGACATCGGCCGGGTGGTGCTGCCCAACGCCAGCCTCAAGGACGCCCTGCTGCCGACCAACATGGTCTCGGCCCAGCTCGGCCTGACCGACTCGCTCAACGTCGAGGGCTTCTACGGCCTGGAATGGAAGGGCCACGAGCTGATCCCCACCGGTGCCTTCCTCAACAACCAGGACTACTTCGGCAAGGGCAGCAACGGCGTGCTGGTCGACCTGCGCAGCGAACTGGGCCCGCTGGCCGAGCTGGTGCCGGGGCTCAACGGCGAGAATGGCATCGTCGCCGGCGCCCGCTACGGCCGCGCGCACGATGCCCGCGACGACGGCCAGTACGGCATGGCCCTGCGCTATATGGTGGAAGAGTGGAACAACACCGAGTTCAGCCTCTACTATCTCAACTACCACAGCAAGACGCCCTTCCTGCGTATCCAGAAGGGCCAGTCCATGGCTTGCAGCGCCGGCAGCGGTGGCCGCTTCAGCGAGCTGTGCAGCCTGGCCCAATTGCTCGACCCGGCCTCGGTGCCGCTGGTGGACGGACTGGCCCTGCTCGACAGCACCGACTACGACTTTATCTACCCCGAGGACATCCGCCTGTTCGGCCTCAGCGCGTCTGGCACGCTCGGTGACACCAGCGTCGCCGGCGAGCTGACCTACCGGCCCAACGCGCCCCTGGAACCCTCGATGATCTACGAGCTGGAGACCCTCTCCGCGGGCGCCCTGGGCGGCGGCGGGGCCAGTGGCGGCAGCATCGACCTCGGCGAGTTCGGCGATGGCTCGGCCAACGACCCGCGGCGCGGCATCGACCTGTACAAGCGCCACGAGCTCTATACCGGCTCGGTCTCGACCCTTCACAGCTTCGGTCCCACCGCTGGCCTGGACGATTTGCTGATGCTCGCCGAGGTGGCCTTCAACCATGTGCCGGGCAGTCTGCTGGACACGGTCAACTACCAGTACCTGGACACCTTCGCCTGGGGCTACACGGTGAACTTCTCCGGCCTGATCCAGGATGTGCAGCCCAATGTCGACCTGATGCCGGGGCTGACCTTCCGCCAGGACGTGTCCGGCACTTCGCCCTCGCTCAATGAGAACTTCGTCCAGGGGCGCAAGTCCGCCACCCTCGAACTGGGCGCCAAGTACGGCCAGACGCTGGCCGGCAAGCTGGCCTACACCTCGTTCTGGGGCGCGCGCAAGGACAATGCCCTGATCGATCGCGACCACGTCGCCCTCAACCTCTCCTATTCCTTCTGACGGCGGAAATCACCATGACCCGAACAGCGTTGCGTGCCACCACCGTCCTGCTCACCCTCGGCCTGCTGCTGCCGCAGGCCCTCCAGGCCAAGGTGAGTGCCGAACAGGCGGCGCAGCTCGACACCGCCCTGACCCCCTTTGGCGGCGAACGCCAGGGCGATGCGGCCAAGGGCATCCCGCAGTGGGGCGCCGGCCTGCAGGCGCCGGCCGGCTATGGCGGCCCGGGCAGCTTCCATATCGACCCCTATGCCGACGAGCAGCCGCTGCGGGTGATCGACGCGCAGAACATGGCCACCGACGCGGCCAACCTCAGCGAGGGGGTCAAGGCGCTGCTGAAAACCTACCCGCAAACGTTCAAGCTGCCCGTCTACCCGAGCCACCGCAACTTCGTCGCGCCCGGCGAGATCATCGCCAACACCCGGCGCAATGCCGAGCAGGCGAGCCTGGCCGCGGGTGGCAACGGCCTGACCAACGCCTACGCCGGCATCCCCTTCCCGATTCCGGCCGACGGTCGCGAGGCGATCTGGAACCATATTGCCCGCTGGCAGGGGCGCTACCAGGACGAGGTGTCGGTGACCGCCCAGGTCACCCCCAGCGGTAGCCACTCGATCCTGCGCGAGCGCATCCAGCTGCTGTCCAACTACTACAACCCGAAGAAGGACGCCGGCAGCCTCAACAACATTCTGTACTTCTTCGCCAGCGAGCTGCTGCCGCCTTCCCGTGACGTGGGCCGTGCGCTGCTGGTGCACGAGACCATCGACCAGGTCGCCGAGCCGCGTTCGGCATGGATCTACAACCCCGGCCAGCGCCGCGTGCGCCGTGCCCCGACCCTGGCCTACGACACGCCGATCGACGGCATCTACGCCGACGACACCGACATGTACAACGGCGCCACCGACCGCTACGACTGGAAGCTGCTGGGCAAGCAGAGCCTGCTGGTGCCCTACAACAACTACGCCATGGAAAAGCCGGGGCTCAAGGTCGAGGAGCTGGTCAAGCCGGGGCACCTGAACAGCGACCTGACCCGCTGGGAAATGCACCGCGTGTGGGTGGTCGAGGCCACCCTGCGCCCGGACCAGCGCCATGTGCACAGCAAGCGCCGCTTCTACCTCGATGAGGACAGCTGGTACGCCCTGATGGTGGAGAACTACGACGCCCGCGGTGAGCTGTGGCACGTCAACCTGGCGTTCAGCAAGAACGCCTACGAGGTGCCCGTGATAACCCCGGTGAACATCGTGTTCCACGACCTGATCGCCCGCAGCTACACGGCCATTGGCCTGCGCAACAACGAGAAGACGCCGCGCCAGTTCCTCCTGACGCCGCCGCCGGAAAACTACTTCACCCCGGCCAGCCTGCGCCGCAAGGGCACCCAATAGCGGGGGGCGGGAGCGCGGGCGGTACGCTTTTCATAGGGGGGGCCGCCTAGGGGTGGTGGCCAGTTCGGTGTCGATGGCGGTGCACTCGAGCTTTATAGTCAGGAGGCGCTATCAAACCGCTATCTAGCTGACACGCAATCGTCATCTGTCTGCAACGCGTGTGTCGCATGCTGCCGCTTCCAATCAGACAGGGAGCTTTTTCATGCACAAGACCGTCCTTGCCGCCGGCGTGCTCGCCTTCGGCCTTGCCCAGCAGGCGACAGCCGCCGCGCCGGACGCTATCCAGCTGACGCCGCTCGGCAGCTATGCCAGCGGCCTGTTTCAGCAGGCCGCGGCGGAGATCGTCGCCCATGATCCGAGCAGCCAGCGGTTGTTCGTGGTCAACGCCGCCAGCGGTTTGCTCGATGTGCTGGACATCCGTGACCCGGCCCAGCCCAAGCTGTTGTTCACTGTCGATCTGTCGGGCTACGGCGGGGGAATCAACAGCGTCGCCGTGCAGGGCGGGTTGGTCGCCGCGGCGGTGCAGAACCCGGTGAAGACCGAACCCGGCCGCGCCGTGTTTATGAACAGCGACGGCCAGGTGCTGGCCTCGGTACAGGTGGGTGCATTGCCGGACATGCTCACCTTTACCCCGGACGGTAAGCATCTGTTGGTGGCCAACGAGGGGGAGCCAAGCGACGATTACCTGACCGATCCGGAAGGCTCGGTGAGCATCATCGACCTGCCGAAAAACATCGCCCGGCTGACCCAGGCCCAGGTGCGCAACGCTGATTTGCGTGCCTTCAGTCGGGCGGATCTGGACCCCTCGGTACGTACTTTCGGCCCCAATGCCAGCGTGGCCCAGGACCTGGAACCCGAATACATCAGCGTTTCCAAGAATTCCCAAACCGCCTGGGTAACCCTGCAGGAAAACAACGCGGTGGCCGTGCTGGATATCAAGCACGGTCGGTTCAAAACCATTCGCGGCTTGGGTTTCAAGGATCACAGCCTGGCCGGCAACGCGCTGGACGCCAGCGATCGTGACAGTCAGATCAACCTCCGCAACTGGCCGATCAAGGGCATGTATCAGCCCGACGCCATTGCCAGTTACCAGTACCACGGGCGCACTTACCTGGTCACCGCCAACGAGGGTGATGCCCGTGACTATGCCGGCTTCAGCGAGGAGATCCGCCTGGGTAACGCGGGCTACCCGCTGAGCCCGCTGCACTTTCCTGATGCCGCCGCGCTCAAGCAAAACGCCAATCTCGGCCGCCTGACCGTGACCAAGGCCAGCGGCTACAACCCGGACACCGGCTACTACGAGGCGATCCATGCCTTTGGCGGACGCTCCTTCTCGATCTGGTCTCAGGATCTGTCCCAGGTCTACGACAGCGGCGCCGATTTCGAGCGCATCACTGCCACGGCCAACCCCAGGTTCTTCAACTCCGACCATGCGGAAAGCGCTTTCGATAACCGCAGCGATAACAAAGGCCCGGAGCCCGAGGGCGTGACCCTGGCCAAGCTGTGGGGCACGACTTATGCCTTTATCGGCCTGGAGCGCATCGGCGGCGTGATGGTTTACGACATTAGCGAGCCGAAGGCGCCGCGCTTCGTGCAGTACCTCAATAACCGTGATTTCGACGCCACCCCAGGGACTGCCGAGGCAGGCGATCTGGGGCCGGAAGGGGTGATGGTGATTACCGCCGAGCACAGCCCGATCGGCGTGCCGCTGTTGGTGGTGGGCAACGAAGTCAGTGGCACCACCAGCCTGTTCCGTATCGACCGTCAGCGCCTGAACGGTCGCCCATAGGGAGGCCGGAGAGGGAGGCCGGGGGTCAGGAGGCCGGGGGTCAGAGTCGATTATTCAACTAAATCGACCCTGACCCTGAATGCTCCTCTGAATGCTCCTGAATGCTTGATTAAATGCCTACGACCCCTTTAGCTCTCTTTAGCTCGTTGCCGCACCCAAGGCAGGGGCTTTACAGATAAACTGCGCCAGCCAATACACTGGATCCCGGCCCGGGGCTAGCGCAACGCATTGGGCCAGTCGTGGTAATTGCACCCAATCTGCCAAACAGTTATTCAATGTTTCTGGACAAGCAGTAGCATCCGCGTCTGCGCGGCAGCGCCAAGCAGCAGGACGCGTGGCGTGTCCACAATGTAAATGGACAGGATCAATTGAATTTCAGAAGCATCAAAGCCCGCATTCTCGTGCTCGGTGTCACCCTGCTCGTGATGGGTATTCTGGTGCGCAATTTTGTCGCGCTGCCGTTGTTTCAGGAGCATGTGCAAGAGCTGGCCAGCAGTCAGCAGATGTCCATCGCGACCTATGTCGCGCGGGACATCGACCAGCGCCTCGCCTCGCGTCTGGCCTTGATCGAGCAGTTCGCCGGTGAGTTGCCGGCGACCTTGGCCGGGCAACCACAACAGTTACAACGCTGGATCGAAGTGCGGCAGCACGCTAATCCACTGTTCGGTGGCGGGTTGCTGGCGATACGGCCGGACGGCAACGCGCTGCTCGCGGACAGTTCGAACGCCCCCGCTCGGTGGTCACCCGAGGTGGCGGCGAGCGACTGGTTCCGCGCCGCCTTGCTTACCGATACAGCGGTTATCGGCAGGCCATTGGGCGAATACTTGCATGGAGATCCCGCACTGGTATTCGCCGCGCCGGTGCGCGATGGCGCCGGCGTGGTCATAGCGGTGCTGGCCGGGGTGGCGTGGCTGGAAGCGCCGGGCTTTCTCGGCCCCATGCAGCAAACGCAACCGGGGACAACCGGCGACTTTCTGCTGGTTTCACCCGCGCAGCGCCTGCTTGTCGCCTCGAGCGACGCGTCAATGACCCTGCAGCCGATGCCGCCCCCCGGAGCCGATTTGCTGCTCGATCGGGCGATCGCCGGGCTTCGCGGCAGCGCCATCGAGGTGAACGCCAAGGGCGTGGAAGAACTTGCCTCGATTGTCGCCGTGCCCAGCACCGACTGGTTTCTGCTTGCGCGCATCTCGACCGCGGAGGCATTTCGTCCGGTCGAGGCGGTGCGCAATTTCATGTTCAAGGCCAGCGCGGCCTTCCTGCTGACGCTCGTTGTGATACTGCTGGTGGTGTTGCCGCGCATCCTGCGGCCACTCACCGATACCGCCCATGCCATACGGGACATGGCCGATGGCAAGAGCAAGCTGGCGGCGCTGCCGATCGCCAACAGGGATGAGGTCGGCGAGTTGGTCAAAGGCTTCAATTTTCTGGTCGCCCGGTTGCACAAGGAAGAAGCGGCGCGCGCCGCCAGCGAGGCCCGCTTGAAGTTCCTCGCGCATCACGACTCGCTGACCGGGCTGTATAACCGGGCCATGTTTGAGGATCGCCTGGAGCATGCCCTGGCGCGGGCTGAGCGTGACGGAACGCAAATTGCCTTGCTGTTTTGCGACCTGGATGGCTTCAAAGCGATCAACGATCAGCATGGCCACCACGCCGGCGATGCGGTGCTGTGCCAGGTCGCCCGCCGATTGCGCAAAGGGCGTCGCCAGATGGATACGGTGGCGCGTTTGGGCGGCGACGAATTTGTCATCCTGCTGACCGGGCTCCAGGATGTGCGCACCGCGGCGAATGAGGTTGCCCGGCAATGCCTGGCGGCTGTGAGCAAGCCGTTCGAATTTTCCGGAAAACAGCTCGAACTGGGCATGTCGATCGGTATCGCCGCACATGCCGGGCAGGCGATCACCGTTTCCTATCTGATCGCACAGGCCGATATTGCGATGTATCAGGCCAAGCATCAGGGCAAGGGCAACATCTTCTTTATGGAGAAGGTCAGTGCCATCGACCCGGCCGCAAGCACTGTGGCTATGCAGCCTGAGCCATAGCGTCCGAAACAGACCGCCCTTGAAGCGTGATCGTCAATGCCGCGCAGGGTACAGCCCCTCACACACCACTCGGCGATGCCATGGAAGCCACCCTGGAAGGGCTGGGTGCGCCTTGTCTTGCCTGGTCAGCTCCGTTGAGACCTCGCATCGGGAGCCTGAGGGTTAGAGTCGATTATTCAAATAATCGACTCTAACCCTGAATGCTCCCTGATAGGCTAGCTACCCACTGCGAGCGTCCAGACCGCTAAGAAGAGCATGGCCAGCAATGTCAGGCAGCCGAGCAAAAATAGCCGCAGGCGCACAGGCACATAGTTTGAACCTGCATGCACATATGCGTGCGCGTACCGACTCAGAACGAACAGCCAGGCCAGCACAATGGCAATAGCACCAGCCGCATTGATATTGAAGAGAAGCAGGCAGAGTACGTAGAACAGAATCGGCGCTTCAAACTGGTTGGCTATGTTGTTGGACACCTTGACGACATTCTCTGGCCAGCCCCGATTATCCAAAGCGGCTTGCTGACGATTTACCTTGCCGGCCCTGATAGCGCTGGCCTTTCTGACCCCAAGCACGATGTACATGATCAGAGTCAGCAGAATCTGCGCCAAGACAGGCCATAAAATGTGGATGGAGTTCATTGAACAGCCCTTCTCTGCGAGCCTGTTATTGGCGAATCAATGCCTGCTTTGCGCTGTTCTTCTCGACGACGTCTGACCTCAAGAAGAACAGGAGGCACCAGCAAAAGCAGTCCAAGTCCAAATCCGGCAACGCCTATATTGATGCCCCCTAGGATAGTAACTTCGCTACCGTCAGTGTGTACCATTGAGCCTCCATAGAATCCTCGCAGTACAAACGCTAGGAGGAACCCACCCGTCACCAGCGCGCTCGCCACGGCTGGTAGCAAAATCTCCTTTCTTACCCAGACGAACCAGAGACATCCCGCGCCAATCAGCGTGTTAGTAATGAGCTGCCAAACAATGTGCAGCCGCGCATGGGCGGGCCAATGCGCATTCCATATATGGGTTTCATTGACCTCCAGGTAAGGAACTCCGACGGCGTAAAGCAGAATACATAGCGTGATCATTATGCGTGCGGTCATGACTGCAACACCCTCTGATAGGTAAATAGGTGATTCCGGTTGGCTAATATGACCAGGCAACCTAAAATGGACGCCGTCAATATATGAGTTAAAATGGACGATGTCAATTTGAAAAAATCAGATAAACGTACTGCAGGGCAAAAGCACGGTGATTTGCGGACGGCATTGCTGAGTGAGGGCTTGGTATTGCTTGATAACGAGGGCATCGAAAGCGTCACTATCCGCGCGGTAGCCCGCAACGCCGGGGTGGCGCATTCAGCGCCAGCCAATCATTTCCCGTCACGAAATGCGATGTTGACTGCTATCGCCGCGATGATTTTTGCTGAACTGGCAGATATGAGCGTTGCGGCGGTCACCTCTATGGATGATCAACCGGAGCAGGCTCTAGGGGCCTTTGCCGATGCCTGGTTCCAGTTTGCTTTTGACCACCCCAACCGATACCAGCTGCTATGGCAACGCCAATTGGTGCGCCATGAAGATCCCGGGCTGGAACGAGAGATGAATCGCGTCTATTCAACGCTGCTTTCAATACTGCAGCGCAACCAGATGGGCCGCCGCGTTGATGCAGAGACAGATGCCATTGCGGTATGGTCGATGATTCATGGGTACATCAGCATGCGGCTCGACGGCAACCTCGTGGCTGCCAACGATAGCGCCAGCAACCTTCCACGAAACAAGGCAATTCTGCTGTCGCTGATCGATGGCATTTACGGTCGTGACGCTTGAGCACCAAAATTCGGCCGGCTGATGTGTCGCTCTCATAAACCTGATCAGTCTGTGTTCGATCGGCAAACCTACTCAGGCCGTGCAGATCGTTCGCGGTGAGCTGCGGAGCGGTCATGATCTGAGGAAATGTCTGGTTGTGCCTGCGGATAAACGCCGGTCTTAATCTGGCATTACTCGTCCAATGGATATCCACTGTGCCGCATCCTGGGCGGAGCCTTTCGCTGCGGGCGGCCCCTCAGGCAAGATGCGGCTCGACCCCCACCACGCGAAGGACACGCATGAGAGCCGTTATCTGCTTGATGGGCCTGACCCTGCCCTGGTTGCTGGGGTGCGCGGGCAGTTATTTCGACAGCGTGGCCTCACGGGCCACCCCGGGGCCGGGCGGTATCGTCAACCAGATCGACAGCCAACGCTCTATCCAGGCGGTGCCGGTCGACGGCCCGTGCGGGGTGCCTGAGCTGTATTACGTCGATCAGGCGCGAGGAATACGCCAACACCTGGTGGACTGGAACGCCCTGAGTCCTTTTCGCCTGGCGGGTGAGGGGCGGGACACGCTGAGCACGCGCATTCGTCAGGCCGCGCCTGATTGCCCACGGTCCTATCTGCTGGAAGCGAACAACCTGACGTACGGCAATGTGGGTAAGCGCGAAGTCGATGCCTTCGCCTTCGTGCTGTACTGGCTCGAGGGCGAGCGTATTCACTTCAAGGCCGCGCAAGTGCATGCCGAACCGCAACCGAGCGGTGAGCTGGGGGCGCTGTCCACGGACTTTGCCTTTCAGTTCTGGGCGGATCTGCGACCCAACCACGACCGTTACGCCGCCCCGCAACCTGACTACCGCGGCCCCGTCACGGCACCCCAGGTGGTCTACCGGATCGACGACGCGCGTTACTTCGAGTTCGAGCCCTCGCAGCTGTACGCCTGCATCCAGGGCAAGCTGAACTACGTCGATACCCGACTGGGCATCCGCAGCCTGGTCCGGGCCTGGGACGGCAGTCAGTACGCCATCAACCCACGGGACGAATTCATTATTGACGCTGGCAACAGCCAGTACCTGGTGGCGCCCTGGCGAAAAGACGCCGGCAGCTGTGGTTCCAACGGCGGCGGCTGTCGCGATCCGATCGACTTCTCCACCGACAGCGGCAGGACCTGGTCCACGGTCGGGGCGCCGGGTGGTGGCGGCCGTAAACTCATTGTTTCCGCGGATAAAGTCTACCTAGTCGCGAGCATGGAACTCTGGATAACCACCTTGTCCCAGCCGTTCCACGAGGGCTGGGACTGGACCCGCAACTGGACGTCTTTCGGCCCCGGCGACGAGCCGGTGATACGCCTGGCCATGGCCCCGCTCGAACGGAAATTCCACTGCGCGGGGGAGGGCGCCGGGTGGTCGTCTGAAGACCCAGGGTACTGACACGCCCGTCCGCAGTTAAGCTTCGTTCGGAGTAGGGGCTTAGCCGGATGGCTGAAGGGGCGAGAGTGAATGCAGTTCGCCTGGTTGAGGACGCGCTGGCCATCGCGTTCGTGCCACTGGTCTGCGCGGTTCAATCGGCATCCTATCCCTGCACGGTCCCACGTGTCGCAGGGAAAAAGCATGGGCTGGCTACGTCGCGCAGCGAGCGCCTTAGGGCCTGTTGACATTAACCTCGCGAGTCGCGTTGCCGCGAAGAAGGGTCCCAGGCAAGGCGCGGAACGCAGGCAATGGTCATTTCCTTGCCAAGTTTCGCAACGCAGTATGGGGCGCTTATTCGCGCAACCCGTAGGGCCGGACCTGTTTTGATGCGATAGACGATTACTCGCTGCTCGTTGTGAATCACCCGGAGTCGCGTCTCATGCCGGGTCTGGCGTCAAAACCAGTCTCGGCGCGGCCGTGCGGGTAGTGTCAACAGGCCCTAGCCCGTGCACACCTTGCCTATCACCTGGGCCAGCTCCTTTTGGGTGTAGGGCTTGGGCAGTCTCGCCAGGTCCTTGGTCCTGGACGTGGCGAACTCGGCATAGCCGGATGACAGGATGACCGGCAGTCCGGGAGCCCGCAGCAGGATCTGTTCGGCCAATTGCTGCCCGGACATGCTTGGCATGGCCAGGTCGGTAATCACCAAGTCGAAATCCGAGTGCGCCTGTAACAGCGCCAGCGCGGCGGCGCCGCCATCGGCCGCCAGGACCCAATGCCCCAGGTCTTCCAGCATGGCTTTGCCGCTCAGCAGCAGAAGCGGGTCATCGTCGACGAACAGTATCTTCAGACGAGACGGGGCGGCGCTGGCGAGCGGCCTGGCTACGGGAGCAGCGTCGCTTTGCGTGGCCAGGTTCAGCACAGGAGAAACCGGGAGCCGCAACTCGCCAGTCGTGCCCTGGCCCAGGACGCTTTTCAGGCTGAAGGCGCCTCCGGATTGCTGGGCCAGGCCGTGCACCATCGACAGGCCCAGGCCGGTGCCCTTGCCCAGGCCCTTGGTCGTGAAGAACGGCTCCATGGCCCTTTGCAGGGTCACCTCGTCCATGCCGGTGCCTTCGTCCATGACCGAAATGCAGACGAAGTTCATCTGTTCGGCGGGCACAGGGACGGTACTCGAACGCTCCTCCTTGGCCGAGATGACTATGGTGCCGCCGCTGGGCATCGCGTCGCGCGCGTTGATCGATAAATTCAGGACGGCCATTTCCAGCTGACTGGCGTCCACCAGCACGGGCCGCAAGACCAACGGGAAGCGCGTTTCGACTGCTATATGGGGGCCGAGCGAGTGGGCCAGCAGGTCCGACATGCCACGGATCAGGGTGCCGACATCGACCGGCTGGGGATTGAGTTCCTGTCGACGCGAAAACGCCAGCATGCGCTGGGTCAACGACGCACCCCGTTGAGCGCCGGCGATGGCGTTGTCCAGCAGCGGTACAACGGTTGGCTTATCCGCCAGACGTTTTTTCGCCAGCTCCAGGCTTCCCAGAATGACCATCAACAGGTTGTTGAAGTCGTGGGCGATTCCGCCGGTGAGTTGACCCAGGGCTTCCATTTTCTGTGATTGGTACAAGGCCTCCTTCGCTTCCTTCAATGCCGCCTGGGCAAGATGGGCCTCGGTGATGTCGCGGGTTATTTTGGCGAAGCCAATGATGGTGCCGGTGTCGTCGTGGATCGGATCAATGACCACATGGGCCAGGAACCGCGAGCCATTTTTACGCAGACGCCAACCCTGACCTTCGAAGCGGCCTTCTTGCATCACGGTTTCCAGGGCGCGTTGCGGAATGCCGTTGTCGGCGTCGTCGCGCTCGAAAAACAACGAGAAATGTTTACCGATAACCTCGCTGGGCTCATACCCCTTGATGCGCTGCGCACCGGCGTTCCAGGTCGTGATGATGCCTGAGCGGTCCAGCATGTAGAGCGCATAGTCGGTCACGCCCTCAACCAGCAGACGGAACTGCTGCTCACTGGTGCGCAGGGCCTCCTGCGCCAACTTGCGCTCGGTCAGGTCCCGGGTGACTTTGGCGTAACCGATCAGGCCGCCTTCATCGCCCCAGATGGGATCGAGCACCACCAGCGCCCAGAATCGTGTGCCATCCTTTCGTACTCGCCAGCCTTCGCCGTCGAAGCGACCCTCGCTGGCGGCGATTTCCAGGGCTTTCATCGGGAGGTTCGCGGCGCGGTCTTCGGGGCTGTAGAAGATTGAAAAGTGTTGGCCGATGATCTCGGCTTCCTCGTACAACTTGATCCGCTTGGCGCCGGTATTCCAGCTGCAAACGATGCCCTGGGGGTCGATCATGTAGATGGCATAGTCGATGACCGCCTCCACCAACAGCCGATATCGGTCGTTGTCGGTAAGCGCCGCCGTCAATGGCTGTGGAGACTGCATCACTGCCCCATGGGATTTAGTAACTTATTCGAGAGTATGCAGGAGTTCATCTGTAAGTAAAAATACGGCCGTTTCGTTGTTTTTTATACTTAAGTTGTACGTTGTTATTGGTCATGCATATGTTGTGTCGATAGTCGTAGTTATTGGGTTCAGCAGCATTTGCGTGCGTCGCGGTGCTGATTATCGCGAGCATGATGTTGGTCAAACGCCCTGCTGGGTGCGTGTTGTGTGCCGCGCGCAGAACGGCGCTTCAGTGGCCAGGCCCGTTTAACCTGGCATTGGCATTGGCATTCGCCGCTTGAGCTCGCATCGCCAGGTCGAATCCGCTCCCGAACCACTGGCGATGGGGGCGATAGATCAAGTACCTGGTCGAAGCCGGAGTTTGGCTGTGTGGCCGAGAACGTGGAGGATTTCATTGGCCTGTTCGTGGTCATCATCCGCGTTTGCCACCTCGAGCATTTCCCGTGCGTGCGCCAGGCTTCGGCGTTTGCCTAGGCCCATCAGGTTGATCAGGGCGAGCCAGTACAGGGCATTTTCTCGGGTGCGCTGGGCTGTCTGAATGGGGGGAGCGAGCAGGACCTTCCTCAGGCTTGCCTGCGCGGCGGCGTGGTCGACGGCGGTACCCTGACCCAGTAAGTGACAGAGGCCAATTTGCAGGTGGGCATCAGCGTCGCCCATTGCCACTGCTAGCTGGTAATGCCGAAACGCGGTCTTGGGTTTGCCCAAGTCCCGGTAGATGATGCCCAGGTTGTAGGCGCTGCTGGCGTCACCTTGCTGGATGGCCGCTTTTGCCCAGACTATGGCCGCTTGGTAATCGGGGCTGTCTCCGCCGCTCAAGATATTGCTAAGGGCGGCCTTAGCGTTGCGGTAGCCTTGCTTGGCAGCCAACAGGTACCAGTTGATGGCTTCGCTTCTGTCTGGAGAGGCGAGGAGCTTGCCGGATAAGGTGACAGCGCCATTTTCCAGGTAATAGCCCAGTTCACACTGGGCTTCGGCCTTGCCTTCCCCGGCGGCTCTGACCAAGGCCGACCATGCGGTTTTCGCGAGCCTTTCCATAAGTACCTAACGAGCGAGTAGGTTGAGGAGCGCGCGAGCTTAGCTCGCGGGTAGAGTAACCGCGGATAGACCGCGTTTAATCAAGCTTCTGCTTAAAAATTCAAGCCAAAGCCCTGGCCTGTCCTCCTATTCTCTCATTGTCAGGCTTGGCAGATAGTAGGTGCAATCAAATGCCATATTTCTTGTTTGGGTTATTTATGCGTTGCGTTAGATAATTTCTCAGCTGATTTGCTTCTTTCGAAGGACATGAATCAAAGTGCTGAGTTTCTCCATCGCACTTGCAAGAAGCAATCTCATATTTCTCCAGTATCCTGGCGATTGTTCTCGCGGCATCTATGTTGATTTCAATCAATTTGGGCTTTGCGGTCATGTGAAAGCTCCTAGTCTGTATGCCAGGGGGCAGACTCTAGCCCGTCCCAATTCGCGTAGCGAACGGTTTGAGCCAGTGACTCTGGAAAATTATTGGCGCTTTGGAGATTTTGCATTAACAGGGGGCAAGGATAGTCCACCGCGCGGCACACTGACTAGCGTCATGAGAGAAGCTATCGAGACATTGTGTAAGCCGAAGATAGTGAGTCTCGCCTTAAAGAAGCATCAACTCCTGCGTGCCATGCTTTCCATCCAGCACCCTCAAAAATGGCCCTGAACCTTAATGGTGGATTTTCCGGTTGGATCGAACGCACTTACATATCAACCTGGAGATAGAGGTGCGAGCATTTATAGTTGATGGTCGCGCCCATCCTATCACTTTCTGGCGGATTTCAGTTCTTGCCAGTGAGCGAAGCGATCGGTTTGAAATGCTTATCAAGCCCCGTTTCGCAGGTCTCGCCATGCAAAGGTTTTCATTTGTATTTCGTTCAAGAGAGATTGGTATGCGGCTTTATGGTTTGGCGGAATCAGAAAAAACCCTTTAGTGCCTTCTATCCAAAAGAAATTTCCGTAGTAGCTCAAGTGAATGTTTGTGCCGTTTTCTAGCAAAATCTTCCAGCTTCCTTTTCTGTGAATTCTCTGATTGGTCCAGGAAGAGCTTGGAAGTATCGTAAGCATGCCAGATGGGTTATATAAGGAAATAAACTCATTGGTGGATGCATTGAATAATTTTGCATCCGATGATGGGTCCAGTAATTTAGCCAGGGAAATGTGGTACGTGGGCTGTGAAAGAAAACCATAGGCGTAGCCAGCGATTGCGCATATGAAACATAGAAAACAAATAATAAAGTTGAAGCGAAATTTAATCATGGAGTCTAACTCTATCGAGCTGCATGTAGTGAAGGCGGAGCTGCACTGAGGAAACGCTTGCGTGCCTGGCTTTGTCAGGCGTGGTTTACCCAGGTCAATTACGCGAAAGCATGAATGATAACCACCTTGCCCTACGTACCCTTCACTCAGCATGCCATATCGTCATTGGCAAGGCATCCATAGAACGGCATCAGGCCTCTGGTGATATAACGTTCTTTAAACTAGTGAACCACAGACAGCCGCCATTGACGGGTTTCTACCCGCCGTAACTGACTGCCGCCTCACGCTCTGAGCCAGCCCTGCCAGTCCAGATCCTGCCCAAAGCGCCGCACGATCAACCGGACCGTCGGCTGGTACTGTAAGCGTGTGCTTGGTACCTACCCCCAGCTCCGCTCGATAACGGGCGCGTGTATGGCCATCAGGCCCGCGACCCATTCAATAAATACGCGCAATTTGGTGCTGACGTGCCGGTTCGGTGGAAAGGCGAGGTACAGCGGCATGGGATCGAGCTGCCAATCCTCGAACAGGCGCACCAGCTCGCCGCGCGCCAAGTGCTCCGTGGCCATGTACTGCGGCAGCCAGAGTACGCCGAGGCCCGCCACCCCGGCCGCCAGGTAGGCGTTGCCATCGTCCACGGCGATCACGTAGCGGCCCTGCACCATAAGACTCTCACCGTCGCGGTGCATGGCATAGGGCGGGGCCTTGCCGGCGTGCGCCCAGGTGAAGCCGACGATGCGCTGCTCCGGAAGCGCCAGTTCCCTGGGGTGCGCTGGCACGCCCGCGCTCGCCAGGTAGCTCGGTGCCGCGTACACCCCAAGTTGCAGGTCGCCCACGCGGCGCGACATCAGCGACAGGTCGGTCAGCTCGCCGCCGCGCACCACACAATCCACACCTTCACCAATCAGGTCGACCCGGCGATCGCTGACGCCCATGTCGAGCTTGATGTCAGGGTAGCGGGCGTGGAAGGCGGGCAAGGCCGGAATCAGGATCATTCGCGCCAGGGGGCTGGGAACATCCACCCGCAGGCGTCCCCTGGGCAATGCCGAGGCACTGGACAGGCTGGTTTCGGCATCGTCCATGGCGTCCAGGATGGTGACGGCGCGCTCGTAGTAGGCGGCGCCGTCGGCCGTGACGTTGACCTTGCGCGTGGTGCGATTGAGCAGCTTGACGCGCAGCCGTGCCTCGAGGCTTTGCACCAGTTGCGTGACGCTGGTCTTGTTCATCTGCAGGGAGTCGGCTGCCTTGGTAAAGCTGCCGGTCTGCACCACGCGTACGAAGGCCTGCATAGCGTTGAAGCGGTCCATGTCGTTCCCCATGCCTCAAGATTGTTTGGATCTTACAAACAGTGTTTGTCGCGCCGGGGCGTTTATCCAGCCCTCGTGGACCGATAAAGTTTTTTGACCCAAACCCAGGGTCATTATCGACCCACTGAAGGAGATACCCATGGCAACGCGTGACGCCGTTTTTCCCGCCGGTCGGCATGAACTCTACAAGTTGCACGGCTATTCCGCCGCGATCCGCTCAGGTGATCTGCTGTTCGTCTCCGGCCAGGTCGGCAGCCGTACCGATGGCTCACCCGAGCCGGACTTCGAGGCTCAGGTCCGTCTGGCATTCGCCAATCTCGAGGCGACGCTGCTCGCGGCTGGATGCGGGTTTGACGATATCGTCGACGTGACGACCTTTCATACCGATCCCGAGCAGCAGTTCGGCACGATCATGGTCGTCAAGAGCGAAATCTTCTCGCAAGCACCTTATCCGAACTGGACGGCGCTGGGCGTCAACTGGCTCGCGGGGTTCGACTTCGAGATCAAGGTTATCGCCCGTATTCCTGGTTGATTTGCGACCCCGGGGCGTCTGCGCTGACTCAGACGCGGCTAGGGCATTTTCGCCTTATCGCTGCCCATCTTGCGGCTCGCCGCACGGCAAGCGGTTTTGGTAGCCCGGACAAGCCTTGGCGCAGTCCGGGGCCGCGGCGTCCCGGTAGAGTGGTGTTCGATCACCCTGGGTATCGCTTCGCTCAACCCAGGCTACGTGCTAGGGCATTTTCGCCTTATCGCTGCCCAGCTTGCGGCTCGCCGCACGGCAAGCGGTTTTGGTAGCCCGGTCAAGCCTTGGCGCAGTCCTGGGCCGCGGCGCCCCGGTAGGGTGGTGTTCGATCACCCTGGGTATCGCTACGCTCAACCCAGGCTACGTGCCGCAGCCAATATTCTGCTCGCGTGGTCGCGCTTGAATCATGCGCCTGGACGCTGACCCATCCAGCAATTGGACCCAGGCTGAATCGCTCAAGTTTGTGGTTTGGCCATGCTGTCCAGTAGCGGCCGGATCAGCGCCAAAGCCGCTTGAAAGTCCAACTGCTCCATGGCCAGGTCCAGCGCGGTCCGATCATCGCCGCCCAGTTCAGCCAGCAATGAAGCGCGCATGCGGGTGTAGAGTGGGCAGGCATCGAGATTCTGTTGCTGCAGCAGGGTGCACAGCCGGTTCAGCTCGCTGAGGTCGCCATCCAGCGCCACCTGCGCCTGGGCTTCACCGGCTGCATGACTCATAAGCCAGCGTTCTGCAGCCGTCAGCATGGCGTGCAGATCCTCTGTGATCACAGGGAACAACGCATCGACTCGCGCACGGTCGTTGTCGTTAACCGCCTGTTCGAGCTGCAGGGCGGTGGCGGCGAAAGGCTTGGCCCCCAAGGTGCCCAGGGATCCACGCAAGGTGTGCAAGCGTCTCGCGGCATCGGCATGCCGGCCTTCCTGCCAGGCAAGATGGGTATCGGCAATGGGAGCGAGTCCATTGGCTACCGTCGTCCTGAGTATCGCGAGAAGGGTGTCGAGATAGGCCGGGGCGCTCTTGCCCAGTTCGAGCAAGGGTCCGATATTGAAGACCTCGAGCCTCTCTTTCGGGGGCGTTGGGATGCTTGGCGCCGTGGCCGGTGGCTGCGCCGTGGCGGCCTGGAGTGCTGAGGCCAGATGCTGACGAATGCTGGCCACCATCTGCTCGTAGTTGACGGGTTTTGCGAGGAAACCATCCATGCCCGCCGAGGTGCACTGTTCGCGCTCGTGAATCAAAACCCCAGCGGAGACGGCCAGTATGGGTAACGTCAGGTGCAGTTCGTTGCGGATGACCCGGGTGGCGGTGAAACCATCCATGACCGGCATGTGCACGTCCATCAGCACCAGCTGATAGCGCTGCGGATCAGCGCGCAAGCTGTCGACAGCCAGCTGGCCGTTTTCGGCGACCTCCACGCTTGCCCCGGCATTTTCCAGCATGCTCTTGGCCACGAACTGATTCAGTGTGTTGTCTTCGACCACCAGCAGGCGCACGCCCTGCAAGGGCTTGTCCGTTGCCGAGAGCGGCCTGTCCGCATGGACGGGAAGATCCTGATCCAGGCGGGCTGCCCGTACCTCATGCAGGCTATTGAACAGGCTGGAAGGGGTAATGGGCTTGATCAATACGGCATCGATCGCTGTCGAGGCAGGTGACTGCATCAGCACGCTTTGATTGAAGGGATTGACCATGAGGATCGCCGGGAGGGGACGATTCGGGCGCGCCGCGCGGAGCTCCTGGACGGTGCGCAGCCCATCCATTTCGGGTATCTGCCAGTCCGCGATCACCGCATCGTAGAACTCCTCCCCCGAGGCCAGCTCGCGCACCCGCTCCATGGCCTGTTTGGCGCAGGTCACGCCATCGACTTGCCATTGCCCATGGGTGAGGGTCTTGCATAGATACTCGAGGCTGGTCGGGTTGTGATCGACGACCAGGATGCGCAGGCCGCCACTGGGGGGAATGATCGCTTCGCTTGCCTGGCCTGGCTGCTGGTCAAGCGTAATCACCACCTGGAACAGGCTGCCGCCGCCCAGCGTGCTGTCGAGGCTGATGGTTCCGCCCATCAGGGACACCAGGCGTTGGGAGATCGCCAACCCCAGCCCCGTGCCACCGAAACGACGGGCGATGGAGCTGTCGGCCTGGGTAAAGGGTGCGAACAGCCGCGCCTGTTGTTCAGGTGTAATGCCGATGCCGGTATCACGCACCTGGAAGCACAAGCGCACAGCGTCCCCTTCGGCGCCCGTGCGCTGGACGAGTAACGCGACTTCCCCCTGGTCGGTGAACTTGATGGCATTGCCAATCAGGTTGAGCAGCACCTGCTGCAAGCGCTGCGCGTCACCGATCAGCGCGTCGGGTACATCGGGCTCGACCCCGATCACCAGCTCGAGGTCCTTGTGGACGGCGCTGACCGACATCATCGTGGCCAGCGCAGCGAGCACCTCGCCCAGGCGAAACGGCGCCAGGGTGATAGCCGAATGCCCAGCCTCGAGCTTGGAGAAATCCAGCACATCATTGAGAATGGCGAGCAAGGATTCGCCCGCCCCCCGCAGCATTTGCAGGTATTTGTTCTGCGCGACGGACAGCGGGGTATTGGACAGCAATTGGGTGATGCCCAGCACCGCATTCATCGGGGTGCGGATCTCATGGCTCATGCTGGCGACGAAATCACTTTTCGCCCGACTGGCATCCTCAGCCCGCTCCATGGCGTTGAGCAACAGCTGAGCCGCTTGCTTTTCGTGGCTGATGTTTTTGCCAATGCCCAGAAAGCCCATGGCCTCGCCCGTCGAATCGCGCACGGCGGTAACGGTGAGCTGCACGGGGAATCGTGAACCATCCTTGCGCACATAGGTCCACTCGCGCGTCTCGGCCCGCCCCTGGCGGGCCATGGCGACAAACACCTCGAAGCCGGTCACCGGGCGGTCCAGAAGTCGGCTCAATTCCGTGCCGCGTGCTTCCACTTCCTCGCGAACATGCAGCAGGTACGGCGTCTGCCGGTTGACCAGATCGGCTGCGCAATAGCCCAGCATCTGCTCGGCCCCGGTATTGAATATCTTGATGGTGCCGCTGACATCGGTCGCGATTATCGAGAACTCGCTGGCCGCATCGACCAGGGTGCCGAAACGGATCTCGGACTCGGTGAACGCGACGGTCAGTTGCCTGGCGAGTGTCTTGGCGTCCTCGCGCAGGGTGGTCAGATTCCGCACCACAAAGAACAGCAGGAGGCTGATAAGCGCGCCGCCCACCAGCACGACAATCGATTTCTGGCGGTCTATCGAGGTTTCGAATGCCGGCAGTGTCGTGATCGTCAGCGTCCACTGATGCCCGGCAAGGGATAGCGTGGTTTGCCGGGCGAGCGGGTTGGGATACTGGGCCTGCTGCTCGGGTGACAGTGCACCGCTGGCGTACATCAGCGCAGCTTCGTCGGTCCCTTCGCCATCAAAAATCTGCACGGCAATTTCCGCGCTGTTCTTGCCCTGTATGCCCGTCATGAAATCGTTCATGCGGAACGGGCTGGACACATAGCCTTCCAACGCCGCTCTGCGTTCGGCCGGCGTCGAGTGCGGGGCATCCTTACGGTAAATCGGCACATACAGCAGGGCACCGGTCTGCACGTCGCTATCGGTCTCCTGCACCAACCTGACCTTGCCCGAGAGGGTCGGCAGGCCCGAGTCTCCTGCCTGGATCAGGGCGGCGCGGCGCACCGGTTCGGTCAGCATGTCCAAACCAAAGGCGCGCAGATTGCGCCCGGTAAAGGGCTCAATAAACAAGATCGTGCTGTATTCCGCGCGCTCGCCCGCGGGCCAGACCCGAAAATCCGGGAAACCTTCCGCTCGTACGCTGTCCTCCAGGGCAGCCTTCTGCTCAGGGGTAAAGCGTTTGGCGAAAGCCATGCCCTGAATACCTGGGTAGTTTTGCTCGACCTGTTGGGCCGACACGAATGCCCGCCATTCCTCTCGCTCGACCGAGGTGGAGGCACTGAACAGGCCTTGTGCGCTGTGCAGCACTTGTACATAGGCTTTCAGGCGCTCGTCGATGCGTTGCTGAATGTCGCTGACCAAGTACTCAAAACGATTATTGGCTTGAGCCTGCGCGGCTGATGCCACGAAATGCCAGGCCAGCACGGTCAGACCGAGGCTGACCAGCAGCGCCGCCCACTGGGGGCGAACATGCCGAAAAGGCACCGTGCCAACCGCTTTGTGCAGCGCTCCTGCCCGTTCCGTGAGATCGGTCGCCAGCACCAGGCCCGTGACACTGGCGAGCGCGATAAAAATTTCCAGGGTCAGCAAGGATTCATTCAGCGTGCCGGTCGCAAAGGGGCCGTAACCCTGCGTGGTGCTCCAGACGGCGCTACCGGTGACCAGCAACAGGACCGCCGTGACGCCGTGCAATCCGTAGCGATAAGCGGTCCATGCGATGGCCGGCAGCAGGAGGTATACCAACGCCCGATTCTCGGCATCGTCGACAATCCGCTGGCCGAACAGGACCAGCAGCACCAGCACCAGCGCCAGCCCGGACAGGCTGATCTCGACCATGGACCGCGCGGGCCAGGGGGGGTCGAAGCGGCTGGTCCAGCTCACCAGCAAGGGCGTCAGCATGACAATGCCGGCGGCATCTCCCAGCCACCAGGTGGTGAAGATCAGCGGGTAGGCAGCTTCTGGTGCGATGCCACCGAGGATCAGGCTGCTGGTGCCAATGCCGGCGCTGACCGTGCACATCAGCAGGGTGATCAGCGCGAATTGGGCGACCGACAGCGGTGTCGGCAGGAAGCGTTCGGACTTCACCCAGGCCTGCAGCAGGTAGCACCCGAGCATGGCTTCGAGGGTGTTACCGACGGCAATAAACAAGGATACGAGGATCGAGGTGCTGTCCGCGGCCACATGATTGGCGGCAAACACGGCGAAGTTGGCGGCAAAGGCGCCGATCGTAATGCCCGGCCAGATGCGATAGCCGAACAGCAGCACCGCGGCGAAGGCGATGCCCGACGGCGGCCAGACCGGGGAGGCATTGGTGTTGGCGAAGGCCAGTAAAAGCCCGAGTCGGGCAGCGGCATAGTAAATGCCAGCCAGTACCAGGACAGTGACCAGCCATTGCACGCGAGTCGTGGGACGCAGCGTTCTATACCGCATGGGCACTGCCCCTTCCATTCACCCGTTGTGTACGATGGCCCGATTACGACCGTCCCTTTTCGCTTGATAGAGCGCCTGGTCGGCGGCGGCTACCAGCTGCTGCGTGGAGGACTGCAGTACCGGCACCAGGGAAACCAGGCCGACACTGATGGTGACGCTAGGGGCGGTGGTTGACCCTTCATGAGGGATCTGCAGCGCCCGTACGTGCTCGCAGATCCACTGGCCATAGTCCTCGGCACCCGCTGCGTCGGTGTGCGGGAGGACGACCGCGAATTCTTCGCCACCGTAACGTGCCACCACTTCACCCGGACGGCGGGCGCCGCTATCGATGGCATTGGCCACGCCTTGCAGGCAGGCATCTCCCTGGGGGTGACCGTAGTGATCGTTGTAGGCCTTGAAATGATCGACATCGATAAGCGCCAGGGCCAAGGGCAATTGCTGTCGTCGGTGCCGCTCGAACTCCTGCGCCAGCACCTCATCGAGGTAACGACGGTTGTACAACCCCGTTAACCCGTCGCGGTTGGCAAGCTGGCGCATCAGGGCCACGTGTTGTTGCAGGCGCAGGTGGGTCTGAACCCGGGCTCGCACCACGGGCGGGTTAAAGGGTTTGCTGATGAAATCCACCGCACCCGCCTCCAGCGCCGCAATCTCGTGTTCCATGCCGATGTTTGCCGTGACTATGATGACGGCGCAATCCCGGGTGCTGGGATCGGCCTTGAGCGCGGCGCAGACCTGGTAGCCGTTCATGCCGGTCATTTCCACATCGAGCAGGATCAGCGCCGGTTGCTGCAGCTTGGCCAGGCGTATGCCCGCTTCACCGTTGATGGCAAACAGGATCTGGCCTTGATCGGTGAGCATGCTGCTGAGCAAGCGGATGGTATCGACGCTGTCGTCGATAATCAGGATCAGGTTCGATCCGGCATCTGACTCCGGCATTGAGGCATCCCATCGGTTGGATCATGAGCTATTACAGCGGCATCACTGCGCAACTGTAAAGCCGTGCCAGGACATTGTTTGCGCAGGTTTGCGGGGCTGGATCAATGCGATACCCCGATCCAGTCAACACCGCCCCTGCAGTCTAGTGGTGATGACGGGTAAGAGCCGCCGTGAAAGTATCCTTACCACAACCGACACCCAGTCCCCGTCAAATGAATGCATCTACCCAGCGACTGAACGCCCTGGGTGAACGGCACGCAAGCCGCATGCTTAAGTGAGCCAAAGGACTGCTATAGCATTTTCACCTTACCTTTGTCTGCCGTATCGACCTGGGTATCGCTACGCTCAACCCAGGGTACGCAGGCCCGTTTTTCGTAGGGTGGCGTTAGCCGCGCAGAAAGCCAGTCTGGCAAACGACGTCGCACTCACCGCGCGGCGTAACCCACCAAGGTGGTGTCGAACGCTCATGTGTGGACAGACTTATCGTGAAAATGCCCTAGACTCAGCTGACTTTCCATCGAGCCCGCGTGAGTAATGATCTTGATTGCAGTCGACGTACGCCGCTCGCCATTACCGCGTCACCGCTTATTACTTGCCCTGTTGCTGCTGGCTTGCTGGCCGAGCCTGGCGGCTGCCTGCGAGAAGACTCTGCGTTGGGATGAGGATCCGCCGTTCAGCATGCAAGCGGAGGATGGCGCAGTGGTGGGTATTTCGATTGAGGTCAATCGCGCTGCGTTAGCCCGTCTGGGGTGTCAGACCAAGTTACGCAAGCTGCCCTGGGCACGTGCGCTCAAGGAGCTGGAACTGGGCCGGCTGGATATTCTGCCCGATGCCTTCAGCCGCCCGGAGCGCGAGGCGTATGCGTATTTCTCCGGCCCTGTGCTGCCGCCATCGCGCAATATTCTGTTTATGCATTCACAGGCGCTGCAGCGCTGGTCCTTCACGCGGCTGTTGGAGCTGCAGCACTCCGAGTTCCGTCTGGGCGCGCAGATCAACGTGGCCTACGGCACGGATTATGAGCAGCTAATGAGTGATCCGGCGTTTGCCGCGCAGGTATCCCAGGCGACCAATCGCAGTAACCTCTGGCGCATGGTCGGCAAGGGCCGTATCGATGGCGTGATTGCCGACGAAACCACCGGCGCCTACGAAATCCAGCAGCTCGGCCTCAGCGACCGGATCAAGCCCACCGCTGTGGTGGTGTCCAGCGAGGCCGCGGAGGTGGCCTTCAGCAAGCGCACGACCGACCCCGAATTTGTCCAGGCCTATGCCGATGCGCTACGTGAACTGGTGGTGGATGGCAGCTATGCGCAGATTGTGCAGCGCTATACACAGCCGTAAGCGCAGCCGTTTGCCCTGTAGGGCGCAGGGTCGCGAGCTTTTGCCTTGTCCAGCGTTGAATGCACCTGGGGTGCGCAGATGGCGAGGCAAGTGCGCAAGCATGTCGTCGGCATCCGGCATCCGGCCCCAGGCCTCCGAGGGTTGCAGAGGCAAGGTTGCGTTGCTTGGGCAGGCCCACAAAATACAAAGACCGCGCGTTCGACTGAGGTCAGTTAGACGCGGGCGCCTGGGGTGCCGCGGGCGTTCTTTTTCTGCAGGATCATCGACGCTTCGTTATAGGCATTCTGGAAGGCGTCGCCGCCGATCCACTCCACGGCCTTGTCTTCGTCTTCATCGTGGAAGATCCCGCGGTAGGTGATCAGCAGGCCCATCATAAAGTCGGTCGCCGCATCTTCCGCTTCCTCGGCGATCACCAGCTCCAACACCGGGTATTGCAGGAACACCACGCACATCGCCAGCAGGCTGATGCCTTCGCCGACTTTCATCGCCTGGAACAGGTCGTCGAAGTGCGCAGGGTCGAACCCGTTCTCTTCGATGTCCTTGAAGTCAAAGGTGCTCAGGTCGATGTCGACATCATCGAACGGCTCATTGATCAGCGGATTGGCCAGCACCGGATGCACGACCTGGGCTTTGGCCTTGCCCGACCGGTTCTGCTTGGCCTTGGCTTTGGCCCGTTGGGCGCGTTTTTGCTGTTTGTCTGGAGAGGCCATGGGGCGCGTTCCTGTGTCCGGTGCAGCCATGGTCATGGCCTGGGATAATCGAGCGCACAGTGTATTCAGTCTTGCCGGGTTCGTCGGCCAAAAGGGGCAGATTGTTTTTCCTGCCTTGGACGCCCGCTTTCGCCCAGAAGTGGACATCTGTCGAACGGGATCGCGTTTGAACGACCGGGGTTGGAAGCCTCCCAGTCGGCTTGCCAAACCGAGGGAGTACTTCGCCTGCCCCTGCCCCAGGCTCAAACGCCCTTGACGTCGCCATCCTGAAGAATTTCGGCTTCTTGCACGTTCTCCTCTTGCCACTGATCGTCTGCCTTGGGTGCGAAGCGCAGTATCAGGCAGGCCAAGACCGCGGAAAGCAGTGAGCCGAGCAAGATGCCGATTTTGGACTCCTCAACCAACTCGGGGTGGCCGGGGAATGCCAGGCCGCTGATAAAGAGGCTCATCGTAAAGCCTATGCCACACAGCATCGCGACCGCATAAATCTGTAGCCAGGTGCACCCCCGAGGCTTGGCTGCGAACCCCGTCTTGACCGCCAACAGCACGCCGCCGAATACACCCAGCTGCTTGCCGAGGAACAGGCCGGCAGCGATGCCAAGCGGAAGCGGCGCGAACAGGTCGCTGAACGAGATGCCCGCGAAAGAGACCCCGGCGTTGGCGAAGCCGAACACCGGCACGATCAGGAAGCCGACCCAAGGTGCAATCCCATGCTCAAGCCTGTGCAGTGGCGAGTCAGCGTCGTCCGGTTGGCCGGGCGAGGGAATGTAAGGGATCAGAAATGCGCCAACGACGCCCGCAATGGTGGCATGCACGCCAGAGAGCAGGGTCACGTACCAGAGCAGCGCCAAACCCAGCAGGTAAGGCCACAGCGTCATCACCCGCATACGATTCAGCGCGAACATTGCGCCGATAATCACAGCCGCCGCGATAAGCGCGATCAGGTTGATGGACGAGGTGTAGAAAATTGCAATGATCGCTACCGCACCCATGTCATCGATAATGGCCACCGACACCAGCATCAGCTTCAAGGATATGGGCGCGTGACGACCCAGCAGGGCAAGTGCCCCTACCGCGAACGCAATATCGGTTGCTGCCGGGATGGCCCAGCCATGGGTGAGTAACGGGTCTCCCTGCGTGAGCGTCACGTAAATCACGGCGGGTACTGCCATGCCCATCAATGCTGGTAGAGCAGGCAGGCGCCTTTGCTCCCAAGACGATAAACGTCCGTCTACCAGCTCACGCTTGATCTCCAGCCCCACCAGCAAAAAGAAGATCGCCATAAGGCCATCATTGATCCACAGATGAGGCGTCATCGGCCCGAGCTTCTCGCTAAGCGTCGGGCCGGTCGCCCCATGCAGCAAGTGGTGATAAGCCTCTGCAAATGGGCTATTGGCAACCAGTACGGCGGCCATGGCTGCGATCACCAGCAGTACACCGCCAGCCGCCTCGCTAGCGAAAAAGCGCTTGAGCGCAGACTGCCTGGTAGCAGGTGTTGATAATGGTTGAGTCATTAACGGGTCTCCTTGGGCGAGTGCACAAAGTGGATGTTTCGCACACGTGCCCTGGTGTTCAAAACCAAAATTCGGACGCGATAAAGCCCTGCCGAAGAAGGCAGGGCTTGCTGAAATTCGGGGTAGAAGAGTACGCGGGCTCGATGCCGAAGGATCGAGTCTGGCGATGTATCGAGGGGGACGACGCGGTGCGTAAACATTGGGCCTCACGGAAAACGACTAATCGTTCTCCGTATAGGGGCCAGCCCCAGCGCACGCAGCACACGCCATCCGTAAATCTTACGGGTTGCCAGAGATGCGTTCAACCACGACCTGTTTCAGGTTTTTTCGGCGTTAGCAGGGTCTGATTCTGTATAGGCAAGGATGGCGCAGCCGCTCAGCGCTTTGGCTGACGGCGGAAGTTCGTGAGCGGCAGCTATCGGCCAAAAACAGACATTCAGTTCTTTCTCGTAAATGACCCAGTAAGCAGGTAAGCGATGGGAGCATACCCAGAGACAAGCGGAGCGGCGCCTCCGCACGCACCCACAGGCTGCAGCTTTAGCGGCGTCGAGCTGTTGCCACACCTGGCCGCGCTTCGACTGTAGGTTTAAAGTAAACTTTAACGTCGATATTTTTCGAGACTATGTATATGAAAATCGGAGAACTGGCGAAACTCAGCGGTCTGGCGGCTTCGCGCATCCGCTTCTACGAGTCGAGCGGCCTGATCAAGTCGGTGGAGCGTAAGGCGAACGGTTACCGTGATTACGGCCCCGAGGCGGTATGGATCCTGGAGATTATCACTGGCGCCCAGAACGCCGGCTTTTCGCTGGAGGAGATTCGCAGCCTGCTGCCGGCAAGCTCCGATGCCTGGCAGCATGACGAACTGCTGGAAAGCCTCAAGCGCAAGGTGTCGGAAATCGAGGTCCTGCAGCGGCGTCTGGAGCAGAACAAGGCGCAACTGCTCGTTGTCATCGAAGGTATCGAAACCAAGCCCGAGGGAATGCGCTGCGCCGAGAATACTCAGCGGTTGCTGAACCGCTTTCGCGAAGACGGACAAGAGGAAAAGCCAACGAGCGAAGGCTCGACTCTGGTTTAAAATGCGTCTGTCCTGTGCGACCGGCGCAGGGTCACACCCCAGGCCAAAACAGAAGTCAGGCCGTGATGACCTGACTTCTTTCCTCGAATCCGGATGGACTCAATCGCGTTCCAGCATGGCCTTCAGGGGCTCGGGTGCATACAGGGCGCTCTGAAACTCCGGTACGTATTCGTACTTCATCATTGTTCCTAGATCCAGCGATTCGAGGTAGGTGGACAGGCTTCCATCGCTTAGCGTGAGTTTCACCGCCTCTTCGTCCGAACTGGAGGCATGGCTTTGTTGGCGCGAAATCGCATAGCCATAGGCCAATTTCCCATCGTGGGCGATATTGGTGAAGCTGTTGGTGACCATGTCGATCTCATCCGAGAGGTCGCTGAGTTTCTCGCCCTCGAACCTGACGTCCAGCTTCCCCGTGTCCTTGTCGATGAGTTCAAAGACAACCGATTTGTCGGTCTCCTTGTAGTTGATAGGGGTTAGCCACTTCGGCAGGTTATAGCCAGCGACACCCCTGACTTCGGCAAGCTCCGTATTCACGGGGAGCTTGAGTACATAGCCCCAAAAATCCTTGGACATGGACTGACCGATCAGCGTGACGGGTCCCAGGTTCGAACTGCCAGGCTTGTTGGTGACGATCGACAATGCGATCTCGTTATAGCTGTCGTTATCGCAGTAGTGGTAGGCATAGGCAGTGAACGCCACCAGGCCTCTGCCCGGCCATACCTGAAGCGGCTGGACTTCTTTCAGAACCTCGGCGGGCATGAGTTCTCTCAGCCTGTCTATGTCCGCCGTAAAGACCGCTGTCACTCTACTGTTCTTGTAATAGAAGTTGGGCGAATACGATTCGAAACCCATGTCGACCTTGGTTTTCTTCAACTCCCTGAACCAGCTCAGGTCGATATCGGGAGCCTGCGCGGCTATTACCGACAGTGGAGGGTTCGAGTGATAACGGTCATACAGACCGCCTGCCATCACACTCACTTCACGGCCGGCGAGTTGGGTTTTCCCGTCAAGCTGGCCGGCGTCAACTGAGCCCTCTGCCCATGAGGATGCTGCAACAGCACTCAAGAGCACGCCTGTCATTACCGCAATAGTTCCGAGTTTCATGTCTCTATGTCTCCGCTTGCGCTACGGCTGATACGTGCGAGCAGAAACCAGGTTGTCTGCATCGCTCTGGCATACCTCGAGAGGCTAGCTGTGCGCACCCTAACGTTTAACTTAACTTTAATGTCAAGGGCCTGCCGACTTCCGACAGCTACCTTGACATTGAATTCAACTTTAAGGTTGCCGTCCGCCTGTACCTCACAGGCAGGAGCTTCTAATGGAAAAGCAGATGAACTGGATGATCTACGGCGCGTACGGTTACACAGGCGAACTGATCGCCCGCGAAGCGGTGCGGCGCGGATACAGACCGGTGCTGGCCGGCCGCAGTCGTGAAAAGGTCGAGGCGCTGGCCGGTGAGCTCGGCCTTGAAGCACGACACTTTGGCCTTGATGACGAGGCGCAGTTGGTCGCGCAGATAAAGGATTGCGACCTGGTCATGCATTGCGCCGGCCCTTTCTCTGCGACGGCTGCGCCGATGATGGAAGTCTGCCTGCGCGCCCACGCCCATTATCTGGACATCACCGGCGAAATCTCGGTGTTCGAGCATGCTCAATCGCTGAACGACCGCGCGCGATCCGCCGGCGTGGTGGTTTGCCCGGGTGTGGGATTCGATGTGATTCCTACCGACTGCGTGGCTGCCGCGCTCAAGAGTGCCTTGCCCGATGCGACGCATCTTGCGCTGGGCTTCGACACCCGCTCGAGCCTGTCTCCCGGTACCGCCAAGACCTCCATCGAAGGGCTGGCGCAGGGCGGGAAGGTGCGCCGCGACGGCAAGATAGTTCCGGTACCGCTGGCCTATCGGGTTCGACGCATCGACTTCGGTGACGGCGAGAAGCTTGCCATGACCATTCCGTGGGGCGATATCTCCACGGCCTACCACAGCACCGGTATCCCCAATATCGAGGTGTTCGTACCCGGCTCCCTGGGCATGATCCGCGGCGCCAAGTTCGCGAACTTGATCCGGCCCCTGCTGGGACTGCCATGGGTACAGAGGCAGCTGAAGGCCCGCATCGACAGGAAAGTCATCGGGCCGGACGATGGCAAGCGCGCCGAGTCGGGCACCTGGGTCTGGGGAGAGGCCCGCAACGCTCGTGGCGAGCGCAAGGTAGCCCGGGTGCATACCGCCAACGTCTACAGCCTGACCGTCACCGGCGCATTGGCGGTGGTTGGATACCTGATGCAGATGCAACCGGCCGGAGGGGCCTACACCCCGGCCAGGTTACTGGGGGCCGATCTGGTGACCAGTCTGCCGGGGTCGGGCGCATTGCAGATAGATTGAGGCGCGGCCACGCCTGGCCTGGGCACGCCATTCCGATGCTCACCATCAGGGGGCTGCTCCGGTCTGGAATACGTGAATAACCAGGTCTTGACATTAAAGTAAGCTTTAATCTTACAGTCGGCTCACCATCACAAGAGGTCGTTTTCATGGGCGTTTTCGACGAGTTGACCCTCCCCAACGGTTCCAGCCTTGCGAACCGTATCGCCAAGGCGGCCATGGAAGAAAACATGGCCGACGATGATCAGGCGCCGTCCGAGAAACTGATGCGCCTGTACCAAGCCTGGGCGGATGGCGGCGCTGGCCTGATCATCACCGGCAACGTGATGGTCGACAGCCGCGCCATGACGGGTCCCGGCGGCGTGGTGCTGGAGGATGACAAGCAGTTGGAGAAATTCAAACACTGGGCCCGGGTCGGCCGCTCCAATGGCGCGCAGTTCTGGTTGCAGATCAACCATCCCGGTCGCCAGATGCGGGCCAACCTTGGGCAACGAACCTGGGCGCCATCGGCCATTGCGCTGGACCTGGGCAAGATGTCGAAGCACTTCAATACTCCTCACGCGGCAACGCGAGAAGTCATCGACGAGGTGATCCGACGCTTCGCCCGCACCGCCCAGCTCGGCGAGCTGGCCGGCTTTACCGGCGTGGAGATCCACGCCGCCCATGGCTACCTGCTGAGCCAGTTCCTGTCGCCACTCACCAACCAGAGAACGGATGAATGGGGTGGGTCCCTGGAGAACCGGGCCCGCCTGCTGCTGGAGATCGTCAAAGCCGTGCGGGCCGAGGTTTCCCCGAGTTTCTCGGTTGCCGTCAAACTCAACTCCGCGGATTTCCAGCGCGGTGGTTTCAGTGCCGAGGATGCCGAGCAGGTGGTGCGGCTGCTCAACGACCTGGGCGTCGATCTGGTCGAGCTGTCGGGCGGGAGCTATGAAGCGCCTGCCATGCAGGGTGAAGCCCGTGACGGTCGTACGCTGGCGAGAGAGGCCTATTTTCTGGAATTCGCTCGCGATATCCAGAAGGTCGCGAAGATGCCCGTGATGGTCACGGGCGGCATTCGTCGCCGGCCGGTGGCCGAACTGGTGATAGACAGCGGCGTCGCCATGGTCGGCATAGGCACGGCCCTGGCCATCGACCCGGACCTGCCCCGCGACTGGCAACTTGGCAAGGACAGCGCCCCGCAATTGCCCCCCATCACCTGGCAGAGCAAGACCCTGGCCTCGCTGGCCAACATGGCCGTGGTCAAGTTCCAGCTGCGCAAACTCAGCCTGGACCAGGCGCCCAATCCGAAGGTGTCGCCATTGCGAGCGCTGATCATGCAGCAGATGGCCAACGCATCCCGTACCCGCCAGTACCGGCGCTGGATGGCGCAGCGCGCACGCTGACAGTTGCAGCGAGAGCCGGGTCCGTATGCTGCACCGGCTCGGCTGATTTCTTCCCTCGATTACTGGGCTTCAACCTCTGCTTCTGGCCGGCAGTAACCCTTGATCAGCCTATCGGCACGACGTTCCCATCCTGATTTTCGTTGATTGCGCTGACCAGCAGGCTGCCAGTGGCGGCTTTCTGGATAGGGGCGCTCCACCAGGCCATCATCGGGCGGCGGCGCTCAATGGAGTCCGCGCGGTTGTAGGCGCTGCGCACCACGTCCTTGTCGACGTGGGCGAGGGCGACTTACCCGCAGTGGCCCTGGGTGGCGCTCAAGTTTTTTTGCTGAATTGCGGGCATAAAAAAGGACGTCTCTGGACGTCCTTTTTTATCAAAATGGTGGAGCCGGGGTCGTCTGAATCGGTGCGGTAGGCTGCTGATTTTTATGGGAAATATAGGTTTGAATTTTTGGTGGGAATACCGATTGGAATACCGGGAGGGGGTGTATGTCGCTTGGGGGGCGGTTTGCGGGGGGGCTGACCAACGATTACAGCAGCGGTGCTCGGCACGCTTTGTAAGCGTGATTGGCAGCGAACGGCCCCGGTCAGCCGGTCGCGACAGGCATCGACCGGTCAGGAGCGGTGGGCGGTCCAATTAAATAAATCCGTACCCTTTCGCTTTGTAGATCAACTGATCGCGCGCTTACCCTCAACTAACTCGAGAAGCGCTTCAAGATCACTGATCAAATCGCTATGCTCGGGGCCGTACTCTAATACTTTTATATTGTAAGAAGATGCGAGATCACTTTTAACAAAACCTGAGTGTGAGCCTTCTCTTAGTAGTGCGTAATGAGGGCGTTTTGGATTTGCGGTTATTCGAACCTCTTCCAATAAAAGAAGTACATCAGGGTCGTCCATGCCACATCCAATAAAAATGCAGGTGTTAGTTAGCAGCAGAGCTTTCAGTATTGAATAAAATGACGAATAAAGCTCCTTGGCAGTATGATACTCTGCTTTTGTGAATACCATTTTCGAAATATCGTCAATGCTGCCATGCGCTTTTATTATCAAGCGCGTGTCAGATCTTATCTCGTCACCTAGTGAGGAGCTGTAGTAAGGGATTACTTTGAATCCTTCTGTAGAGGCCGTTAAGCAGTGTTTTTCATAAATTTTATCAAAGTTTGTGGTTATAACTAGTCTGGAATCAAGGCTGAATATAGTCCTGTGGAGGTCGCTAGGGATAAATGCTGCATTGTTAAAGCATTTATCTAAAAGTGCTTGATAATCTCCAGCGTCTGCCTGATCACGAATTGCCTGAAGAGCCAGTAATAGTTTTTTGTCGCTTATAAGGGATTCGATTTCCGGCCTATGTACCATAGGCGCGAGGTTGGCAGCTGCCGTCAAGAATTCTTTCCAAGTAAGAGGTCTTGTACCTTCCTCGGTCTTAGCTGACGAAGCTACACCGGCCCCCAAAAACAGAATACAACGTCTCCGGGCTACTTCAGTCACCAGCATATTGGGCCAAGTTATCATGCTTGCTCCAAATTTTTAAGCAGCCTGTCGCTGATGCTAGACATGAGTAAGTTGAAATCTTTAACTTGGCCATATTGGCTGCCTACCACGCCGTCTCCATACTCTAGCGCATGCATAGGCGCTTTAGCCGCCTGAGCCATGGGCACTAGGCTGTATAAATAGGGGATATGGCCTAATTCCATGTCCTCTCCCTTTAGCCCTTCGGCAGTTAGATCTCCCATGGCTTCTTTGACAGTGCTGGGGATTTTGCGCATTATTTCATCATAAGACTTTACTGGGCGTGGCCCGGTCTTAAACTGTCGACTTACATACTGTTGAACTGAATACCCTAGAAAACGATGTTTTTTTGAGGTGTCTTTGATTAATGTGTATTGATCGAATGCGTCGGGATTTTCTGATATTCCGTCCCTGGCCGAACTCATGTATTGAGCATCCCATTTCTTTATCCAGTCTGAAATATTTTTGATTCCGAGAAGGCTGAATATATCGCATCCAAACGGTGTTACTATGTAATCACATGACAGGATAATGGACCTGTTTAGAGCTCCTAGGGAAGGGCCGACGTCAAAGACTATGATGTCGTATTTGTCACTTAAACTTTCCAAAAGTTGGTGACACCAGTTTGTAATACGATACCCGCCAATTTCGCGCCCTCGTACTGATGACCATGCGTCACTCAGCTTATCTTCAATTATGGACATGCTTGGATGTCCAGGGATTAGATCGGTACCATATCTGTTTTTAGTGCCTAAAATGGGCTCCGCAGGCAATTCAATTTGTGGCTCACCCATTTCAAAGGGTGAAAGATACGAATAAAGCGTTTTCGTGGAAGAACTGCCTGTGAGGTAGATCTCTTCACACTGCTCGTCTGAAAGTAGAGCTTGAGTTGCGTTACATTGCGGGTCTGCATCAACGAGTAATACACGTTTTCCTTTGTGAATGTTAATATAGGACACCAGGTTACATGCGAGGGTGGTTTTTCCTACCCCGCCTTTGTTGTTGAAAAATGCTATTGACTTCATTTTATATCTCTTTTGTGATTAATTGTGCTTAGAGGCGCGCCTATAAATTTTTGATCTTCGCCCTGCCGGCTTTTTATATTGGCTTTGTCGTTTTTAGGGGGTTAGTGAAGCGCTATTGGGAGGTGTGACCCCTATTGGTCTCAATATTTCTTCGCCGTCCTCGCCAACATAAATGTCAAAAGGTGGAGACTGTCTTCCAGTGTTCTGTATGTTATATAGCGAACCCGTTCTACCCAAGAACGGAGCGTTGCTGTCAAAGCCATCAGGAGCAAAACCTATGCAAATTAGAGGCAGGGATATTTGCTTCATAAAGTTCCTCTGGCGTAGTTCCTGAAACGATCCGTTTCGGTTTGAAACTGGCCAAATACGCGTGGCTGAGCTGGTTTTATCGGTGCTGGTGACAAAAATTCCAGCGTCAATGTGACCGGCTTGAAATAGAATAAAAAGCTTGTTTATAGCGCGGAAGGAGCTAGCTACATTCCCGGTTTCGAATTCGACGCCAAGCCTGAAGGTTTTATCTACTGTGATTTTATCAAATAGTTTTTGATCTTCCTGTGGAAGATGGGCGATGTCATAAATATCACTTTGCACATACATGCCGTAAAACATGGGAAATAGCGTAAACACCGAATCGGGTGGTAGATTTTTGGATTTTATATAGTTATGTAATATTTCGAGAAGTCTATTTTTGTCGCGGATTTTATAACCTTCTCCTGAGTATCGGCATGTTATAATTCCGTCTATATCTTGTTCGATTATTTTAGTCTCGCCTAGGCAGCCGTCAATTTTCCCTAGGTTTGACTGGAAGCGCCTGGAAATAAAATTGGCTGAGTTCATTACGCAAGGAGTGACTTTGTTATTCCTTTGCTTTCTAAAATGTATGGTGTCATTTACGATGAGGCCTCTATCGCATGTAACTATCTCCTGAAGGCAATTTGAGATGATCTCGACTGATGTCTTCAATACCGCCGGTGGGATAAATTCACCGTCGTGCTCCAACTTAATTTTCATGGTTATAGGCCTCTGAGAGCCGCGTAACCATTTGCCCAGGATCTATCCCAAAGACTTGGCAGACCTCAATAAGGCGCAGCACTGAAATCTTGCTTTGACCGCTTTCAATCCTGCCATAGTGCCGACGATCAACATTGAGTGATGCGGCAACGTCATCTTGGGTTAATCCAGCGCTATTTCGGGCCTGCCGTAAAAGCGCTCCAAGAATGTCGTACACTTTTTTTGCTTTTTTCGTATCCATTAGTAGCCCCTGGTGGCACAACAATGGATGCAAAGCTATCATTCATGGGTTGATGCTCGAGGGACCTATAGGTCCCATAATGCTTTACCCTAGAAAAATCTGATTCAGGCATGGTAAAGTTGATGAAGAATTTTGCATAATTTTTAATGGGCTGAAAATGACATATTCCAATCAATTTTTTAAGGCGCTGGGTGTTGATCATCGCGTTAAGTCTGAAATTAAAGCTGTATCCTTAAAGACTGGAATTCCTCTCTCGAGGCTAAATTTTTACAATCATAAAAATGTGGTTCCGTCCGGTTTTGATTTGACGAAAATCACGCATGTTTTTGGTGTTTCTGAAGTTCAACTTCGTTTAAAGATGGGGCGGCTAGATCGTGCTTTGATTGAACTGATACAGAACAGTTCTGATCAGGTTCTTCAAGCGATCAGTCCATCTGTTGCTGATGAACAAACACCCTTAACTATCCAAGAGGTATTTGCGACCGGGCTAGGAAAGCTCTATGAGGCTGACTGTCTAGAGGTTCTACGATCTATTGAAAGCGATTCTGTAGATCTGATATTTGCTGACCCGCCTTTTAATCTTGATAAGCTCTATCCTTCAAATATGGATGACAGTATAAGGGAAGAGGAATATCTCAAGTGGATGGAAGAGTGGCTTAAGGAGTGTGTTAGGGTGCTAAAGCATGGGGGAAGTCTATTCACTTGGAATCTTCCTGTTTGGAATAGCAATATTTCTAACTTTCTACATGGTTCTTTAACGTTCAAGCATTGGATTGGTGTTGATATAAAGTACAGTTTGCCTATTCAAGGCAGGTTGTATCCTTCTCATTATTCTCTTTTGTACTTCGTGAAAGGTGAAAAAGCTAATAAATTGGTCGCAGACCGCCTTCCTACCCCTACATGTCCGAGTTGTTTCGGGGACATAAAAGATTACGGTGGGTACAAGCATAAAATGAATCCGCTAGGTATTAGCTTGACTGATGTATGGATCGATATCCCGCCTGTACGTCATGCGAAATACAAGAAGAGGGTTGGGTCAAATGAGCTTTCCCTTAAGTTGCTTGATAGGATTATTGAGATGTCAACCAATGAGGGTGATCTAGTGTTGGACCCATTCGGTGGGTCGGGAACAACATTTGTTGTCTCCGAGTTAAAAGGAAGACGTTGGATAGGCTGCGAGGTAGGTCCTTGTGAAGGTATAATCCAGCGATTTGAGAATATAAGCGAAGATCAGCATCACCTAGAATGCATCCGCGCAAAGCTGAATCATCTCTTTGTTCCAGCCATTGCGCGAGAACGCGAGCGACGCGGCTTGTGGACCGCCGAATCTGTTAGCAAGAATAATGAATGAGCCGGTCGGCATCATGGTAAAAAGGAAGCGGGTTTTTTAGCTCAGACTGCCTGCTTCTGGCCCCACTCTGTTCGCCGTAATTCCCTTTTATTGGCCGTACCAATCCCCCTCCTTCCCCAACCGCCGCACGATCAACCGGACCGTCAGCCGGTACTGGTAGCAAGTCGCCCATACGCCCGCGTGCAGGCGCGTGAATCATGCAATTGGACGCGATCCAATCATGCAATTGGTCGGGCTTCTATCAGGCAATTGGACGAAGGCGAGAATCGATCGGGAGCGGGCCTTTGCCCTCCATCACGGCCGGGATCGGTGCGGCGAAGCGGCGAGTTATAGGGCGCGTTTGGTCTTTATCGGACGACGGGCTCCCGACCAGAGAGCCTTGTCTTTCTATACGGCTTTGCCGTATAAGAGAGGCTATGTACACGATTATCGAAACCGAGATTTTCAAGCGCTACGCCGAATCCATATGGAGCGATGGCGAGTGTCAGGAATTCATCACTTGGTTGGCCGTGAACCCGCTGGCGGGTGATGTCATTCCTGGAAGTGGAGGGCTGCGCAAGGTGCGCTGGTCCCGCAGTGGAATGGGCAAGCGCGGTGGTACACGGGTCATCTACTACAACATGCTTTCTGAAGGCTGCATCTGGCTGCTGATCGCCTACACCAAGGCGAAGTTCGACAACCTCCCGACCGCCTTCCTGAATCAATTGAAAGAGGAAATCAGTCATGGATCGTGAACTGGAACAGTTTCAGCAGGACTTGCTGGCTTCGGTACGGCAAATGAAAGCCGGCAAGGCGGCGCGTTCGACTGAGGTAAAGCTATCCGGCGCTGCTGAGGCGCGGGCCAAGGTCGGCGTCTCCCAGAGTGCCTTTGCCCAGCTCTTGGGAGTCAGCCTGCGTACGCTGCAGGACTGGGAGCAAGGACGGCGGCAACCCACCGGGGCGGCGCAAACGCTGCTGCGGGTGGCCAGTCAGCACCCCGAGGCGCTGCGGGACTTGCAGGCCGTTTAACGGCGCTAATCCTCTTGGCCTGACGATTAGGATCTCGAGTCCTTGATGGACACCGTCTGTAGTCGGGCGCCTATCTGCATGGGTTACGCCGCGCGGAGAGTGCGGCGTGGTCGGTCGGAGCAGTTGGCTGCGCGGCTAACCCAGGCGGCCCTTACCACCCTACGAAAAGCGCCTGCGCGGATCGGTCAACGTATCGGCACGACCTTGTCATCGCGGTTTTGGTTGATCGCGCTGACCAGCAGGCTGCCGGTGGCGGCTTTCTGAGTTCAGTCATGCCGCCGAAGGAAAACCTTTGGCGAAGACAGGCACTGCCCAGTCCGACCGGCTGGCTTGCCTGAGGCTCGCCGGTCGGTGGACAGGTACAAGGCGTATTGGGCATCCAGCTCTGGCCCTGAGCGACAGAACGTTGCTCGTCACAAGGTCCGGAAGCTCGCTTCGACCCAGATACGGCAGCCACGCCTGCTGCATGACCGTTGCTCTGCTTCAGGATCAGCGGCTCAGGAGCGCTGTAGCCAGCTGAGAAAACCGCCTTTCTTGGTCTCTACAGGCTTCGGCTCCAGCAGCGCTGCGCTGCTCTGCTCGCGGAAACTCTGCAGCTTTTGCAGGGCGTTGCCGATCTCGCTGTGTTGCTCCAGGCTGGCCTGGATCACTGGCTTGTCGATGCGATAGAGCATTCCCGAACGCAGTGCAGTAAAACGCGCCGGCGAAGGTGTGTCGTGGATGACGCCCTGTTCACCCAGGATCTCGCCGGGACCCATGCGGCCAGCCTCGACGAAGCATTCGCCGTCGTGTACCGCGGCGGACACCACGCCGGTACCGATCACCAGCAACTGTTCGCAGACCTCACCCAGTTCCAGCACCACCTGGCCAGCGCTGATAGCCAGCGGCTGCATCTGTTCAGCCAGGCGATCCTTCTCCTCGGTGCTCAGCGAGCGGAAGATCTTCACATTGTCGAGCAGCGCGCGCTGGGGGCTTTGCGCCACGTCCTGGGTCTCATTGCCGCGCAGGATACCGGCGGCTTGCAGGTGGCGGTGGGCGAGGTCGAACATCAGGTTGCGAACCTCGGTCTTGTTGCTCTGGGCACTGACGTAGCCGCTGATCTCGTATTCCACCGTATGCAGGTCCGAGGCCTTCACCGTGACCTTGGCCTTGGGTGCCGGCAGCAGCGCGCTCACTCCCTGCAGGGTGCGGTTCAGCGCGTCGAACACCAGGCGCGGGCGCACCTGCGCCGGCACGCTGACACCGATGCTGAGCTGGAGGATATCGGCGGTGCGATTGAGGTTGAGGATCTTGGCCTTGGCCGCCACCGAGTTGGGGATCACCACCGTACCGCCCTGGCTGGTGCGCAGGTGGGTGGCGCGCCAGTCCATCTCGATCACCTTGCCTTCGGTGCCGTCGATCGACACCCAGTCATCCAGGCGGTACGGCTTGGTGGTGTTAAGCACGATGCCGGAGAATACGTCGCTCAGGGTGCTCTGCAGCGCCAGGCCGACGACGATGGCGACCACCCCAGAAGTAGCCAGCAAGCCCTTGACCGGTAGCTGCATGATGTAGGCAGCGGCAGCGACCAGGGCCGCGAGGAAAATCACCGCGCCCAGCACGTCTTGCAACAGGCGTCCGGTGTGGCCGCTGCGTGGCATCAGCAGGACGCCAAGGACCACGGTCAGGGTGCGTGCGCAGAGCAGCCACCACGCGATGCCCAGCACCGAGCCCATCATGTTCCGCGCCGGCTCGGTCCACGGCGGTGGCTGCAGCGGACTCATCCCGGCTTCGATGATCACCAGGCTGTAGGCGAGGAAGAATCCCAGGCGCAGCAGCACGCGCCAGACCTTGCCCTCGGCGGGCAGCAGACGCCAGCACGCGAGGTCAGTGAGCAGTAGGCCGACGGCGATCAGCAGCGGGTGTTGGTGAATCAGCGCGAGCATGCCGCACTCCGGTGTAGGTGAGAGAGGGTAGGGTAAGCATGACTGGATCGGCAACAAAGGTGAACGCTCAGTGCTGCACAATCCTCGTGCAGGGCTGCACGGGTGCTGCTTTCTGCTCGAAGACCTGCATCGCTCAATGACCTGTCGCGCGAGTGGCGATGCTGATTCCATCCGGCAGAGGTAAAGCTCAATCCGGCCAGCTGAGTCGCCGTAGTTTTTAGATTCCCCCAAGGACAGCTTCTGGCCGGTAGTAGCCCTTGATCAACGTATCGGCACGACGTTGTCATCGCGGTTTTCGTTGATCGCGCTGACCAGCAGGCTGCCGGTGGCGGCTTTCTGGATATAGGTGCTCCACCAGGCCATCATCGGGCGGCGGCGCTCGATATAGTCCGCGCGGTTGTAGGCGCTGCGTACCTCGTCCTTGTCGACGTGGGCCAGGGCCACTTCGATCAGCTCCGGGTCCCAGCCGTGTTCGTTGAGCGGCCAAAGCGGCCAAAGGGGAAAGAATTATTTTTCCTGCTCTAAAATGTTCGCTTCGGTCAAAAGCGGTCACGAGATGCAGGGTAGAGCGCGATGGTTCGCGGTCAAGGTCGCTTTGCCGGCAAAGCTAGTGCTGACGTCATTGATCCGCTAACAGATGCCTCGCCAAAGCTCCGCGGACTCGACAACTTCTACGAAACGGTCGGCAGAAAACCCATCCAGGAAAAATGAGTCCTGATCATCCTCGTCAACCTGGTCTAGCTGCCGGAGAAGATGCTTCTCATCACGCAGAATGACCTCCAGCGCTTCACGGGATACCACCCTGAATCCTTCGACTGACTGCCCGTCAAGCTCAATGGAGGTGTCGACGATCCAGGCACGCAGATCCGCTTCAGGATGCTGACCGTGATAGCCCAACCTAGCGCGCAGCTCTTGATCAGCCATCAGCGCACTGAGCACCGCAACCTGCTTGCGCCGTAACTGCCAGGCAGCCTTGCGCAACGTGTTTGTCCGATGGAGCCAGACCTCATGGGTGGTCGAGCGTATATACCCCGACTTGACCTCCAAAAGCAGCAATACGCCATCTTGGTGGCAGATCAAATCCACCTCGCCGGCATCGTCCTCTGCTGTCGCATGTGGCCGATAGCCCACCTCTACGGCAAATCCACGCTGCCTAAGGCTCTCGGCCAACGCGAGTTCTACTCGCTGGGTTTCAGCCTGCATATCGGTCCGGCGAGCGTTTACTCGTCGAAGATTATTGATTGCCGCCGTCAGGTTGTTCTGCTGCGCGCCCACCCAAGGAAACTGAAAGCTGTAGCGCCCGATTTTGTAGAAGGGCTGCTCGTACAGCCGCGGCGCAGGCGTTCCAGGCTGCAGTTTCAATTGCTGAGATAGCGCCTTGAGGTCACTGGTCCAGAACTTCAGAATTGACTTGGCCGAGTCGACGCTGCCTTTGGGGTGTTCCTCACAGACCGTCCACCCTTTGATTTTGCGGATCTTTTCTTCCTCTTCGGACCAGGTCATGGGGAATCTGTTTTCTCCAGAAAGTATGCCATTCATGGCCAAACGACCCAGCGCCAGGGTAAGCGCACCCGACTCGCGCAGGTGACGCTGGAATGGCTGGATGAACTCTTTCTGAAAGAAAGCCGAGGTCAACTCGCTCGCCAGCAACACGTGGTGAAGCTGAACCTGGGAACCATCGTTGAGCAAGATTCGATCACCCAAGCCGTAAATTTGCTGCAACTGCAGGTTGCTGCGAACCGCCTTGATGTAGGCCAGCTGGTTAAGCTTATGGTTCTCAGGCGAACCGATAATTTGTTCAGCCATGCCGGAGTCGACGAATGCCCGCACGGCACGATTCATCCAATAGTGCCAAAGCAGATCATGCTTGCGCCCTGTGCGCTGCCAGCGCTCTGTTCCCGCCTCCGATTGGTTATAGATAACCGACTCGCCCGGCGTTAGCTGGTAACGACATTCAGGATCGAAGCAGAACCAGTCGATCGATCCCTCGTAGTCGATCCGCTCTTGGGTTGCCGCAATCAGGACAGCCAACCCTTCGAGGTTTTCACGACATTTAGCCGAGTCAGAGGTGGCTGAATCGGGGAAGAGAATCGGGGACAGGTGCCGTTTCAGCGATTGCCCCAACCGTGACTCGCTCAGGCGAAAATCCTCGTCTGGGCACGCTTGGAGCTTTCTCAAGATAATGCGGTTGTAGACCTTCCACTGCTGGCCTGAAGGCTCATCGGAGCCATCTTCGGAAAGCGCCTGAAAGGCCAGCACACTTAGGTAGGAAAACAGCTCCAGCAGCGACAAATGCTTCAGCTGTTTTTCGGCGTTAGTAATCAGCGCATCAAAAGGCTCGAGCTGATCAAGTAAGCGGTCACAGACGCCGAAGAATATTTGCCAATCCTCACCTGCGAGCCCCACGCGAAGCGCGAGCCAGAGCGGCGAGTCGATACGCTCAAACAGCTTCGAGTAGCGAATTGCCCATCTGAGGACATCTGGGTTATGACTCGCGAGGTGCAGCAGCAGATCGACACTGATGGCAGTGTCGAAGTGCAGCACTCGACTTAAAGCCAGGCTGGCCAGCTCGGAGCGGGAGACCGCATCCCCATCAAGCCAAAACGATGCCGAAGCCAGGCCTTGCGCGCGATCAATTGCAGAGAGGTTCTTACCTGCGGGTCGTTGATCCAGGAAGTGATGCAGGCATTCATCAAGAGCACGGCCCTCGTTGAGTTCTGGCTGTTTCCTTTCATATACCGACTGGTAATGCTGCCGGCATCGTTCTGCTTTTTCTGTCACCCCACAGCACTCCGATCAGCCTCAGATTTCTGGCCGGAGCCTAAAGCATAGGCAGGGCAAGACTCCACGGGCATGGTGCTATCACGCAGCAATTAAGCAATTAAGCAATTAACCCCCGCTGCTTCCTCGAACTCAACGTATCGGCACGACGTTGTCATCGCGGTTTTCGTTGATCGCGCTGACCAGCAGGCTGCCGGTGGCGGCTTTCTGGATATAGGTGCTCCACCAGGCCATCATCGGGCGGCGGCGCTCGATATAGTCCGCGCGGTTGTAGGCGCTGCGTACCTCGTCCTTGTCGACGTGGGCCAGGGCCACTTCGATCAGCTCCGGGTCCCAGCCGTGTTCGTTGAGGATGGTGCTGGCCATGGCGCGCAGGCCGTGGCTGACCAGGCGGCCTTCGAAGCCCATGCGCTTGAGGGCCATATTGGCCGTCTGGCTGTTGCAATGGGTGTGCGGGTCGCGGTCCGCGGGGAACACATAGTCGCGGTGGCCGCTGTACTGCCGAAGGGTCTCCAGCAGGGCCAGGGCTTGCTCGCTCAGGGGTATGACGTGGGCCCGGCGTTTTTTCATGCGTTCGGCCGGGATGATCCAGAGCTTTTTCTCGAGGTCGATATCGGCCCAGCGGGTGGTGGCGGCTTCCGCGGGACGGGTCATGGTGTGCAGCTGCCATTCGATCAGGCCGCGGGTGGTGCGCTTGATGCTGGCATTGGCGATCGCCAGCATCAGTTCGGGCAGCTCTTCGGGCGTTAGCGCCGCCATATTCTGTTTTTTCGGGCGCTTGAACACGGCGCGGATGCCGCTGAGCGGGTTGGCGAAGATCAGCCCGGCATTGACGCCGTAGGCCATGATCTCGTTGAGCCGCTGGCTGACGCGCTTGACCGTCTCCAGGCTGCCCTTGGTCTCGATGGGGCGCAGGATCTTGATCACCATGGGCGCGCTGATCTGCGCGAGTGGCAAGGGCCCCAGGCTGGGAAAGACATGCAGGGCGAGCGAGCGCCAGATGTCTTCGGCGTAGTCGGGGGTGACCGAATCCTTTTTCAGCTCGAACCAGGCGCTGGCCACGTTCTCCAGCGTGTGTTCGGTCTCGACTCGTTTGGCGTGAATCAGCGCCTGGCGGTGTTCCTTGGGGTCGATGCCCTGGGCGAGCAGTTCCCGGGCTTCCACCGCCTTCTTTCGGGCCAGGGCCAGCGACAACTCGGGGTAAGTACCGAGTGCCATATTGATGCGGTTTTTGCTCACCGGATGCCGGTAGTTGAAGTTCCACTGCAGCGAGCGGTTGACCCTGACGCGGAGCTGCAGGCCGTCACCATCGGTGAGGACGTAGTCCTTGTCTGTGGGTTTGACAGCCTTGAGCTGACGATCCGTCAGCCGAGCGCTTCCTGTGCTCATGGCGCGGCCTCCCTGGCGCGTTTTGGTATTCCCAAAGCTAGCACCGGGAAGCTGGGAATACCATTGGGAATACCAAAAGCACTGGCACTCCCTGGACCTCAGTGGAAGCCAGTGGAACCTAAGTCATTGATTTTTCTAAATTGCGGGCATAAAAAAGGACGTCTCTGGACGTCCTTTGATATCAAAATGGTGGAGCCGGGGGGATTTGAACCCCCGTCCGCCAGTTCGCCGCTGTCGGTTCTACATGCTTAGCCGTGTCTACTGAGTTAACCCTTGGCCGCCCGACGGGCAGGGTGCTTTGGGCGAGTTGTGTAAGTTTTAATCGCTTCGTCCACAACGTACTAGGCGACGATTCTGTTCTATCTGACAATCATTTCGGGTTTACAGACATCCCCTAATGATTGCTGGAGCCGAAGCTACCAGAAGTGCGACTAGGCTGCTTACGCAGCTAGTTGAGCACCGTAATTGTCATCATTGGCAATTATGGATTTTTGCAACAGTTTATTTACGAGTTCTGTTACCAACTCGGCATGCCCCTCGAGTTTTGTAACCGGCGTCGAATCCTAATCGGCCCCGAACAACTGCCTTGCAGCGGTTGAGACGGCGAGTGTACGGCAAAGGTTCCCGAGCGTCGACTCTGGATAAGACGCGATGACTGAAGTCAGACGCAGCGGTACGCGATATGATCCCTGTACCCGTCAGCCTTGCAGTGTAGAGACTACGTCATGTCGCGGTCGCCTTACCCCTTGCGTCAGTGGATCTGGCGCGCCTTTATGCAGAGCTCGTTGTTGCCGCTGATTCTGGTCGAGTCCGGCCTGATCGCGGTGTACCTGCTGACCAATACGGCGATCCGCGATGCTCAGGTCGATCACCTACAGGCGAGCGCCCTGCGCGATTTGTCGGCGGCGGTGCAGCGCGAAGGGCAAGTGATCGACAGTCGCCTGCACTCGGTGGAAGCCCAGGTAAAGATCTTTCGCGATGGTGTGACCCAGGCGCTAAACAACCAAGCCTTCGAGCCTGACGCGCTGGAACGCCAACGCCATGTGCTGAGCGACAACGGCGTGTTTTACAGCCGCAGCGACGAGGGCCGCGCGGCGTCCTTCTATGCCAACAGCACGCCGGTGGCGCAACAGGACCATGAAAAGGCCTTGCGCCTGTCCCAGATCGATCCCTTGATGCGCGCGGTCCGCGCGGCCAATCCGCTGGTGGCGGCGATCTATTTCAATACCTGGGACAGCTACAACCGTATCTACCCGTTCTTTATGACGCCCGAACAATATCCCCATGACATGGTGATACCGGCGTTCAATTTTTATTACCTGGCCGATGGGCAGCACAATCCCGAACGCAACGTGGTCTGGACCGATGTCTACCTGGACCCGGCCGGGCTGGGCTGGATGATGTCGGCCATTGCGCCGGTCTATCGCGGTGATTTCCTCGAGGGCGTGGTCGGCCTGGATGTGACGGTGGGGCAGATGCTGGGCGAGATCGGCGAGCTGCAGGTACCCTGGCAGGGCTATGCCATGCTGGTCAGCCGCGACCACAGCATCATGGCCCTGCCCGAGGCTGGCGAGCGTGATTTCGGGCTGCGTGAGCTGACGCAATATTCCTATGCCGAAGCGGTGCGCCGCGAAGTGCTCAAGCCCGCGGACTTCAGCCTGACCAAGCGCGCCGACATGCAGCCGTTGCTGCAGGCCATGGCCCAGGGGCAGTCCCAGGTGCAGGAAGTGCTGCTCGGCGGGCGCAAGCAACTGGTGGCCTGGAGCGAGATTCCACAGACCGGGTGGCGTCTGCTGCTGGTGGTGGACGAGGCCAATCTCTTTGACGAGACCCATCGAATTGCCGAGCGCTACCAGCAAATCGGTTACCTGCTGATCGCCGGATTGGTGGGCTTCTACCTGCTGTTTTTCGCCTGGATGTGGGCGCGTTCGCGCCGTCTGAGCGATACCTTGATCCAGCCTATCACCGGCATCGTGGCGATGATGCGTCGCCTGGGTCAGGGTGACTATCGGCCTGTGGCGCCGGACACCCGTATCGAAGAGTTGTCCGGCATGGCCTTGGCCGTACAGCAGACCGGCGCCCAGTTGCAGGCCAGCGAGCGTGAGCGGCTGGAGGCGCAGCGGCTGCTGGAGCTGGTACTGGAAAGCACCACCGAAAATCTCTGGGAGGTGGAGGCCGGGCAGTTGATCCGGGTCAGTGCCCGTTTCGTCCAGCGCTTCGGCCTGCGCTCCGAGGTGATGACTTTTTCTGAATTCAACCAGCGGGTGCACCCGGACGATCTGGAGCGGGTGCGCCATCTGCGCCTGAATTTCGCCGACAAGGGCGACGACCATTTCGATGCCGAATACCGCTATGCCGATGCGCAGGGCGAGTACGCCTGGCTGCTCAGCCGAGGCCGGGTACTGGAGCGCGGTACGGACGGCCAGGCGCTACGCGTGGCGGGAACCCATGTTTCGATCACCCGCCTCAAGCAAGTCCAGGAGGCCTTGCGTCGTGCCAGTCTGGAGGCCCAGGCGGCGAACCAGGCCAAGAGCCGTTTCCTCTCCAGCATGAGCCACGAGCTGCGCACGCCGCTGCACGCCATCGACGGTTTTGCCCAGTTGATCGAACTGGAAGCCCAGGGTAAGGACGGGGTCCAGGTCGAACTCGGCTATGCCCACGAAATCGTCAAGGCCAGCCGGCACCTGACCTCGCTGGTCAACGATATTCTCGAGTTGTCCAGCAACGAGAGCAGCAGTCGCCTGCAGCTGCAGCCGGTTGCGGTCGGCGAGTTGCTGGCCAGCTGTGCCGAACTTATTCAGCCGGAGCTGCAGCAGCATCGCCAGCAGTTGCAAGCGATGGCGACTCCCGAACCGCCCCTGTACGTGCTGGCCGATGCGCGCCGGGTGCGCCAGGTACTGTTGAACTTCCTGTCCAATGCGATCAAGTACAACAGCCCGCAGGGGCTGATCAACCTGGGCTACGAAGTGCGTTCCGATTGCGTGCGGCTGTGGGTCGAGGACAGCGGAGCCGGACTGACCGAGGTGCAGCAGAACCAGTTGTTCCAGCCCTTCCAGCGCCTGGGGCGGGAGACGTCGGGTATTCCCGGAACGGGCATCGGGCTGGTGCTGTGCCGTGAGCTGGCCAGCCTGATGCAAGGCGAGATCGGTTTACGCAGCATGCCGGGCGCCGGCAGCTGCTTCTGGATAGACCTGCCAGGGGCGGCGGCTCCCGCCGCGCCTGTTGCACCCCAGGTATCCGCTGCCTTACCCCTGGCGGGTGTGTTGTGTGTGGAGTCGTCCGCGCTGTGCCTGCAATCCCTGCAAGAGGGGTTGCACGGGCATGCCGAAGTGCGCGGTGTTGAATCGGTCGCGGCGGCCCTGGCACTGCTCGAGCAATGGGTACCGGCTTTGCTGCTGCTGGACTTGGACACCGCCCAAGGCGACGGCCTGGAAATGCTCGATGCCCTACGCGGCAGCCCCGGTTTGCGGGGTCTGTCGGTGCTGGTGATGAGCGCCTCGACAGACGAAAGTCTATTCGTGCGGGCACGTGCACTCGGCGCCGAAGCCTGCTTGGCCAAGCCGGTCGACCTGCACCAGGTGCGCAGGCTGATGCTGTCTCTACTGGGGAAATGAGGGGCGGTGCGCTGGCGTGTTAGGTATCAGCAGGCACTGTCGGCGCCCGGTTGTTTCGTGATCGGTCCGTGGCGCCGGGGGACGCGGCGTGCTTGGCGCCCCCTGCAAACCCGCTGAGTATTATTCGCTGGCGTCGAGCAGCTTCAGGGCCTGCCCCAGCGCCTCGACCGACTGACTGTGCTCGCCGGCCTTGTGCAGTTCCTCGCCCTGGGCGCGCAAGGTTTTGACCTGGCTGAGGACCGCGGCGTCCTTGGGTGGGTTGCTGTCGAGTCGTTGATCGATCTTGGCCATATCCGCGGGGCAGTGCATGGCCCAGAGCGGGGCGCTGAACACGAGGGCGGACGCAAGAAGCACTAAGCGGCGCATGACGAGTCTCCTGAGGTTGTGAATGCTTGAGTTAAGGACAGAAACGCCGGGATGGAAATAAAAAAGCCCCGGACAGCGCATCCGTTGCCCGGGACCTGCAAGCCTTTCAAAAAACGTGGCTTAGTTGGTATTGCCGTCTTCACCGGGTGCTTCGATCAGTTGCAGGGCCTTGGCCGCATGGGCACCGCAGTTTTCCAGATCGCCTGCATCACGGGCCTTCTCGGCTTCCATCTGGTGCTCTTCGACCTGCTCTTTCAAGGGCGAACCCAGGGTGGTCATGGCGGCCTTGCGGTCATCGAGCTTCTGTAGGTTGACCGTGCACAGGTCTTCGGCGGCGAAGGTCGGGGCGGCCAGCAGGGCGGCCGTGAAAAACAGCGCAATACGCTTCATGGAAATATCCTCTGATTATGTATGACTCGCGATGCCGGTACCGGTGCGCTTCAGGACAGCGGGCTGGGCAAGGCAATCGCGATTCAACTCCGCCCGTTTATCGGGGTTAAAGGATGGACCGATCGTCGTAAACAAGGGTTCAGTTTTTATGGCTGCGCTGCGTTTGCAGGCGCGGGTTGCATCGCCTGAGCGCGTGTGACGCGGTCCACCAGGTAGACCAGGCCGTGGTAATCGATGCCGCCGTGCTGGCTCAAGCCGATTTCGCAGGTGCGGCTGGTGCTGATGCCTTCCGCGCAGTACTGCACGGCCTTCTTCAGGTCGCGCAGGGCATGGGCGTTCAGCTCGGGCGTGGTAAAGCCCTTGTCGCCGGCAAAGCCGCAGCAATGGATGCCTTCGGGAATCACCACTGTCGTGGTGCAGCGGCTGACGATCTCGATCAGCCCCTGGGCCTCGCCCAGGTGCTGGGTGCTGCAGGTGACATGCACGGCGACCGGCGCTTGCTGGGGGGTGAAGTGCAGGCGTTGCAGCAGCTGTTCACGGATAAAGCGCACCGGATCGTGCAGGTCCAGGCGCGGGTCCAGGTCATCCTGCAGCAGGCGCAAGGTGCAGGGGCTGGTGTCGCAGTAGACGGGGTCCAGGCCGCCGCGGCTGGCCTCGAGCAGGGCCGCTATCAGTTCCTGCTTCTTGCGTTCGGCCTGTTCGGCGTAACCCTTGGAGGCGAACGGCTGGCCGCAGCACAGGCTGTCCAGCCCGGCGGGAAACACCACCTGAAAACCGGCTTTTTCCAGCAGGGCGCGGGTCTTGTCCAGCAGCGGCATCTGTTCGGCATCGCGGGCCGCCGGCCCCATGGCGCGGGAGACACACGCGGCCAGGTACACCACCCGCGGGCGCGTATCGTCATGGGCGACCGGCAACCGCAGGCGATCCAGTGGCTGCGGCATGGCGGATGTCCATTGCGGCAGGCGCCCGCGACTGGCCTTGCTCAGCGCCGCCGAGGTGCGGCCCAGCAGCGGCGCGCCCAGGGTCATGCGCGCGCCGTTGGCCACGTGCAGCAGGACCCGTATGCCGCTTATCGCGCTGCGAAAGTGATTCGCCAGCCAGTCGGCCATGCGCGTCTGGTTCGCGTCCCGGGCACGCAGCTTGCGCACCAGCTCGCCGGTATTGATGCCCACCGGGCAGCGCTGCGCGCACAGACCAGTGGCCGCGCAGGTGTCGAGGCCCTGGTAGCGGTAGTCGCGTTCCAGGGCTGCGGTGTCGATACCGGCGCGTTTTTTCGCCTGGATGTCGCGCCAGACGACGATGCGTTGGCGCGGGCTCAGGGTCAGCCCCTGGGACGGGCAGACCGGCTCGCAGAAGCCGCACTCGATGCAGGTGTCGACGATCGCGTCGGCGGCCGGCAGAGGCTTGAGATTTTTCAGGTGGATCTGCGGATCGCTGGACAGCACCACATCCGGATTGAGGATGCCCTGGGGGTCGAGCAGGCGCTTGAGTTGCCACATCAGCCGGTAGGCCTCGCCGCCCCATTCCAGCTCGACGAAGGGCGCCATATTGCGCCCGGTGCCATGCTCGGCCTTGAGCGAACCGCCGAACTCCACCGCCACCAGTTGCGCCACGTCCTGCATGAAGGCCTCGTAGCGGGCCACCTGCCGCGGATCGTCGAAGCCCTGGGTAAAGACGAAATGCAGGTTGCCTTCCAGGGCGTGGCCGAAAATGATCGCCTCGAAGTAGCCATGGCGGTCGAACAGGGCGAGCAGGCGATTGACCCCTTCGGCCAGCTGCTCGATGGGAAAGGTCACGTCCTCGATGATCACCGTGGTACCGGTCTGGCGCATCGCGCCGACGGCCGGGAAGGTCTCCTTGCGGATCTTCCACAGCTGGTTGTAGACGGTCGGGTCTTCGCTGAAGTCCACCCGCTTCTCCAGGGGGAAGTCGGCGATGGACGCCATGATCCAGCCCAGTTGCTGGTGCAGTAGCGACCGGCTGGCGGCGCGGGACTCGATCAGCAGGGCGCAGGCGGTGGCCGACAGGTCCTTGACCCAGTCCGGCATGCCGGCCATGTTCTCCACCGAGCGCAGGCTGCGTCTGTCCAGCAGTTCCACCGCCGATACCGGCTGCGGCTTGAGCAGGGTCACTGCGCGGCAGCAGCTTTCCACATCGGGAAACACCAGCAGGGCGCTGGCCTTGTGCGGGTGGTCGGGCACGGTGTCGTAGGTCACCGCGCTGATAAAACCCAGAGTGCCTTCGGAGCCGACCATCAGGTGGCTGAGGATGTCCAGGGGCTGGTCGAAGTCGATCAACGCATTCAAGGACAATCCGGTGGTGTTCTTCAGCCGGTATTTGTGACGGATCCTGTCGGCCAGGGTGCTGTTGGCCCGGGTCTGGCGGCCCAGTTCGGCCAGTTGCTCGAGCAGTTCGGCGTGGCGGGTTTCGAAGGCCGTCACGCTGTGCGGGTCCTCGCTGTCCAACACGCTGCCGTCGGCCAGCACCAGGCGGATGCCGGCCAGGGTGTGGTAGCTGTTGTGGGCCGTGCCGCAGCACATGCCGCTGGCGTTGTTGGCGACGATACCACCGATCTTGCAGGCGTTGATCGAGGCCGGGTCCGGACCGATCTTGCGCCGGAAGGGCGCCAGCGCCGCATTGGCCGCGGCGCCGATTACCCCCGGTTGAAGGCGGATCTGTCGGCCCTGGTCGCGCACCTCGCGGCCGTTCCAGTGCTCGCCCAGCACGATCAGCACCGAGTCGGAAAGCGCCTGGCCGGACAGGCTGGTGCCGGCGGCACGGAAGGTGACCGGGACCTGATACGCGCCGGCCAGCTGGAGCAGCGCGACCACCTCGTCCTCGTTTTCGACGCGAATCACCAGCTGGGGAATCAGCCGGTAGAAGCTGGCGTCGGTGCCGAAGGCCAGGGTCGAGAGCGGGTCGTCGAAGCGGCGCTCGCCGGGAATCAGGCGGTGCACCTCGGCGAGAAAGGCGGCGGGCAGGCTCATGGGGGCTCCGGTCATCAAAGGGGGAAGGGCGAGGATTCCATGCGCCTCAGCGGCCCAGCTCGCGTACCAGCGAATCGGCGCTGATGTCCTTGATGCACCTGGCCCCGGTCAACACCATGGCCACGCGCATCTCTTTCTCGATCAGCTCCAGCAGGTTGCTTACCCCAGCCCCACCGGCCGCGGCCAGGGCGTAGATAAAGGCGCGGCCGAGCATCACGGTGTCGGCGCCCAGGGCCAGCATGCGGACCACATCCAGGCCGGTGCGGATGCCCGAGTCGGCGAGTATCGCCAGCTCGCCCTTGACCGCGTCGGCAATGGCCGGCAGCGCCCGGGCGCTGGACAGCACACCATCGAGCTGACGCCCGCCATGATTGGAGACCACGATGCCGTCGGCGCCGAAGCGCACCGCATCTTTCGCATCTTCCGGGTCCAGTATGCCCTTGATCACCATGGGCCCCTGCCAGAAGTCGCGAATCCATTCCAGGTCCTTCCAGGAGATCGAGGGGTCGAAGTTCTCGCCCAGCCAGCCGATATAGTCCGCCAGGCCCGTGGGGTTGCCGCGGTAGGTGGAGATATTGCCCAGGTCATGGGGGCGGCCGAACAGGCCGACGTCCCAGGCCCAGGCCGGGTGGGTCGCCGCCTGCAGCATGCGCCGCATGGCCGCGTTCGCCCCGCTCATGCCGGAGTGGGCGTCGCGGTAGCGGGCGCCCGGCACCGGCATGTCCACAGTGAAGACCAGGGTGGTGACGCCGGCGGCCTTGGCGCGCTCCAGGGCGTTTTTCATAAAGCCGCGGTCCTTGAGTACGTAGAGCTGGAACCACATAGGCCGGTCGATGGCCGGCGCCACTTCCTCGATCGGGCACACAGACACCGTGGACAGGGTGAAGGGGATGCCTTTGGCCGCCGCCGCCCTCGCCGCCTGGACCTCGCCGCGCCGCGCGTACATGCCGGTCAAGCCCACGGGCGCCAGCGCCACCGGCATCGACAGGGTTTCGTCGAACAGGCGGGTCTTCAGGCTCAGCTCGGACATATTGCGCAGCACGCGCTGTCGCAGGGCGATCCCGGCCAGGTCCTCGACGTTGCGCCTGAGCGTGTGTTCGGCATAGGAGCCGCCGTCGATGTAGTGGAAGAGGAACGGCGGCAGCTTGCGTTGAGCGGCGGCGCGGTAGTCGGTGGAGGCGGAAATGATCATGGATTCACCCGGTGTCCGGAAAATACGGAAAATGGTTTGGCTCCGTGAAGCCGGCTGCTGGCCGAATGGCGCCTGCCCCGTCATGGGCGAGGCAGGCGCTTGGGACTCAGCGCGCTAGCAGCGGATCGCTGACACCCAGCACATGCAGGGCGAACAGGGCGGCTAAGCCGGTGAACAGTACATAGTAGAAGGTCGGCCAGATGGTCTTGCGCAGGGTGGCGCCTTCGCGGCCCAGCAGTCCGACCGTGGCCGAGGCGGCCACCACGTTGTGGATAGCCACCATGTTGCCGGCGGCTGCGCCTATGGCCTGGACCGCGACTATCAGCGCGGCGGAAATGCCGAGGTTTTCGGCCACACCGAACTGGAACTGGCTGAGCATCATGTTGCTGACCGTGTTGGAGCCGGCGATAAAGGCGCCCAGGGCGCCTACGCTCGGGGCCAGCAACGGGTAGATGCCGCCCACGCTGTCGGCCACGTAACGGGCCATGGTGATGGGCATGCTCGCCAGGTCGGCCGCGTTCACCCCCGAGTTGATAAGGATGCGCACCATGGGCACGGTAAACAGCAGGACGAAACCGGCGCCCAGCAGCACGCGGCTGGATTCCTTCACCGCGGCGCTCAGTTCGCGTACTTTCATACCGTGCAGGAAGAAGGTGGCGATGACCACGGCCACCAGGATTCCGCCCGGCAGATAGAGTGGCATGAAGTCGGCCTTGATGCCGGTTTCCCCGAGAATGTCCGGGAACAGCAGGATGACCGACTTGAGCGCGGCGCCCACCTCGGGGAACACGCGGCTGATCATCAGCAGGGCACCGACCAGTACATAGGGTAGCCAGGCGCGCAGCGCGCTCATGGGCTTGACGGTGAGGCTGTCCAACTTCATTTCCACGCTGCCTACCCACTCGCTCGGCCAGTCTTTGGCTGGGGCGAAGTCCCAGGTGGTTTTTGGCATCAGGAAGCCCAGGCGCGCGGCGCTGGTAACTATCGCCAGACCGATCAGGCCACCCAGCAGCGAGGGGAACTCGGGGCCGAGGAACACGCCGGTGGCGGCATAGGGCAGGGTGAAGGCGAGGCCGGCGAACAGGGCGAACGGCAGGACTTCGAAGCCGGCTTTCCAGCTTTTTTCCTTGCCGAAGAAGCGCGTCAGCATCAGCACCATGATCAGCGGCATCACGGTGCCGATGCAGGCGTGGATGATCGCCACTTCACTGGTGATCAGTTGCAGGAAGCTGGACCAGCTCGAACCCTGTTCCACCAGGCGCGCCCCTATGGTCGCCGAGTCCAGGCCGCTGTTGATGCCGATGATGATCGGGGTGCCGACCGCGCCGAAGGACACTGGCGTGCTCTGTACCAGCATGCCGAGCATCACCGCAGCCATGGCCGGGAAACCGATGGCGACCAGCAAGGGGGCGGCGATAGCGGCCGGTGTGCCGAAGCCCGAGGCGCCCTCGATAAAGCAGCCGAACATCCAGGCGATGATGATCGCCTGAATCCGACGGTCCGGGCTGATGGTGGCGAAGCCTGCGCGTATCGCGGTGATGCCGCCGGAGTGCTTGAGGGTATTGAGCAGCAGGATGGCGCCAAAGATGATCCACAGAACGCCGGCGGTGATCACCAGGCCTTGCACGGTGGAGGCGAGGATGCGGTTGAAGCTCATGTCCCATACGTACAGGCCAATGGCCGCGGTCAACAGATAGACCAGGGGCATGGCGCGTCGCGCGGGCCAGCTCAGGCCCACCAGCAGGATGCCGGCGAGCAGAATCGGGGAAAAGGCGAACAGGGCGAGGAGACCGGCTGACATGGTGGCGTCTCCGTTCAGCGGCGCGTTGAGCGCGGTGGAGGGGACAAATGCTGCGGTGTGGCGAGCGGAGCGGGCATGACCAGCATAGGGGAACCTCGGCAGTTTCTTGGAATTGTTGTTTCTTACTCTCATGTAAGATTGGTAATACCAATTTACAATTTGGCCGCATCAGGTTAAGAGTCCGAGTGGGTGCTGTCAATTTACTGTCCTACAACTTTGGTCGAAGGCCCGTTTCGCTCGTCGGCATTGCCGGCGTATCGGCGGCTGGTTAGGCTGGCGTGCGGGTGCGGCATTGAGCGTCCGGCAAGGGGCCGGGCGCAGGTGGAGAGGCATATGGGATTCGGTCAGGTACAGGCACGCCGTTTATCGGATGACATCGTTGCCAAGCTGGAGGGCATGATTCTCGAGGGCACGCTCAAGGCCGGCGAACGCCTGCCCGCCGAGCGGGTGCTGGCCGAGCAGTTTGGCGTCTCGCGCCCGTCGCTGCGCGAGGCGATTCAAAAGCTGGCGGCCAAGGGGCTGTTGATCAGCCGTCAGGGCGGCGGCAACTACATCGCCGAGTCCCTGGGGTCGACCTTCAGCGACCCCTTGCTGCAGCTGCTGGAAAGCAATCCCGAGGCCCAGCGCGACCTGCTGGAGTTCCGCCATACCCTGGAAGGCTCGTGCGCCTTCTATGCGGCCCAGCGCGCCACAGAGCCGGATCGCCAGCGCCTGCGCGAGGCCTTCGAGGCACTGCAGGCCTGCTACGCGCGCGAGGGCGAGGTCGGCCGCGCCGAAGAGGGAGCGGCCGATGCGCGCTTTCACTTGGCGATTGCCGAGGCCAGCCACAATGCCGTGCTGCTGCACACCATTCGCGGCCTGTTCGACCTGCTCAAGCGCAATGTGGTGACCAACATCGGTGGCATGTACGCCCAGCGCAGCGAAACCCGCGACATGCTGATGCGTCAGCACGGCGAGCTGTACCAGGCGATTATCGACGGGCGGCCCGAGGAGGCGCGGGACATCTCGCACCGGCATATCCACTACGTGCAGGCGGTGCTGGCCGAGGTGCAGCAGGAAGCCCAGCGCACCGCTCGGGCCGAGCGGCGCCAGGGGCTATAGGGCTGGCGTAGGGTTCGTCATGCCCGCGAAGGCGGGTATGCAGAGGCGTTCAATGCGGGCTTGCATCCGGGCGAAAACGACCTGCCGCCGCAACCCTAGGAAAGCGCCTAGGCGAAACCTGCATGCTCCGTAGGCGCCAGCTGGCTGGCGATTCCCGGTTCAGGCAGTACGCCGCTGCCCCGGATTGCGCCAAGGCTTATCCAGGCTACGAAAAGCGAATCAACAGGCATTTCCAGGAGCGGCTCATGGCCGCGAAGGGGCGGTTGGCCTGTCCCCTATGGCCTGTTGGCATTAGCATCGCGAGTCGCGTTGCCGCGAAGAAGGGGCGCAGGCAAGGCGCGGAACGCGGACAATGGTCATTCCCTTGCCACGTTGCGCAACGCAGAATGGGGCCTTTATTCGCGCAACCCGCAGGGCCGGATCTGTTTTGATGCGATAGACGATTACTCGCTACTCGTTGTGAACCACCCGAAGTCGCGTCTCATGCCGGGTCTGGTTTCAAAACCGATTTCGGCGCGGCCGTGCGGGTAGTGTCCACAGGCCTTAAGGCGGCTTACTCGTCCTTGCCCTTGCTGCGCACGGCACGTTGCAGCTCGCGATCGGAGTCGCGTTCGCGCTCGGTGTGGCGCTTGTCGTATTCCTTCTTGCCCTTGCCCAGGCCGATCTCGCACTTGATCAGGTGCGCTTTCCAGTAGATCGACAGGGCCACGCAGGCAAACCCCTTCTGCTGCACCGAGGAAGCAAGCTTTTCCAGCTCACGCTTGTTCAGCAGCAGCTTGCGCGTGCGCACCGGGTCGGCGATGACATGGGTGCTGGTGGCGGTCAGCGGCGCGATGTGGCAGCCGATCAGCCAGGCTTCGTCGTTCTTGAGCAGCACGTAGCTGTCCACCAGCTGCGCCTTGCCGGCGCGCAGGCTTTTGACTTCCCAGCCTGCCAGGACCATACCCGCTTCGAATTTGTGCTCGATGAAGTAGTCGTGCCGGGCTTTCTTGTTTTGGGCAATGGTGCCCTGAGGGTGTTTCTTCTGTTTGGCCATAGGGCCGGCATTATAGGGAGTCACCGGCCGGCTGGCGACAATTTAACCGGTTGTTGAAAAACTACCTGCGTTGCCCCTTTTAAGGAAAGAGGGGAGCGTTAAAACAGGCTCGGACGAACGAAGTGAGAACGTCTGAAAGACGGCCCGAAGGGCGTGCGGAGCGAGTAATGCGCTTCTCCTACTATTTTTGTCGGGGGCGCCAAGCATTTTCTCGGCTGCCGCGCCCGACCTGTTCGGTGGGCACCGCATGGGCCGTTTGCGCCGAGGCGTGGAAGGGATCAGTCGATGGCGGTGTGTCCGCTTCGGGACGCGGGGTTGAGGGGGGGCGGCGAATCTCGGACAATGGCACCTATTTGCCCATGGCGGACGTATGTATGGCAAGTGACAAGGTTTCGATGCACGGTGCCTGGGCAAGCCGCTGGGCATTTATCCCGGTGGCGCCGATCGGCGTGCTGAGCGTGTTCGTGGCCGAGCTGAGTAAATGAGTGCCTTTCATCCTTTCCCCACAGGCGCAGGCCCATGAGCACCCATATCCAACGTTCCGCCCTGCTGCCTTATCCGGCCCGGCTGTTGTACGACCTGGTAAACGACGTGGCGCGCTACCCACAGTTCCTGCCCTGGTGCTCGGCCACCGAGGTGCTGGAGGTCAGCGAGACGCATATGCTTGCCAGCCTGGCCGTGGCCAAGGCCGGTCTGAGTCAGCGCTTTGTGACCCGCAACCAGCTGGTGGTGGGGCAGTCGATCGAGATGAACCTGGAGGAGGGGCCCTTTACCCAGCTGCATGGGGTCTGGACTTTCAAGGCACTGGGCGACAAGGCGTGCAAGATCAGCCTGGACCTCACCTTCGAATATGCCGGGCCACTGGTGCGCGCGACCCTAGGGCCGCTGTTCAACCAGGCGGCCAATACCCTGGTGGATGCCTTCTGCCAGCGTGCCAAGCAACTGCATGGCTAGCATTACCGTCGAGCTGGCCTATGCCCTGGCGGAGCGGCAGATGCTGCTGCGCCTGAGCGTGCCGCGAGGTACGACTCTGCGCCAAGCGGTACTGGGTTGCGGGTTCGATCGGCACTTTCCGGGCCTGGACCTGACGAACTGTCCGCTGGGTATTTTCGGCAAGCGGGTGGCCGATCCCGAGGCGTGGGTGTTGGCGGACGGTGATCGTGTGGAACTCTACCGGCCGCTGATCGCCGACCCCAAAGAGGTCCGCAAGCAGCGCGCCGCGACGGCGGCCAAACGAAACGGCTGAGAGCGCTGTGCAGGTCATAAAAAAGCCCGGGCATGCCCGGGCTTTTTGCTGTTCGGATACCGCCGCGCAGCTTTACTGCGGCGAGGTCTCCAGCGGCTCGGGCGTGGGCACCGGAACGCTTTCGACGTTATCGACTTCGCGTTGAATGGTGTCCAGCAACGAACCCGGTTTGGCCGGTGTCTCAGCCTTGGGCTGGGAGGGCGTGACCGTGCTGCCGCCGTCCTGGCCGAGGATGGCCTCGTCGCGGCTGACCCCGGGCATGAAATCGCCGGCCAAGCCCGCCAACTGGTCGTTGGCATTGAACACCAGGCTCACGCGCTCCTGCTGACGCTTAACGCCGCCGGGCTGAATGCTGTACAGGTAATCCCAGCGGTTGGCGTGAAAAGTGTCGGTGATCAGCGGGTTGCCCATGATGAAGCGCACCTGGCTGCGGGTCATTCCGGGGCGCAACTGGTCTATCATGTCCTGCGTCACGACATTGCCCTGTTGGATGTCGATTTTGTAAACCCCGGGGAAGGAACAACCGGCGAGTGCGAGCAGTCCTGCGAAGGTGAGGCTGGTCAGCAATAGCTTGGAGTTTTGCATCGGTGGGTGACTTCCACTATCTTGGCTTGGCAAAGTGACCTCCGATCATACCCGCATTACAGGAAGCTGCGAAGCAGCATCCGCAGAGAAGAAAGCCGACCATGGTTGAAAATAGCGAATTACGCAAAGCTGGCCTGAAAGTGACCCTGCCGCGGGTGAAGATCCTGCAGATGCTCGACTCCGCCGAGCAGCGTCATATGAGCGCAGAAGACGTCTACAAGGCGTTGATGGAGGCCGGTGAAGACGTCGGCCTGGCCACCGTCTATCGCGTGCTGACTCAGTTCGAGGCCGCCGGACTGGTGGTGCGGCACAACTTCGACGGCGGTCATGCGGTGTTCGAACTGGCCGAT
>JAZKHB010000012.1:60338-100368 GCA_040385585.1 Pseudomonadota bacterium | reverse complement strand
GCATCATGACCATATGGTCTGCGTCGACTCCGGTGAGGTGATCGAGTTCTTCGATGCCGAAATCGAGAAGCGTCAGAAAGAGATCGTTCAGGAGCACGGCTTCGAGCTGGTCGATCACAACCTGGTGCTCTATGTGCGCAAGAAAAAGCTGAGCTGAGTCCCATTTGTCGTCCAGCGGCAGCTAAAAAAGGCGACCTTCGGGTCGCCTTTTTCTTGCCTGGGGCCAGGCACCGAGGATTTTAAAGCTGAGCGGCGCTGACCATCTGACGGGCATGGGCCAGGGATTCTTCGGTCAGGTCCAGGCCGCCGAGCATGCGGGCGATTTCTTCGACCCGTTGCGGACCGTCCAGGCTGGCCACCGCGGTGCGGGTGGCATCGTCGCCCCGGGCCTTGTGCACGAACAGGTGCTGATGGCCCTGGGCGGCCACCTGGGGCAGGTGGGTGACGGTCAAGACCTGGCCGCGCTCGCCCAGGCGCCGCAGCAATTGCCCGACCACCTCGGCGGTGGGTCCGCCGATGCCCACGTCCACTTCGTCGAACACCAGGGTCGGCACCCGCGAGGTCTGCGCGGTGATGACCTGAATCGCCAGGCTGATGCGCGACAGTTCGCCACCGGAAGCGACCTTGGCCAGGGCCTTGAGCGGTTGGCCGGGGTTGGCGCTGACCAGGAACTCCAGCTGCTCCAGTCCATTGGGGTGCGGCTCGCCGTTACTCTGAAGTGTTAATTTGATATTAAAACGTCCGCCCGGCATGCCCAGACGCTGGATTTCGCCTTCCACGGCCTCGGCCAGCCGGCCCGCGGCGTCGTGGCGCAGGCGGCTCAGCTCAGCGGCCTTGTCCTGGTAGTGACGCTCGTAGGCGTCCAGCTCTTCAGCCAGTTGCTCGGCGGCTTGGTCGTCGGCATTCAGGCTTTCCAGCTCCTCGAACAGACGTTGCTGCAGCGCGCCCAGCTCGGTGGGTTGGATGCGGTGTTTGCGCGCCAGGGTGTAGATGGCGTCCAGGCGCTCCTCCAGCTGTTGCTGGCGGGCCGGGTCGGCATCGAAATGGTCGAGAAAGCGGTTCAGCTCGCCCACCGCTTCCTCGACCTGGATCTGGGCGCTGGCCAGCAGGTTGACCGCTTCGCTCAGTGCGCCCGTGGGGCTGTTGAACGGCGCCAGGCGCTGCAGGCTGGCGGTCAGCGACGCCAATACGTTGCCGCCGTCGTGTTCGCTGCAGTGCTCCAGTACCAGGCGGCAGGCGGCGAGCAGGCTTTCGGCATTGGCCAGGGCCTTGTGGTCCTGTTCCAGCTGGGCCAGTTCCTGTTCGCCCAGGGCCAGGTTATCCAGCTCCTCGAGTTGATAGCTGAGCAGTTGATGGCGCGCGCGTTGCTCATCGCCGGCGCTGGACAGGCGTTCCAGCTCCTGGCGGGTCTGGCGCCAACGCTGGGCGGCCAGTTGCACTTGACGGGCCAGTTCCTGGCTGCCGGCGTATTCGTCCAGCAGGCGGCGGTGGGTGTCGGGCTTGAGCAGGGACTGGTGCTCGTGCTGGTTGTGGATATCGATCAGCAGCTCGCCCAGGGCCTTGAGGTCGCCCTGGGGGCAGGTGGAGCCGTTGATGTAGGCACGCGAGCGGCCTTCGGCGGTGATCACCCGGCGCAGGATGCAGGGCCCTTCGCTGTCCAGGTCGCGCTCGGCCAGCCAGGCGCGGGCCTCGGGAATATCGCTCAGGTCGAAGCTGGCGAGGATATCGGCCTTGTCCGCCCCGGGGCGCACGACGCCGCTGTCGGCGCGATCGCCAAGGGCCAGGCCCAGGGCGTCGAGCATGATGGATTTGCCGGCACCGGTTTCCCCGGTGATCACGCTCATGCCGCGCTCGAGTTCGAGGTCGAGGTGTTCGACTATGGCGTAGTTGTGTACGGACAGGTGCACCAGCATGGCGGCCGCTCCCAGCATTTAAGTCTGGTTATTTATACAGTGGTTTGTCCGGGTCTGACAATCCTGGCGCGGTACTTTTGTCGTCTGGTATTGCCAGATGGGATGCACCTTTGGCCTTGAACCTCAGGAATGCGACCCCATATAGGCGGCACAAGCCTGAAAAATTAGGCGCGCAGTCGATTTTGAAAGGAGAGACCGATGGCCGACGAACAGATCCACGATACCCAACTTTCCGATGCAGTCCCTGGCGTCGAGGCCGCGGCCGGCGACGAGGTGGATGCGCGCATCCAGGTGTTGGAAGAAGAGCTGGCGGCCGCTCAGGATCAGGCCTTGCGCGTTGCGGCTGACTTGCAGAACGTGCGCCGCCGCGCCGAGCAGGATGTGGAAAAAGCCCACAAGTTCGCCCTGGAAAAATTCGCCAACGACCTGCTGCCGGTGGTCGACAGTCTGGAACGTGGTCTGGAGCTGTCCGATGCCAGCAACGAGGCCCTGCGTCCGATGCGCGAAGGCATGGACCTGACGCTGAAGATGTTTCACGACACCCTCAAGCGCTACCAGCTGATCGCCATCGATCAGGAAGGGGTGCCGTTCAATCCCGATCATCACCAGGCCATGGCGATGCAGGAAAGCACCCATGTCGAGCCCAACAGCGTGCTCAAGGTATTTCAGAAAGGTTACCTGCTCAGCGGCCGCCTGCTGCGCCCGGCCATGGTCGTGGTCAGCAAGGCACCGATGGAAACCCCCCCTTCCATCGACGAGCAGGCTTGAAATCGGGCATCCAGCCCCCATCTATTAAGCCAAGCGATTTCGTACTACCGCGGGCGGTAAAACCGGATCGTGGCTACCTCAAATTTTCGGGAGAATGAAATGGGCAGAATTATCGGCATCGACCTGGGGACCACCAACTCCTGCGTCTCGATCATGGAAAACGGCAAGGCCAAGGTCATCGAAAACGCCGAAGGCGCGCGCACCACGCCCTCGATCATCGCCTACACCAACGATGGCGAGATCCTGGTCGGCCAGTCCGCCAAGCGCCAGGCGGTGACCAATCCGCACAACACCATTTACGCGGTCAAGCGTCTGATCGGTCGTCGTTTCGAAGAAGACGTCGTGCAGAAAGACATTCAGATGGTGCCCTACAAGATCGCCAAGGCCGACAACGGTGACGCCTGGGTGGAAGTGCGCGGGCAGAAACTGGCGCCGCAGCAGATTTCCGCCGAAGTGCTGAAGAAGATGAAGAAGACCGCCGAAGACTACCTCGGCGAGCCAGTGACCGAAGCGGTCATCACCGTGCCTGCGTATTTCAACGACAGCCAGCGCCAGGCCACCAAGGACGCCGGTCGCATCGCCGGCCTGGACGTCAAGCGCATCATCAACGAGCCGACCGCGGCGGCCCTGGCCTACGGCATGGACAAGGCCAAGGGCGACCACACCGTGATCGTCTATGATTTGGGCGGCGGTACCTTCGACATCTCGGTGATCGAGATCGCCGAAGTCGACGGCGAGCACCAGTTCGAAGTATTGGCCACCAATGGCGATACCTTCCTCGGTGGCGAGGACTTCGACATCCGCTTGATCGACTACCTGGTCGACGAGTTCAAGAAAGAAAGCGGGATGAACCTCAAAGGTGACCCCCTGGCGATGCAGCGCCTGAAGGAAGCGGCGGAGAAGGCCAAGATCGAGCTGTCCTCCAGCCAGCAGACCGACGTCAACCTGCCGTATATCACCGCCGATGCCAGCGGTCCGAAGCACCTGAACGTGAAGATTTCCCGCGCCAAGCTCGAAGCCCTGGTCGAAGACCTGGTGCAGCGCACCATCGAGCCGTGCCGCATCGCCCTGAAGGACGCCGGTGTCGACGTCGGCGCTATCCACGACGTGATCCTGGTTGGCGGTCAGACCCGCATGCCGCTGGTGCAGAAGCTGGTCACCGAATTCTTCGGCAAGGACGCGCGTAAGGATGTGAACCCGGACGAAGCCGTGGCCATGGGTGCCGCGATTCAAGGCGCCGTGCTGTCGGGTGACGTCAAGGACGTGTTGCTGCTGGACGTCAGCCCGCTGACCCTGGGTATCGAAACCATGGGTGGGGTGATGACCCCGCTGATCGAGAAGAACACCACCATTCCGACCAAGAAGTCCCAGGTGTTCTCCACCGCCGACGACAACCAGGGCGCGGTGACCATCCACGTCCTGCAGGGCGAGCGCAAGCAGGCGGCCTCGAACAAATCACTGGGCAAGTTCGACCTGGCCGATATTCCGCCGGCCCCCCGTGGCGTGCCGCAGATCGAAGTGACCTTCGATATCGATGCCAACGGCATCCTGCATGTCGGCGCCAAGGACAAGGCCACCGGCAAGCAGCAGTCCATCGTGATCAAGGCCAACTCCGGCTTGAGCGAGGAAGAAATCCAGCAGATGGTCCGTGATGCCGAAGCCAATGCCGAGGAAGACCGCAAGTTCGAAGAGCTGGCCGGTGCGCGTAACCAGGGCGACGCCTTGGTGCATGCGACCCGCAAGATGATCGTCGAGGCGGGCGACAAGGCCACTGCCGACGAGAAGACTGCGATCGAGAAAGCCCTGGGCGAGCTGGAGCTGGCGGTACGCGGTGATGACAAGGCGGCCATCGAAGCCAAGATGACCGCGCTGTCGGAAATCACCACTCCTCTGGCGCAGAAGATGTACGCCGAGCAGCCCCAGGCCGGTGAAGCGGCAGCGGAGGCCGAACAAGGCGCGGGCGCGGATGACGTGGTCGACGCGGAGTTCGAAGAGGTCAAGGACAACAAGTAAGCCTTTGCTTGCTTGGGTTCCAGCCGGTTGTGGCTAGCGCCACGACCGGTATGATGCGCTGCGCGGGAGCTTGCTCCCGCGTTGGCGTGTCTGGGGGATGACGATTTGCCGATTCGACGATTTGACGAGTTAAGAGCGCAGAAGACTTATGGCTAAACGTGACTATTACGAAGTGCTCGGTGTGGAGCGCGGGGCCAGCGAGGCCGAGCTGAAGAAGGCTTACCGGCGCTTGGCCATGAAGCACCACCCGGACCGCAACCCTGGCGATAAGGCCTCGGAGGATCAGTTCAAGGAGGCCAACGAGGCCTACGAAGTGCTGTCCGATGCCAGCAAACGTGCGGCCTTCGACCAGTACGGACATGCCGGGGTTGACCAGCAGGCGGGCGGCGCGGGTGGTTTCGGTGGTGGCGGTGCCAATTTCTCCGATATTTTCGGCGACGTATTCAGCGATTTCTTCGGTGGCGCCCGCGGCGGTCAGCGTGGCGGGGCCCAGCGCGGCAGCGACCTGCGCTACACCCTGGAGCTGGACCTGGAAGAGGCCGTGCGCGGCACCACGGTCACCATCCGGGTGCCGACTCTGGTCAATTGCAAGACCTGCGACGGGTCGGGTGCCAAGAAAGGAACGGCGCCGGTGACCTGCACCACCTGTGGTGGTGTCGGTCAGGTGCGTATGCAGCAGGGGTTTTTCTCGGTGCAGCAGACCTGTCCGCGCTGCCATGGCAACGGCAAGATGATCGCCGATCCCTGCGGCAGCTGCCACGGCCAGGGTCGGGTGGAAGAGCACAAGACCCTCTCCGTCAAGGTACCGCCGGGTGTCGATACCGGCGACCGTATCCGCTTGTCGGGCGAAGGCGAGGCGGGGGCCATGGGTGGGCCGGCGGGCGATCTTTATGTAGTGGTCAATGTGCGCGAACACGCGATCTTCCAGCGTGACGGCAAGCATCTGTACTGCGAGGTGCCGATCAGCTTCGCCGACGCGGCCTTGGGTGGCGAGCTGGAAGTGCCGACCCTGGACGGTCGGGTCAAGCTGAAGATTCCGGAAGGCACCCAGACTGGCAAACTGTTCCGTTTGCGCGGCAAGGGCGTGGCACCTGTGCGCGGTGGCGGCGCTGGCGATCTGATGTGTCGGGTGGCGGTGGAAACGCCGGTGCAGCTGGACCGCCGTCAGCGCGAGCTGCTCGAGGAGTTCCGCAAGTCGCTGCAGGGCGACAGCGCCCACTCGCCCAAGGCGAGCGGGTGGTTTGAGGGGGTTAAACGCTTCTTCGGCGACGCCTAGAAAACCTGTTTAATATCTGCTGCGTTTGCCCATGCGGCGTTGAAAATAGGCTCGAAGTGCTCATTGACTGCAGTCAACTCCGCCTTCTCGCCTACTTTCGCCTTGCCTGAGCTGCACTCGCGACGATCTTAAATCAGGTTTCGAGTTTGGATAATTTGCGGTAAGCGATAAGCGCCAGGCTCCAAGAGGATGGTGCTTGCGGCTTGCAGCTTGCAGCTTGGAGCTGATGGTATGCAACGAATAGCCGTAGTCGGCGCCGCCGGGCGCATGGGCAAGACCCTGATCGAGGCCGTGCGGCAGCAGGCCGATGCCTGCCTGAGCGCGGCCATCGATCGGCCGGACAGCAGTCTCGTCGGCGTCGATGTCGGCGAGCTGGCGGGCCTGGGCAAGTTGGGTGTGGCGCTGTCGGGCGATCTGGCGGCTACGGTGGATGCGTTCGATGTACTGATCGATTTCACCCATCCGTCCGTGACCCTGCAGAACCTGGCGTTTTGTCGCCAGGCGGGCAAGGCCATGGTCATCGGCACCACTGGTTTCAGCGCCGAAGAAAAGCAGCTGCTGGCCGAGGCGGGCAAGACCATTCCCATCGTCTTCGCCGCCAACTTCAGCGTGGGGGTAAACCTCTGCCTGAAGCTGCTGGACACCGCGGCGCGGGTCCTGGGCGACGAGGTGGATATCGAGATCATCGAAGCGCATCACCGGCACAAGGTCGATGCACCGTCCGGTACCGCATTGCGCATGGGCGAGGTGGTGGCCCAGGCCCTGGGCCGTGACCTGGCCGAAGTGGCGGTCTATGGCCGCGAAGGCCAGACCGGTGCGCGTGAGCGGCAGACCATCGGCTTTGCCACCGTGCGCGCCGGCGACGTGGTGGGGGACCATACCGTGCTGTTCGCCGCGGACGGCGAGCGTGTTGAAATCACGCACAAGGCCTCCAGTCGCATGACCTTTGCCCGGGGCGCGGTGCGCGCGGCGCTCTGGCTGCAGCGCAGGCCGGCGGGGCTGTACGACATGCAGGATGTGCTGGCCCTGCGCTGAAGCCCTTGCGCGTCATACCCGCGCATGCGGGTATCCAGATAGCCCTAGCCCCGATGCGGCGCCGGAGCGCATCCCGGCTCTGCGCGGCTCGGGTGGTGTATTGAGCGGTTACCCGTTCGGCAGCCGTCATTGCCGCGAAGGCGGTAATCCAAGGCGCGCGAGGCGACCGGCACGTGCTGGGTTTGGTTCTCTCCACGCGAAGGACGGAAGGCTGAGCAGGGGGTCTCGCGAACGTCATCCCTCATATCCGCGACGGATAGCGGTAGACCAAAAAAGCCTTTTTCTGTAAGCTACAGCTTTAGTGTGTCCACTAAAAGCGCGCGGGAACTTGAAAAAGTGATTCGATAAAAAAGCGGGGTGACGTGTCCATACGTCATCCCGCTTTTTTACACCCTGCGTACGCCCCGTCAGGCTTGATTTACCGGAGGTCTCTTGACTAAGCCAGCCCTTAAGCCCGCCATTTTGGCCCTTGCTGATGGCAGTATTTTTCGCGGCGAAGCCATTGGAGCCGACGGTCAGACCGTTGGCGAGGTGGTGTTCAACACCGCCATGACCGGCTATCAGGAAATCCTGACCGATCCGTCCTATGCCCAGCAAATCGTTACCCTGACCTACCCGCATATCGGCAACACCGGTACCACGCCTCAAGATGCCGAGTCCAACCGGGTCTGGGCCGCCGGTCTGGTGATTCGCGACCTGCCGCTGATCGCCAGCAACTGGCGCAGCACCCAGCCGCTGGACGAGTACCTGAAAGCCAACGGTACCGTGGCCATCGCCGGCATCGACACCCGTCGCCTGACCCGCATCCTGCGCGAGAAGGGGGCGCAGAACGGCTGCATCCTGGCCGGCGAGCACGCCACCGAAGAAGCGGCCCTGGCAGCCGCCCGAGGTTTTGCGGGGATCAAGGGGATGGACCTGGCCAAGGTGGTCAGCGTCGGCGAGCGCTACGAGTGGCGTTCCAGCGTCTGGAACCTGCAGGACGACAGCCATCCGGATATCGATGCCGGCGAGCTGCCCTACCACGTGGTGGCCTACGACTATGGCGTCAAGCTCAATATCCTGCGCATGCTGGTCGAGCGTGGCTGCCGCCTGACCGTGGTGCCGGCCCAGACCCCCGCCAGCGAAGTGCTGGCGCTGAATCCGGACGGGGTATTCCTGTCCAATGGACCGGGCGACCCCGAGCCCTGCGACTATGCAATCCAGGCGATCAAGGATGTTCTGGAAACCGACGTTCCGGTGTTCGGCATCTGCCTGGGGCATCAACTGCTGGCCCTGGCCTCCGGCGCCAAGACGGTGAAGATGGTCAATGGTCACCACGGTGCCAACCACCCCGTGCAGGACCTGAAGACCGGTGTGGTGATGATCACCAGCCAGAACCACGGCTTTTCAGTGGACGAGGCGAGTCTGCCGGGCAACCTGCGCGCGACCCACAAGTCGCTGTTCGACGGCACCCTGCAGGGCGTCGAGCGCACCGATAAAGTGGCCTTCAGCTTCCAGGGGCATCCGGAAGCCAGCCCGGGTCCGGCCGATGTGGCGCCGCTGTTCGACCGCTTTATCCAGGCCATGGCGCAAAACCGCTAGGCCCGACGCAGCAAGAGCGTCGCGTGCGGCGCTCGGATAGGGCGCCCGGGGCGTCACGAGACAGTACAGCGCAGTACGGCAAGGGGTGAGCGTGACGCGGTCCAGGCGCCGCGCAGCCACTTCCAGCACAGCTTGCCGACTGACCCAAGGATTCGAGAGATAACATGCCAAAACGTACCGATATTAAAAGCATCCTGATTCTCGGCGCCGGCCCCATCGTCATCGGCCAGGCCTGTGAATTCGACTACTCCGGCGCCCAGGCCTGCAAGGCCCTGCGCGAAGAGGGTTACCGCGTCATCCTGGTGAACTCCAATCCGGCGACCATCATGACCGACCCGGATATGGCCGATGCCACCTATATCGAGCCGATCAAATGGTCCACCGTGGCCAAGATCATCGAGAAGGAGCGTCCCGACGCCCTGCTGCCGACCATGGGCGGCCAGACCGCGCTGAACTGCGCCCTGGATCTGGAAAAGCACGGCGTGCTGGAGAAATTCGGTGTCGAGATGATCGGCGCCAACGCCGACACCATCGACAAGGCCGAAGACCGCTCGCGCTTCGACAAGGCTATGAAGGATATCGGCCTGGCCTGCCCGGTTTCCGGTATCGCCCACAGCATGGACGAAGCCTACGGCGTGCTGGAGAAGGTGGGTTTCCCCTGCATCATCCGCCCGTCCTTCACCATGGGCGGCACCGGTGGCGGCATCGCCTACAACCGTGAAGAGTTCGAGGAAATCTGTGCCCGTGGCCTGGACCTGTCGCCGACCAGCGAGCTGCTGATCGACGAATCGCTGATCGGCTGGAAAGAGTACGAGATGGAGGTCGTGCGTGATAAGAACGACAACTGCATCATCGTCTGCGCCATCGAGAATTTTGACCCGATGGGCGTGCACACCGGCGACTCCATCACCGTGGCCCCGGCTCAGACCCTGACCGACAAGGAATACCAGATCCTGCGCAACGCCTCCTTGGCGGTGCTGCGCGAGATCGGCGTGGAGACCGGCGGTTCCAACGTGCAGTTCGGTATCTGCCCGGACACTGGACGCATGGTGGTGATCGAGATGAACCCGCGGGTTTCGCGCTCATCGGCCCTGGCCTCCAAGGCCACCGGTTTTCCGATCGCCAAGATCGCCGCCAAACTGGCAGTGGGTTATACCCTCGATGAGCTGCAGAACGACATCACCGGTGGGCGCACCCCGGCGTCCTTCGAGCCCGCCATCGACTACGTCGTGGTCAAGCTGCCGCGCTTCGCCTTCGAGAAATTCCCCAAGGCCGATGCCCGCCTGACCACCCAGATGAAATCCGTGGGCGAGGTCATGGCCATCGGCCGGACCTTCCAGGAGTCCATGCAGAAGGCCCTGCGCGGCCTGGAAGTGGGGGTCAACGGCTTCGATCCCAAGCTCGATCCGAGCAGTCCCGATGCCTCCAGCATTCTCAAGCGCGAGCTGACCGTGCCGGGCGCCGAGCGCATCTGGTACGTGGCCGATGCCTTCCGCGCCGGCATGAGCGTGGCCGATATCTACGCCCTGACCAAGATCGATCACTGGTTCCTGGTGCAGATCGAAGACCTGATCAAGGACGAGGAGCGGGTCAAGACCCTGGGTCTGGCCTCCATCGACCGCGATGCCATGTACGCCCTCAAGCGCAAGGGCTTCTCCGATGCGCGCCTGGCCAAGCTGCTGGGCGTGACCGAGAAAAACCTGCGTCGGCACCGTCACAAGCTGGAGGTCTACCCGGTCTACAAGCGCGTCGACACCTGCGCGGCCGAGTTCGCCACCGACACCGCCTACCTGTACTCGACCTACGAGGAGGAGTGCGAGGCGCGGCCGTCCGGGCGTGACAAGATCATGATCCTGGGTGGCGGCCCCAACCGCATCGGCCAGGGCATCGAGTTCGACTACTGCTGCGTGCATGCGGCCCTGGCCCTGCGCCAGGACGGGTACGAGACCATCATGGTCAACTGCAACCCGGAAACCGTCTCCACCGACTACGACACCTCCGACCGCCTGTACTTCGAGCCGGTGACCCTGGAAGACGTGCTGGAAATCGTCCGCGTCGAGCAGCCCAAGGGTGTGATCGTGCAGTACGGCGGGCAGACCCCGTTGAAACTGGCCCGTGCCCTGGAAGAGGCCGGGGTGCCGATCATCGGTACTTCGCCGGATGCCATCGACCGCGCCGAAGACCGCGAGCGCTTCCAGCAGATGGTCGAGCGCCTGAACCTGCGCCAGCCGCCCAACGCGACCGTGCGCAGCGAAGAAGAAGCCATCCGCGGCGCCAACAAGATCGGCTATCCGCTGGTGGTGCGTCCCTCCTATGTGCTGGGCGGCCGGGCCATGGAAATCGTCTATGAAGAAGACGAGCTCAAGCGCTACCTGCGCGACGCTGTAAAAGTCTCCAACGACAGCCCGGTGCTGCTGGACTACTTCCTCAACTGCGCCATCGAAGTCGATGTCGATGCGGTCTGCGACGGCACCGACGTGGTGATCGGCGCGATCATGCAGCATATCGAACAGGCCGGCGTGCATTCGGGCGACTCGGCCTGCTCGCTGCCGCCCTATTCGCTGCCGGCGCATATCCAAGATGAGATGCGCGAGCAGGTCAAGAAGATGGCCCTGGAGCTGGGCGTGGTTGGCTTGATGAACGTGCAGCTGGCCCTGCAGGGTGAAGACATCTATGTCATCGAGGTCAATCCGCGGGCCTCGCGTACCGTGCCGTTCGTTTCCAAGTGCATCGGCATCTCCCTGGCGATGATCGCGGCACGGGTCATGGCCGGTAAGACGCTCAAGGAAATCGGTTTTACCCAGGAAATCATCCCGAACTTCTACAGCGTCAAGGAAGCGGTATTCCCCTTCGCCAAGTTCCCTGGCGTGGACCCGATCCTCGGCCCGGAAATGAAATCCACTGGCGAAGTGATGGGCGTGGGCGACAGCTTCGGCGAGGCTTTCGCCAAGGCCCAGCTGGGCGCCAGCGAAATCCTGCCGAACAGCGGCTGCGCCTTTATCAGCGTGCGCGACGACGACAAGCCCCTGGTGGTGGATGTGGCGCGCGACCTGATCGAGCTGGGTTTCGAGGTGGTCGCCACCTCCGGTACCGCCAAGATGATCGAGGCCGCCGGTTTGCCTGTGCGCCGCGTGAACAAGGTGACCGAGGGTCGTCCGCACGTTGTCGACATGATCAAGAACGACGAAGTGACGCTGATCATCAACACCACCGAGGGGCGGCAATCCATCGCCGACTCCTATTCCATCCGTCGCAACGCCCTGCAACATCGGATCTGCTGCACCACCACCCTGGCGGCGGGCGCGGCGATCTGTGAAGCGTTGAAGTTCGGTCCCGAGAAGACCGTGCGCCGCTTGCAGGATCTTCACGCAGGTATCAAGGCATGACCAAATACCCCATGACTGTCCAGGGCGCCCGCGCCCTGGAAGACGAGCTGCAGCACCTGACCAAGGTGATACGCCCCAAGCTCAGCCAGGACATCGGCACCGCGCGCGAGCTGGGCGACCTCAAGGAAAACGCCGAATACCATGCTGCCCGCGAGCAGCAGGGCATGGTCGAGGCGCGGATCCGTGATATCGAAGGTCGGCTGCAGAATGCCCAGGTGATCGATGTGTCGGCGATTGCGCACACTGGCAAGGTGATCTTCGGCACCACGGTGGAGATCGCCAACGTCGAGACCGACGAGCGCGTGACCTACCAGATCGTCGGCGAAGACGAGGCCGATATCAAACTGGGGAAGATCTCGGTGGGCTCGCCCATCGCCCGTGCCCTGATCGGCAAGGAGGAAGGCGACGTGGTGGTGGTCAAGCCGCCCAGCGGCGTGGTCGAGTACGAAATCATCGAGGTTCTCCATCGTTAAGCGAGAGGCCTTGGGCGCCGCCTGCTGGTCGCTGGCCCAGACCTTCTGGGTCGGCGGCCTGTGGTTGCTGCATGCCGTGGTGCTGCCCATGCTGGACAGAAGTGGCCTGGCCCCCTTGCTGGTGCAGGAGGCCGGCGATCTGCTCAGGCCCATGCTGGTGGGTTTGACGCTAGGCTGCGCAGTCTTGCAGCTACTGGTGCTGACCCAGGCGGTGGGACTTTCGGGATTGGCGCATGACACGCGTGCTCAGCTGCTGGTGACCGTGCTGGCATTGGGAGCGGGTTATTTGGTCTTGGGGTATTGGCTGGATCAGGCCACCTGGTGGCTGCAGTTTCTCTACCTGGCGTTGGCCGCTTGCGGATTGCTGCTGGTGATGCAGCCGATACCGGATGTCGAGGCGATCAGGGCGCGCCGGGCGCGCCACTGATTGAGTTTTAAGCGTGCCGGCTGACGTTGGACAGCTGTTTGTTGGCCTTGGGGTTCTTGCGGTAGATCAGCGCCATCTTGCCGATCACCTGCACCAGTTCGCTCTTGCTGGCCTTGCACACGGCGGCAATGGCGGCTAGGCGGGCTTCGCGTTCGAGGATGCGCAGCTGGATCTTGATCAGTTCGTGATCAGCCAGCGCGCGTTCCAATTCGGCCATCACGCCCTCGGTCAGGCCGTTGTCCGCCACGATCACAACCGGTTTCAGATGGTGGCCGATGGATTTGTATTGTTTCTTCTGCTCCGGAGTGAGCGGCATAATCTGATTCCTGCGTCTGATCGGTAAAAAGCGGCGGCCAGTTTACCCGAGCCACTGCGAGCCCGCCCAGTTAATCCCGTTCATCACGACCCGTTCATTTCGAGGTGCCGCGTGGCCCGTTCCAAGACAAGCCAAAACTGGCTAAGAGAGCATTTCAACGATCCCTATGTAAAGATGGCGCAGAAGGACGGCTACCGTTCGCGCGCCAGCTACAAGCTGCTGGAGATCCAGGAGAAGGATCGCATTCTGCGTCCGGGCAACACCGTGATCGACTTGGGCGCGGCGCCTGGTGGCTGGTCACAGGTCACCAGTCGGGTGATCGGCGACAAGGGGCGGCTGATTGCTTCGGATATCCTGGAAATGGACAGCATCCCGGACGTTACCTTTATTCAGGGCGACTTTACTGAAGCGCAGGTGCTGGCGCAGATACTCGAAGCAGTCGGCAATCTTCCGGTAGACCTTGTGATTTCCGATATGGCCCCCAATATGAGTGGGGTGAGGATGGCCGATCAGGCGCGCGCCATGTACCTGTGCGAATTGGCCTTGGATCTGGCCAGTCAAGTGCTGCGTCCTGGTGGCGACTTTCTGATCAAAATCTTCCAGGGCGAAGGTTTCGATCTCTATCACAGGCAGGTGCGGACCTTGTTCGAGAAGGTGCAGATGCGCAAGCCGCTCTCATCGCGCGACCGTTCTCGCGAGCAATACCTGCTGGCCCGCGGTTATCGCGGTACCCCGGGTGGGAATTAAGTCCGGGGCTGTACGTCCAAGTTTCGCCCGGCCGTACCTGAGGCCCCGTAGAAGGGGCACGATTTCGGGGCCGGCATTTCATAAAGGGTTACAGACGGCGCCTGCCAGGGGTGGGGGTTGTGTAGTAAGTTAGGCGGGTAGATAACCAGCCGTCATGCGCGACCCGTTCAGTACGAGGTCCGCTCCAGAGGGTAGCGAATTGAACGATATGGCTAAGAACCTGATTCTGTGGGTGATCATCGCCGCCGTCCTGGTGACTGTGATGAATAATTTCTCCAGTCCGAGCGAGTCGAGCCGACTCAATTATTCGGAATTCATCCAGCAGGTGCAGAGCGGCCAGGTTGCCCAGGTCACTGTCGATGGCTACATCATCAGCGGCAAGGGTGTCGATGGCAAAACGTTCGAGACCGTTCGCCCGGCTATGGAAGACCGTGGCCTGATGAAGGACCTGCTCGATAATAATGTAGTGGTCGTCGGCAAACAGCCCGAACAGCAAAGCATCTGGACCCAACTGCTGGTGGCCAGTTTCCCGATTCTGGTGATCATCGCGGTGTTCATGTTCTTTATGCGCCAGATGCAGGGCGGCGCCGGTGGCAAGGGCGGCCCGATGAGCTTCGGCAAGAGCAAGGCGCGCCTGCTTTCCGAAGACCAGGTCAAGACCACCTTGGCTGACGTTGCCGGGTGCGACGAGGCCAAGGAAGAAGTCGGTGAGCTGGTCGAGTTCCTGCGCGACCCGGGCAAGTTCCAGCGCCTGGGTGGTCGTATTCCCCGCGGCGTGCTGATGGTCGGTCCGCCCGGAACCGGCAAGACCCTGATCGCCAAGGCGATCGCGGGCGAAGCCAAGGTGCCGTTCTTCACCATTTCCGGTTCGGACTTCGTCGAGATGTTCGTCGGTGTGGGTGCGTCACGCGTTCGCGATATGTTCGAGCAGGCCAAGAAGCACGCGCCATGCATCATCTTTATCGACGAGATCGATGCGGTCGGTCGTCACCGCGGCGCCGGCATGGGCGGCGGGCACGACGAGCGCGAGCAGACCCTCAACCAGTTGCTGGTGGAGATGGACGGCTTCGAAATGAACGACGGGATCATCGTGATCGCCGCCACCAACCGTCCGGACGTGCTGGACCCGGCGTTGCTGCGTCCGGGTCGCTTCGACCGCCAGGTGGTGGTTGGCCTGCCGGACATCCGCGGCCGTGAGCAGATTCTGAAAGTGCACATGCGCAAGGTGCCCATGGGCGACGACGTCAAGCCGGCAGTCATTGCCCGCGGCACGCCGGGCTTCTCCGGCGCCGACCTGGCCAATCTGGTCAACGAGGCGTCGCTGTTCGCCGCCCGGGCCGGCAAGCGCCTGGTGGAAATGAAGGAATTCGAGCTGGCCAAGGACAAGATCATGATGGGCGCCGAGCGCAAGTCCATGGTCATGTCCGACAAGGAAAAGCTCAACACCGCGTTCCATGAAGCCGGTCACGCCATCATTGGGCGCCTGGTGCCCGAGCATGACCCTGTGTACAAGGTCTCGATCATTCCCCGCGGTCGTGCACTGGGCGTGACCATGTTCCTGCCGGAAGAGGATCGCTACAGCATCTCCAAGCGCGCGCTGACCAGTCAGATCTGCTCGCTGTACGGTGGACGGATCGCCGAGGAAATGACCCTGGGTTTCGATGGCGTGACCACCGGCGCCTCCAACGACATCATGCGTGCCAGCCAGATTGCCCGAAACATGGTGACCAAGTGGGGTCTGTCCGAGAAGCTCGGCCCGCTGATGTATGCCGAGGAAGAAGGCGAGGTTTTCCTCGGGCGTAGCATGGGCAGTCAGCAAAGCCATGTGTCCGCCGACACCGCCAAGCTGATCGACTCGGAAGTGCGTAGCATCATCGATCACTGCTACGGCACCGCCAAGCGGCTGCTGGAAGAGAATCGCGACAAGCTCGATGCCATGGCCCAGGCCTTGATGAAGTACGAAACCATCGATGCCGAGCAGATCGACGACATCATGCACGGACGCGTGCCGCGCGAGCCGCGGGACTGGGAGAGCGGCGGCGACGACTCGGGCACCCCGGTACTGGCCAAGGACGAGGGCGATCGTCCCGAAAAACCCATCGGTGGCCCGGCCGCCGAGCATTAAGTCGACCATGCCTCACCTGTTACCCCAGAACCGGTTGCCCTGTGGCAGCCGGTTTCTCGATCTGAGCCGCGCCCAGGTGATGGGTATTCTCAATGTCACCCCAGACTCCTTCTCCGATGGTGGGCGCTTTAGTCGTCTCGATGCAGCCCTTCGTCATGCCGAGGCCATGGTTGCCGCCGGTGCCAGCCTGATCGATGTGGGGGGCGAGTCGACCCGGCCGGGTGCGCGGGCCGTATCGCCCACCGAGGAGTTGGAGCGGGTAGCGCCGGTGGTCGAAGCCATTGCCCGCGAGCTGGATGTCATCGTCTCGGTCGACACTTCGACACCGGCGGTCATGCGTGAAACCGCGCGCTTGGGTGCCGGGCTGATCAACGATGTGCGCGCGCTGCGCCGTGATGGCGCCCTGGATGCGGCCGCCGACACGGGTTTGCCGGTGTGTCTGATGCATATGCGAGGCGAGCCCGGCACCATGCAGGCCGATCCTCAGTACCAGGATGTGCCGGGCGAGGTGCGGGCTTTTCTGCTCGAGCGCATGGCGGCTTGCGCGGCGGCGGGCATAGTCGAGGAGCGGGTGATGCTCGATCCGGGTTTTGGTTTTGCCAAGAACCTGGCTCACAACCTGAGCCTGTTCAAGCACCTCGAGGTTCTGCGGGCCTTGGGGCGGCCCCTTATGGTGGGTGTCTCGCGCAAGAGCATGATCGGCCAGGCGCTGGGCCGCGAGGTGGACCAGCGCCTGGCCGGTAGTTTGGCCCTGGCCGCCCTAGCCCTGGCGCAGGGTCCCTGCATTCTGCGAGTGCACGATGTGATTGAAACGGTCGATCTGGTGCGTATGATCGCTGCCGTCGCCGCTGCTGAATAAGGATAAATCGCTATGAGCAAAAAATATTTCGGTACCGACGGTATTCGCGGTCGTGTCGGCGAGTACCCCATTACGCCGGAGTTTATGCTCAAGCTGGGTTGGGCGGCGGGTATGGCTTTTCGGCGTCAGGGCACCTGTCGCGTGCTGATCGGCAAGGACACGCGCATTTCCGGCTATATGTTCGAGTCGGCGCTGGAGGCGGGTCTTTCCGCGGCGGGAGCCGACGTGCTGTTGCTTGGGCCCATGCCGACCCCCGCTATCGCCTACCTGACGCGCACCTTCCATGCCGAGGCGGGCATTGTGATCAGTGCCTCGCACAATCCTCACGACGACAACGGCATCAAGTTTTTCTCCGGTCAAGGCACCAAGCTGCCGGACGAGATTGAGTTGATGATCGAGGAGCTGCTCGATGCGCCCATGACGGTGGTCGAGTCGGCGCGCCTGGGTAAGGTGTCGCGGATCAACGACGCGGCCGGTCGCTATATCGAGTTCTGTAAAAGCAGCGTGCCGACCAGCACTGATTTCGCCGGGCTGAAGCTGGTGATCGACTGCGCCCACGGGGCGGCTTACAAGGTGGCGCCCAGTGTGTTTCGAGAGCTGGGTGCCGAAGTCGTGGTGCTGTCAGCTCAACCCAACGGCCTGAATATCAACGATCAGTGCGGCTCGACTCACATGGAGGCCCTGCAGGTGGCAGTCCTGTCCCAGCAGGCCGACTTTGGAATTGCCTTCGATGGCGATGCCGATCGGGTATTGATGGTCGACCATACCGGTGCGGTGGTCGATGGTGACGAACTGTTGTTCATCATCGCCCGTGACCTGCAGGAGCGCGGCAAGCTGCGCGGTGGGGTAGTGGGTACCCTGATGAGCAACCTGGGTCTCGAGTTGGCGCTGGCCGACCTGGGGATCCCCTTTGCCCGGGCCAAGGTCGGCGATCGCTACGTCATCGCCGAATTGCAGGAGCGCAATTGGCAGCTCGGTGGTGAGGGTTCCGGTCATCTGCTATGCATGCAGCACACGACCACGGGTGATGCGATTATCGCTGCGTTGCAGGTGATTATGGCACTGCGGCGACGAGAGCAGACGCTGGCGGAGGCCCGTCAGGGTTTGCGCAAATTCCCGCAAGTGCTGCTCAATGTGCGTTTCGCCGGGGTGCAGAACCCGGTGGAGCATCCGGCAGTTGTGGAGGCGTGCGCGCGGGTGACCGAGCGTATGGCTGGGCGCGGGCGCGTGCTGCTGCGCAAGTCCGGTACCGAGCCCCTGGTTCGGGTAATGGTCGAAGGCGATGACGAGATCCTGGTGCGCGGTTATGCCGAGGAGTTGGTGGGCGTGGTTCGCGAAATCTGCGCCTGATTCGGCTTGCCAGTCCGGGGGCGGTTGGGTACCATCTGCGCCCACTTTGATCGACGAGGTAGAGCATGCGTCGCCCCTTGGTAGCTGGTAACTGGAAAATGCACGGTACCCGCGCCAGCGTCGCTGAGCTGATCGTAAATCTAAGTCGTCTGGATGTTCCGGATGATGTCGAAGTGGCAGTTTTCCCGTCCTGCCTTCATATCGCGTATGCGGTAGAGGGGTTGAGTGGCAAGTCCATTGCTGTCGGTGCGCAGAATTGCGCGGCTCAGGCCGAGCAGGGTGCATTGACAGGTGAGGTTGCGCCCAGTCAGTTGGCCGACGCGGGATGCAATCTCGTGTTGGTCGGGCATTCCGAGCGTCGCCAGTTGCTGGGCGAGGACAACGATTTGCTCTGCCGGAAGTTCGCGGCCGTGCAGGCCTGTGGTTTGACACCGGTATTGTGCATTGGCGAGACCCTGGAAGAGCGTGAGGCGGGCGAGACGCTTGCAGTGGTTAGGCAGCAGCTCGGATGCGTTATCGAGCGGTTGGGCATAGAGGTTTTCGCGCAAGCAGTGGTGGCTTACGAGCCGGTCTGGGCCATAGGTACCGGGCTGACGGCGTCACCGCAGCAGGCGCAGGATGTGCATGCGGCGATCCGCGCGCAATTGGCCATTGAAAATGCCGGGATTGCGGGCGGTGTAAGGATTCTTTATGGCGGCAGCGTGAAGGCGGCCAATGCGGCCGAACTATTCGGCATGCCGGATATCGATGGGGGGCTTGTAGGTGGAGCCTCTCTGAATGCGGATGAGTTCGGTGCGATCTGTCGCGCCGCAGGAAGCTGAAGACATGCTGGAAACAGTCGTAATCGTGGTTCATCTGCTCGGCGCCCTGGGTGTCGTGGCGTTGGTCTTGTTGCAGCAGGGCAAGGGTGCCGACGCGGGCGCCTCTTTTGGTTCGGGTGCGTCGGGTACCGTATTCGGTAGCCAAGGTTCCTCTACCTTTCTAAGCCGACTTACTGCTATACTTGCCACCGCTTTTTTCATAACCAGCCTGGGCTTAGGTTACGTAGCTAAGGAAAAATCTAATCAGCTGACTCAGGTCGGTCTGCCAGATCCAGCGGTATTGGAAGTGCAACAAAGCAAGCCGGCAGCTGATGATGTGCCGGTGCTCGAAGAGCAAAAGCCTGCAGTGAATGCGGTGGATGTGCCTCAGGCTCCAGAGCAGCAATAAAGAAGTTTTGCCGAGGTGGTGGAATTGGTAGACACGCTACCTTGAGGTGGTAGTGGCCATAGGCTGTAGGGGTTCGAGTCCCCTCCTCGGTACCAATCAAAACAATAAGGCCCGCTGTATGCGGGTCTTGTTGTTGCTGGTGTCCAGCTTGACCAGTTTGCTGGTCGGGCCGTATAATCCGCCCCCAGCTTTGCGTGGGGGTTGAGCGGTCTGGCAGCTCGGCAGGCTTGTAACTCGATGGTCGTTGGTGCATTCCAGCTCCCGCCGCCAGCTGTCGCGAAGCCCCTTATTCAGGGGCTTTTTGTTAGCTGGAAACATTTGCCGTCGATTAGGGCGGCTTCCAGGATGGGCGTTTCGCCCATTTTTTATTTGTATAGCGTGCACGAGGGGGTTCAGGTGTCGAGCAAGCTAGAACAGTTGCAGGCCATGCTGGCTCCGGTGATCGAGGCGCTCGGCTATCAATGCTGGGGTATCGAGTTTCTATCCCAGGGTCGTCATTCGCTGCTGCGTGTATACATCGATCATGCCGATGGCGTGTTGATCGAAGACTGCGAGAAAGTCAGTCGGCAGATCAGTGGGGTGCTCGATGTCGAAGATCCCATCAGTGCGGAATACACCCTAGAGGTGTCCTCGCCGGGCATGGATCGACCGCTGTTCACCATCGAGCAGTTTGCGCTGCATGCCGGTGACCAAGTGAAAATCAAGCTGCGCACGCCTTTCGATGGACGGCGCAACTTTCAGGGCCTTCTCCGCGGGGTGGAGGACCAGGACGTGGTGGTGCTGGTGGAAGACCACGAATACCTGTTGCCAATCGACTCGATCGATAAGGCCAATATTATTCCCAGTTTCGACTGAGACGCGGATCCCGCGGATCCAATGGATTGCGAAAGGCGAGGCGTACGATGAGCAAAGAAGTACTGCTGGTAGTTGAGTCGGTGTCCAATGAAAAGGGCGTACCGGCCAGTGTGATTTTTGAAGCCTTGGAGCTGGCCCTGGCCACTGCCACCAAGAAACGTTTTGATGTTGAAGTTGAACTGCGTGTGGAGATCAATCGCCAGACCGGTAACTACGAGACCTTCCGTTGCTGGACGGTGGTCGACGACGCATCGCTGATCAATCTGGCTTCGGAGCTGACCCTGGACGAAGCCCAGGAACAGAAACCGGATGCCAAGATCGGTGAACTGATCGAAGAAAAGATCGAGTCCATCGAATTCGGCCGCATCGCCGCCCAGACCGCCAAACAGGTCATCGTGCAGAAAGTGCGCGAAGCCGAGCGTGCACAGGTCGTCGAGGCCTACCGCGAGCGCCTGGGCGAGATCATTTCCGGCACCGTCAAGAAAGTTACGCGCGACAACGTGATAGTCGACCTGGGCAACAACGCCGAGGCGCTGCTGGCCCGTGAAGACATTATTTCCCGCGAGACCTTCCGCGTCGGCGCCCGCATTCGGGCCTTGCTGCGCGAGATTCGCACGGAGAACCGCGGCCCGCAGCTCATTCTCTCGCGTACCGCGCCGGAGATGCTGATCGAGCTGTTCCGTATCGAAGTGCCGGAAATTGCCGAAGAGCTGATCGAAGTGATGGGCGCCTCACGTGATCCGGGTTCGCGGGCCAAGCTGGCGGTGCGCTCCAAAGACAAGCGCATCGATCCGCAAGGCGCCTGCATCGGCATGCGCGGTTCTCGCGTGCAGGCGGTGTCCGGCGAGCTGGCCGGTGAGCGTGTGGATATCGTGCTGTGGGACGACAACCCCGCGCAGTTCGTGATCAACGCCATGTCGCCGGCAGAAGTCGCGGCGATCATCGTCGACGAAGATGCCCATGCCATGGACATCGCCGTGGGCGAGGACAATCTGGCCCAGGCCATCGGTCGTGGCGGTCAGAACGTGCGTCTGGCCAGTCAGTTGACCGGCTGGACCCTGAACGTGATGACCGAGGCCGATATCCAGGCCAAGCAACAGGCTGAGACGGGCGATATCCTGCAAAACTTCATCGACGAGCTGGAAGTCGACGAAGAGCTGGCGCAGGTGCTGGTCGAAGAAGGGTTCACGAGCCTCGAAGAAATCGCCTATGTGCCGATGGAAGAAATGCTCAGCATCGATGGCTTCGACGAAGAAATCGTCACCGAGCTGCGCGCTCGGGCCAAGGATCGTCTGCTGACCAAGGCCATCGCCAACGAGGAAAAGCTGGCAGATGTCCATCCGGCCGACGACCTGCTCTCCCTGGAGGGCATGGACAAGGCGCTGGCGCATGAACTGGCAGTACGCGGTGTGATTACCCGCGAAGACCTGGCCGAGCAGTCTATAGACGACCTGCTCGACATCGACGGTATCGACGCTGAGCGAGCCGGCAAGTTGATCATGGCCGCCCGAGCCCATTGGTTCGAATAAGCAGTTGCGGCCTGAGGAGAGAAATGCATGACGCAAGTCACGGTGAAAGAACTGGCCCAAGTGGTCAATACGCCGGTTGAACGCCTGCTGCAGCAAATGCGTGAGGCGGGTCTTCCGCACAGCGATGCCGAGCAAGCCGTTACCGACAACGAGAAGCAGGCCCTGTTGGCCCATCTCAAAAGCAGCCACGGCGTAAAGGTGGAAGAGCCGCGCAAGATTACCTTGCAGCGCAAGACCACCAGCACCCTGCGTGTGGCCGGCAGCAAGACCATCAGCGTCGAAGTGCGCAAGAAGAAGACCTTCGTCAAGCGCAGCCCGGAAGAGATCGAAGCCGAGAAGCAGCGCGAGCTGCAGGAGCTTCGGGCTCAGGAAGAAGCTGCGCGGGTCAAAGCCGCGGAAGACGCCAAGCGTCAGGCCTCGGAGCAAAAAGCCGGTCAGCCTGTCGTCCAGCCTGTTGCCGTAGAGGCGCCCCAGCCGAGCGCTGTGGTCGAAGCTCCGGTTGCCGTGGGTGCTATCCTGGCCGCCGTCAAGGAAAACTCCTCCGCTGGCGCGCCTTCGGCAGACCGCAACAAGAAGGAAGAGCCGCGTCGCCCGGACAAACCGCGCAACGACGACAGCGATCGCCGCGGCGACCGCAAGAACGTGCCGCACCGCGCCTCCGTCAAGGAGAAGGAAAAGGCTCCAGCCCCCCGTGTTGCGCCGCGTACCGATGACGAAGGCGACAGCCATCGCCGTGGTGGCCGCGGCAAGGCCAAGCTGAAGAAGCGCAATGTTCACGGCTTCCAGAGCCCGACCGGTCCGGTCGTGCGCGACGTGGCCATCGGCGAGACCATCACTGTGGGCGAGCTGTCCCAGCAGATGTCGGTCAAGGCCGCCGAAGTGATCAAGTTCATGTTCAAGATGGGCACCCCGGTGACCATCAACCAGGTACTGGACCAGGAAACTGCCCAGTTGATCGCCGAGGAGCTGGGCCACAAGGTCAAGCTGGTCAGCGACAACGCCCTGGAAGACCAGTTGGCCGAGTCCCTGAAGTTCGAAGGCGAGACCTTCGCCCGTGCGCCTGTGGTGACCGTCATGGGTCACGTCGACCACGGCAAGACCTCGTTGCTCGACTATATCCGTCGCGCCAAGGTGGCCGCCGGTGAAGCGGGCGGTATCACCCAGCACATCGGCGCCTACCACGTGGAAACCGAGCGCGGCATGGTGACCTTCCTCGACACCCCGGGTCACGCGGCGTTTACCTCCATGCGTGCCCGTGGCGCCAAGGCCACGGATATCGTGATCTTGGTGGTGGCGGCGGACGACGGCGTGATGCCGCAGACCGTCGAAGCCGTGCAGCATGCCAAGGCCGCCGGCGTTCCGCTGGTGGTTGCGGTGAACAAGATCGACAAGCCGGGCGCCGATCTCGATCGCATCCGTAGCGAACTGTCGGTGCACGGCGTGACCTCGGAAGAGTGGGGCGGCGATACACCCTTCGTTTCGGTTTCGGCGAAAGTCGGTACCGGTGTAGACGAGCTGCTGGAAGCCGTGCTGTTGCAGGCCGAAGTCCTGGAATTGAAAGCGACCCCGTCCGCGCCCGGTCGTGGCGTGGTGGTCGAATCGCGCCTGGACAAGGGCCGCGGCCCGGTAGCGACCGTGCTGGTACAGGACGGTACGCTGCGCCAGGGTGATATGGTCCTGGTCGGCTCCAACTTCGGTCGTATCCGCGCCATGCTCGACGAAAACGGCAAGCCAGTGAAAGAAGCCGGTCCGTCGATTCCGGTCGAGATCCTCGGTCTGGACGGTACCCCGGAAGCAGGCGACGAGTTGAGCGTGCTGACCGACGAGAAGAAGGCCCGCGAAGTGGCCCTGTTCCGCCAAGGCAAGTTCCGCGAAGTCAAACTGGCCCGTGCCCACGCCGGCAAGCTGGAAAACATTTTCGAGAACATGGGTCAGGAAGAGAAGAAGACGCTGAATATCGTCCTCAAGTCCGACGTCCGTGGTTCGCTCGAAGCCCTGCAGGGCGCCTTGGGCGGCCTGGGCAACGACGAAGTTCAGGTGCGTGTGGTCGGTGGCGGTGTCGGTGGTATCACCGAAAGCGACGCCAACCTGGCCCTGGCGTCCAGTGCGGTGCTGTTCGGCTTCAACGTGCGGGCCGATGCCGGCGCGCGCAAGATCGTCGAGCAGGAAGGTCTGGATATGCGTTATTACAACGTGATCTACGACATCATCGACGACGTGAAGAAAGCCCTGACCGGCATGCTCGGCAGCGACGTGCGGGAAAATATCCTGGGTATCGCCGAAGTACGCGACGTGTTCCGCTCTCCCAAGTTCGGCGCGGTCGCCGGTTGCATGGTGCTCGAGGGCATGGTGCACCGTAACCGTCCGATCCGCGTGCTGCGTGAAGACGTGGTGATTTTCGAAGGCGAACTGGAATCCCTGCGCCGCTTCAAGGACGACATGTCCGAAGTGCGGGCCGGCATGGAGTGCGGTATTGGCGTCAAGAGCTACAACGACGTCAAGGTCGGCGACAAGATCGAAGTGTTCGAGAAAGTCCAGGTGGCCCGCAGCCTCTAAGCCGCGAGCCTCGGCAAGCGTGCCTGCCCAGGCCGGCCGCTTGTAAACGCAACGCCCGGTCCGACCCCGTCGGACCGGGCGTTTGCCGCTTTCAGACCGCCCGGGTTTTCGCCCGTGCGGGCAGTGACAGGTAGTGACAATGGCAAAAGAATACAGCCGTACCCAGCGTATCGGCGACCAGATGCAGCGCGAGCTGGCGCAACTGATCCGCCGTGAAATCAAGGACCCGCGCGTTGGCCTGGTGACCATCACCGCCGTCGAGGTGAGCCGCGATGTCGGCCACGCGAAGATCTTCATCACCGTGATGGGCCAGGACAGCGCCGAAGACATCAAGCAGAACATCAAGGTGCTCAACGACGCCTCGGGTTTCCTGCGCATGCAGTTGGCCCGGGCGATGAAGCTGCGCAGCGTGCCGCAACTGCATTTCCATTACGACGAGAGCGTGATGCGTGGCGCCCATCTGTCGGCCTTGATCGAGCGGGCGGTGGCCGAAGACGGCCAGCATCCGGTCGCTCAGGCGCCGGCCGAAGTCGAAGCCGAGACCCAGGTCGAGTCCTTGGTCAAGGTCGATCCCAAGGTTGCGGACGAGGAGTAGGGCGTGGTTCAGGTCAAGCGCATTCGCCGCAAGGTCGACGGCATCATCCTGCTGGACAAGCCCAAGGGCTTCACCTCCAATGCCGCGTTGCAGAAGGTGCGCTGGTTGCTCAATGCCGAGAAGGCCGGGCACACCGGCAGCCTCGACCCCCTGGCCACCGGCGTGTTGCCGTTGTGCTTCGGCGAGGCCACCAAATTTTCCCAGTACCTGCTCGATGCCGACAAGGGCTACGAGACCCTGATGCAGCTGGGGGTGACCACCACCACCGCGGATGCCGAAGGCGAGGTGCTGGAGCGCCGCGAAGTGACCGTTGGTCGCACCGAGATCGAGGCGGCTCTGGTGCCTTTTCGCGGGGATATCAGTCAGATACCGCCCATGTACTCCGCCCTCAAGCGCGACGGTCAGCCGCTCTACAAGCTGGCACGGGCCGGTCAGGTGGTGGAGCGCGAAGCGCGTTCTGTTACTATTGCGCGCCTGGAGTTGCTGGCGTTCGAAGGCACCCAGGCGCGCCTGGCCGTGGACTGCACCAAGGGCACCTACATCCGTACCCTGGTGGAAGACATCGGGCAATTGCTCCGTTGTGGTGCGCACGTGGCAGAGCTGCGTAGAACCCAGGCCGGACCGTTCGCCCTGGCCCAGACCGTGAGTCTGGAGGCGCTGGAACAGGCCCATGCCGATGGCGGTCATGAGGCGGTTGACCAGTTCCTGCAACCCTCGGACAGCGGCCTGATGCACTGGCCGCTGCTGCAGTTTTCCGAGCACAGCTCGTTCTACTGGTTGCAAGGGCAACCGGTACGCGCGCCGGAAGCACCCAAGTTCGGCATGGTGCGGGTGCAAGATCATAACGGTCGCTTTATCGGTATCGGTGAAGTGAGCGAAGACGGGCGCATCGCGCCACGTCGACTGATTCGGTCGGAATGATCGATGTGAGGATGGCTGTTAATAGGCACGGTCAGCCCTCTTTTAAAAACACGGGAAGTGATTCCCGGCCTATTACCTCAGAGGAAAGCCACCATGGCACTGAGCGTTGAAGAAAAAGCCCAAATCGTAACTGACTACCAGCAAGCTGTAGGCGACACCGGTTCGCCGGAAGTGCAAGTTGCACTGCTGACCGCCAACATCAACAAGCTGCAAGGCCACTTCAAGGCCAACGGCAAAGACCACCACTCCCGTCGTGGTCTGATCCGTATGGTAAACCAGCGTCGCAAGCTGCTGGATTACCTGAAGGGTAAGGACACCACACGTTACAGCACCCTGATCGGGCGCTTGGGTCTGCGTCGCTAAACAGCGGCGTTGCTAGAGGTTGGTTGTCTGTCGTCCTGTGCCGATTTACGGTGCCGGGCGGCAGGCTTCCAGCCTCAAGTTTTATCTGGACAGCCCTCGGGTCCGAATCCCGTCGTTGCCCCCAAATTCCGCAAGACCGCTACGCCCAAGATTCCCCAAGGCAAATAAGAAGGTAACAACACCGTGAACCCGGTTATCAAGAAATTCCAGTTCGGTCAGTCGACCGTCACCCTCGAGACAGGCCGTATCGCCCGTCAAGCCTCCGGCGCCGTGCTGGTCACCGTCGACGACGATGTCACCGTACTGGTGACCGTGGTCGGCGCGAAGACCGCCGACCCGAGCAAGGGCTTCTTCCCGCTCTCCGTGCACTACCAGGAAAAAACCTACGCCGCCGGCAAGATCCCCGGCGGTTTCTTCAAGCGCGAAGCGCGCCCGTCGGAAAAAGAGACGCTGACTTCGCGCCTGATCGACCGGCCGATCCGTCCGCTGTTCCCGGAAGGCTTCATGAATGAAGTGCAGGTCATCTGCACCGTGGTCTCCACCAGCAAGAAGACCGATCCGGACATCGCCGCGATGATCGGCACCTCGGCCGCCCTGGCCATCTCCGGCATTCCGTTCGCCGGCCCGATCGGCGCCGCGCGCGTGGCCTTCCACGAAAGCACCGGCTACCTGCTGAACCCGACCTACGAGCAGCTGCAGGCCTCCAGCCTGGACATGGTCGTGGCCGGTACCGCCGACGCCGTGCTGATGGTCGAGTCCGAAGCCAAGGAACTGACCGAAGACCAGATGCTGGGCGCCGTCTTGTTCGCCCAGGACGAATTCCAGTCCGTGATCAAGGCCATCGCCGAACTGGCCGCCGAAGCCGGCAAGCCGACCTGGGACTGGAAAGCCAAGCCGGAAAATACCGCCTTGCTGGCTGCCATCCGCAGCGAATTCGGCGAGGCGATTTCCCAGGCCTACACCCTGACCGTCAAGCACGAACGTTATGCCCGCCTGGGTGAGCTGAAGGATCAGGTCGTGGCCAAGCTGGCCGCTACCGAAGGCCAGCCGAGCGCTGGAGAAGTGAAAGACGCGTTCGGCGAGATCGAATACCGCACCGTGCGCGAGAACATCGTCAACGGCAAGCCGCGCATCGACGGCCGCGACACCCGTACCGTGCGTCCGCTGGCCATCGAAGTCGGCGTGCTGAGCAAGACCCACGGTTCGGCCCTGTTCACCCGTGGCGAGACCCAGGCCCTGGTAGTCGCGACCCTGGGTACCGCCCGTGACGCGCAGCTGCTGGACACCTTGGAAGGCGAGCGCAAAGACCCCTTCATGCTGCACTACAACTTCCCGCCCTACTCGGTGGGCGAGTGCGGTCGCATGGGTACCGGTCGCCGCGAAGTCGGTCATGGTCGTCTGGCCCGTCGCAGCATCGCGGCCATGCTGCCGGCTGCCGATGTGTTCCCCTATACCATCCGCGTGGTCTCGGAAATCACCGAGTCCAACGGCTCCAGCTCCATGGCTTCGGTCTGCGGCGCCTCCCTGGCGCTGATGGATGCTGGCGTGCCGATGAAGGCGCCGGTGGCCGGTATCGCCATGGGCCTGGTCAAGGAAGGCGAGAAATTCGCCATCCTGACCGATATCCTGGGTGACGAAGACCACCTGGGTGACATGGACTTCAAGGTGGCCGGTACCGCCAAGGGCGTCACCGCCCTGCAGATGGACATCAAGATCCAGGGCATCACCGAAGAGATCATGGAAACCGCCCTGGGCCAGGCCCTGGAAGCGCGCCTGAATATCCTCGGTCAGATGAACCAGGTGCTCGCCACCTCGCGCACCGAGCTGTCGGCCAACGCGCCGACCATGATCGCGATGAAGATCGACACCGACAAGATCCGCGATGTGATCGGCAAGGGCGGCGCCACCATCCGCGCCATCTGCGAGGAGACCAAGGCCTCCATCGATATCGAAGACGACGGCACCATCAAGATCTTCGGTGAGACCAAGGAAGCGGCCGAGGCCGCGCGCCAGCGCGTACTGGGCATCACCGCCGAAGCCGAGATCGGCAAGATCTACGTCGGCAAGGTGGAGCGCATCGTCGACTTCGGCGCCTTCGTCAACATCCTCCCGGGCAAGGATGGCCTGGTGCACATCTCCATGCTCAGCGATGAGCGGGTCGAGAAGGTCACCGACATCCTCAAGGAAGGTCAGGAAGTGAAGGTGCTGGTGCTGGACGTGGACAACCGCGGCCGCATCAAGCTGTCCATCAAGGACGTGGCGGCCGCCGAGGCCTCGGGGGTCTGACCCGAGGGCGGTTAGCGTTTTAGCGTTAAGTTAACGCTTTGGAAAGAGGGCCCTTGCGGGCCCTCTTTTTTTGCCTGGACAATAGGCATCGTCCGCCGTACCGACAAGGACCGTACCCCCGATGGAAATCAACCTCTGCCACTACCACCCGGCCCAGCCCGCGACTTGGCACTGCGTGCCCTGCCAGCGGCATTACGGCGACTGCTGCATCCCGCTGAACGCCGATGCGCCGGAGGAAACCCCGGTCTGTCCGCTGTGTAGCAGCAAGCTGACCTTTCTCGGCGCGGCCAACACTGCGCAACCCTTCTGGGAGCGAATCCCCAGCTTCTTTCTCTATGGCCTGCAGCGCGGGCCGTTGGCCTTCAGCGCGCTGCTGGCCCTGGCCAGCCTGTTTATGCCGGCTTGGCTGCTGTTGTGGCTGGCCCTGTTCAGCGTGGCGACCAAGTATTTCTACAGCGTGATCGAGGCCAGCAGCCAGGCCGAACGCCAGGCGCCGAGCCTGGCCAGTGCCTTTAGCGGGGAGTGCTACAGCCTGTTCTTCAAGCAGCTGGTGGTGTTCCTGCTGGCCTTCGGCGCGCTCTGGCTGGCGGCGGACTTCGACAGCGAGGCGCTCTACTGGGCCGTGAACCTCGGCCTGTTGCTGGTGCTGCCGGCCAGCATCATTCGCCTGGCCCTGGACAAGACCCTGGGCGCGGCGCTGAACCCGGACGAGGTCGGGCAGGTGATCAAGGCCATGGGCTGGCGTTACCTGATTCTCTGCGCCTTTCTGTTTATCCTCTGGCAGTCCCCTACCTGGGTAACCTACATGCTCGCCAACGGACTGCCACGGGTGGTGCTGATGCCGATCGGGGTCTTCTTGTTCAGTTATTTCGCCGTGGTGATGTGCGCCATGATGGGTTACGCGGTGTACCAGTATCAGGGTCCCCTGGGCTATGTGGTCGCCGACGAGGACGGGCAGGCGGGTTTTCCCGCCGCCGAGTACTTGCGCCGCCGCGCGCTGGCCGAGGCCTTGGTGCGGCTGAAGGAAGGGCAGGGCCCCCAGGCGCTGGATATCCTGGCCGTGGCCCTGGAGCGCGACCCTAACGACATGAAGCTCAACGAGCGCTTCCATCAATTGCTCTACGGGTTGGGGGCCGGTGATCGCTGCCTGCGGCATCTGGCCCACTATCTGCCATTGGCCGCACGGCTCAACCCGGCAATGTCGGTCACGGCCCTGCTCAATGCGCGCCAGCTCAAGGCCGACTACCTGCCCGAGGAAGCCGAGGTCTGCGAGCGGGTGGCCGGTGCCCTGCTGGATCGCCACAAGACCCGTGAAGGCCTGAGCCTGCTGCGTAACCTGCACCAGCGCTTTCCCCAGTACCCGCATATCGCCAGGGCCTATCTCTTGGCCGCGCGCGGTTATGCCGAAGGGCTGGGGCAGGTGGAGCCGGCGCAGAAACTCCTGGCCTTCGTGCGCGCGCGCTACCCGCAGTCACCCTTGATGGCCGAGGTGGCGGCCCTGGACGCTACGCTGGCGCGTCTGGCGACTAGGGCCTGATGACACTACCTGTACGGCCGCGCCGGAGTCTGTTTTGAAACCAGACCCGGCATGAAGCGCGCCCTTGGGGCTTCAGAACGCACGTCAATTAACCTCTTCTCGCATCAAAACAGGTCCGGCCCTGCGGGTTGCGCGGATAAACGCCCCATACTGCGTTGCGCAACTTGGCAAGGGAATGACCATTGCCCGCGTTCCGCGCCTTGCCTGGGACCCTTCTTCGCGACAACGCGACTCGCGATAGCAATGTCCACAGGCCCTAGGGCCTGAAGGCCATGCAAGTTGCATGTGCGCTTCGCTTCGAACATGCAACCTGCACGATTTTTAAGTGAGTTCTATTTTTTTAAGTTTATGAAATAAAAGAAATTTATCTCGTTGAGGCGCTTGGCATAGCCCTTGCGACAGTCCTCCTGAAACTCTTGAGCTGCGGGCAGTACAGCCGCAGCATTTTTGAAGAAAAACAGGAGCACGACCATGAACACTTCCTTCAACAAATTGATGATCGCCGCGGCTACTGCCGGTGCATTGGGCTTTGGCATGACCGGTCTGGCTCAAGCCGAGACCAATCAGGCACCGCTGATGTTGGCGGCTGAAACGGTGGATAACGCCCAGGAAGCCGTGTCCGACACCTGGATCACTAGCAAGGTCAAATCCAGCTTCGTGGCAGATGACAGCCTGAGCGCCCTGGATATCAAGGTCGAAACCAATCAGGGGGTTGTTTCCCTGTCCGGCGTGGTGAGCAGCGATGCCGAACGTGACCTGGCCGTGAGCACGGCCAAGGGTATCAAGGGCGTCAAGGCTGTCTCGGCCGATGGCCTGAAATCGGCGGACTGAACCTATTGGGCTGTACCCGGTGCGGGTTAACCAGGCGCAGCCCAGCCCTTGCGCCCTATTACCGAGAGGGATCTCAAGAACTCCGATGTGATTCAAGGCAAATAGAAGCAAATCACCGGCCGCGTCAACGAGCGTTGGGGCAACCTGACCGACGATGACCTGGACGTAGTGGAAGGCTATACCGAATACTTGGCCGGTAAACTGCAGGAACGTTATGACTGGACCAAGGATAAGGCTCAGCACGAGTTGCACGATTTCAGCCGCAAACTCTAAGCGCGTGGCGCGCTAGCCTCGCTGGATAAAACCCCGCACGCCTCGGCATGCGGGTTTTTTTTATGCCCTCGCGATCCCGCCTTATGCCCGTGATGCCGCATCCAGGTACGCGGGGAGCGATAGTGAGTGGCAGGTTCAGCCGCGCGCCAGGTGCTGTTGGTACAGCGCCAACTGGTGGGTCTGTTCGGCTTCCGGATAGGCCTGGTGCAGGAACTGTTTGAGCTCGGCGACGCCGCGCAGGTCCTGGCGCTGGCCCAGTTGCTTGGCCAGCTGCAAGGTCAGCGCGGGGAACTGCGTGGGACGCGTCGTTCCCAGGCTCAGTCGGCGCCAGACCGCCAGTCCCCTGGGGCCCTCGGTACCACGTAACAGGCGCTGCAGCAGGTGCAATTGCACGGCCGGGTGCTGCAGCAGGCGCTGCTCGGCGCTGTCGTCGGCCAGGCGCAGCAAGAGCGGCAGGCTGGCGGCCTGTTCCGTCAGGGCGAAGAACTGCTTGAGCAACGCGCCCAGCAGGCTCTTGTCCTGTCGGCTCTTGGCGATGGGGTAGAGGCGTTCTAGCAATACCAGACGGCCGGGGTAGCGGTTCAGCAGGTCGAGCCCGCGGGGTGCGGCTTGTTCCAGGGCGAAGGCGCCGATCAACTGATCCAGCCCCGCCAGCTCGCGCTTGAACGAGGCATCCGGGTCTTCCTTGCTAAGGTAGGCTTCGTCGACTTTCAGCCCACCGCCCAGGCGGGGTAGCCAGACCAGGAGAAACCCCGCGCCCAAACCGCCCAGGTGGGCGTAATAGTTGACGTTGTCGTTGGCCAGCAGCAGGCCGTACAGCTCCTTGCCCATCCAGATCGGCAGAATCCATAAGGCGGGGGCGCGAAAATAGCCGAACAACGGTCCCAGCCAATAGAAGAAATTGATCCGCCGAAGCCCGTAGATCCCCAGGTACATGCCCATCAGGCCGGCGATAGCGCCCGAGGCGCCGATACCGGTGACCCATACCGGGTCCATGACCCACCAGAGCAGGTGCGAGGCCAGGCCGCTGGTCAGGTACAGGCCCAGGTAGATCCAGCGACCCAGGGCGATCTCCAGGGCGAAGCCGAAGATAAACAGGAAGAGCATGTTGCCCAGCAGGTGATCGACGCTGCCATGCAGGAACATGGCACCGAACAGGCCCTGCATGCTGAATTTGGCCGGGATAAAGCCGAAACGCATGCTGCTGATCTTGTCCCGCGCCGCCTCGGCTTTATGCCGCGCCGCTTGCCATTGGGCATCGGCCTGAAAGGCGGGGCTGTGGTGCAGGGTGTTTTCGAAACGCAGATCCATCAGGACCATGGCCGCCAAGTCGCTACGGCGCTGGGCCGCGACGTACTGCTGCTCTTCGGCGTCGAGTTTGTGCTCGACGGCGAAGGCTTCTAGGAACAGCTGGCGTTCACGGTTAAGCAGCCCGCCGTCCAGGTAGGCCTTGACCGCTTCCTCCTGGCGCGCGGCATCGCCGCCCTGGTAGCCGAAATAGATCAGGACATTGAGCAGGATCAGCAGCAGGGTGATTACGGGCGGTTTTTTCCAGTCCAGCGGGTGTTCGGCGGGGATGATCAGCATGGGCAACCGATCCTTGGCGGCGGTGAGGCGGGCAGCCTAGCAGCAGGCTAGGCCACTGGCCACTGTCAATTGCCGCGTTTACTCTCGATAGCCTTGAGGCGGCCGCCCTCGAATGTCAGGTAGTAGTTCATGCCGTTGCGTGGACCGTAGACCCACTCCTCGATCTGCAGTTCGTTGTTGCCCTGGCTGTCCTGGGTGTAGCCGACCAGGTTGCGGCTCACGGGCTCACCGCATTTGCTCTGTACCTCAACGGTACGATCGCCTTCGCTGGCGATGCCCTGATCGCAGCGCAGGGTGGCTTGGGCGCTGCCGGCAGCGAGGCTCAGAGCGAGGGCGAGAAACCGGTATTTCATAGAGCATCCTTGTCCGGTAAGCGGACGTCATGGGGTGGAGCGGGTTTAGTTGCCACGTTTGCTATCGATCTTGGTCAGGCGTGCACCTTCAAAACGCAAGTAATGATACATGCCGTTGCGCGGCCCGTAGATCCATTCTTCGACCTGCACTTCCTGAGGGTAGCCGTAATCATCGAGAATCTGGCGGTAGCCGAGGCTGTCGCGGCTGCGCGGTTCGCCGCATTTATCCAGCACCTCGCTGCTGTGATCCTGGAGGCTGATCAACTTGCTTTCGCAGCGCAGGGTGGAAGCGGCCTGGGTCGTGCCGGCGGCGAGCAGCAAGCAAAGGGCGAGGGCGGTTTTCATCGACTGCATCGGCTCCTGTGAAGGGGGTATTAAGGCACTGACGCCCGGGTGGGGGGCTCGGTTAGCGGCCGCGCTGGCTTTCGATCCTAATCAGGCGACTGCCTTCGAACGTAAGGATGCGCAACATGCCGTTGTCCGGACCGTAGACCCACTCCTCGATCGGCGACTCGCGTCGCTCGTTGGGCCCCAGGTTGTAGCCGACGAGGTCGCGGAACCTCGGTTCGCCACATTTCTGCTGCACCTCGAAGGCACGATCACCGACGCTGATCAACTGACTGCCGCAGCGCAGGGTGTCCGCCTGGACCGTGCCGATCAGCGTCAGTGCCATCATCGCTGCAAAAGAGCGCGTCAAGGTTTTCATTTATTCGCTGCCCAGGTGCAATTGCGTGGCGACGCGGCCGTCGGCCAGGACCGCTCCGACTGCGGTGTCCAGCAGATGGATACGCTGGTCCTGCAGGCCGCCGCGCTCGACCAGGTAAGCCTTGATGCTGGCTGCGCGGTCCTGGGCCAGCTTGCGCTGCAGGGCGACACTTTTACCCCAGGATTCGAGCACGGCCTGGCGCTGTCTGGCACTGCGTTCGTCGTCTGTCAGTTCGGTCCACTCCGCGGGCGGCTGTTGTTTTAGGCGCACGCGGTAGATGGCCTCCAACAGGCTGGCTTTCTCGTCCTCGGGCACCTCCAGCAGCTTCGCTTCGGCCGGTACCGTATCGCCACGGCGCTGGAGGATTTTGTACAGGCTGCTCTGGTATTCGCGCTGCAGCCGCTGTTCGGCCAGCAGCGGTCCGTCGCTGGCCTGATCGCTGGTGCCTTCGACCTCCAGGCGCAGCGTCGGGCGTTCGTTCAGCGCCTTGACCAGCAGGTCCAGGGCACGCTGTGCCTCGGGCTCCAGTACGTCGCTGCCGGGCGCGAACGGCACGGTGCTGAGGTCCACCTGGCCGGCGCCGCTGACCAGGCCGCCGATAAATTTGAAGGGGGCTTGAGCCGCGCGCAGCACCAGGTTGCGCAGGGTCTGCCAGACGATAGGCATCACGCTGAACTGAGGGTTGTTCAAGTCGCCCGAGACTGGCAGCTCGATGGAAATCCGCCCCTCGCTGTCCTTGAGCAAGGCCACGGCCAGGCGAATCGGCAGATCGACCGCGCTGGGGCTGTCGACCCGTTCGCCCAGCTCCAGGTTCTCCAGCACCAGTTTGTTCTGCGCGGTCAGTCGGCCTTGTTCGATGCGGTAGACCAGCTCCAGGTTGAGCCGGCCCTTGCGGATGCGAAAGCCGGCGAACTTGCCGGAATAGGGCGTCAGGGTGGTCAGTTCGACGTTCTGGAAACGGGTGGTCAGGTCCAGGTTGCCCAGGGGGTCGAAGGGGTTCAGATGGCCCTCGATGCTGACCGGCGCATAACGGTCGACCTTACCCTTGATGTCCACGCTGGCCACTGGTTGCTGGCGGTTGTCCAGGGTGCCGATGCGGCCGTTCAATTGCTGGATGGCGGTGGCGAAGTCCGGGGTCAGGCTGAAGTCGGCGAAATTGGCCGAGCCGTTTGCCAGGGTGACCTCGCCGATACGGATGCCCAGCGGCCTGGACGCGACGGGGGCTCGGGGCTCGGCCAGCGTCTCGACCGGTTGGACAATCAGCAGCTCGCTGAGGTTGGTGCTCAGGTCTTCGTTGATGATAAAGCGCGCATAGGGCTGGGTCAGGTGCACGCCGTCGATGGCCAGGCTGTCGCCATGGCGGTAGTTCAAGCCGTCCAGGCGCATGCTCTGCCATTTCAGCAGGTCGCGTTCCTTAACCGTGTCGAGCACATGCAGTTGGGTGACTTCGGCGCGGCCGCTCAGGGTCAAGGCCAGCGGGTCGGCGCCCTGCAACTGCACGGCCAGCTCGCTGGCGAGCAGGCCGCTGCGCAATTCCAGGCGCACGAAGGGGCTGAGGTAGGCCTGGGCCAGGCGCAGGTCCAGGGCCTGGGTCGTGACCTGAAGGGTGGTGGCGAGGGGATCGAGCCGGACTTCGCCGGCGGCCGTCACTGTGCCTTGCTTGCCCAGGCCGGTATCCAGCCGGAGGCGAAAAGGCGCCTGACCCAGGCTGTCGAAACCCTCGATGTCCAGGTTCAACGGTCCCAGGTCCAGGCTCACATCCTGCTCCGGCACGCGGTCCGCCAGATGCACCCGGTAGTCGCGCAGCTGCCCATCGCGCAGCAGCAGCTGCCAGGGCTTTTCGGCGGGAAGCTTGGCGGTGGCCTGCTCCTGCTCCTGCTCCTGCTCCTGCTCCTGCTCCTGCGGTTGCGCAGCCTTTTCCGGTGCGCTAACGGCCAACGTCTCGGCGGCCTCGGTTGCGGGTGTCTGCTGTGGCGCAGCCGTGGCGAACAGCCTTTGCCAGTCCAGCTGGCCGTCGGCCTCGCGGGCCACCCAGGTTTCCAGGCCATGGCTGCGCAGCGTGCCGATCACCACCTGTTGCTTGGCCAGGTCCAGGGAAGTCTTGGCAATCTCGAAGCGCTCCAGGCGCACCAGCGGCCTTCCGTCCTCGGCCTTGAGGGCCAGGGACGCGATACTTAGCGAGGCGTCGAGCAGCTTGAGCTGTGTGCCTTGGGCGAGGTTCAGTTGGTAGTCGGTGCTCAAGTCCAGTACGCCCTTTTCCAGTACCAGGGGCACCACATCGCGCACATAGGGCCAGATATTTTTTATCGGGCTGTTGCTGATTTTCAGCCGGCCCTGGGACTGGATAGGGGCCAGGCCGAGGGAGCCGCTCCAGTCGATCCGCCCGCCGGCGGGACCGGTAGCGATCAGGGTCATCTCGGCACTGCCGTCGGGCAGGGTACTGAGGTTGTTCAGCTCGAGGTTGAGCGAGTCGTAGATCAATTCGATCGGCTCGCTGGGGCGCAGGTCGCGGAAGTGCAGGCTGCCTTCTATCAGGTCCAGGCGCTCGATGTGCAGCGCGAAGGGCTCGCTGGGTTCGGAGGGTGCCGGGCTCGGTGGCAATCGCAGCAGCTGAGTCAGGTTCAGGTGCCCGTCCTTGGCGAACAGCAGAGCAGCATGGGGTTTTTCCAGCTCCACCGCCGACAGGCGCAACGCGCCGGTCCACAGGCTGTCGAGTCGCAGGTTGGCATACAGGCGTTCCAGGGTCAGCGGCGCCTGCTCGGCTTCGCCCACACGAAGGCCCCACAGGCTCAGCTCCAGACTGAAAGGGTTGAGCTCCAGCCGCTCGAGCCGCGCCGGTTCGGTACTGAAGGCATTCAGTTGCTGATTGGCGATGCGCAGCGCGAGGCCGGGGAGGATCAGAAAGCCGAGCAGGCTGTACAGCGCGAGGGCGAACAGCAAGGCGCCGGCGGCGCGTTTCAATCCCGTGAACATGAGGTCACTTTCCCGACAGAAGGTGCTTTGGAGTATGGCACGGTCGGCGGGTTCCCTGCCTTGGCAAGGAAGCAAGCATCACCTGGTTCCTGCGCCTAACCGGTAACCCGTACGGTAACCCGTACGGGGACCCGTTCGGGCACCCGTTCGGGCACCCGTTCGGGGGCCCGCTCTCGTAGCGACGCGCCTGCGATAAAACGCGAACAGACTCTGGCCTACAGCTGCAACACCAGCGTCTTGAGCGGCGGTTGACCGTCCCGGGAGGGGAAGTCGGTGGCCGGGGTCAGTACCTGGCAGTCGCGCACCGGGCGACCGAGTTTGCTGGCGCAGCGCAGCACCTGCTCGCGCCAGTCAGCCAGGGCGACTTTCGCCAGGTTGTTGCAGCAGACCAGCACCCCGTCCTCGGCGGTGGTCAGCAGCGCGGGCTTGAGCAGGCTCTGGTAATCGCGCAGCAGGTCTACGGTGCCGAAGGCGCTCTTGGCAAAGGCGGGGGGATCGAGAAAGACCCGATCGAAAACCCGCGGCTCCAGCCGCGGATAGGCGGGCAGGGACTGACCGCGGCGGCTGGCCACCGGCAGCCCGGCTAGCTGGCGGATGGCCGGGAAATAGTCGGACTGCAGAAAGCCCATGGGCTTGAGCGCCGGATTCAAGGCGCCGTTCTCGCGGCCGACCGCCAGGTTGCTTTCGGCAAAATCCAGGTTGAGCACTTCATGCGCACCGCCTGCCGCGGCGCTGAGGCCGACGCCGCAGGTGTAGGCGAACAGGTTGAGCACGGACTTGCCCGCGCTGTGGGCTTTGACCCAGCCGCGGGCATTGCGCAGGTCGAGGAACAGCAGCGGATCCTGACCGGCATGGCGCCCGCGCACCCGGTAGTTCAAGCCCCATTCGTGACCCACCTGCTCGGCCAGGGCCTCGGCGGTGGGGGCGTAGACCGGGTCGCGCCGGTCAACCCGCGAATTGCCCTGGGAGCGGTCGTTGTAGATCAGCAGCAGAGGCAGGTCCAGCTGCAGGCAGACCTGCTCGTGCAGCGCCAGCAGCGTCTCGCGGTCGAGGGGCTGATGAAAACTCTGCACCAGTAGCTGCGGGCCGTAGCGGTCCAGGGTCAGGCCGCCAACGCCTTCCTGGCTGCCGTGGAACAGCCGGTAACAGTCGGTGCCCTGGTCGTGCAGTTCGGCCAACAGGGACTGGCGATGGACCAGGGCGGCGCGCAGCGCCTGGATCGAAGCGGGCATGCGCGGCCACTCGGCAAAGGAAAGGTGCGCAGTTTATCAAGAAAGGCCCTGGACGCTGGGTGGCGATTGCGGACTTGCCAACGCTAGGTGTTCACAAAGCGGCGCTACCCTGGCGCTGTGCAGGGGTTGCAGCACTCCTGGGGTGCTGCAGCGAGGGGCTTTCATTTTGAGTGCCGCAAGGTTTAATGTAGCGCTTGAAACGAAAATAGTACTGATCTCTACATTTGGCGTTGCTCAATGAACAGTTGGCTGGTTCTGGTTATCGCCCTGCCCACGGCCAATGCCACCGAGCGCATGCGCGCCTGGCGGGCCCTGAAGGCCAATGGCGCGGCGGTATTGCGCGATGGGGTGTACCTGCTGCCCCAGACCCTGCCGTGCCGGACGGCACTTGAAGCGGTTGCGCGCGATATTCGCGCGATAGGCGGTACAGCCTACCTGCTGCCGGTGCAGGATCCAGACGGCGCGCGGTTTATCGCGCTGTTCGATCGTCATGAGGCGTTCGCCCAGCTGCAGGCGCAGGTCGACAGCTGCCGTGCCGCGCTCAGCCCCGACAACGCCCTGGACCTGGCCCGGCAAGTGCGCAAACTACGCAAGGCGTTCGCCCAGCTGGCGGCTACCGATTATTTTCCGGGCGAGCCCCAGCAGCAGGCCGAGGCCCGCTTGCTGGCGCTGGAAATCGCGCTCAATCGCACGTTGTCGGCGGATGAGCCGCGCGGGGATGAGGGACCTATCCAGCGGTTGGCGCGCAACGATTACCAGGGTCGCACCTGGGCCACGCGTAAACGCCCCTGGGTCGATCGCCTGGCCAGCGCCTGGTTGATCCGCCGCTTTATCGATCCCGCTGCGCGCATCCTCTGGCTCGATGCGCCCCAGGACTGCCCGGTCGACGCCCTGGGTTTCGATTTCGACGGCGCCGCTTTCAGCCATGTCGGCAGCCGGGTCACCTTCGAGACCCTGCAGGAAAGTTTCGCGTTGCAGGCGGCGGGTCTTGCCCGCATGGCCGCTCTGGTCCATTACCTCGACGTCGGCGGCATGCAACCGCTCGAAGCGCCGGGCACCGAGCGCATTCTGGCGGGGCTGCGTCAGGCCCTGACCGATGACGATCAACTCTTGACCGCCGCGGCTGTGGTCTTCGATGGCCTGTTGGCCGCTTTTGCACAGGATGAATAACCCATGACCAGTCCGGCCCTGGATAAAGACACTCCGCCGACGCTGGCGCCGGATGCTGCACCCGTCGTAGCGGTCAGCCGGCTCGAGGCCTTCCTGTTCTGGCTCAAGCTGGGACTGATCAGTTTCGGCGGCCCGGCCGGGCAGATCTCGATCATGCACCAGGAGTTGGTGGAGCGGCGGCGCTGGATCTCAGAGCGGCGTTTTCTCCATGCGCTCAATTACTGCATGCTGCTGCCGGGGCCCGAGGCGCAGCAGCTGGCCACCTATATCGGTTGGCTGATGCACCGCACCTGGGGTGGGGTGATCGCCGGCGCGCTGTTCGTGCTGCCTTCGCTGTTTATCCTGATCGCCCTGTCGTGGGTCTATATCGCCTTCGGCGACATGCCGCTGGTGGCGGGGATCTTTTACGGGATCAAGCCGGCGGTGACCGCCATCGTGGTGCAGGCGGCCCATCGCATCGGCTCGCGGGCATTGAAGAACCGCTGGTTGTGGGGCATCGCGGCGGCCTCCTTCGTGGCCATCTTCGCCCTGAACCTGCCTTTTCCGCTGATCGTGTTGGGAGCCGCGTTGCTCGGCTATTTGGGCGGGCGCCTGGCACCGGATAAATTCAGTGTCGGTGGCGGCCATGGCGCGGCGAACAACGCCTTCGGCCCGGCGTTGATCGACGACGACACGCCGGCCCCGGCCCATGCTCGGTTTCGCCCCATCAATCTGGTGCTGATCGTCGCTGTCGGCGCGCTGCTCTGGTTGCTGCCCATGGGCCTGCTGATCGGGCTGTTCGGCTG
>JAZKHB010000012.1:56484-60328 GCA_040385585.1 Pseudomonadota bacterium | reverse complement strand
CCAAGGCCGCGTTGCTGACCTTCGGCGGCGCCTATGCGGTGCTGCCCTATGTATACCAGGGCGCCATCGGCCATTATGGCTGGCTGACCCCGGCCCAGATGATCGACGGCCTGGCCCTGGGCGAGACCACGCCGGGGCCGCTGATCATGGTGGTGGCCTTCGTTGCCTTTGTCGGCGCCTATGTGCAGCAGGTGTTCGGTCCCGAGCAGGTGTTTCTCGCAGGCGCCGTGGCCGCGACCCTGGTCACCTGGTTCACCTTTCTGCCGTCCTTTCTGTTCATTCTGGCGGGCGGGCCGCTGGTGGAGTCGACTCACGGCGAGCTGCGCTTTACCGCGCCGCTGACCGGCATTACCGCGGCGGTGGTGGGGGTGATTCTTAACCTGGCGCTGTTCTTCGGTTACCACGTGCTCTGGCCCGAGGGCTTCGCCGGTCGGTTCGACTGGCCCTCGGCGCTGATCGCCCTGGCGGCGGCCGTGGCCTTGCTGCGGTTCAAGCGCGGGGTGATCGAGGTGCTGATGGCTGCTGCGGCGCTGGGCCTGGGCGTGCATCTGCTGCAGGGCTGAGGGTTGGCCCACATAGGCCGGCTAAGCGGCGGCACGCAGTGGGATCCGCGGCCCCGTGTTGCGTTGCGCTTAGTCGGGCTACCAGGCTCAACTGATCATTATCCCGGGAGGGAAGGATATGACCCGTATCACGAGCGCCGAACTGGCGCACTGGCAAGCCAGCGGCTTGCCGTTCAGCCTGCTGGATGTGCGCCGGGCAGCGGCCCGCGAAGGCGATGCCGCGCAGATTGCCGGCGCGCAGTGGCTGGCTCCCGAGGCGCTTTTGCTGTGGAAAGACCGGATTGCCCGGGACCGTCCGGCGATTTTCTATTGTGCCCACGGTCACGAAATCAGCCAGGGCAGCGCCGCCACGCTCCAGGCCATGGGCCTGGATGCGCGCTACCTGATCGACGGCTTCGCCGGCTGGCGCGCGGCCGGTCGGCCCACGGTCAGCCTGGCAGCCGGGGTGGACGGGGCCGTGAACCCCTGAGGGCCCTCGATTGATAAGGTCCGTGCCGTTGGCGTTAACGCTCGATGGCCAGCGCCACGCCCTGGCCGCCGCCGATGCACAGGGTAGCCAGACCTTTTTTAACGTCGCGGCGGATCATCTCGTGCAGCAGGGTCACCAGTACCCGGCAGCCGGACGCGCCGATGGGATGGCCCAGGGCGATGGCGCCGCCGTTGACATTGACCTTGGCCGCGTCCCAGCCCAGCTCCTGGCCCACGGCCAGGGCCTGGGCGGCGAAAGCCTCGTTGGCCTCGATCAGGTCCAGCTGCTCCAGGGTCCAGCCGGCCTTGTCCAGGCAGCGGCGGGTCGCCGAGACCGGGCCGATGCCCATGATCGCCGGGTCCACGCCGGCATTGGCGTAGGCGGCGATCCGCGCCAGTACCGGCAGACCCAGGGCCTTGGCCTTGGCGGCGCTCATCAGCAGCACGGCGGCGGCGCCGTCGTTGAGGCTGGAGGCGTTGCCGGCGGTGACCGTACCGTCCTTCTTGAAGGCCGGCTTGAGCTTGGCCAAGGAATCGGCGGTGGTGCCGCTTCGCGGTTGCTCGTCGGTAGCGAAGGACAGCGGCTCGCCCTTGCGCTGGGGAATCAGGATGGGGGTGATCTCGGCGGCGAAGCGCCCGGCTTCGATGGCGGCCACGGCCTTCTGCTGGGAAGCGGCGGCGAAAGCGTCCTGGGCCTCGCGGGCTATCCCGTACTTCTCGACGAGATTCTCCGCGGTGATGCCCATGTGGTAGTCGTTGAAGGCATCCCACAGGCCGTCGCTGATCAGGGTGTCCACCAGTTGGGCGTGGCCCATGCGCAGGCCGGTGCGGGCGCCGGGCATCACGTAATTGGCCAGGCTCATATTCTCCTGGCCGCCGGCGATGATGACCTCGGCATCCCCGCAGCGAATAGCCTGGGCGCCCAGGTGCAGGGCCTTGAGGCCCGAGCCGCAGACCTTGTTCAGGGTCAGGGCCGGTACGGCATGGGGCAAACCGGCTTTGATCGCGGCCTGGCGCGCCGGGTTCTGCCCGGCGCCGGCGGTCAGCACCTGGCCGAAGATCACTTCATCCACTTCGCTGCCGTTAAGCCCGCTCTGTTGCAGCAGGCGGCGGATCACCGCGGCGCCCAGGTCCACCGCAGGGATGGCCGCCAGCGCTCCCTGGAAGCTGCCGACGGCGGTACGGGTGGCGGCGACTATGACGACGTCTTGCATGGCGATTTCCTCACGAGCGAAGGTGCGCGCGGCGTGCCGCGGCAAAGCCCTATGTTGGCACAGAGGTTTTGCCGGCGGCCAGCGCGCGAACCCGCGGGTCACGGCCTGAGACGCCGGTCAGCCTCGCCGGTTCCGCGCGCGGGGCGGTTGCGAACATTCAGCGGCTGCGCTTGAGGGCGATGACCAGTTTCTCCCGGGCGCTCTCGCGGATCTCCCAGGTCGCACCCTGGCTGGCGATGTCGTGGAGCAGCGCCACGGGCAGGTAGTCGTTGATCAATGCCAGCTCGGGGTCGCTCACGGCCAATTGGCGCATGGTTTCTTCGTCGAGGGCCGGATTCAGTGCCGCCGCCATGACCACGTCCTCGTCGGGGTCCTGCAGCAAGGCTTCGATCCGGACGCTGGGCAGGTGCACGTTGCGCGCCACGGCCTCGCGCAGTTCCTGCACAGGGCTGGCCGCCATCGCGGGCCACCAGGCCTGGTCCGGCAAGGCGCGCAGCGCGTCGAGGGCGGCGGTCAGTTCGGGGTTGCTGTCGTACCAGCGTGGCAGCGCGACCTCCAGTTGCGCGCGGGTGCTGTGGTACTGCAGCACCAAGGTCAGTGCCCAATCCTCGGCCAGAGGAAAGTCACGCCAGCGTTCATCGAGCACGTCCAAGGCGGCCGGTGGCAGCTTATGTTGATTGAACAGCGGCGTTTCCAGCGCGGGCCGCACGTCCCGCGCAGTGGCCAGCAGCGCTGCGTCGGTCACGTTGGGGTTGTCCAGCAGTTCGTCCAGCGCGGTTTGCGGGGACTCGGATGCGGCGTCATCGTCTGCCTCGGGGCTGGAAAGCAGGCTCAGCAGCGCATTGCTGCGCGACGCCGCTTTGACCAGCTGCAGTTGTACAGCGGGCGGCACCGCGGGGTTTTCTGCTATCCGCTCGTGTTGCGCGTAGTCATTGCCCGCGGCCGCCAACAGCAATCCCAGCAGCTCGCCACTGGTGGCGACCTCGGTCAGGGCTCCGTCCGATAAGCGCAGCTGTGGGTCGCGCCAGGCCTGGACCTGGCGCTGCGGGCCGAGAGCCGGGAAGACGGCCAAACGGACGGTGTCCTGCGGGTCAACCAGCAGGGTTTCGGCCAGTGCGCTGCGCTGCTCTTCCGTCAGTTCGCTGGGCAGCAGCCCGAGTGCCTGGTCCGCCAGCAGCTGGGCCAGGGCGGCGCGCACCTCGGTGACCGGGTCCTTGGCCAGCTCGCTGCTCAGTGCCAGTGGCAACGGGGTCGCGGCGACGGCAGCCCGCGCCAGCTTGTCCGGGTCGCGCGCCAGGGCTTCACGAGTCGGTTGCGGCAGGCGCAGGGCGTTGTCGTTGGTGCGCAGCAGGTTGCCACGGACCTCGGGATCGGCGTCGCGGGCCAAGGTCTCCAACTGCGGCAACGACAGGTCCGGTTGATAGGCCACCAAGCGTCGCACCCGCGCGTCCGGTGAGGCGGCCAGTTGCGCCAGCAGCGCCGGGGACATGGCCTCGCTGGCCAGAATCGTCTCGGCCAGCTCTGGGTCGACCTTGGCCGGGTCGCCGACCACATCCAGGTCCGGCGAGCGAGCGGCCAGTAGCTGGCGCACCTGGGGGT
>JAZKHB010000012.1:39815-56474 GCA_040385585.1 Pseudomonadota bacterium | reverse complement strand
GCAGGCGGGCGCGCAAGGGCTCTTCCAGCGCGGCATGGGCGGCTAGCACGCGGTCGAGTAGCGGGTCACGGCCGATCAGGGCGACCTTTCCAGTGCCGCTGGCATCCAGTGCCGCGCTCAGGTCCTGAATCAACGAGGCGGTGGCAGGTTGCTGACGAAACAGCGGCTGCCCAGCCCGCATGCGCGCGACCGCCTGCTCGTAGTTCGGCGAACCGAGGGGATTGTCTTCCGCGAATTCGCTCACATCGTAGAGCTCCGGCACCAGCTGCCGCACGGCCAGCGCGGCCTGCTCTGCGTCGGTGCCCGCCATGTCGTCGTAAACAAAGCCCAATTGGCCATTTTCATAGCTGCTGGATTTGTCGTGGATCACCAGGCCGCGGGCGTTCACCTTGCCTTTCACCTCGAAGGTGAAATCATTGTATTCGGCGATTACCAGGCCGCGTGCCTGCAGGTCGGAGTCCACATAGACCGAGCCCCAGCTCATCAGGTTGTCGACCCGCAGCTCGCCCAACACCACCAGCATGCCGATGCCGGATGTGTAATCGTCGTAATCGCCGTTGATGGTCAGATTGCCATCCACCACCAGGGCATGGCGGTTATCCAGGGAGCCGTCGATGTGCAGATCCCCCCGGTGCAGTTCCCAGGGAATACCCGCATCCTCGAGGTAATCACCAATGTTAAAGGACCCCAGGCGCTGACTCAGCGCCGTGCGCTCGCTTATGGACATCGTGGTGAACCTTTCCCGCTGGAACAATTCATCGCTGCTCTGCCAGCTAGCGGACCAGCAGAGATGGGCCTGACCCCAGGCGAGCAGGGCGGCAATAAACAATAAGGCGCGTGGCATGAAGGGTCGATTTTCCGTAATGAAGCGGTAGCCGGCAGGCCTGCCGTTGGGTGGAGCAGTCTAGCCAGACTCGGCCAGGTGAACTGCGAGCCAATTGGTTTTCTGACGCATTTACCTGACCGGGGCCCTGCGAATGCGGCAGCACAAGCAGAGGCTGCCTGCAACGCTTGGTCGTTTCAGTGCGTGTTTAGGTTGCGGTACTGCTTCGAAACGTGGCTCGTTCGAACGTATTCCCGAGTCATACAGGCTCCTGCGTCGCAGTTCGGGATCGCCACTGCTGCGTTCTGGTGAACCGTGCCCTGCTTTTTACTCGACGCTATAGCGGCGTTGCAGCTACTGTCAGGGGGATTGCTCAGCTCTACTCAGGAAAACGGTGCGCCCGATGTCCTGTCTTTCAGCGAGGTCATTGATTTTGTTACTCTGGCGCGCGAGGGACCGTCTAGGTTCGATATTGCAAACTTGCCCTATGACACGCCATAAAGGCACATTGATATTGGTGCGCGTGAATTGATATTAAAGGTTTATGCCCAGTAAAAAACCTGGTCGCCGGAAGCCAATTGCAGGTTCGGCAGTAAAGCAATCCGATCAGCGCACCCAGGCTGTACTACCCAGAACGGGCATCCTGTAGAAGCAGATAGCCAGATGCTAACGAGACAGTAGCGTGACCAGGGAGCGGTCATCGCCACACTGAATACACAGTCAAGCGACCCCATGGATACTGATCTACAAGCCTTTCCACGCGATGAAGCGGCTGCTTGGTATTTGGTTCAGTGCAAGCCCCGGCAAGACGAGCGTGCGGAAGATAACCTGATGCATCAGGGCTATCACTGCTACCGGCCTCAACGCTGGTGCGAGCGCACGGTGCGTGGCCAATGTAAAACTGTCGTCGAGTCGCTGTTTCCCGGGTATCTCTTCATTTATCTGGCGGGCGGTGCCAACTGGGCACCCTTGCGTTCGACCCGTGGAGTCAATCGCGTGGTGGGGTTTGGTGGTGGCATGCCGCTAAGACTCGATAGCACCCTGATCGCACACCTTAAGCAACGTACCCAAACCACGACGCTATCCACGCCGCCTCTGGAGGTCGGAGACAACGTGCGCGTCACCACAGGCAACTTCGCTTCGCTGGACGCCATTTTCATGGCCATGGACGGCGAGCAACGCGTGATATTGCTGCTGAACATGCTCAACCGTCAGCAACAAGTGAGCGTACCGCTGACAAGTATCGTCAGGTACTAGGGCCTGCGTAAAAGCTGGCAATGCCAGTCAAAACGAGGTGGCGAAGTTTTCAGGAAACCAACGGTAAATCCTGGGGCGGTAGCGTGGGCAAACAGGTAAATGTGCGCCCAGTTATGGAAAATCACAGTTCAACAGAGGAGCTGATCTGTTCATGTCCCAGCGATCAACGTCGCATCCCGAGACCCCATTCCCGCGCCTTTCGGACTCCCTGCTGCTAGCGGTTACTGCTCCCAAACCTTTAGCCAAGTCCGGCGGTTGGCCAAGGACAGGTGACGGAAACCGCCCGGCTCATCCTGCGACCCTGAGATTGGCGGGTGCGGCGTCAGCCGCTACATCGGAAGGGCCGTTCGGCAGCAAGCGAGGCAGGGGCCTGGCTGGCAGCGAAAATCTGCAAAATAGGCGTCATGTGCTGTACCTGCATGGGGTGGCTAACTAGGCGACAATCCAATCATTCGCTTCGACGATAAGTACGACTGTCAATAATTTTATCAATTGAGCTTTGCATGCAGCTAACGTCAACCAACAATCAAACCTTTTCGCGTGTTGTCCAAGTGGCTTGGCTAAGGGCATGGATGGGGCTCAAGTCCGAGTCTCGCGGCATGCGCCTCGGCTATCTCTGGTGGTTAATTGAACCCGCCATGCATCTGGCCGTGTACTTTCTGGCATTCGGTGTCTTGCTGCAGCATGGCGGTGATGATTACGTAGCCTTCTTGCTGGTGGGGATTGTTCATTGGCTGTGGTTCTCGAAGAGCATCATGAACGCCAGCCAGTCCATTCTGGTGGGGCGAGGGCTTATTTTGCAGTTGCCCCTGCACGCGGGCATTTTTCCACTGGCTGAAATACTCAGGGACCTGGTGAAGCAGTTGGTCGTGCTGGGTGTACTGCTGCTCAGCCTGAGCCTAATGAATTATTTGCCCACCACCTTCTGGTTGTACTACCCGGTGATATTTGGATTGCAGCTGCTGTTGACCTTGGCCTGCGGGGGGCTGGTTTCTGCGCTCATGCCGATCATGCCGGATCTGCGCGTGATAGTGCCGGCCTGTTTACAGCTTGGAATGTTTGTATCGGGGGTGTTTTTTTCTCGCGATCTGATTCCGCTCGACTATCAGTGGTTGCTTAACGTGAACCCGCTTTACCTTTTGCTGGAAAGTTATCGCGATATCCTGATTCGTGGCCAACAGCCGGAGTGGGCAATGCTGGCCAGCTTGTTTTTTGGTTTGATCCTGTTCAATGCCTCAGTGATCGTTTTGTTTTCGCGCCTTAACCGGCACTACGCCCGCATTGTCGAGGATTAAACATGGCACGCTTACTTCTCGAACTGGATGAGGTGCATCTGGTATATCGCCTGCGCCGCTCTCTTTTTCGCAGTTCAAACCATGCGGTTATCAATGGCGTGTCCTTGCGGGTCCATGAAGGCCAGCGCCTGGGCATCATGGGCCACAACGGCGCTGGTAAATCCACGTTGCTGCGGCTGATGGCCGGGATCTATGCCCCCGACAGAGGCCGAGTGGTCAACCACGGTGCGCGAGTATCCCTTCTGTCACTGCAAGCGGGTTTCGATCCGCGCCTCAATGGCTGGGACAATGCCATGCTCAGTGGCGTGCTGATGGGCATGGGCTATAAAGAGACCAAGCAGCGCCTGAAGAGGATCCACGAGTTCAGTGAATTGGGCGACCAGATGGGCGATACGTTAGGAACTTATTCCTCCGGTATGCGAGCCCGTCTCGGTTTTGCCGTGGCCCTTTCGATGAATGTCGATTTACTGTTGATTGACGAAGTGCTGTCGGTGGGCGATCAGGACTTTCAAAAGAAGTCCGAAGAGGCCGTTAGAGATGCCGTGGCTCAAGGTTGCGCGCTCGTTCTGGTGTCCCATTCGCCGATCAAACTGAAGAATTGGACTGACACCGTTTTGGCTTTCGAGGGCGGACTGATTCAGTCCATCTCCATGGATGGTCCAGTTTGATGGATGCGATGATAAGTTACGCGCAGAACTTTGAAGACGTGATTCTCGAGCGTATATTCAAGGGAAAAGAAAAAGGGTTTTATGTCGACATCGGTGCCTGCCATCCGGTATATGATTCGGTAACCTATCATTTCTACCGGAAGGGCTGGAACGGCATCAATGTCGAACCGCAACCTGCCCTGTTTACCGAGCTAGTGTCTCTACGCGAACGGGATATCAACCTCAAGTGCTGCGCAGGTCAGCAAGCGGGGCAGATGACCTTGGCGATCACTGCAGACATTGGCACCTCTACCCTGGATCTGGATCTGGCCGAGGAATACAGCCGTTGCCAATCGGTTGTCGAAACGATCAGCGTGGAGCTCGTTACGTTGGACCAGATCTGGGCTGAGCATGTCGGCGAGCGTCCGGTCGACTTCCTCAAGATCGATGTCGAAGGCTTCGAGCAGAACGTATTGCTAGGGGCGGATCTTGAAAGAATATCTCCCTCGGTTATCGTCATCGAAGCGACACGGCCTAACTCGAATGCGCTTTGTTATGATCAGTGGGAATATCTCCTGCTCGAGCATTATGAATTCTTCTATTTCGATGGACTCAACCGGTTTTATCAACGTAAGGGCTTCGTGCCCGATCAGCGTGCCAGCCACATTTCACCCAATATCTTCGACCACTTTAAAGTCTATCCGCAAGTCCTGCTAGAACAGGCCAATGCCACTCTGCTTAAGGAAAAAGAAGCGCTAAGTACGCAGCTGCAGGGGGCTCAGGCTCAACTCGTTTGTAAAGAGAACGCCCTGGCAGAGGCCACGGATGCTTACCAGGCCCTTCAAGCGAACATCCAGGTTAAAAATGACGAGTTACAGCACGCCCAAGAATTGCTGAAGCGCCAGGATATTGCTCATGAACAACTTAATGCCCTCCTACTCAAGGACAGTGGAGAGTTCAGCGGGCAGCTGGCAGAAGCTGCGAGCGCCTACCAGGCACTTCAAGCCGCTTTCCAAGCGAAACATGATGAATTGCTCCATGCTCAGGAACTCCTCCATCGCAAAGCTGCTGTTCGGGGTACGCACGCTGGAGGTCCCGCGTTCGATGCCTCCCAGCCTCAGTCCCAAGGCTTGCTGGAACGATTTAACGCCGTTCTGCTTAACGACAGGGAGGAGCTCAGCGAACAGCTTCAAGGGGTTCATGACCAGCTTGCCAGTAAAGAGCGTGCTCTGGCAGAGGCGGCTAACGCCTACCATGCTCTTCAAGCGGCTTTCCAAACGAAAGAAGACGAGCTCAGCGAACCGCTTCAAGGGGCTCATGCCCAGCTTGCCAATAAAGAGATCGCTCTGGCGGAGGCTGCTAACGCTTACCACGCTCTTCAAGCGACTTACCAAGCGAAAGAAGACGAGCTTTGCCTTGCCCAGGCGTTGCTCAAACGCCAGCAAGGCGCATTGTCGGATGCCTCGCAAGCCTATCAGCAGCTGGTAATAGCTTATGAAAATCTCGAAAAAGAAATTTATCGAAAGGATGCCGCTTTGGCGGATGCCGCCGAGGCCCATCGGTCTTTAAAAGTGGCATTCGATGAGAAGATAAGAGAACTCACAGCGCTCTACGCAACATTCGATTCGGCGTCACAGGCTGATGCCAGTACAGACCCAGACACCCATTGAGAATGGACATCGCATGATCTCAATCGCTAAGAGTGAAGTTTGCATTTTCACCATCGTCTCGAATAACTACCTGCATTACGCCACTACCCTGTTCGAGAGCCTAAAAGAGTTTTGTCCTCAGGCCGATCTGGTGTTGGGTTTGTGTGATCGAAAAACTGAAGAAACACAGTGTGCCGCCGCCCAAATCGTGGAAATCAGCGAGCTGAATATTCCAGAACTCGGCACCTTCACCTACCAATATTCAATTCTTGAGCTCAATACGGCGATCAAACCCTATGTAGTCGAGCATCTGATGAATCTCGGCTACAAAAAGGTCATTTATTTCGATCCCGATATTCGTATTTTCACTTCCCTCGACCAGATGCTCGGCTTGCTCGACCAGCATAACGTGCTGCTCACTCCTCATCTGACTGACTTGCTCGATGACGGTAAGTGGCCGACTGAACTGAGCATCCTTCAGGCCGGGACCTATAATTTAGGCTACATCGCCCTACGCACCTGCGCAGAGACTCGCAAGCTGGTGAAGTGGTGGCAGGCCAAGCTCTACAAGGAATGCGTTGTCGACCTGCCACGCAATTTGTTCGTCGACCAGAAGTGGATGGATTTACTGCCTGGCATGTTCGAAGGGGTGTACGTCAACCGTGATCCGAGCTGGAATACCGCCTACTGGAACTTGAATCATCGCAACTTGCAGCGGTCGCCCGAAGGCCAGTTTACCGTCGATAACCGGGCACTGACCTTCTTCCATTTTTCCGGTTTCTCCATCGAGGCCAGCACCCTTAGCAAGCACCAGAGCCGGTTCGAGAAAGGTCCGCGGGGCACCCCGCTGAGGGAGCTCTGTGAATTTTATGAGCAAGCCCTGATCCGCAATGGCATTGCTCACTTCAAAACGCTGCCTTATGCCTTCAGCCATTTCGCCGATGCAACGCCGGTTCCGGACAGCGCCCGCCGCGTGATTCGCACCAGCGATCTGCTCAATGGCATCGATTTTTTCGACGTGCAGCAATGCCCACGCATTCATGCGGTACTCAACCGAGCGATTCCCTCCCATAAGGGCGGCATCACAATGACAGCGCTTGCGTTGTCATTGTGGGAGTCTCGCGCCGACTTGCGCGAAGCTTTCCCTGCTGTGGAAAGCTTCGACAGCATACGTTTTGCCGAGTGGTTCCTCGACGCCGCCCCGCGCGAGGCCGGTTTCACGGATATCTATCTCGCGCCTGTCCGCCTCGAGCTGGAGCGCGCCCGCGGCACCATCGCAGCGCAGCCCAAGAGCATCAGCGATTCCCTGGTCAGCCGGGTATTTCGCATCGTATGGCAGCAGCGTCGCCGCATCCCATTGAATATGCGCATAGCGCTCGCCCCATATGCGGGCTGGGTGCTCAAGCGCGCCTACCCGCGCCCGGAACTGCTCCCACCTCCACCCCGCAGCACTGAGTCCGGTATCAACCTGATCGGCTATTTGCACGCCGAAAGCGGAGTAGGGGAAGCCGCCCGAGCTTCGTTGCGAGCGCTTCGAAGCTCGGACCTGCCTTACGCACTGATTGACTATCGCCTGGGCAATATCTCGCGCATGGGCGAAACTTTTGCAGAGCACACCAATCAAGCCTACTACCCGATTAACCTGATGCAGGTGAATGCCGATCAAAGCAAGATTGCTCGGGAGCACCTGGGCAGCGAGCTGTTCCGTGATCGCTACACCATAGGATACTGGTACTGGGAAATGCCTGAGTTTCCAGCTTTTCTTCATTTCGCATACGACCAGGTCGATGAAATCTGGGTATCCACCGAATACAACCGCGTCGCCATTTCCCGATTTACCGAAAAACCGGTCATCTTGATTCCTCCCGCCCTGGAGGTCAGCATCGAAAAGTCGCTGAGCCGCAGCGATATGCACCTGGACGAAGAGGCTTTTATTTTTCTGCACATGTCGGATGCGCTCAGCATGCCGCAACGCAAAAACCCGAGTGGTGTGATCCAGGCATTCCTGTTGGCCTTCGGCAATAAACCAGAGCTTAACGTGAAGCTCCTAGTCAAACTCTCCAACCTCGACAAGGCGCCGCAACTGGCTGAAGAAGTTTATGCCGCCATGGAACAGGACAAGCGCATTCAATTACTTGATGGCTACTTGGACCGCAATACCCTGAATAACCTGATGAACACGTGCGATTGTTATGTCAGCCTGCACCGTGCCGAGGGCTTTGGCTTGCCCATTGCCGAAGCCATGTATTTGGGTAAGCCGGTAATCGCTACCTACTGGTCGGGCAATGTCGATTTCATGAATGAAGGAAATTCCTTACCGGTTCATTACCAGCTGGTCGAGTTGCAAGAGGATATCGGACCCTATCACAAAGGACAGGTATGGGCCGAGCCAGACCTGAATGATGCGGCGGAAAAAATGTTCAATATTTTTATGTCTCCGGAGTGTGCCGCGGCCATTGGTGCTGAGGCGGCAAAGGCCGTAAGAGCCCACTGCAACCCGGCCCGGGTAGCTGGCCTGATAAGCAAGCGCAATGGGGAAATCATGGAAAGAATAGGCTGATGCTGCGCGAGGAAAGCCCCATGGCTCCTTTCCAGGTCAGCGTGAGCGCAATTGAAGTTCAGGCGCGTAAGCCTGGGCTGATCCAGTCGTTTTTTCTTGAATCCCCTAAGGTTAGAAGTTGCATCGAGGGCTATTCGCTTACCATTTCGGGATGGCTAATTCCCGGCGAAGACATTTCTTTACCGACTCTTGAAATCATTACCCAGGATAAAGTGCTCAAGCGCGTAAGAATTAATATCCCCAGGCCCGACGTGCTGAGTGCTATTCCTGGTGCGGCAGACGCTTGCTTCGGTTTTCACTGCGAACTGGGTATTCTCGGCCTCGGTAGCCTCATCGAGCTGAGCTTGGTGGTCCGAGTTGAGAGTAAGCAACTCAGCGGATATCGCATGCTGACGCTTTGTATGATCAAGGCAGTAAAAAAAAGCCGAATTAAAGTCGAATCCAAGTTTCAACCCATTCAGGTCACGGCAATAGGCCGAAGCGGCACTACCTTGCTGATGCAGATACTGAATCAACATCCGCAAATTCTAACAACAAGTTTTTACCCATTCGAGGTCAAACAGGCCGCGTACTGGCTGCATTTCCTTAAAGTTGCCACGGCGCCCGCCGACCTTGAAAATTCGTCACATCCGGATAACCTTGAAGACGTACTAGATACTATTGGACATAATCCTTACAGCCATCCTGAATATATTAGTCAATATAAATCCATTCCGCCTATTAAGAATTTTTACGGCAATTCAGTTGTTCGATCGATTGCCAAGCTATGCGTTGAGAAGATCAATCAATATTACGAGCTCGTGGCACAAGAAGAAAAAAAGCCTGAGGCTGTTTATTTTGCCGAAAAGGCTCTGCCCAATCACCTTAATGCCATTTGCGAAGACATCTTTAGTAAACCCAAGGAAATCATTTTAACCCGTGACTTCCGCGACATGCTCTGCTCGGCCCGGGCATTCAACGCAAAGCGTAACAGTCATGGTTTCGGCCGAAATAGGGTAAACGATGATTTCGAATGGGTGAACGAAACATCAAAAACGGGTGCCCATCGCATGCAGCAAGCCTGGGTGGAGCGAAGAGAGCACTCGCTGCATGTGAAATACGAAGACTTGATTATCGATACAGAAAATGAAATAAGAAAAATCTTGAATTATCTTGAGGTGGAGAGTGGCGACTGTTTACCCGCCAGGATTCAGAAAGCTGTATTTTCAGAATCATCGAGCATGGCTATTCACAGGACGGCTCAAAACCCCAGGGCTTCCATCGGTCGCTGGAAGACGGACATGGACGATGTGCTAAAGGAGCATTGCAAAGCTAAGTTGGGTAATGTGCTCTCCATGTTCGGCTATGAAGTATGACTTTGAGTAATCCGAAGTCATGATCGTCATCAAAGGAGCGAGCCGCTCGGCAACGCGAATATGCCGCTGCGCTTGTTTAACGCAATGCTTAGCGAGCGCAGGAGAGCCTGGTAGTCTGGTGAGTTCTCGAGGTGTTTCGAGAAAATACGCCTTGGATAAAAATCTCTAGAGACCATCGATGAAGCGAATTTTTTTTATACATATTCCAAAGACTGGAGGCGTTTCGGTCGAGCACAATTTGCTTAAAGAAACCTCGAAAGCAGTCTGTCCAGCCTACCGTTGGAGGGACCTGTACAATCTCGAGGGCCTCGATAAATATGATTTGTTTATGGGGCATCTGCAGTATTTTTGCAAGGGTATTATTGGTGATGCATTTACATTCACAATACTCAGAGATCCTGTAGAGCGTGCCATGTCCGCGTGGGAACATATTAATCGATCTGTGCAACACCCACTTAATAGCCGCCTCAGCGAAGCGCCTACTTTAAAATTAGCTCTCCAGCATCATGCGCTGCAGCGCCATCTTTCCAATCCAATGACTCGATTCCTAGGGTGGAGACCCGCGTTCTCTGAATTCACTAACGTAGAGATGGCGATACGAAGCGCTATCAGGTCTGAAGCTGATAGAGCAATGCTTGATGATGCTAAAAAGTGTATCGATGAACTGGATTTTATCGGTTTTACAGAAACATTGAGTGCAGATATGGTGAGCTTGTTCAGTGCTCTTGAGGTTGAGCAAAAAACTCAAGAGCACTTGATTAGGAAAAATGTAAATCCATCAAAGCAGACCCTTAGGTATCGGGACTCATTGGACATTGAGTCTTTGGAATTGCTCAGGGCTGCGAACGAATTGGATTATGAATTATACGAATATGCTAAAAAGATGGCCGGTCAACATAATCATGTCTGTTGATTGGTGGATGGGCTTTATGTTTGGGTCGCATGTGCGGATTTTTTAGCGATACTGGATCTTATGCCTATGGTTTTATGCTGGTTGGCCTATACGATTTATTCAAGGCCACAGCAGTGCTTCATCCTGGTTTTATACTAATAAAAAATAGAAAATTCTGGAGAGGTGCTTATGTATTCAAAGGCGGAATCGACCAGGGGATGTGAAAGACCCTTATCTGCCCGTATCCTCGATGTTGAGTTGTGGGACGTCAGGCCTGAAGGTATCCGGGCCCTTTCCCTCGATTATCCCAAGAGTCAGGCCCATATCGAGGGTCATGAGCTGTTGATCGCTGGTTGGGTATTGGCAGAAGAGGCCAATTCCATCATCACGTTAGAAGTTCTTCATAAGGGTTTTCTGTTAAAAAATTGCAAGGTGAATATACCTAGAGCCGGTGTGGCGGCGGCATACGTTCTGGAAGAGTCCAAGGGCAATAAATTTGGTTTTCATTGCAAGTTGAGCATGATAGGCCTCGACAGGGTTTTTGACCTCGATATACAAATCAGAATGCAAAATGGTCTGTGTGATGAGAAAAAAGTAAAAATCGGTAGGGTAAAGGCTGAAAAGACCAGTTCGTTTGCCACGGCGCCTGCATTTCAGCCTGTTCGCGTCACCGCCCTCGGTAGAAGCGGCACCACATTATTGATGCAAATACTCACTGCCCATGAACAGGTTCTGACAACCAATTTCTATCCCTATGAGGTCAAGCCCGCTCAGTACTGGCTGCATTTTTTTCACGTTGCTTCAGCGCCAGCCGATTTTGATAATTCGGCACACCCCAGAACATTTGCTACGAACATATATAAAATTGGCCATAATCCCTTCAATCACCCGCATTATACCAGGCAGTACCCTTCAACTCAGAGAATAGAAAATTATTATTCTAATCATGTGGTGAATTCGTTAGCCAATTTCTGCATTTCTCAGATAAATGATTACTACCATCTTATTGCCGAGGAAGAAAATAAGCCAAACGCTAAGTATTTTGCCGAAAAATTCAAGCCCAACAAATTGACCGCTGTCTGCGATGATCTGTATGTCGGTACTAAGGAGCTTGTCCTCACCAGGGACTTTCGAGACATGCTCTGTTCCGCTAGAGCTTTTAATATGAAACGAAATAATCAGGGGTTTGGCAGGGCGAAAGTAAACGATGATTTCGAATGGGTGGATTTTATTGCTCAAGGCACTTCCCGTCGATTGTTGGAGCACTGGCAGGGCCGCAAAGGGTTATCCCTTCATGTTAAATACGAGGACCTCGTGCTCAATACTGAAAGCGAGGTCCGCCGAATACTGGACTATCTGCAGCTGGAGAACAGTGATGCTAGTGTCGCGCGAATAACCGAAACCGTTTTTTCCGAGCGTTCGGCCCTTGCGATTCATAAGACCAGCAACAGTCCTGCGCATTCCGTTGGTCGTTGGAGACGGGATATGAGTGATGAACTCAAGGCTTATTGTCAGGTGAAATTCAGCGATAGCCTCAAGGGTTTCAATTATGAGCTGTAGATCCCCAAAAATCCAGTGTGCTTGCGAGGCTGTCCTAAGGGGCAGGCCGCGAAGGGTATAAATAAATACTGAGTGCAGGCGAATCGGTAGTCTTCGTAATTCGATACGAAGCATTATCTGGGTGAGATTAAAGTCAATGTCGGCTGTGCATTTGCCAGATAAATCGATACAGGTAAAAAATTCATATCAGTGGGTCGCTAGCGCCTCAAGGCAGTGGGTAACGAAGTGGCAATCATCATTCGAAACATCAATACCATATTTCTTCTTTCGCCCGGTACGGGAAGTACGTCGCTCTCTACATGGTTTATCGAGAATATGCAGGGCGAGTGGGTTCTCGACCCGCTTGTGCACCCTGCCCACTATAAGCACGCCACACCGAAAGACATAGAAATGGCTGGTGTGGATGTTTCGTCTTATATTGTTGCAACCACCACCCGACATCCGCTGGATTTTTATATAAGCCAGTACCACAAGAAATCCACAAGGCAAATTGATTCGCCATGGTTTAATTTGGCAAAAGAAAAATCATTCAAGGATTTTTTACAGTTATTTGTCGAGGCGGCCCCCAGTGGCATGGTTCATCCGATTTTTATAGGCGCGGCGGACGTTATATTTCGGAAAGAGTGTCTAGAGGCCGATGTAAACGAGTTTCTTAAGTTTCTGGGCGTTGAAAAAATTGCCTGCCTACCCAATATCCACGTCTCCGAAAAGCTCAGCCACGAATTTTCCGATTGGTATGATGAAGCCTCCAATCAATGGGTTTTACACAAGCACCAAGCTCATTTCGAGCGTTTTGAATATTCAGAACACGACCTGATGCCCAGAGGAAAAATTGAAATTTCGAAGAGCGTCTGCTTCAAGCCTGGGGCTGAGACCCTTGACGGTCAGCGTTTGAAAAAATTTTTGCATGAGCGCTACCTGAAACAACTGGCTACTCAAACAGCAGTAAAGGCATTGAATTTTACGTTTGATCAGCCTTTGGTAGGAAACGGATGGCATAATCGGGAGTTCAATGGGCTCACCTATTGGCGCTTCACCGGTCCGAGCAGTGAAGCGACCTTGTTTTTTCACAAGGTTGTTCCTGAACAAGCAAAAATAAGAATCACAGTATTTCATGCGATCACACCTGCGCATATTGAAACGCTTACACTTAGCTACAATGGTGTCGAACTCGTACTGCTTGAACGGGCGGCAAATGTTATTGTATTTTCAATCACTGAAGAGGCGATTGCTGCACGCGCCTACACCAGTTTTAAGATAGGTACGTTGCCTCCGCAGTGCCCAGGCACCATGGATACTCGCTTGTTGGGCGTTGCAATACAGCGAATCGAGATCTATTGATGGGCAGCCAAGAAAAATATTTATACCTGCATATTCCTAAAACAGGCGGTGTATCGTTCAGGCAAATTATGGAAGATGCCTTCCCTGTTGATAAGATTTTGCACGTTGCCAGGCCGGCCGATATACTCACACATACAAATGAGACGCTTGATCAATACCGTTTTATTCATGGGCATTTCAGCATGTGCCATGTTGAACACCTCTCGGGCTTTAAAAAAATAACCAGCTTGCGTGATCCGGTGAGCCGCTGTTTGTCCACATATGATTTTTGGCGCGGATTGACCGATTCACCTGCCTGGCCGGAACGAAGTCGAATACAGATAAGGCGTGCCCAAGCGTTATCCTTGGAGGGCCTCATCGATCACCCTGACCCTTTGACCTCTAGACATTTCAATAATGTGCAGACCCGAATGCTCAGTGGTATTGCAGACGATTCGATGATTATGACGGCGGAACATCTAGAGATGGCGCTGAACAATTTGGCCTCATTTGAGTTCATTGCCCTTAATGAACAGCTGGAAGAGTCAAGGGAGATGTTGTGCCTAAAGTTCGGTTTTTATTTCCCCGGCGACCCTGTTCGATTGAATCAAACATCTGTACGCAGCGCTGTTTCAAGCGAGCTCGTCGACAGGCTGAAAGCTTCGAATCAACTGGATATGCAGCTCATCCAAGCTTTGCAGGGAAGGGGGCTTGAGTCGATCAATAATGTCATTCGACCTTTCTGAACCGCTCGCAGTCAGTTATAGCGCGGTGCATGAGCAGGAGGCTACGGCTGTTGAGCATCAGGTCTGGTTTGTAGGGCTTCTCTCATCTTTCCATACAGGCATCAGCCTTGATAGTGCTAAGTTTTAACGGACATCAAGCGTTGCTCGAGGAGAGCCTGGGCACCGATATACAGCTCGCGATCCATATTCACCAAGTCTTCTACCACTGCCCGCAGCTCAGGCGTTACCTGCGCAGATTCAACCGGTCTGTAGTTGCCTGGTTGATTGACCAGGTCGGTCAGCGCCATTTTGCGCTCTATAGCCTTCGGTTGTGGCAGGCCTAATGCGCTAAAGACTAACTTTACCGATGGCTCGTATTGCTCGAGCAAGCCGAATGCGAATAACTCCTTCAAGCGCTCTAGCGCCAAATTACTTTTTCCTGTTATATCCGGAAGTACCAAGGCTTCATCCACGTTAGGCCAAACTTCGATCGGCAATGCGCCCACCAAGGCTCGCGACATGCCATTGTTAAGGTAGGGGTGCGATCTGACGATAGGTTGGCTGAAGAATGCTTCCACTTCAAACTCCATGGCGAGTCGGGCAAGCCCCCATCCATTGCGTGCCACCACGTCCGGGCGGTGAGCTCGAAGAAAATTGTATAGCGATAGCAAGCGACCCACTGGCTCGCGTAAGAAGGTGATGATACGTTTCGCACCGGGGATTAATTGACACGAAATCAAATCGTAGTGCCCGGAGAAGAACTGGTACTGCAATAGTTGACCCGTGGGCAGGTTCTTAACGCCGTTAAAGCGTTCAGGGCATATCTGTGATGTGGAAAAACTTTGAACTAACAGCTCATGCAAGGTCGTCCCGCCGGTCTTGGGACAATGCATAAAGACAAGTCTCGGAGCATGCAAGTCATCCCAGCTTGGAAACCCAACCGCTTCGTGTGGACGACTGGCTGTGGGCTGAAATTGCATAAATTCATCGCTGCTCATCAGCGTCTTCCTGAGCTGAAGCACACTCGCATGTTGCCTGTGAAAGGTAATCGACTCTTCGCACTCAGGCTCGCGCCCCAAGATCAGTCGGTATGCCCATATAACCGTTTCACGATCGATCATGCTTGTGCCTTAGTCGTCATTGTCTGGCGATTTCCGTGTCGTAAGACCGCTGCGCTTTGATAGCAGGCTTTGGGGGCTCTGCAAGCCGAAACGGTCGGTGCTGGCTGAAATCTTGCTTGAGACCGCACCCTGCGTATACTGGTTGAAGAGTTGATGGGATTAATAAAAATGATACCAGAGAATGTGGTTTGGCAAGATGGGAGTGTGACACGCGAGGCGCGCCGGCGGTTTTTCGGCCAAACGCCCGTTACGCTCTGGATGACCGGTTTGAGTGGGGCCGGTAAGTCTACTCTGGCGTTTGCTGCCGAAGCGCGCCTGCTCGGTCTCGGGCGTGCCTGTTTTGTACTGGACGGCGATAATGTGCGGCATGGCCTGAACCGTGATTTGGGTTTTTCCCATGAAGAGCGCAGCGAAAATGTCCGGCGGGTGGCGGAGGTGGCCCGTTTAATGAATGAAGCGGGTTTAATCGTTATTACGTCGTTTATTTCCCCTTACCGTGAAGACCGCGACTTGGCTCGAGAAATCATAGGCGATGCAGCCTTTTTGGAGGTTCATATAGCCACGCCGCTTAACGTGTGTGAGCAGCGAGATGTCAAAGGACTGTACCGGCGCGCGCGCACCGGCGAGGTCAAGGAATTTACGGGTATTAATTCACCCTATGAGCCGCCGCTGCACCCCGCGTTAACCATTAATACCGCCGAATACGGTGTTGAGACATCGGTCGATAATATATTGACCCTCCTTGAGGACAAGATTTTACTTTAGTCGGCACTGTGTTTACTGGGGCGAGGGGTATGGCCGAAACAAGGTGCAGTAACCGCTAGCGTGGTGCGAAGGGGTTTACAGCTCCAGCTTAACCGGGCTGCGCTGAAGCCGCTTTTAAGGGTCTGCTCGCTTGGCTCGTATGCGCTCAAGAGTTCGGGATACAGCCGTAGGCTCCGTGCTTTTCTTATGGAGCAACCTTTAAGGTCTTGCGGTATGAATAATAAATCTTTAGTTGAGACTGAGAGTTGATCATTTCTCATCAGTATAAATTTATTTTCATAAAGACAAGAAAGACAGCCGGAACCAGTATTGAAGCGTTTCTCTCCCAGTGCTGCGGCCCTGATGATATCTTCACGCCGATCACTCCCAGCGTTGCCTCCCACCAGCCAAGAAACCATGCAGGCTTTTACAACCATATTTCGGGTCATGAGGTTCGAGCCAGGCTAGGGTGTGAGCAATGGGAGAGTTATTTCAAATTCTGTGTCGAGCGTAATCCCTGGGATAAAGTATTGTCTTTTTATCATTTTGTACGGGTTTTCTGGTATGCAGGTGATCTTTCCTTGGCGGAATTCTTAGAGACGAAATATTTTAGAGTCGATTGGCCCTTGTATACCGATCCGTTCGCCCCTGGCCAGTTGCTGGTTGATAAAGTGCTTCGCTATGAAACCCTTGCCGATGACCTGGCCCAGG
>JAZKHB010000012.1:0-39805 GCA_040385585.1 Pseudomonadota bacterium | reverse complement strand
TTTCGGTTTGTTGGGGATACCCTTCAATGGCTCGCTTGGCATCAACGCCAAGTCTGAGTTTCGAGTTGACAGACGTCCTTACCGGGAAATATACACCGCTGAGCAGGCCCAGAAAATCGCATCCCTGTTCCAGCTGGAAATACAACGTTTCGGATATCAGTTCTAAAGCAGACGCACAGCATCCGCCCCGCCTGGCTCTTGCGCACGCCGTGGCGCACCCTTGAACAGCGGCACGCCCCAGGCACCGCTACAGCGTCTAGCTGTTAAGTCGCTGCTCGATCAGGTTGTCGACCACCGAGGGGTCTGCCAGGGTCGAGGTGTCGCCCAGGCTATCCAGTTCGTTGCAGGCGATCTTGCGCAGGATGCGCCGCATGATCTTGCCCGAGCGGGTTTTCGGCAGGCCCGGAGCCCACTGGATCAGTTCGGGACGGGCGAAACCGCCGATTTCCTTGCTGACCAGGGCGAGCAGCTCAGTCTTCAATGCTTCGTCCGGCTCGCTGCCGTTCATCAGGGTGACGAAGGCGTAGATGCCCTGCCCCTTGATGTCGTGGGGATAGCCGACCACGGCGGCCTCGGCCACGGTGTCATGCAGCACCAAGGCACTTTCCACTTCGGCGGTGCCGATACGGTGGCCTGAAACGTTGATCACGTCGTCCACCCGGCCGGTGATCCAGTAGTAGCCATCTTCGTCGCGGCGTGCGCCGTCGCCAGTGAAATAGTAGCCGGGGTAGGGGTTGAAGTAGGTGTCGAGCATGCGCTGGTGATCGCCGTAGATACTGCGGATCTGGCTCGGCCAACTGGCCTTGATTGCCAGCACGCCAGCGCCCGGTCCGTCGATTTCCTGGCCTTGTTCGTCCAGCAAGGCCGGTTGCACGCCGAAAAACGGCCGGGTCGCCGAGCCTGGCTTGAGCAGGGTAGCGCCGGGCAGTGGGGTAATCAGGATCGCGCCGGTCTCGGTCTGCCACCAGGTATCGACGATCGGGCAGCGCTGTTCACCGACTACTTGGAAGTACCACTCCCAGGCTTCCGGGTTGATCGGCTCGCCGACACTGCCGAGCAGGCGCAGGCTGGCGCGCGAGCTCTTGGTCACCGCTGCGTTGCCTTCGCGCATGAGTGCGCGCAGGGCGGTCGGTGCGGTGTAGAAAATATTCACCTGGTGCTTGTCGATCACTTGCCAGAAGCGCGAGGCGTCCGGGTAGTTGGGTACGCCCTCGAACACCAGTGTGGTGGCGCCGTTGGCCAGTGGGCCGTAGACGATATAACTGTGCCCGGTGACCCAGCCGACATCGGCAGTGCACCAGTAGATATCGCCGTCGTGGTAGTCGAAGACGTACTTGTGGGTCATGGCGGCCATCAGCAGGTAGCCGCCCGTGCTGTGCAGCACGCCCTTGGGCTTGCCGGTGCTGCCGGAGGTGTAGAGGATAAACAGCGGGTCTTCAGCGTCCATGGGCTCGGGCGGGCAGTCGGCGCTGGCTTCATGCAGGGCCTCGTGGTACCAGAAGTCGCGCCCGGCGATCCAGTCGATTTCGCCCTGGGTACGCTCGATGACGATTACTGTGGACACGTCCGGGCACGCCTGCAGGGCCTTGTCGACGTTGTTCTTCAGTCCGATGAATTTACCACCGCGCACGCCCTCGTCGGCGGTGATCACGGTGCGGCAATCGGCGTCGAGAATGCGGTCGCGCAGGGCATCGGGGGAGAAGCCGCCGAACACCACTGAGTGCACCGCGCCGATACGTGCGCAGGCGAGCATGGCGTAGGTGGCCTCGGGCACCATGGGCATATACAGGCACACCCGGTCGCCTTTCTTCACGCCACGGCTTTTCAGCACGTTGGCCAGGCGGCAGACGTGGTGGTGAAGTTTCTTGTAGGTGATCTGCGCGGATTCGGCGGGGTTGTCGCCTTCCCAGAGAATCGCGATCTGCTCGCCGCGGGTGGCCAGATGGCGGTCGATGCAGTTGTAGCTGACGTTCAGCTGGGCGCCCTTGAACCAGGCGCCCTGGCCGCTGAGCAAGTCGCCCTGATAGACACTGTCCCAGGGCCTGGACCAGTCGAGGAACGCCCGAGCCTGCTCGGCCCAGAATATTTCCGGCTGTTCCACGGATTGCCGATACAGTCGCAAGTAGTCGTTGTTGTCCAGATGCGCGCGCTGGCGAACGGCATCGGCAACCGGGTGCTGGGTAATGGTGAACATGGCGGGTCCTTTTGTTGTGTTTCCGCGATGCGTCAAGGGTAGCACTCTGGTCGCGACCAGGCTCAAACAGGCTGTGCGTGGCGGTCCGACAAACACGACACGGGGTCCCGAGAGGCGATAGAGGTAGTAAGTCGAACCCGCTCACAGGCCTGCCGAAGCGGGCATGCGAACCCAGGTCGAGCCCGCATGCGCGGGCCCCCTTAGTGGACGGTCAATCAGCCGCGGTGACGGCCGCGGAAATAATCGATCAGACCCTGGGTCGAGGCATCCTCGGCGGCCGGTGCTTCGCTGCCGGTCAGACGCTGGTAGACACCCTTGCCCAGCTCCTTGCCCAGTTCCACGCCCCACTGGTCGAAGGCGTTGATGCCCCAAATGGCGCTCTGGGCGAATACCTTGTGCTCGTACAAGGCGACCAGGGCGCCGAGACGTCGTGGGCTGACCCGTTCCAGCACCAGGGTGTTGCTCGGGCGGTTGCCCGGGATCACCTTGTGCGGGGCCAGGCGTTGCACTTCGGTCTCGGCCAGGCCCAGAGCGCGCAGTTCGGCCTGAGCTTCGCTCAGGGTCTTGCCCTGCATCAGGGCCTGACTCTGGGACAGGCAGTTGGCGTACAGCCACTGGTGGTGATCGGCCACCGGGTTGTAGCTGACCACCGGCACGATAAAGTCCGCGGGAATCAGCTGGGTACCCTGGTGCAGCAGCTGGTGGTAGGCGTGCTGGCCGTTGCAGCCCACGCCGCCCCAGATCACCGGTCCGCTGTCGCAGCTCACCGGGCTACCGTCCTGGCGCACGCTTTTGCCGTTGGACTCCATGTCCAGCTGCTGCAGGTGCTTGGTGATGTTTCGCAAGTAATGGTCGTAGGGCAGGATCGCGTGGCTCTGGGCGCCCCAGAAGTTGCCGTACCAGATGCCGAGCAGGGCCAGCAGCACCGGCATGTTGCGCTCGAAAGGCGCGGTCTGGAAATGTTGGTCCATGCCGTAAGCGCCGGACAGCAGTTCCTTGAAGTTGGACATGCCGATCGCCAGGGCGATGGGCAGCCCGATGGCCGACCAGAGCGAATAACGCCCGCCCACCCAGTCCCACATGGGGAAGATATTTTCTTCATGGATACCGAAGGCCACCGCCGCCTCGCGGTTACTGGACACGGCGATAAAGTGCCGGTACAGCTGAGCTTCCGAGCCGCCCTGGGCCAGGTACCAACCGCGTGCCGCCTGAGCGTTCTTCAGGGTTTCCAGGGTATTGAAGGACTTGGAGGAGACGATAAACAGCGTGGTTTCCGCACGCAGTTTGGCCGACAGTTCGTGAAATTCGCTGCCGTCGATATTGGCCAGGTAATGACAGCGCACCCCTTTCTGGGCGAAGGGCAGCAGCGCTTCGGAGACCAGCTGCGGACCGAGAAAGGAGCCGCCGATGCCGATATTCACCACGTCGGTGATCGGCTTCTCGGTGTAACCGCGCCACAGGCCGTCGTGGATGCGCCCCACCAGTTCGGTCATCTGGTTGAGCACCCGGTGCACCTCGGGCATCACGTTCTCGCCATTGACTTGTAGGCGATCACCCACCGGGCGGCGCAGGGCGGTGTGCAGGGCCGGGCGTTGCTCGGATGCATTGACCGGGTCGCCGTCGAACAGCGCGCGGATCGAGCGGTCGAGGCCGACTTCGCGGGCCAGGCTGACCAGCAGCTCGCGGGTCCGGGTATTGATGCGGTTCTTCGAGTAATCGAGAAACAGCCCACAGCCGCTCAGGGAAAATTCCTGGAAGCGTTTAGGGTCGCTGGCGAAGGCGTCGCGCATGCTGAAATGCTGCATGCCTTCGCGGTGTTCGCTCAGGGCCTGCCAAGAAGGCAGGGCGGTGACGTCGAGCGGGGTTTGGTAATACGCCATAAGCTTTAGCTTCCTTGTTCTTAGCAGCCTTTGAACAATAAAAAGCCCGGCGCGTTCCGGGCTTCAAGGGGTTTGCGAATCACTGGGACAGTGTTCAGGCAACCTGCACCGGTATGGCATTGCTGGTGTGGCTGAGCTGATTTCCCGGCGCCATATAGAGCATGCGCGGCTTGAAGTCGGCCAGCTCGGCTTCGCTGTAATGGGCATAGGCACAGATGATCACCCGGTCGCCGACCTTGGCCTTGTGGGCGGCAGCGCCATTGACCGAGATCATCCGCGAACCGGCTTCGCCGCGAATGGCGTAAGTGGTGAAGCGCTCGCCATTGTCGATGTTGTAGATCTGTATCTGCTCGTACTCGCGGATACCGGACAGGTCCAGCCACTCCCCGTCGATGGCGCAGGAACCTTCGTAATCGAGCACGGCGTGGGTGACTTCGGCGCGGTGCAGTTTGGCCTTGAGCATGATGGTGTGCATGGCGGTTTCCCTTGACGGTCCTCGGACGGCGGCAGAGTGTGCCCGAACCCAGAAGGGTGAGCAAGTTCACGGAAAAGCGGCTAAACGACTATAGGGGGCGGGCGCAGATAGCGCAGTGCTCAATCCCCGGCAGCCGCCTGCATCGGTTGTTCCAAGTCCAGCGTCAGGTTGTCGATCAGACGCGTCGTGCCGAGAAAGGCCGCGGCAAGGATCACCAGCTGGCGATCGTCTGTGGCGGCTGGCCGCAGGCTGTTGGCTTCGCGGATTTCCAGGTAGTCGGGGCGCAGTCCGGCTTTCTTCAGTTCGGCCTTGCCGGCCTTGATCAGCTTGGCGAAGTTGCGCTCGCCGGCTTCGAGGAGCGCAGCCAGGTGACGCAGGCAGGCATAGAGCGCCGGCGCGATGGCGCGCTGCGTCTCGTCCAGATAACCGTTGCGCGAGGACAGGGCCAAGCCGTCGACGGCGCGTACCGTCGGCTCGCCGATCACCTGCACGGGCAGGTTGAGGTCGCGAACCAAGGCGCGGATCACGGCAAGTTGTTGAAAATCCTTCTGGCCGAAGATGGCCACATCCGGTTGCACCATATTGAACAGTTTGCTCACCACCGTGGCCACGCCCTCGAAATGCCCAGGGCGGCTGGCGCCGCACAGGTCTTCGGATACACCGGGCACGCTGACCCGGGTCTGGCCGTCCATGCCGTCGGGGTACATGTCCGTGACGCTGGGCGCGAACAGCAGGTGACAACCGGCGGCCAGGAGTTTTTCCTGGTCGGCGGCCAAAGTCCGCGGGTAAGTGGCCAGGTCTTCGCTGGGGCCGAACTGCAGCGGGTTGACAAAGATGCTGGTGATCACGAAATCGGCGCGCTGCCCGGCTTTTTCCACCAGGGCGGCGTGGCCGCTGTGCAGGTTTCCCATGGTCGGCACGAAGCCGATGGATTTGCCTTCGGCGCGGGCATGGGCCACCGCGGCGCGCAGTTCGCGCACGGTCTGGACGGTGATCATGCGGAGAATCCATGTTCGACGGCGGGGAATGCGACAGCCTTGACCGCGCGTACGTAAGCGGCCATGGCCGCCGAAATGCTGGTGTGGCCGTCCATGAAATTCTTCACGAACTTGGGGCTGCGTCCGGTCAGGGACAGGCCCAGCATATCGTGCAGCACCAACACCTGACCGTCGGTGGCCGCGCCCGCGCCGATGCCGATCACCGGGATCTTCACCGCCTGGGTGATTTCCGCGGCCAGATCGCTGGGCACGCACTCGAGCAGCAGCATGGAGGCGCCGGCCTGTTCCAGGGCCATGGCGTCGGCGCGCATCTGCCGTGCTTGGGCTTCCTGGCGGCCCTGCACCTTGTAGCCGCCGAGCAGATTCACCGCCTGGGGTGTCAGGCCCAGGTGAGCGCACACCGGCACGCCGCGCTCGGCCAACAGACGGATGGGCTCGGCCAGCCAGGCGGCGCCTTCGAGCTTGACCATATGCGCACCGGCCTGCATCAGCGTGCCAGCGCTGTGCAGGGTCTGTTCGCTGGTGGCGTAGGCCATAAAGGGCAGGTCGGCGAGAATCAGCGCCCCGCGGTTGCCGCGTTTGACGCAGCTCACATGGTAGGCCATGTCGGCGAGGCTGACAGGCAGGGTGCTGTCGTGGCCTTGCAGGACCATACCCAGGGAGTCGCCCACCAGCAACACTTCAACACCGGCCTGACAGGCCGCCTGGGCGAAGGTGGCGTCATAGCAGGTGAGCATGGCGATCTTCTCGCCGCTCTGCTTGAGGCTTTGCAGGGTGATCAGGGTAATGTCGGGCATGAGCAAGCGTCCTTATGACCTGGTTCCTGCTGGGTGCGCGCGGTGCGCGCCAGGCCCAGCAGCGTCTCCTGTGCACCGGCTCGGAGCAGCGGGACGCCTATAGTCCTGATGGGCGGGGTGTAAGTCAATTGCAGGTGTTACCGGGCTGTTACGTGCGTTACCCGGCGGCACAGCCGGCCTTATAGACGTTCCAGGCCCTGGAAGGGGCAGGCGCGCAGCAGGGCGTCCAGCAGACGGCCGTCCGGCAGGCGCAGATGTGGGGCGATTTCCGCCAGCGGATAGAGCACGAAAGGCCGCGCCTGCAGGTGGTAGTGCGGTATCCGCAGGCGCGGTTCATCGAGCAGACGTTCGCCGAACAGCAGGATATCCAGGTCCAGGGTACGGGGTCCCCAGCGCTCGCCGTCGCGGGTGCGGCCCTGTTGCTGTTCGATGGCCTGCAGGGCATCGAGCAGCGTCAGGGGCTCGAGCGCGGTGTCCAGGGCGGCCACGGCATTCAGATAGCGCGGTTGATCGGCCGGTCCCAGGGGATCGCTGCTATAGAACGAAGATACTTCGGCCAGCTGGCTGTGGGGCAGGGCGGCCAAGGCGATCAGGGCTTCGTTCAATTGCCCCCGGGGTTCGGCCAGGTTGCTGCCCAGCCCCAGGTAGACCCGCTCGGTCATTCGCCGGTGGGCGCGGCGCGGCGGCGCTTGTTGCCGCTGCGCTTGCGTTTGCGTGGCGCGGCACCGCCACTCTCGTCCTTGCTGCCCAGCTCGCGGATCATGGTGCGTCGCTCGCTGTCGGTGGCGTCCTGGTAGTCGGTCCACCAGTCGCCCAATCCGCCGAGTTCTTCGCCGGCATCTTCGCGCAGCAGAAGGAAGTCGTAGCCGGCGCGAAAGCGCGGGTTTTCCAGCAGCAGGTCGGCGCGCTTGCCCTGGCGACGCGGCAGGCGTTCCTGCATGTCCCAGATCTCACGGATCGGGATGGTGAAGCGTTTAGGAATGGCGACCCGCTGGCATTGTTCGACGATCAGCTGGTGCGCCGCTTCGTGCATGGCCGGGATCGGTGGCATGCCGCGGCTCTGCATCTGCAGCACCCGGGTTGGCAGGGCCGGCCAGAGCAGGGCGGCGAAGAGAAAGGCCGGGGTCACGGTCTTGCCCTGTTCGATGCGCCGGTCGGTACTGGCCAGGGCGAGGCGGATCAGCTTGTCGGTGTAGTCGGGGTCCCGCTTCAGTGCCGCTGCACTGGCCGGGAACAGCGGTTCGAACAGCTCCAGTTCGAGCAGCAGGTCATAGACATACTCGGCGTAGCCTGCAAGGAACAGCTTGAGCACCTCGTCGAACAGCCGTGCAGAGGGAATCTCGCGCAGCATGGGCGCCAGGCGGCGGATCGGCGCAGCGCTGTGGGGCTCGATCTCGAAATCCAGCTTGGCGGCAAAGCGCACGGCCCGCAACATGCGCACCGGGTCTTCCTGGTAGCGCTGTTCGGGGTCGCCGATCAAGCGGATCTGCTGGTTACGGATATCGTGCATGCCGCGGGCATAATCGAGAATACGTTCGCCGCTGACATCGAAATACAGGGCATTGATGGTGAAGTCACGGCGCTGGGCATCGTCTTCCAGGCTGCCGTAGACGTTGTCGCGCAGGATCCTGCCGCTTTCGTTGCGCGAGGACAGGTTGCTGTCCTCATCGTCGTCGCCTTCCTCGGGATGATTGGCGCGGAAGGTGGCCACTTCGATGATTTCGCGACCGAAGTGCACGTGAACCAGCTTGAAGCGGCGGCCGATCACCCGGGCGTTGCGAAATTCTGCTCGCACTTGCTCCGGGGTGGCGCTGGTGGCCACGTCGAAATCCTTGGGGTCGATATCGATCAGCAGATCGCGCACGCAGCCACCGACCAGATAGGCCTGATAACCCGCCCCCTGCAGGCGCTCGACCACGCTCACGGCATAGCGGCTGAACTGGCCGCGGCGCAGCGGATGCTGATGTTCACCGATGATTTCGGGGGTGCTGCGCACGGGGCGCGCGCGGCGCAAGGGGTAACGCAGGGACTGGAACAGCTTTTTCAGCATGAGAGGCACTGTTTGATGGAAAGGTCGGCCAGCAAAACAGTTGACCGCAGACTAGGCGTGAATTCTAGCATTGAGTCGGGGGAAGGTGTACGCAGCGAGGGGGTGAAGCTACTGGGGGCGCCGAGGCTACCCCCCAAAGTAGGTATGAGCTTTATTTTTATTATTGTGTCGGGTCTGTTGTTGTTTTTGTCGACCCGTTTTATCAAGCCAGTGACTTGTAATAAGGCTCCCAGTGAGGGAGCCAAGAGCAAACGTATTTTTTTGGATACTGATATCACCTTGATCATTATGTGATCTAACCAGTTCAGGCACTGCCTCAAGGCAGTTTTGTTGTTCTCGGCCTGGTTACGGGGCAAGCCCCTTAGGCAATCGCGCTCCAAAAGAATCAGTTAGCTGCGCCTCAGCGTTCTTGTAATTATTCTGCTTGAGTCGGTACGTCTTATTTTTATTGTAGTGGGCGGTGCTTGTTATTGTTCTTGTACCAAAGAGATAGCAGGAGCCGTGCCAGTTTTATTGAATCCTTATAAAACAATGGCTTGGCTTGTTTGGGTGCTGGTGTTTGGCAGAAAAAAGCCGGATTCCCGTTACCGTAGAACCCGGCTTTGTTACGCGATGTTGATGAGGTAACAGCCTGGGGAACCAAAAGGGGGCCGCCGGATCGCCGCGGCCAAGCCCTTGCCGTGTGGTCAGCTGCCGGTCGCCAGGCTCTTGCGCCGCGGAATACCCAGGCGCTGGCGCCGTTCCCACAGGCACTTGCGGCTGATGCCCAGTTTGCGCGCCAGCTCGGTTTCGGTCATATGGTCCTGGTGCTCGAGTACGAAGTGCTGGAAGTAATCTTCCAGGGACAGGTCCTCGGTAGGCTCCTGGGCCGTACCGGTACTGCTCAGCACGGGCGGCAGGCCGACGAAACCGTCGTCTTCCTCATCTTGCTCGTGCAGCTCGATGTCGATGCCCAGCAGCTCGGTACCGATCTGCGGACTCTCGCAGAGGATTACCGCGCGCTCGATGGCGTTTTCCAGCTCGCGCACATTGCCTGGCCAGGCATAGCGGCGAATGGCTTGCTCCGCGTCGGGGGCGAAACGCAGATCGTCACGGCCCATGCGTGCCGCCTGACGGGTCAGGAACAGCTGGGCGATCTCGCTGACATCGGCCCCGCGCTCGCGCAGGGCCGGCAGCTTGAGGGCGATCACATGCAGGCGGTAGTAGAGGTCTTCGCGGAACTGACCGATTTTGGCCAAGCCCTTGAGGTCGCGGTGGGTGGCGGCGATCAGGCGTACATCGACCTTCTGTGACTGCACCGAGCCGACCCGGCGAATCTCGCCTTCCTGCAGCACGCGCAGCAAGCGCGCCTGGGCCTCGAGGGGCAGTTCGCCGATCTCATCGAGAAACAGCGTGCCGCCGTCTGCGGCCTCGACCAGGCCGGCACGTCCGGCGCTGGCCCCGGTAAAGGCGCCTTTCTCGTGGCCGAACAGCTCGGACTCGATCAGGCTTTCCGGGATGGCCGCGCAGTTGACCGAGATCATCGGCGCCTTGGCCCGGCGCGACAGGTTGTGCAGGGCGCGGGCCACCAGCTCTTTGCCGGTACCGGACTCGCCCTGGATCAGCACCGTGGAGTCGGTGGGCGCGACCTTGCGAATCTTGCTGTAGAGCTCTTGCATGGGCACGCAGGAGCCGATGATGCCGATCTCGCCGTTGCTGTTGTCCGGGCCCTTGTCAGGCGAGCGGCTGGCGCCGGAGCGTTCGTTGGCCGGGCTTTTCGGCTCCTGGCGGTCGCGCAGGATACGCGCCACGGCCTGGAGCATTTCATCGTGGTCGAAGGGCTTGGCGATGTAGTCGACCGCGCCCATCTTCATCGAGTCCACGGCCGAGCGCAGGCTGGCGTAGCTGGTCATGATCAGCACCGGCGTGCCTTGGCCCAGGGTAATCAGCTCGGTGCCCGGGGCGCCGGGCAGACGCAGGTCGCTGACGATCAGGTCGAAGCCTGGAATACTGAAACGTTCCTGGGCTTCTTGTACCGAACCGGCTTCGCTGACCTGGTACTGGTTGCGTTCCAGCAGCCGGCGCAGGGCGGAGCGGATAATGGTTTCGTCTTCGACGATCAGAATATGAGGCATGTAATGGGTCTCTCGACGGTCTCGGGTCGCTGAGTTAGATCGCTGCGGACGTCGCCTCGACATGCCGTGGCAGCGTCACCCGGATACGGGTGCCGCGTTGGTGCTCGGGGTCGGCCGGGCTGTCGATTGTTATTTGCCCATAATGCTCTTCCACGATCGAATAGACCAGTGCGAGGCCCAGCCCGGTGCCTTCGCCCGGGTCCTTGGTGGTGAAGAACGGCTCGAACAAGCGGTCCTTGATCGCCTCCGGAATGCCGCTGCCTTCGTCCTCGACGATCAGGTCCACGGTGTGCTCGCAGGCTTCGCTTCTGACGCGGATGGCACCGCGCGGCGGGGAGGCGTCGCGGGCATTGGAGAGCAGGTTGATCAGCACCTGGGCCAGGCGTTGGGAGTCGCCTTGGGCCCAGTGATCCGGGTCGCAGAGGTTGAAGAACTGCACCTCGATGCTGCGTTTGTTCAGCGATAGCAGCCCGATAGCGTCCTGGGCCACGGTGGCCAAATTCACCGCTTCGTCGGCCTGCTGGCGGCCGCCGGCGTGGGCGAAGCTCATCAGGGACTGGACGATGCGCGACACGCGCTTGGTCTGCTCGATGATCTGGCTGCTGATCTCGCTCAGCTCGCCGTCTTCTTCACGCTCCTCGCGCAGGTTCTGCGCCAGGCAAGCGATGCCGGTGATCGGGTTGCCGATCTCGTGGGCTACGCCCGCGGCCAGGCGGCCAATGCTGGCCAAACGTTCGGAATGCACCAGCTTGTCCTCGAGCATCTGGGTCTCGGTCAGGTCTTCGACCAGCAGCACCAGGCCGGTATTGCCCGGCGCCAGGGGTTCGTCGATGGCCGCCTTGTGCAGGTTCAGCCAGCGGGTCTGGCCGTCGAGGGTCAGGTGCTGTTTGTGCAGGTGCTCGTCGGGCAGGTTGATAAAGCCTTCCAGCAGCGCGTTCCAGGGCTCGCCTATGGCCCCAAGGCGCGAGCCGACCACGCGCAGGGCGGGGATGCCGGTCAGGTCCTCCATGGCGCGGTTCCACATCAGTACCTCCTGATCCTTGGCCAGGGAGCAGACGCCCATCGGCAGTTCCTGCAAGGTCTGGCGGTGGTAGCGGCGCAGGGCGTCGAGCTCGGCGGCCAGGCCGGTGAGGCGCGAGTGGTAATCCTCCAGGCGGCTCTCGATAAAGTGGATGTCCTCGGTGACATAGCCCTCGCTGCCGGACTTGTAGGGCAAAAAGGTCTCGACGATGTCCTGGGCCACGCTGGGTCCCATCAGGCCGGAGAGGTTGGCCTCGAGGCGGTCGCGCAGGCGGCGCAGAGCATAGGGGCGGTTTTCGTCGAACGGCAGATGCAGGTCGCGCAGGGCCTGTTCCACTTCGCGCTGGGCGGTCTTGGCGCCCAGAGGCTTGGCCAGCTGGGTGGCGAACTCCTGGGGCGATACGGCCAGCAGCTCGCGCCGTTGCGGACGGCGCACATTGTCCACGGCGCAGGCCTCGGCGGCGCTTTTCTCCTCGACGCTGGTTTCGCTGAACAACGAGACCAGGGTGAAGACCAGGACGTTGGCGGCCAGGGAACCGATGGCCGCCAGGTGCCAGCTGGTGTCGTCCAGCACATAGATCATGTTGAAGAACGGCAGGTAAAACCCTTCCAGGTTGCTGACCAGGGGCAGCAGCATGCCGATCATCCACAGGCCGATACCGGTCAGCAGGCCGGCGATAAAGCCGCGTCGGTTGGCGCTCGGCCAATACAGCACCGAGAGTACGCCGGGCAGGAATTGCAGGGTGGCGACGAAAGCGACGATGCCCAGGTTGGACAGGTCCTGCTGCGCGCCCAGCAGCAGGTAAAAGCCGTAGCCGGCGGCGATGATGGCGAAGATCAGGGCCCGCCGGGTCCATTTCAACCAGCGGTAGATATTGCCTTCGGCCGGCGGCTGGTAGAGCGGCAACACCAGATGATTGAGGGCCATGCCCGAGAGCGCCAGGGTGGTGACGATGATCAGCCCGCTGGAGGCCGACAGGCCGCCGACATAGGCGATCAGGGCCAGGGCCTCGCTGTTCACCGCGAGCCCCAGGCCCAGGGTGAAGTATTCCGGATTGGTGGTGGCGCCCAGCTTCAGGCTGGCCCAGAGAATCAGGGGCACCGCCAGGCTCATCAGCAGCAGGAACAGCGGCAGGCCCCAGCTGGCGCTGACCATGGCCCGCGGGTTGAGGTTCTCGGTAAAGGTCATGTGGTACATGTGCGGCATGACAATGGCCGAGGCGAAGAACACCAGCAGCAGGGTGCGCCAGGGGCCTTCCTGCAAGGGCGTGTGCATGGCGGCCAGGGCGGCCTGGTTCTGCTGCAGCCAGAGCTCCAGTTCGTGGGGCCCGCCGAACACGCCGTAAAGGGCATAGAGGCCGATGGCGCTCAGGGCCAGCAGCTTGACCACCGACTCGAAGGCGATGGCGAAGACCAGGCCTTCGTGCTTTTCCCGGGTGGCGATATGCCGGGCGCCGAACAGGATGGTGAACAGAATGATCAGGCCGCAGAAGGCCAGTGCCACCCGCTCCTTGACTGGCTCGCGGGTCAGGATGCCGATGGAGTCGGCCACCGCCTGGATCTGCAGCGCCAGCAGTGGAAGCACCCCGATCAGCATAAATACGGTGGTCAGGGCGCCGGCCCAGGTACTGCGAAAGCGGAAGGCGAACAGGTCGGCCAGGGACGACAACTGGTAGGTGCGGGTGATGCGCAGAATGGGGTAGAGCAGCACCGGCGCCAGCAGAAAGGCGCCGGAGACGCCCATATAGCTGGCGAGAAAACCGAAGCCGTACTGGTAAGCCAGGCCGACCGTGCCGTAAAAGGCCCAGGCGCTGGCATAGACCCCCAGGGAGAGGGTGTAGGTCAGTGGGTGGCGGATGATCCATTGGGGGATGATCCCGCGCTCGCTGATCCAGGCCACGCCGAACAGCATCAGCAAATAGGCGGCGCTGATCAGCATCAGCTGACTGAGGCTAAAGCTCATCGGCATCACGTTGGCTCTGCAGGATGAAAGTGGCGACGATCAGGATCAGCCACAGCAGGTACGGTCGGTACCAGACGCCGTTGGGGTCGATCCACCAGTCCATGATGGCGGGGGAGAACAGGTAAATCCCCACTACCAGGAGCAGCACCAGTCGGTAGATATACATGGTCGGTCTCGCCGCGAATGTGGCGCGATGGTAACGGAAGGGCGTAGCGACAAGCCATAACGCGGCTAAACCAGCTGCGCCTCGGCCAGGGCACGTACCCGCGGAATCAATCCGGCGTCCCAGTGGGCGATGCCCCAGGCTTGCACCTCGCAGGGCGGGGCGCCGGCCAGTTCGGCGGGCGCCGGTTGGCCGAGCGCGCGCAGGGCGCGGACCAGCAGGGCCGAGGCCTGGCCGGCGGCGAGCGGCGGCGAGCGATAGGCCTTGCCCAGCTTGTGCCCGTCCGGCTGGAGAATCAGTGGCACATGCAGGTAGCGCGGCTGGGGCAACCCCAGCAGCTCCTGCAGGTAGAGCTGGCGCGGCGTGGAGTCCAGCAGGTCGGCGCCACGAACCACGTCGGTGATGCCCTGCCAGGCATCGTCCAGCACCACGGCTAACTGGTAGGCGTACAGGCCGTCGCGGCGGCGGATGACGAAATCGCCGACTTCGCGACCCAGGTGCTGGCGAAACTCGCCCTGCACCCGGTCGACGAAGGCGTATGCCAACTCTGGCACGCGCAGGCGAATCGCCGCATCCTGCTGGGCGTGACCGGCGTTGCGGCAGAAGCTGGGGTAGATCCCCTGGTGCTGTTCCAGCTGCTTGCGCGAGCAGGTGCAGGCGTAGGCCAGGCCCTGCTGAAACAGGCGGTCGAGTACGGCCCGGTAAGCCCCGTGGCGTTCGCTCTGGCGCACCAGCTCGCCGTCCCATTCGAAGCCGTAGCGCTGCAGCGTCTGAAGGATGGCCGCCTGGGCGCCGGCGACTTCCCGTGGCGGATCCAGGTCTTCCATGCGCAGCAGCCAGCGTCCGCCCTGGGCCCGGGCATCCAGGTAGGAGGCCAGGGCCGCGACCAGGGAGCCGAAGTGCAGGTAGCCGCTGGGGGTGGGTGCGAAGCGACCGATATAGGCGGGGTTGTTCATCAGGGTCGGCATGTTCGGGGGGTGGCGGCTACTGTGCCGCAAGCCCTCGGGCCTGTCGACGCTTGGCGGGCGATCTGCCGGGGTTCTCCGTGTCCGCCCCGGCCGCCCGCGAAAGGGATTGTTCGGCTGCTGGATGGGTTGCGTCATACCCGCGAAGGCGGGTATCCAGCGGGTTGCAGCTCCGCGTCCCGGCTACGCGCAGCGCCACGCGAGGTGGCGCGGAATCGGTAGGCAAAAAAACGGGGCGCCATGGCGCCCCGTTTTTCCATCGTCTCCTGAATCAGGAGCCGATCTGTTTTTCCTTGATTTCCGCCAGGGTCTTGCAATCGATGCACAGGGTAGCGGTAGGGCGTGCTTCGAGGCGGCGAATGCCGATCTCGACGCCGCACGAATCGCACCAGCCGTAATCGTTGTCTTCGATCAGCTGCAGGGTCTCGTCGATCTTCTTGATCAGCTTGCGCTCGCGATCGCGAGCGCGCAGTTCCAGGCTGAACTCTTCTTCCTGGCTGGCGCGGTCGGCCGGGTCCGGGAAATTCGCCGCTTCGTCCTGCATATGATGCACAGTGCGGTCGACTTCCTGCATCAGCTCCAACTTCCACTTGTTGAGGATGTCGGTGAAGTGGGCGCGCATCGCATCACTCATGTATTCCTCGCCCTTAACCTCTTTATAGGGCTCGAAACCACGGTTCAGTGAGCTGCTCTTTGTTTTTGCTTTGGTGGGCATGGATCACCGCCTCTTAGTCTTTCTTAACACCGCTTAGGCTAGGTCCGTTACCGTCATTTTGCCGGCCCCTGCGGCTACAAGCGGGCGAACTTACCAGATGGAGCCGAGCCACGCTACTCCCGGTTGTCGAGGTGGCTGCCGTTTACCCTGGCCTTTGGTTAGAATCCGCCGCTCACCTTGCAAGGAAAGACCCCATGGGCCCGTCTTACAGTGCTCGCAGTCGCGCCATCGAGCCTTTCCATGTCATGGCTCTGCTGGCTCGAGCCAATCAGCTCCAGGCCGATGGCCATGACGTCATTCACCTGGAAATCGGCGAGCCGGATTTCGTCACCGCCGCGCCGATCATCGCCGCCGGTCAGGCCGCATTGGTCGCCGGCCAGACCCGCTATACCGCGGCCCGCGGGCTGCCGGCGCTGCGTGAAGCGATTGCCGGCTTCTATGCCCAGCGCTACCGCTTGAGCATAGACCCGGAACGCATCCTGATCACCCCGGGTGGCTCCGGGGCCTTGCTGCTGGCCACCAGCCTGCTGGTGGACCCGGGCAAGCACTGGCTGCTGGCCGACCCGGGTTACCCCTGCAACCGGCATTTTCTGCGTCTGGTCGAAGGCGCCGCGCAGCTGGTGCCGGCCGGCCCCGAGGTACGCTACCAATTGAACGCCGAGCTGGTCGAGCGTCACTGGAATACGGAGAGCGTCGGCGCCCTGGTGGCCTCGCCGGCCAATCCCACCGGCACCCTGTTGTCGCACGACGAATTGGCTGGGCTGTCCGCGGCCTTGAAACGCCGCGGCGGTCATCTGGTGGTGGACGAGATCTACCACGGCCTGACCTACGGGACGGACGCGACCAGCGTGCTGGAGGTGGACGACGAGGCGTTCGTGCTCAACAGTTTCTCCAAGTATTTCGGCATGACCGGTTGGCGCCTGGGCTGGCTGGTGGCGCCACCGGCGGCGGTACCGGAGCTGGAAAAGCTGGCGCAGAACCTCTATATCAGCGCGCCGACCATGGCCCAGCATGCGGCCCTGGCCTGCTTCGAGCCGGCCACCCTGGAGATACTCGAGCAGCGCCGCCACGAATTCGGCCGGCGCCGTGATTTCCTGCTGCCGGCCCTGCGCGAACTGGGCTTCGGTATCGCTGTGGAGCCGGAGGGGGCCTTCTACCTGTATGCCGATATCCGCGCGTTTGGCGGCGACGCCTTTGCCTTTTGCCGGCACTTTCTGGAAACCGAGCATGTGGCCTTTACCCCGGGGCTGGACTTCGGCCATTACCAGGCCGTCGAACATGTGCGCTTCGCCTACACCCAGAGCCTGCCGCGCCTGCAGGAAGCGGTCGAGCGCATCGCCCGTGGCCTGAAAAGCTGGCGGCCCTGATGCGGTTCGCGCCGCTGCTCCAGGAGGGGCTTCTGCTGCAGCGCTACAAGCGCTTTCTGGCCGATATCGAGACCGCCGACGGCGCGCGGCTGACGATTCACTGTCCTAATACCGGCTCCATGCTCAACTGCATGAGCCCGGGTGGGCGCGTCTGGTTCAGCCGTAGTAACGACCCCAAGCGCAAGCTGCCGGGCACCTGGGAACTTAGCGAAACGCCCCAGGGGCGGCTGGCCTGCATCAACACCGCGCGGGCCAACGGCCTGGTCGAGTTGGCCTTGAACCAGGGGCTGATCGCCGAACTGGCCGGTTTCCAGGGACTCAAGCGCGAGGTGGCCTATGGACAGGAGCGCAGTCGGGTGGATTTTCGTCTGGACTATGCGGCCGGGCCGGCCTTCGTCGAAGTCAAGAGCGTGACCCTTGGGTTTGCCGATTCCGCCGTGGCGGCCTTTCCCGATGCGGTGACCCTGCGCGGGGCCAAGCACCTGCGCGAGCTGGCGGCCCTGGCACGCCAGGGCGTGCGGGCCGTGCAGCTGTATTGCGTGAACCTCTCGGGTATCGAGGCGGTACGCGCGGCCGAGGAGATCGACCCCGGCTACGCTGCGGCCCTGCGCGAGGCGGTGGCGGCGGGTGTCGAGGTATTGGCCTACGGCGCCGAGCTGTCGCCCGAGCGTATGCAGATCACCCGTCGGCTGGAGGTGCTGCTGTAACCGCCCGGATAAAAAGGCCCCGGGGTACTTTCCCGATGAGGCCAGGCCAGGGAAGGGTTGCGACCGGGATTGCCCTGGGCTTACAGGGCCACGGGTGCTAGGGGCCTGTTGACACTACCCGCACGGCCGCGCCCCTAGGGCCTCATGTCTCCGTTGCGAGGGATTCCAGCCAAATCCCTTCGCTGTTTTCCAGGCAGGGCAGTGCCTGCAGCGATTGCCCGGCGCAGGGCCCGGCCACGCATTCGCCGGAGTCGATCAGAAACAGCGCGCCGTGGGTGGCGCACTGGATCAGGCTGGCGCTGCTGTCGAGAAACTGGTCCGGTAGCCACTCCAGGGGGATGCCGCGGTGCGGGCAGCGGTTGCGGTAGGCGAACACCTGGCCGTCCTTGCGCACGGCAAACAGCTTCGCGTCATCGAGTACAAAGCCCCGGCTCTGGCCTTCGGCCAACTCGTGGGGGGCACATAAACGTTTCATCGGCGTCTCCCGCGTAGGCGGGCATTATCCCGCACTAGCAGTCGGTTGAAAAACTACCTGCGTGTCCCCTCTTGATGAAAAGCAGGCGGGCGTTAAAACACGCTCGGACGAACGCAGTGAGAACGTCTGCAAGACGGCCCGCAGGGCGAGCGGAGCGGGTAATGCTCATTTACACCTCGTAAAGTCGAGTGCGACCCCAGTCGCTTCCTCGCCTGTTTTTGTGGGAGGCACCGAGCCGGGCCGCCTAGGTCGGGGGCGCCGAGCCTTGTCTCGGCTGCCTCGCCTACATTTTTCAACGGCTTGCTCAGAGGGTCGGGCGCGTCCTGCGCCATTTCTCAGAGTTCCCAGATCAGGTTGATCGCCGCGTTGCGTCCGGGCTGGGTGTAGCGGTTCAGCCCCGAGCTGTTCTCGGTCAGGCCGCGTACATCGCCCCACTGACTGTATTGCCGGTCGGTCAGGTTGAACAGGCCGGCATTCAACGAGAGCTGTTCGGTGACCTGCCAGTAACCGGTCAGGTCCAGCAGGCCGTAGCCGGACGGTTGAAGCTGGTTGGCCAGCGGGGTTTCGTCGATGCGTTCCTTGGCCGCCACCAGGGTCCAGTTCAGCTCGCCGCCGAAGCGGCCGTCGGGTGCGTCATAGCCCAGGCCGAAGACCGCCTTGAGCGGATCGATGCTGTTGATCGGCTGGCCGCTGGCTTCGTCCTTGCCGCGGGCATAGGCGATGGCGCCGCGCAGGTGGGTGCCGCTGGGCAAGCCGAACCGATCGAGGAAGAGTTCGCCCCTGGCCTCGGCGCCACGGATGGTGACCCGGTCCAGGTTCTGGTACTGGAAGGTCATGCGATTGTTGCCGGTCGGGTCGTTCGCCAGGGTGACCTGCTCGATGAAGTCCTGATAGCGGTTGTAGAACAGCGCCAGGCCGAGGCTGCCGCCGGTGTATTTGCCGCGCAACCCCAGCTCGTAGCTGTCGCTGGTTTCGGCTTCCAGGTCGGGGTTGGCGATGGTCTGGTAGCCCCGGGCGAAATTCACGAACTCGCCGAAGATATCCACCGCGTTGGGCGTACGAAAGCCGGCGGCATATTGGCCATAGAGGCTGTGAGTGTCGTCCAGTTGGTAGGTCAGGCCGAATTTGGGTGACAGCGCGTGATCGCTGTAGTCGGCCGGGGCGGTGTCGATCGGTTTGCTGTTGAGAAAGGCGCGGCTGACCTCGGGCTTCATCTGGTAATGGTCGTAGCGCAAGCCGGGCAGTAAGGTCCAGCGGCCGAGTTCGATGCTGTCCTGGGCAAACAGGGCGTACTCGGTGGCGGTCGGGTCCGGGAAGTCGCTCAATGGAAAGACTTCGTCGCCCGGAATGGCCGGCACCACGGCGCTGTTGTCGGCGAAGACCTCGCGGCCCTGGCGCAGGTCGCTGCTGTCCAGGCGCTTGAGGTCGAAGCCGTAGATCAACCGATGCCGCGCCACGCCGGTCTCGAACAGCTTGTCGAACTTGCTGGTGAAGCTCCAGAGCTGCTCCTGGTAGTTCGAGTCGCGACTGCGCAGGCGGTCGCGCCCGGCGCTGAAACGTTGCTGCGCGGTCTGCTGGCGGATCTGACTGTCCTGGTAACTCAGCTGCCATTCGGCACGGTCAGCGATCGGGCTGCCCAGCTCGAACTGGTGCAGCAGGCTGATGCGCTCGCGATCGGTACTGTCGCTGGCGTCCGAGGCGCGCACCGTGGCGCTGGTGCTGTAGTCGCTGAGCAGGCGGGTCTCGGCGTCGTCCTGGTAGCGGTCGTAGGTCAGCTGGAGCCGGTCGTGCTCGCCATAGTCCCAGCCCAGTTTGGCCAGTAGATTGTCTGCGCGGTACTGCTGCGGATTGGCCTGCTCGCGACGGCTGCCGATACCGTCGCGACCGCCGTGGCTGTCCATGGCCTGGCCGGAGCGGTGACCCAGGTGCAGCAAGCCGTCGAACTCGCCCAGGTGGGCGGCCAGGGTGGTGCTGCGTTGCCAACTGTCATCGGCGCCGTCGTAAGCGGTTTTCAGGCGCGCATAGGCATCGTCACCTTCATCCAGGTAATCACCGGCGTCCTTGGTCAGGAAACTCACCGCCCCGCCTATGGCATCGCTGCCATAGAGGGAAGAGGCCGGGCCGCGGATGATTTCCACCTGTTTCAGGGTGTCCGGGTCTACATAGTTGCGCCGCGCATCGAGGAAAGGGCCGAAGGTGAAGGCGTCCGGGACGGAGACGCCGTCGACCTGGGTCAGGACCCGATTGCCACCGATGCCGCGGATGGTGAAACCGCCCAGGCCGAAACGGCTGCCGGTGCCATTGACCGATAGGCCCGGCTCGTAGCGCACCAAGTCCCTGATGGTCTTGATGTTGCGTTGATCGATCTCGCGTTCGGTCTGCACCGATACCGTGCTCGGCACCTGGCCCAGGGATTGTTCGTTACGGGTGGCGGTAACTGTGACGGTGTCGAACTGCGTCGGGTTGGCTGTGGGCTCTGCTGCTGCCTGGACCAGGGACGGCGAGGCCAGCAACAGGGCGAGCCAGGGACTGCGGGGGAAGGGTGGGCGCAAGGACATGCGGGTACTCCAGAGATTTAAAAGGTGTTGGCTTCTATGGCCATCGGTTGGCGTCGGCGGCAGACGTTAACGATCTTGACTTGCTAATGCAAATCATTATCAAATAGCATTAATTCTTGATAATGAGTCGTCCATGCTGCGTCTGCCCTCATCCCTGCTGCTTTCACTGGCGCTGCATGCCGCGGCCGCTTTGATGCTGCGTTCGACGCCTGGCGCGGTGAACGCAGTGCAGGGGGCGCAGGCGAAGCCCGCGGTGATGCAGGTCGTTGTGCTGCAGTGGCAGGCGCCACCGCCCGCGGTGCCGCCCGTCGTCGCCGAGCCCGCGCCGGTGGTCGTGCTGCCCCAGGCGGCGGTGCCGCTGCGTCAACCACCCATGCCGCGGCTTCGGCCCGTTCCGCCACGGCGCGCCGTGGCCGCGTCCCCCGCGCCGGTGCAGCCGACCGCGGCAAGCGCCACCCTTGCCGCAGTCCGGACGGATAGGCGGGAGGCGGTCGAGGCCAAGCCGCTGCCGGCCGCGCAGGAAAAAATCAACCGGACCCCGGCTTTCCTGGCGCCGCCCGCACCGCCGAGTTACCCGGTGCAGGCCCGGCGGCGCAACCAGCAGGGCACCGTGCTGCTGGAAGTCCGCCTGGACGAACAGGGGCGGCAGCGCGATCTGCAGGTGCTGCGATCGTCCGGGGTCGCCAGCCTGGATCAATCCGCCTTGAAGGCTGTCGCGGCCTGGCGCTTTCGCCCTGAAACCGAATCCGGTCGGGCGATTCCCAGCCGCGTGCATATTCCTGTCCAGTTCGCCCTGACGGCGAGCCGGTAAATCACAGCAAGGAGATCCGCCTCATGAACACCCAGACCGCCCTGGTGGCTAATGACCTCTACCTGGCCTGGCAGGTGCTGCGTGCCGAAGAGCCGCGCCTGCGCACCCGGGATGCCGCCGAGCGACTGGCGGTAAGCGAAGGGGAGCTGATGGCCAGTCGCCTGGGCGCCGATGCCGTACGCTTGCGTCCCGAGTGGGCCACCTTGCTGCCGGCCCTCGGTGAACTGGGCCAGGTCATGGCGCTGACCCGCAACGCGCATTGCGTGCACGAACGCCATGGCCATTACCGTGAAGTGACGGTCAATGGCCAGATGGGGCTGGTGGTTTCCGCCGATATCGACCTGCGCCTGTTTCTCGGTGGCTGGGCCAGCGTGTTCGCTCTCGAGGAGCGGACGGCCAAGGGGACCCAGCGCAGCCTGCAGGTGTTCGACCGCCAGGGCGTGGCGGTGCACAAGGTGTTTCTGACCGAAGACAGCCAGGTCAGTGCCTGGGCGCCCCTGGTGGAGCGTTTTCGCGCGCCGCAGCAGTGCGTCGAGCTGGAGCTGCAGCCGTTGCCGGCGCGCACGCCACCGGCCGCCGATGCCGCCATCGATGTCGACTCGCTGCGGGTCGGCTGGTCGACCCTCAAGGACACCCACCATTTTTTCAGCCTGTTGAAAAAGCACGGCACCCTGCGGACTCAGGCGCTGCGCCTGGCCGGCCGCGAGTGGGCCGAACCGCTGGCGCCGGCCGAGCTGCCCGGGTTGCTGGAAGCGGCGGCGGCGCGCGAGGTGCCGATCATGGTGTTTGTCGGCAATCGCCATTGCATGCAGATTCACAGCGGCCCGGTGCGCAACCTGCGCTGGCTGGACAGCTGGTTCAATGTGCTCGACCCGGCCTTCAATCTGCACCTGAAAAGCCAGTCGGTGGCCGAGCTGTGGCGGGTGCGCAAACCCAGCGCGGACGGAATCATCACCAGCTGGGAAGCCTTCGATAACGAAGGCGAGCTGATCGTCCAGCTGTTTGGCGTGCGCAAGCCGGGCATTGCCGAGCGTGACGACTGGCGTGCCCTGGCGGAAACCGCCACGGCCCTCGCCGAGTGAGGGGACAGATGCGTCTATCTTTTCGATTGGCCGGCGTCTGCGCCGGTCTGCTGTTCACTCAGGCTGCCAGTGCTGCCGAACCTATGGCGCAACGCTGGGTCAGCGCGGGCGGTTCGCTCAGCGAATGGGTGGTTGTGCTGGGCGGTGAACGCAAGCTGGTCGGGGTCGACAGCACCAGCCAGTACCCGCAGTCGCTGCGTCGTCTGCCTGGCATCGGGTACCAGCGTCAGCTGGCGGCCGAGGGCATCCTCGCCTTGCGCCCGGATATTCTGGTCGGCAGCGAGGAAATGGGCCCGCCACCGGTGCTGGAGCAGCTGGCGGGGGCGGGCGTCCGGATCGAAACGCTGTCCAGCCAGGCCGACCTGGCGACCCTGGAACACAGCCTGATGCGCCTGGGCGCGTTGCTCGGCGTGCCCGAGCGGTCGGCCCAGGTGGCTGCCGAATACCGGCAGCGCCTCCAGACACAGGCTCGCTGGGTGGCGGCGGCCCAGGAGCCGGCGCCAGGCGTCCTGCTGCTGCTCGGCCATGCGGGCGGCAATCCGCTGGCCGCGGGCCGAGGCACCCTGGGCGCCTGGCTGATCGAGCAGGCCGGGGGGCGCAATCTGACCACCCACCAGGGCTACAAAGCCCTGTCCAACGAAGCCTTGATCGCGCACGATCCCGAGCTGGTGATCGTCGCCGACCGCAGCCTGGCCGGTGCGGCCGCGCAGCAGGCCCTGCTGCGGCATAACCCCGGGCTGGCCGCCACCCGCGCGGCGCGAAACGGACGTCTGCTGGCGTTGGATCCGACCCTGTTGGTCGGGGGGCTGGGGCCGCGCATACCGGCCGAGCTGGCAGTCCTGTCCGCCGCCTTCTATCCTGCCCGCCCATCGTTGATTACCGAAGCCCAGCCCTCGCCATGAATCCCGTCATTCATCCGCGCTCCCTGTTTATCGCGCTGGGTCTTCTGCTGATGCTCGCGCTCTGGCTGTCCCTGGCGCTGGGTCCGGTCAGTCTGCCGCTGCTGGATACTGCCCGAGCGGCGTTGCGCCTGCTCGGCTTGCCCGTCGCCGGGCACGACCTGCAGCAGGCAGAATTGATTGTCGGGCAGATCCGCCTGCCGCGTACCTTGCTCGGCCTGACCGTCGGCGCGGTGCTGGCCTTGTGCGGGGTGGCGATGCAGGGCCTGTTTCGCAACCCGCTGGCCGACCCTGGCCTGGTCGGTGTCTCGAGCGGCGCGGCCCTGGGGGCGGCTATCGCGATTGTCGGCGGCGCGATGCTGGGTGGCTTGCCCGAGGCGTTCGCGCCCTACCTGTTGTCGCTGTGCGCCTTTCTGGGTGGCCTGGGGGTGACGGCCCTGGTCTATCGCCTGGGGCGGCATGACGGCGAAACCAGCGTGGCGACCATGTTGCTGGCCGGCATCGCGCTGACGGCGCTGGCCGGCGCGGTCATCGGACTGTTCACCTACCTGGCCGACGACACCACCCTGCGCACCCTGACCTTCTGGAACCTGGGAAGCCTCAACGGTGCGAGTTATGCGCGGCTGTGGCCGCTGTTGCTGGTCACGGCCGCGGTGGCGCTGTGGTTGCCGCGCCGGGCCAAGGCGCTGAATGCGCTGCTGCTGGGCGAGTCCGAGGCCCGGCACCTGGGCTTTGACGTCGAGCGGATCAAGCGCGAGCTGGTGTTCTGCACCGCATTGGGGGTTGGCGCGGCCGTGGCGGCGGCCGGGATGATCGGCTTTATCGGCCTGGTGGTTCCGCACCTGATGCGTCTGCTGGTCGGCCCCGATCACCGTGTGCTGTTACCGGCTTCGGCCCTGGCCGGCGCCAGCCTGCTGCTGCTGGCCGATCTGATCGCGCGTCTGGTGCTGGCGCCCGCGGAGTTGCCGATCGGCATCGTCACCGCCCTGATCGGCGCTCCCTTCTTCCTTTACCTACTGTTGCGGGGACGGGCCTGATGCTGCAAGTCGATAACCTGGCCGTCAACCGCGGCGCCTGCACGGTGCTGGCTGACGTCGACCTGGCGCTGCTTCCGGGCGAAGTGCTCGGCGTGCTCGGGCCCAACGGCGCGGGCAAAAGTACGTTGCTCGGTGCACTCTGTGGCGAGCTGCAGCCGGCCCGGGGGCAGGTTTTGCTCGATCAACGGCGCCTCGCCGATTGGCAGGGCACGGCGCGGGCGCAACGCCTGGCGGTGCTTCCGCAAAGCTCGACACTGAATTTTGCCTTTCGGGTCGAGGAGGTGGTTGCCATGGGCCGTCTGCCCCACGGCAGTGGCCGGCAGCGCGACGCACAGATCGTGCGCGAGGCCTTGGACGCGGCCGATGCCGCTCACCTGGCGGGGCGCAGCTACCTGGCGCTGTCCGGCGGCGAGCGCCAGCGCGTGCATCTGGCGCGGGTGCTGGCGCAACTCTGGCCGGGCGCGGCGGGGCAGGTGCTGCTGCTGGACGAGCCGACCTCGATGCTCGACCCCCTGCATCAGCACACCATCCTGCAGGCCGTGCGGGCCTTCGCCGAGCGCGGCGCGGCGGTGCTGGTGATCCTGCACGACCTGAACCTGGCGGCGCGCTACTGTGACCGCCTGCTCCTGCTGCACCAGGGGCGCCCCCAGGCACTGGGGACGCCGCAGCAGGTGCTGCGCGCCGAGCCTCTGCTGGCGGTGTTCGGCCTGGAAGTGCTGGTGCAGACTCATCCCGAACGCGGCCATCCGCTGATCGTGGCGCGCTGAGCGCCTATAAATTGAGGGAAATCATGCGTGTGTTGTTGCTTTGCCTATGCGTTGCGCTGGTGGCCTGCCAGTCCTCCGCGCTGTTGCCACCGCCGACCTGGCTCAGCCCGAAAGGGCTCACCCATGCCGAACTGGGGCAGATCCGCGACCTGAAGAGCGGCGCCTTGCTGACCCCGGCGCAGCTGGTGCAGCAACTCGCTGCGGCGCCCTGGGTGCTGGTGGGCGAGCAGCACGATAACCCGGACCATCACGCTCTGCAGCTCTGGTTGTTGCGCAGCCTGTCCACCCATAGGCCGACCGGCAGCCTGCTGCTGGAAATGCTCGACCCCACGCAACAAGCCCGGGTAGATGCGGCCCAGATCGCCAGCCGAGCGGGTCGCCCCGTGCTCGATCCCTTCGCCGACCTGGCCTGGCAGCCGGGCTGGGATTGGTCGCTCTACGGTCCTCTGGTGCGCCATGCCTTGGCCCGACCTTACCCGCTGCTGGCGGCCAACCTGACCCGAGACGAGCTGATGGGCATCTACCGGCAGCGTCCGCTGTTGAGCGGCCAGGCCGCCTCTGCGCCCGCGGTACAGGCGGCCCTGCTCGAGGATATACGGCAATCCCACTGTGGCCTGCTGCCCGACAGTCAATTGCCGTCCATGCTCGCCGTGCAGCAGCAGCGCGATCGACGCATGGCCCAGGCCCTGCTGGCCGCACCCGCCCCGGCCGTACTGCTGGCCGGGGCCTTCCATGCGCGGCGCGACTTGGGCGTACCCTTGCACCTGAGCGATCTGGGTGCTCCGCCGGGGCGCGTGCTGGTGCTGGCCGAAGTGGGCAGCAAGGTAACCGCGCAGCAGGCCGATTTCGTCTGGTACAGCGCCGCGCAGCCGGAGCAGGATCACTGCGCCACGCTGATGCCCTGAGAGCTGTGTCGCGCGCTCGCGAAAGCGGCCCTGTGATTGGTAACGCTTTGCTTTTTCCAGGGTTATGCTGAGCCCATGGAAAAAATCAGTCACGCCCCTTTGTCCAGTTTCATCGACCTGTTGCTCGATGCCATCTGCGGGGTCGATCGGCAGGGATGTTTCGTTTCCGTCAGTGCGGCCTGCGAACGGATTTCGGATACAGCTCGCAGGAGATGAACGGGCGGCCCAGGACATCATGGCTGGCCAGCTGAAGAACGGTTTCGAGAACCGCTATGTGCGCAAGGATGGACAGACCGTGCATATCGGCTGGTCGGCACGCTGGTCGGAGGTCGATCAACTACGCGTGGCGGTGGCGCGCGATATCACTCTGCGCAAGCACGCCGAGATGATGCAGGTGGTCGCCCATCGTTTGACGCAATGCGTGTGTGAGTCGGACGCGGTGGCGCGCGTGGGCGGAGACGATTCGTGGTACTGCTCGAAAGCATTCTGCTGGACGAGCACGCCTGGGCGTTGGCCGAAAAAATCCGCCAGGCCCTCAGCCGGCCTTTCGAATTGCTGGGCTTGAGCCAGGCGATACTGCCAAGTATCGGCGTTGCGCTCTACCCCGAGCATGGCGACGAAGAGCAGAAGCTGCTCGAGCATGGCGACGAGGCCATGTATGTGGCGAAAAAGAGCGGGGCAACCGAGCACAATCCATCGACCGGTCTCCCTGCTCGGATAAGGATCGAGGCGAGTAAGGGCGATCTGTACCGGTCCCAGCAGAATGACAAAAGCCCTGTGGTGGTTAAAACAAAGGCAAAAAAAGACCCGGGTGTGAGCCGGGTCAAAACCGTGTTGAGCCTGATGAGGAGATAATCTGAAGAGCCCGACTGAATGGTCTCTTTAGCCTATCGGCTGATCTCGCGACCAGCTGCACCAATAATAACAATTCTCATTTGCATGTCAAGCCTTGCGCCTGCATTTTCTTGGTTTAAGGCGAGGTGGCTTTTGGGCGAGCCTCGTTGCAAAAAAAACCCGGCGCGGGGCCGGGTTTGGGACAGGTATGCAGGCGTTTATTGCGCAGGCGGCATCCGCAGTTGGGTGACTTCCTTGTTCAGCAGATCGATGCGCCTGGCCATGCTTTCGACCAGGCTGTGGGCGATGCGCGGGTTGCTCTGCATCAGGCTGAGAAACTGGTCCTTGGGAATCACCATCACAGTGCAGGACTCGCTGGCCAGCACGGTGGCACTGCGTTTTTCCCGGGTGAATACCGCCATGGCGCCGAAGATTTCGTCTTTCTGTACATCACCGACCTTGTGCCCGTCGACATAAGCCTCGGCGTGGCCCTCGATGATGATGAATACATGCTCGGCCTCATCGCCCTGATGGATCAGCTCCTCGCCAGTGGCGAAATGCTGAAAGCCGGTGGCGGGACGGATGTCCGGTTGCTTGAGGCGGGCCAGGGCATCGGAGAGCAGTGCGGTGTGGCCGATCAGGTACTGGATAAAGAGTTCTTGACGTTGTTCGTCGCCATAGATGTGCCTGAACACATCGCTGCGCAGATAAGGCACCAGGCTTAGGGGCTCGTCGCTGCTGTAGCGACAGCTGGGCAGTTCGAGACCCTGGCGTAGGCCGACCAGATCGCCTTCCTGCAGGTAGAACAGCGGGCGTTCATCGACCAGCGCATGCAGCAGACCGTTTTCGATAATAAACAGCTGATCGCTCGGAATATGCTTGGCCAGGTCGTCGACCTGCTCCAGGAGCAGCGGTGGACCCGCCGGCGTCAGTCCTTCCAGCAGTTGAGTGGGGATGTTTTGCAGTCGGTTGATCAGCTGATCGGCGTAGGCCGGTTGCTCCCCGAGTAGGTACATACACTAATTCCTTGAGCTGGCGGACTGACGAAAATGCACGAACGTCCTTGTCAGAATAGGTGCGGTGGCGCTTGGCGTAAATCCGCAGAGAGTGAAGTTGTGAGCTAGCGCTTGTTGTGAGGGCTGACGGCATCCAGTTGGGTATTCAAATCGGCCTTGAGACCGGGTGGCAGGTCGTTCCAGTGCACATCCAGCAATGCGCCCTCGATGGCATACAGCAGCACCTTGGAGGCGCGGAAACCGCGGGCGCGCACGGCGCGATAGGCATCCACGGCGCCCAGGCGGCGCAAATCCGTGGCGCTGTGGATGCCGACCGCGTGCAGCCACTGAGCAGAGGTCTTGCCGAGGTTCTTCAGGTGTTGCAGCTCATCGTTCATTCAGCCTCCTTGCGTCTTGGCTGAGGGGCTACTTGGGTGTCGCTGTGGGAAAGCCTGCCAAGAAGTGTAGCGGCCAGCGCACGTTCCGTTGAATGTCGATATCCCCCCAGGCCTCACGCAGGGTGGGCTCCAGGTCCGCTATCGGGTCATGGCCATGAGCCTGCTCCCAGCGTTGCACGGCGGACCAGGTGCGTAAATAACCGATCAAGTGATCGATACTCCACTGCAGTTCGATGGCAGATGCCGGCACGGTTACTCGCGCAAAAGGTGGCTGCAGGTCCAGATAGCCGGCATCGATGCTAGAGCGTCCTGGCGGCCAATAGGCGGCGAGGGTGTCATGGTAAAGCCGGTCGATCAGTGCATCGAGCGCCGGGTCGATGCGCATCAGGCCATAGCACCAGGCGCAGAACAGGCCGCCGGGTTTAAGCAAGCGGCCCGCTTCCTGGAAAAAAGCCGGTGTGGCGAACCAGTGCAGGGCCTGGGCCACCACGATCAGGTCGAAACGGCCGGCGGCCAGCGGCAGGGCCTCGGCGGTCGCCGCCAGGCAGTGGATGCCAGGCGCCTGGACCGCCGCGCGCAGCTGCTCGACGCTGGCATCGCAGGCCAGCACCTGGTCGAAATGCTCGCGCAACGGCAGGCTGGCCTGGCCATTGCCGCAGGCGATATCCAGGGCGTACTGACGCCCCGGGCTGTGCGCGGCCAGCCAGGCGAACAGCGCGTGTGGATAATGCGGGCGAAAGCTGGCGTAGGCCCCGGCCTTGGCGCCAAACAGTCGAGCCATTTCGCTCATGGCTGGCTGCGGTAGCGCAGGCGGGTGCCGAAGTTGACCGACATCAGGATTTCCTCGGCGGCCAGTTCAATCGGGAAATAGGTACCGGAGATCTGCGCGTGCGCCAAGCTGGCGCCTTCCATGCAGGACTGGCGCAGGTCGACGCCGCGCAGGTCGCAGCCGCGAAAATAGCCGTCGGTAAAGTCGACGCGTTCGGCTTGCAGGTTGCGCAGGTCGATGCCGCGAAAATCCCCACCGCGCATATCGACCACACCCTCTGCAGGTTTCTGCTGGTTAAAGGCTTTGATGTCGTCGTTATGCAGCAGGCGATACAGGGGGTGGTCGAGTTGGCGCGGCAGGCTCATGGTGCGGATCCGATAAAGGGTTCATCTCCAGTATAGAGACCGCGCGTCAGTCTGCCCGGCCCGCCTCAGAGTCCCGGCAGGCGGGTGCGGATACGCGCCACCAGGCTGTCGAGGCTGGCACTGTCGTGGGTGTCGACGCGCTTGCTATTTAGCTGCTCGGCGTCTGTCAGGTTTTCGCGGCTGGCCTGTTGAGCCTGGATTACCTCCAGGGTGGCGTCGGAGGGGTCCTGGGCGGCTGCCTGGCGCTGGGCCAGCCACACCTTCAGGACTTCTTCCGGCGCCTGGCAATCGAGGATCAGAAAGGGCGTTCCGGTCGCTTCGGCTACTTGCCAGGCAGCCTGGCGCTGGTCCTGTTTCAGGTAGGTCGCATCGATCACCACGGCAAAGCCGGCATGCAGCGCGGCATCGGCCAGCTGGTGCAGGTGCTGGTAAGTGGCGGCGCTAGCGTCGTGGCTGTAGAGGCCGGCGTTCAGTGCGTGACCGCTGGCCGGCTGCTGCTCGCCGAACAGGCGCTTGCGCTCCACGTCCGAGCGCAGGCGAACGGCCCCGAGCGCTTCCACCAGGCGCAAGGCCACGTGGCTCTTGCCGACAGCGGAAACGCCATGGGTAATGGCCAGAAAAGGCGAGGGGATGGCGCTGTAGCTTTCCGCCAGATCGGCATAGCGCCGGTATTGGCGCAGCGTCACGGCGCGCTGCACGGGATCGGTTTCGTGGCCGAGACTGAACAGGCTGACTTTTGCCCGTACCAGGGCACGGTAGGCTTTATAGAAGTTCAGCAATTCCAGGGCGGCATAGTCGCCGGTCAGCTCCAGCCAGGCGCTGGTAAAGCGCCGTGACAGGGCTTTGAGGCCACGATCTTCAAGGTCCATGATCAGAAAGGCGCTGTCGGCGACGATATCGGTCAGGCGGAAGGGTTCGTTGAATTCGATGCAATCGAACAGCACGACCTGCTCATTGATCAGGGTCGCGTTGCCCAGGTGGATATCGCCATGGCATTCGCGAATAAAGCCCTCGGCCTTGCGGCGCGCCAGTAGCGGCTCGAGGCGCTCGTAGCTGCTTTCGGCCCAGGCCTGCAGGGCGTCGAGTTGCAGCAGGTCGGCGGCATCCTTGAGCAGGGGGCGAATCTGCTCAAAATTCTGGCGCACTGGCGCCATCACCACCTCCGGGCTGCCCAGGGGATGCTCAGGCGCCACCCGTGGAGCCGCCAGGTGGAAGCGGGCGATCTGTTCGGCCAGGCCGTCGATATGCCGCTCGGTCAGTTCGCCACGGGCCTGCAGTTTGTCCAGCAGCTGGCTCTGAGGGAACTGGCGCATCTTGATGGCATATTCGATGGCCGGGCCCGCGCCGCCCAGCTGCGGCGCCTCGGCGCTGCCGCCGATAGGCAGGACTTCCAGGTACAGATCCTGGGTCAGGCGCTGGTTCAGGCGGATTTCCTCCTGGCAGAAATGCGCGCGCGCCGCCAGATCGGTGAAATCGAGAAAGCCGAAATTGACCGGTTTCTTGATTTTGTAGGCAAAGGGGCCGGTGAGCAGCACCCAGGAGATATGGGTCTCGATGACCTGGAAACCTTCCACCGGATGGGGGTAGAGGGCCGGGTTCTGCAGGGCTGCAAGCAGGGACTGGCTCACGGTCGTTCCTTGAATGTCAGGCGAATTGAAGGCGGCATTATGGCCGCTGCGCGCCGTGCTGCAAACCGTTGGGCACACGCCTGCCGATGCGCAGCAAAGTGCGTATAATGCGCCGCCATGACTCGTCCCCGTAAAACTCCCTCGCGTTCCAAATCCCGCTCCGGCGGCCTTCGTCCCTTGCTGGGCTGGGTAGTGAAGCTCGGCCTGGTTGCGCTGGTTGTGCTGGCCGGCTTCGCCGTCTACCTCGATGCCGTGGTTCAGGAGAAGTTCTCCGGCAAGCGCTGGACAGTGCCCGCCAAGGTCTATGCCCGGCCTTTGGAATTGTTTGTCGGCCAAAAATTGTCCAAGAACGATTTCCTCATCGAGCTCGACGCCCTGGGTTATCGCCGCGAAGCCGCGGTCACCGGGCCGGGCGAGGCGGTGATCGCCGGCGGCACGGTGGACCTGCATACCCGCGGCTTCCAGTTCTATGAAGGAGTCGAGCCCGCGCAGCCGGTACGGGTAAAGTTTTCCGGCGATTATGTCGCCGGGCTCAAGCAGCCCAGCGGCCGCGATCTCGCGGTGGCGCGTCTGGAGCCGATGCTGATCGGCGGCCTGTACCCGGCGCACCACGAAGACCGCATCCTGATCAAGCTCGACCAGGTACCGCCCTACTTGCTGGAAACCCTGGTGGCAGTGGAAGACCGCGAGTTCTACAACCACCATGGGGTGTCGTTCAAGTCCATTGCGCGGGCCTTCTGGATCAATGCCACCTCCGGGCAGTTGCGTCAGGGCGGCAGTACCCTGACCCAGCAGCTGGTCAAGAACTTCTACCTGACCAACGAGCGCAGCCTGACCCGCAAGGCGACCGAGGCCATGATGGCGGTCCTGCTGGAACTGCATTACGAGAAGCAGGACATTCTCGAGTCATACCTCAACGAGGTGTTTCTCGGTCAGGACGGTCAGCGCGCGGTGCACGGTTTCGGTCTGGCCAGTCAGTATTTCTTCAGCCAGCCCCTTGCCGAGCTCAAACTGCATCAGGTGGCGCTGTTGGTCGGTATGGTCAAGGGGCCGACCGTCTACAACCCCCGGCGTAAGCCGGAACTGGCGCTGCAGCGGCGCAATGTGGTGCTGGACGTGCTGGCCGAACAGGGTGTGGCGACCCCCGAAGAAGTGGCCGCCGCGCGCAAGATGCCGCTGGGCGTCACCCAGCGCGGCAGCCTGGCGGACAGTTCCTTCCCGGGCTTTCTGGACCTGGTCAAGCGCCAGCTGCGCGAAGACTACCGCGAGGAAGACCTGACCGAGGAAGGTTTGCGCATCTTCACCAGCTTCGATCCGATTTTACAGCTCAAGGCCGAGGCCGCGCTGAGCGACAGCCTCAAGAAATTCGCTGGGCGCAAAGGCGTGGACGAAATAGAGGCCGCCATGGTGGTGACCAATCCGGAAACCGGCGAAGTGCAGGTGCTGATTGGTGGCCGCCAGCCGCGTTTTGCCGGGTTCAATCGGGTCCTGGACGCGGTGCGGCCCATCGGTTCGCTGATCAAGCCGGCCATCTTCCTTGCGGCCCTGGAGCGTCCGACCCAGTACACCTTGACCAGCTGGCTGGCCGATGAGCCGTTTTCCGTGACGGGTCAGGACGGGCAGGTCTGGCGGCCGCAGAACTACGATCGCAAGGCCCATGGCAATGTCTACCTGTATCAGGCACTGGCCAACTCCTACAACCTGTCCACCGCCAAGCTGGGACTGGAGCTGGGTGTGCCGACCGTGCTCCAAACCCTTGAGCGGCTGGGGGTTTCACGGCAGTGGCCGGCCTTCCCCTCAATGCTGCTGGGGGCCGGTGGGCTAAGTCCCATCGAAGTGGCGACCATGTACCAGACCTTGGCCAATGGCGGCTTCAATACCCCGCTGCGCGGTATTCGCAGCGTGCTGACCGCCGAGGGCCAGCCGCTCAAGCGTTACCCCTTCCAGATTCAGCAGCGCTTCGATCCGGGGGCCATCTACCTGGTGCAGAATGCCATGCAGCGCACCATGCGCGAGGGCACCGGGCGTTCGGTCTACAGCCAGCTAAGCGGCTCGCTGAACCTGGCGGGCAAGACCGGCACCAGTAATGATTCGCGCGACAGCTGGTTTGCCGGATTCAGCCAGGACCTGCTCGCCGTGGTCTGGCTGGGGCGCGATGACAATGGCCCGACGCCGTTGACCGGTGCCAGCGGCGCCTTGCAGGTCTGGACCGGCTTTATGGCCAAGGCCGATCCCCTGCCGCTGGATATGCCGTTGCCGGATAACGTTATCCAGGCCTGGGTTGATGCGGCCAACGGACAGGGTTCTGACCCCAGCTGCCCGAATGCGGTGCAGATGCCGTATATTCGCGGCAGCCAGCCGAATCCGGGCACTGCCTGCGGTATCCAGGCGCCTGTTAACTCGGTAATGGACTGGGTGAAGGGCTGGGTGGAGTGACAAGGCCATTTGGGTCGAGGCGGGTTGGATTGAGAGGACGCAACGTGACGAAATGGTGGATTCCCGCTTTAGCGGTCACGGCCCTGTTGGCGGGCTGTACGACAAATCAGCGCGGTGCCATTCCGGTGGTGGAAGGCGGCGTGTCCATTGGCCAGGAGCAGGAAGGCGGCGTGGGAACGGCCTATCGCCCGCCTGTTCAGGCGCAGGCGATCCCCGAGGACTCGGGCGTGGTCGTCATGGTGCCGGGCTCCAGTGCTGGCTCGGTCCCGATCCAAGGCTTCCCTGCCTCCGGCAGCGCCAGCCAGCCGATCAGTACCGGGCCGATCAGCACCGGCCCTGCCAATATGCCCGTGCCCCCGCGTATCACCACCGGCGCGCCTAGCGGCATTCCCAGCGGGGGTGGCCTGGCGGCTGATGAACAGCTGGACGGGCCGATCCTGGCCCTGCTGACCACGGCTCAGCAGCAGCAGGGCAGCGGTGACCTCAATGGTGCCTCCTCCAGCCTGGAGCGCGCCCAGCGCATCGCGCCACGGGAGCCCCAGGTACTCTATCGTTTGGCCGAAGTGCGCCTGGCTCAGGGCGACGCGGCCCAGGCCGAGCAGTTCGCCCGTCGCGGCCTGACCTATGCCAATGGCCGCCCGGCGCTGCAGGCCAGCCTCTGGGACTTGATTGCCCAGGCACGTGAGCGCCAGGGCGATCCTGCCGGCGCGGCTCAGGCCCGTGAACGGGCACGGGTCAATCTCTGATGTCCGATGGTCCGATGGATAGGCGCCGGGCCTTGCTGGTCGAGCAGCTGCTGTTGATCGAGACGGAGCTGCGGCTGCAGGGCTGGTGGGCGCTGTCGCCGCCGGCTCCCGAGGCCTTGGCCAGCCCTGAGCCCTTTTGCGTCGACACGCTGGAGTTCGAGCAATGGCTGCAATGGATCTGTGTGCCACGCATGGCCGCACTGCTGGAAAGCGCCGCGCCCTTGCCCGGCAGTTCCGGGATTCAGGCCATGGCCGAGGTGGTGTTTCGCGAGCGTATGACCCAAGCCAGGCCCCTGGTTGCGCTGCTGGGCGAGTTCGATCGGTTGCTGCAGGAACGGCCCTAGGGCCTGTCGCGCTGTGGCAACAGGCCGCTAGGTCGCGCCTTTCTTATTTACAGTTCTCGGCAATGCCCTTTTCGCTGTCGGCAATGCGTGTCTGACGTTCTTCTTCGGTCAGGCGGCGTGACTCGCCTTCGTTTTCGCCTTCGACCATGACCCGGGGGTTGTTGCGCAGTTGCGCCAGGTTGTTGCGCACGTTCTCGCAGTACTTCTTGCGTTCGGCTTCCTTGGTGGCGACTTCCGCCTTCACCTTGTCATCCAGGATCTTCTGTTCGGCATCCTCGACTACGGGCGGTGCGGGTATGGCGGGGGCTACCGGCTTGGGCGGTGCCGCCACGGTATTGATACTGGTCGCCTCCTGCCCCTGGGGCGGTTGCGAGCCGAAATGGGTATTGCCCTGTGCGTCCACCCATTTGTAGACCTGGCTGGCCATCGCGCTGGCACTGAAGGCGAGCAGCAGACTGCCCGTGAGAATAATGCGTCGCATGCTCTTTCCTTTTGTTAGCTGCAAAACCCAGGGGCCTACTATAACCAAAACCCGCGTCTCGTCATCCTGCACCCCGTCACAGCATCGGATCGAAGAATCCGCTACAGACGACTTGACTTGCTCGGTGCTAATCCGAACAATTCAACGTTCGCTGCAGTGGAGTTGGCCGCAAGCCCACTTTAGCTCAGCAGACATGAGGCGCATACCCGTGCCGACCTGTTACACCCGCAACGCGTTACCTCGCGCTGGGTGGGAAAATCCCGCAACACTCAAGGGGCTTTCCCAATACTTGCTCAGTAGTAGCTGACGTAGTCGGCGACCACCGTCGCTCATGCTCTGCTTGGCAGTAAACCTAATTCAGGCCGTCCCGACGCGGGCGGTTTTCTGGCGTTTTAGAGGTGAACAACGTGGAGCTTTTATCTGGCGCTGAAATGGTCGTCCGCTTTTTGCGTGACGAAGGCGTTAAGTACATCTATGGGTACCCGGGCGGTGCTCTCCTGCATATCTACGATGCCCTGTTCAAGGAACCGGAAGTCACCCATATTCTGGTGCGTCACGAACAGGCGGCCACTCATATGGCCGACGGCTATGCCCGTGCCACCGGCAAAGCCGGCGTGGTGCTGGTGACCTCCGGGCCGGGTGCGACCAACGCCATCACCGGCATTGCCACCGCCTACATGGATTCGATTCCCATGGTCGTGCTGTCGGGTCAGGTACCCAGCAACATGGTCGGTACCGATGCGTTCCAGGAGACCGACATGATCGGTATCTCCCGGCCGATCGTGAAGCACAGCTTTATGATCAAGCACCCGTCGGAAATCCCGGAGGTCATGAAGAAGGCCTTCTATATCGCCCAGTCCGGCCGTCCGGGCCCCGTGGTGGTGGATATTCCCAAGGACATGACCAACCCGGCCGAAAAGTTCGAGTACGTCTTCCCGAAGAAGGTCAAGCTGCGCTCCTACAGTCCGGCCTTGCGTGGCCACTCGGGCCAGATCCGCAAGGCCGCCGAGATGCTGCTGGCGGCCAAGCGCCCGATCCTCTATGCAGGTGGCGGCGTGATCATGGGCGGCGCCTCGGCTCCGCTGACCGAGGTGGCTCAGTGGCTCAACCTGCCTGTGACCAATACCCTGATGGGGCTGGGCTGCTACCCGGGCAGCGACCGTCAGTTTCTCGGCATGCTCGGCATGCACGGCAGCTACACCGCCAACCTGGCCATGCACCACGCCGATGTGATCCTGGCGGTGGGCGCGCGTTTCGATGATCGGGTGATCAATGGCGCGAGCAAGTTTTGCCCCAATGCCAAGATCATCCATATCGATATAGATCCGGCGTCGATTTCCAAGACCATTAAGGCCGATGTGCCGATCGTCGGTCCGGTGGACAGCGTGCTGAGCGAGATGGTCGCCATTCTCAAGGAGATTGGCGAAGCCCCGAGCAAAGACGTGCTGGCCGGCTGGTGGAAACAGATCGAGGAATGGCGCGGCAGCCGCGGCATGTTCCCCTACGACAAGGGCGACGGCAGCGTCATCAAGCCGCAGACGGTCATCGAGACCCTCAGCGAAGTGACCCATGGCGATGCCTACGTTACCTCCGATGTGGGCCAGCATCAGATGTTCGCCGCGCAGTACTACCGCTTTAACAAGCCCAATCGCTGGATCAACTCCGGTGGGCTGGGCACCATGGGCTTCGGTTTCCCCGCCGCCATGGGCGTGAAACTCAGCTTCCCCGACGAGGACGTGGCCTGTGTCACGGGCGAGGGCAGCATCCAGATGAATATCCAGGAACTGTCGACCTGCCTGCAGTACGGTCTGCCGGTCAAGATCGTCAACCTGAACAATGGCGCCCTGGGCATGGTGCGCCAATGGCAGGACATGATGTACAGCAGCCGGCACTCGCATTCCTACATGGATTCGTTGCCCGACTTCGTCAAGCTGGCCGAGGCCTATGGTCACGTCGGCATGCGCATCACCGACTTGAAGGACCTCAAGCCGAAGATGGAAGAGGCGTTCGCCATGAAGGACCGCTTGGTGTTTCTCGACATCCAGGTGGACACCAACGAGCACGTCTACCCGATGCAGATCAAAGACGGTGCCATGCGCGACATGTGGCTGAGCAAGACGGAGCGGACCTAAACCATGCGACATATCATTTCCCTGCTGCTGGAAAACGAGCCAGGCGCATTGTCCCGGGTGGTCGGTCTGTTCTCCCAGCGCAACTACAACATCGAAAGCCTGACCGTCGCGCCGACTGAGGATCCGTCCCTGTCGCGTCTGACCCTCACCACCGTCGGGCATGACGAGGTGATCGAGCAGATCACCAAGAACCTCAACAAATTGATCGAAGTGGTCAAACTGGTGGACCTGTCGGAAAGCGCGCATATCGAACGCGAGCTGATGCTGGTCAAGGTCAAGGCCACCGGTGCCCAGCGCGCCGAGATCAAACGCACCACCGATATCTTTCGTGGGCAGATCGTCGACGTCACCAGCAGCGTCTACACCATCCAGCTGGCCGGTACCACCGACAAGCTGGACAGCTTTATCCAGGCCATCGGCACTGCCGCGATCCTGGAAACCGTACGCAGTGGCGTTACCGGCATTGCCCGCGGCGACAAAGTACTGAGCATCTAACCGATTTAGTGAATGGCCGCGCGCGGCCGAATAGGGGAGTTTTTCATGAAAGTGTTTTACGACAAAGACTGCGACCTTTCGATCATCCAGGGCATGAAAGTCGCCATCATCGGTTACGGTTCCCAGGGGCACGCCCAGGCCTGCAACCTGAAAGATTCCGGTGTCGATGTCACCGTCGGTCTGCGTCCCGGTTCCGCCACTGTCGCCAAGGCTCAGGCCCATGGCCTGAAAGTCACCGACGTGCCTTCAGCCGTGGCCGCTGCCGATCTGGTCATGATCCTGACCCCGGACGAGTTCCAGTCGCAGCTGTACAAGAACGAAGTCGAGCCGAACCTGAAGAAGGGCGCGATTCTGGCCTTCTCCCACGGCTTCGCCATTCACTACAACCAGGTCGTGCCGCGTGCCGACCTGGACGTGATCATGATCGCGCCGAAGGCGCCGGGTCACACTGTGCGTTCCGAGTTCGTCAAAGGCGGCGGTATTCCCGACCTGATCGCCATCTACCAGGACGCGTCCGGCAATGCCAAGAATGTCGCCCTGTCCTATGCCTCGGGCGTGGGCGGCGGCCGTACCGGCATCATCGAGACCACCTTCAAGGACGAGACCGAAACCGACCTGTTCGGCGAGCAAGCCGTTCTGTGCGGCGGTACCGTCGAGTTGGTCAAAGCCGGTTTCGAAACCCTGGTCGAAGCCGGTTACGCGCCGGAAATGGCCTACTTCGAGTGCCTGCACGAGCTGAAATTGATCGTCGACCTCATGTACGAAGGCGGTATCGCCAACATGAACTACTCGATCTCCAACAACGCCGAGTATGGCGAGTACGTGACCGGCCCGGAAATCATCAACGCCGAATCCCGTCAGGCCATGCGTAATGCACTCAAGCGCATCCAGGACGGCGAGTACGCCAAGATGTTCATCGCCGAAGGCGCGGCCAACTACCCGTCCATGACCGCCAAGCGTCGCAATAACGCGGCCCATGGCATCGAAGTGGTCGGCGAGCAGCTGCGCTCGATGATGCCTTGGATCTCGGCGAATAAAATCGTCGACAAAACCAAGAACTAAGCGCTTTGCGCTTATAAAAGAACGCGGCCCCGGCCGCGTTTTTTCATACTGGGTCGGGGCTTCTGCTATAAACCCTGATCATCGATACGGAGCCGAGGCGAACCCTCGGCCGATGTACCGGTCGAATTTTCCGAAACCAGTCCCAAGGTGCAGTTCATGAACGAACGTCCAGAGGAGCCTTCTACGGCCTCCGATGCCGAAAGCCTGTTGCCCATCGATGAACATATAGAGGAAGGGCACGACGCCGAAGGACGCAAAGTCCGTCACCGCGGTATCTATCTGTTGCCCAACCTGTTCACCACCGCCAATCTGTTCGCCGGGTTCTACGCCATCATCAATGCCATGAACGGCAACTTCTACGTGGCCGCGGCAGCCGTGTTTGTCGCCATGGTGCTGGACAGCCTCGATGGGCGCGTTGCACGGCTGACCAACACCCAGAGTGCTTTCGGCGCCGAATACGACTCGCTGTCGGATATGGTCGCCTTCGGCGTGGCACCTGCACTGCTCGCGTTCGAGTGGGCGCTGGGGAGCATGGGCAAGGTCGGCTGGATGGTGGCCTTTATCTACGTGGCTTCGGCGGCCTTGCGTCTGGCGCGTTTCAATACCCAGGTGGGCACGGCGGACAAGCGCTACTTTATCGGCCTTGCCAGTCCGGCTGCGGCCGGTGTGGTCGCCGGTACGGTCTGGGCTTTCAGTGATCTAGGCGTCAGGGGTGCGGACATGCCCGTGTATGTGGTCGTGGCCTTTGCGCTATTGGTCGCAGCTGCAGGCATGCTGATGGTGAGCAACATCAAGTACCACAGCTTCAAGGACCTGGACCTCAAGGGGCGTGTGCCCTTCGTGGCCATTCTGGTGGTCGTGCTGGTCTTTGCCGTGGTGTTTAGCGATCCGCCGCGCATCCTGCTGTTGATCTTCCTCGCCTATGCGGCGTCGGGTCCGGTGCAATACCTGTTGCAGCTACGTCGTGGCAAGGGCGTCGAGCCCCAATAGGCACGCCCTGAGTGGTGCCCGGCATCGCAGAGCTTTTCGGCTCTCCTTCTGTTGTTCTGGGCACCTCTTTCTCGCGGGCTTATCACCCTGTCGGCCCTGCCTGGGGTGGAGAGGGTGATTCGATTAATCGAATCAAATCCGCCTGATCGTGCAAAAACCCCTTGACCTGTTGGCTGGTGGGCCTATAA
>JAZKHB010000011.1:28419-39627 GCA_040385585.1 Pseudomonadota bacterium | reverse complement strand
TTATTTGACTATCCCAAGTACTGGGCCGAATGTTTCGGTCCGGCGCCTTTCCTGCCCATGAGCCGGGAAGAAATGGATCTGCTGGGTTGGGACTCGTGCGACATCATCATCGTCACCGGTGATGCCTATGTCGACCACCCGTCCTTCGGCATGGCGATTATCGGGCGGCTGCTGGAGTCCCAGGGCTTTCGTGTGGGGATCATTGCCCAGCCGAACTGGACCAGCAAAGACGACTTTATGAAGCTTGGCGAGCCGAACCTGTTTTTCGGCGTGGCGGCCGGCAACATGGACTCGATGATCAACCGCTACACCGCCGACAAGAAGATCCGCTCGGACGACGCCTATACCCCGGGTGGCCTGGCCGGCAAGCGGCCGGACCGCGCCAGCCTGGTCTACAGCCAGCGCTGCAAGGAAGCCTACAAACATGTGCCGATCGTGCTCGGCGGTATCGAAGCCTCGCTGCGCCGCATTGCCCATTACGATTACTGGCAGGACAAAGTCCGTCATTCGATCCTGATCGATGCCTGTGCCGATATCCTGCTTTACGGCAACGCCGAGCGCGCCATCGTCGAAGTGGCGCAGCGCCTGTCCTATGGGCAGAAGGTCGAAGAGATCACCGACGTGCGCGGCACCGCCTTTGTCCGGCGTGACACGCCGAAAGACTGGTACGAGGTCGACTCGACCCGCATCGACCGCCCGGGCAAGGTCGACAAGATAATCAACCCCTACGTGAACACTCAGGACACCCAGGCCTGCGCCATCGAGCAGGAAAAAGGTCCGGTGGAAGACCCGCAGGAAGCCAAGGTGGTGCAGATCCTGGCCAGCCCGCGGATGACCCGCGATAAGACCGTGATCCGCCTGCCGTCTTTCGAAAAGGTGCGCAGCGACTCGGTGCTCTACGCCCACGCCAACCGCGTGCTGCACCTGGAGACCAACCCGGGCAACGCCCGCGCCCTGGTGCAGAAGCACGGCGAAGTGGATGTCTGGTTCAATCCGCCCCCCATCCCCATGACCACCGAAGAGATGGACTACGTGTTCGGCATGCCCTATGCCCGGGTGCCGCACCCGGCGTACGGCAAGGAAAAGATTCCGGCCTACGACATGATCCGTTTTTCGGTGAATATCATGCGCGGCTGCTTCGGTGGCTGCACCTTCTGCTCCATCACCGAGCACGAAGGGCGGATCATCCAGAACCGCTCGGAAGAATCGATCATTCGCGAAATCGAGGAAATCCGCGACAAGGTGCCGGGCTTTACCGGGGTGATCTCCGACCTGGGCGGGCCGACCGCCAACATGTACCGCATCGCCTGCAAGACTCCGGAAATCGAATCGGCCTGCCGCAAGCCGTCCTGCGTATTCCCGGGCATCTGCCCGAACCTGAACACCGATCACTCGTCCTTGATCCAGCTGTACCGCAGCGCCCGCGCCTTGCCGGGGGTGAAGAAGATCCTGATCGCCTCGGGCCTGCGCTACGACCTGGCGGTGGAGTCGCCCGAGTATGTGAAGGAGCTGGTGACCCACCACGTCGGCGGCTACCTGAAGATCGCCCCGGAGCACACCGAGGAAGGCCCGCTCAACCAGATGATGAAGCCGGGCATCGGCAGCTACGACAAGTTCAAGCGCATGTTCGAGAAGTACTCGAAAGAGGCGGGCAAAGAGCAGTACCTGATTCCTTATTTCATCGCCGCCCACCCCGGGACCACCGACGAAGACATGATGAACCTGGCCTTGTGGCTCAAGGGCAATGGCTTTCGCGCGGATCAGGTGCAGGCGTTCTACCCCTCGCCCATGGCCACCGCCACCGCCATGTACCACTCCGGCAAGAACCCGTTGCGCAAGGTCACCTACAAGAGCGACGGCGTGACCATCGTCAAGAGCGAGGAGCAGCGCCGCCTGCACAAAGCCTTCCTGCGTTACCACGATCCCAAGGGCTGGCCGATGCTGCGCGAGGCGCTGACCCGCATGGGCCGTGCCGACCTGATCGGCCCGGGCAAGAACCAGCTGATCCCGCTGCACCAGCCGGCCACAGAGGGTTACCAGAGCGCGCGGCGCAAGAACTCCACCCCGGCCGGCAGCCACAAAGTGGCCAAGGAACAGAAGATCCTGACCCAGCACACCGGCCTGCCGCCACGGGCCAGCGACGGCGGCAACCCCTGGGACAAACGCGAGGAGGCCAAGGCCGCCGCTTTCGCCAAGAACCAGCAGGCGGCCAAGGAGCGCTTCGATGCCAGCAAAGGCAAGGGCAAGAAACCCGTCAAGCGTCCGGTGGTGCCGCGCTAGGAACCTGCCTGACTAAAAAGCCCCGCGAGGGGCTTTTTTGTGCCCGCCGCGCCTTGGCTCGCGGGCGCCAGCGACCGCGGGTCGGCCTGGCGGGCGCAGCCTTGTCGCTGCGGGCTTGCTCGGCTAGCTTCGTTAAGGCTGGAAGCGATATACAGGGCCTCGTCTGGTTGTTCGCTGTCGTTCTTTCCTTGCCGCACGTTCTCCAGCCCCACTCCCATCCAAGAGGGTGCTGACATGGACTACGAGCGCGAAGATGTCCTGGCGAAAATCAATCTGGCGATCTGGCAACAGGAAGCCACCACCCAGCCCGCTGAACCAGGCAGTGCACCGTTTCTGTTCGATTGCAACGGCGTGCGGGTGGTGGCCCAGGGCGATTCCTGGTTCGATTACCTGCCGGGGATCGATATCATCAAGTGGTTGAAACTCACCTCGGGCTACCGGATCAAGAACTTCGCGACCCCGGGCGACACCCTGGAAAACATGGTGTACGGCACCGAGATCCGCGAGGGCGCCTGGACCCGCCGGCCACCGGAAATGGAGGAGGTGCTGGACGAAATCAGGCGTACGCAGCCGGCCTTCTTCCTGTTCTGCGGCGGCGGCAACGACATCGCCGGCAGGTTCGGCGAGCGCCTGGATGCCTTTCTCAATCACGCCAGTGCCAATCCCGCTGACCTGCTGCGCAGCGAGTTTCTGGAGTACAGCGTCAATACCCTGTTCAAGGCCGCCTACGAGTCCATGATCGAGCGGGTCCAGCAGGCGAACCCGGCTATCCATATTCTCTTCCACGGCTACGGTCGGGCCATTCCCACCGGCAAGGCGGTGATCAATCTCGGCAATTTTCGACTCATAGGCCCGTGGCTCAGACCGGCCCTGACCCGCAAAAATATCCTCGACCCGGCGCTGCAGCGCCGGCTGATTGCGACCATCGCCGATCGCTTCAACGAGATGCTCATGGGCCTGGCGGCCGCCCGGCCCAATGTCCACTTTATCGACTTGCGCGACAGCATCCGCGACGACGACTGGATCAACGAGACCCACCTGAATGCCCTGGCCTATTGGCGGGCCGCCACGTTATTCGAGGCGAAAATGGATGCGCTGCTGCCCACGTCGGCGCTGGCCGGCCACTTGCGCGCCAAGACGACGACGCTGGCGGCCTTCCAGGCGCTGGAGCAGTCCCTGGAAAACCTCAGCCCCACCCCATTGCCTTGCTCTTCTAGGGGCCCGGCACGGCGTTCCCGGGTCTAGGGCCTGTTGACACTGCCCGCACGGCCGCGCCGGAACTGGTTTTGAAACCAAACCCGGCATAGGACGCACCGTTGGGTGCTTCGGAACGAGCAACAAGTAATTTCTTATCGCATCAAAACAGATCCGGCCCTACGGGTTGCGCGAATAAAGGCCCCATTCTGCGTTGCGAAACTTGGCAAGGGAATGACCATTGCCCGCGTTCCGCGCCTTGCCTGGGACCCTTCTTCGTGACAACGCGACTCGCGATGTTAGTGTCAACAGGCCCTAGCCGCTGCAGGGTCCAGGCTGCTGGCGAAGCACTCAGCTGTCGCCGTCGTGCTCATTGAAGCTGAAGGTGTTGCGCCCATCCTTCTTGGCCCGGTACATGGCGCGGTCGGCCTGAAGCAGCAAGGTTTCCGCGGTTTCCCCGTCGGAGGGGTAGAGGCTGACGCCGATGCTGGCGTGGATCTTCAGCTCCTGGCCCTCGATCAGCATCCTGCTCTGAAAGCGCTGGTGCAGTTTCTGCACGATGTTCTGCACATGCCGCGGGCTGTCCATGGCATCGAACAGAATGACGAACTCGTCGCCACCCCAGCGTGCCACGCTGTCTACCTCGCGGATGGCCGACTTGAGCAGGGCGGCAACGGTGGTCAGTACCGCATCGCCCAGGCCGTGGCCGAAGCGGTCGTTTATTTCCTTGAAATGGTCCAGGTCGACGAACAGCACCGCCAGCGCCGTGCCGTTGCGCCGTGCATTGGCCAGGGCCTGCTCCAGGCGGTCGAGAAACAGGCGCCGATTGGGCAGTCCGGTCAAGGGGTCGTGCTGGGACAGGTGATCCAGCGCGCGGCGGTTTTCGTTGAGTTCGTGCAGGTGCTTGAGTATCTCGGTCTGCATCTGGTCGAAGCTGCGCGCAAGCAAGCCGATCTCGTCCCTGCGCTGCAGCGGCAGACTGCTGAGCTGGCGCTCGCTGGAAAAGCGCTGGATGGCCTGCACCATGGCATTGAGTGGCCCGGTCACGGCGCGTGACACCAGCACCGCGAGAAAAATTGCCAGCAGGCTCAGTGCCGTGACGATCTGGATAATGCGCCGGGCCAGGTGCGCGCCGGCTTCGACTATCACCGCCTTGGGCTGGGACAGGCCGATGATCAGAAACCCCGTGCCGCCCACCTGATCCAGCGGCAGCCGCACGAATGCCCCGACCAGATTCCCGTTCTGGGTCGAGGGCGCCTGGGCGATCAGGCTGCGGCGCTCGCCGGCCAGCAGGGCGGCAACCGGGGGGAATTGGTCCTGGATCAGGATGCGCCGGCCACGCTCGAAGCCGAAGGCCTGCATCGGGTCGGGGTGAATCAGAAAGTCGCCCTGAGGGTTGCTCAGGTACAGCTGATAGCTGCTCGGCAGATCGGTCTGCAGCTGGCTGAACACTTGGTTCAGGTCGAGGGTGATCACCACAAGGCCGCGGGTTTTGGTCGAGGCGTCGAATACCGGCGAGGAAATCTGCAGGCTGGGGCGGTTAAGGACTTCGTGGCCGTCTTCTTCATGAGCGGTGACGATTTTCGACAGGCGCACCGCCCCAACGGGCAGGCGCAGGGTTTCGAAGACATAAGGGAAATGGGCTTTCTCCTGCAACTGTGCGCCCTCGATCCGCAAGAGTTCGGCGCCGTTGCGCTCGACCCGCACCCGCTCCAGACCGAACCAGTCGGCGCTGATCAGTCGCACTTGGAGGTATTCCGGGTGCACGGTCAACAGGCTGCTGAACGTATCGCTCAGCTCGCTTTCCAGGCGCTGCACCGTGGCCTGATCGAGGTTGCCCACCGGGCGGCTGGCCTGGGCCAGGCTGGCCAGCACGCGCACGTCCTTGCTGCCGTTGTCCAGACTGGCCAAGAGGTTGCGCCCCAACACCTGGGCGGCAGCCAGCAGATTTTGTTCGGCGGCGTTGAGCAGTAGGGCCTGACTGTTTACGTAGGAGTAGTAGCCCGTCAGGCCCGTGACCAGGATACCGAAGCAGGCGATCAGGCCGGCCAGTTTGGCGCCGATGCCCAGCTTCATGGCGCGCTCAGCATCTGGGGCCTGTAGCCTGAAAGGATGCGCGCCCATAGCGCTTCGCGGCGCGGTGCGTCTTCCACCGGCTCGAGCCAGATCAAGGGCGCCTCGCTGGCGCTGGCCGGGGAAATTTCCAGGGTATTGGCCAGGCCCTGACGCTGGCTGAAGGCGCTGCTGACGCCAGGCTCCAGGCTGTAGTCGATCCAGCGTTCGGCCATCAGCCGGTTGCGCGCCCCGCTGCTGACCGCCCAGCAATCGAGCCAGGCCAGGGCGCCTTCGCGGGGAATCACATAGCCCACGTCGGCACCGGCGTCCTCCAGGGCCTTGAGCTGCTGGCGGCCATAGTTGGCGTACAGCAGGGCGATGCGGTGTTCGCGGAACAGCGCGGCCGCCTCTTCGGGCTCGGAGTAGAAGGTCAGCACATTGCGCCGCAAGGCGACCAGCTTGCGGCTGGCCGCCTCGAACTCGGCTTCCTCGAGCTGAAAGGGCGAGCCGCCCAGCACCAGGCTGGCAATGGAAAAATTGTGGGTGCTGGTATCGAAAGCCAGTACCCGACCTTTGAACTGCGGGTCCCAGAGGCTGGCCAGAGAAGTCGGCGGGCTCTCGAACTGCCGGCGATCATAGATCAGACCCATTTCCGAATAAGTGAACGGCAGGGCATACACCTGGCCATTGTGGGTGGTGCCGGCAATGGTGTTCAGGTCGCGAAAGCGCTTGAGTTGGCGAAGCTGGTGGGGAATATTTTCCAGGCGCAGCGGCTGTACCAGGCCCCGCTCGATAAAAAGTTGCATTTCGGCGGTGTTGGCGGCGAATACGTCGTAGCCGCTGCCGCCCTTGCGGCCGAGTTTTTTGCGCAGCATCTCGTCGGAGGTGACGAAGCTGACTTCGACCTGGATGTCGTGACGCGCCTCGAAGGCCTCGACCAGGTCGTTATCGGCGTAGCCCGGCCACGCCAGGATGCGCAGGGGGTCTGCGGCATATGCCATCCCTCTGGACGCCAAGACCAGGAATAACAGCAGAGCAAGGTGGACGGCTAGGCGAGGGGACTGCATGGGGTGACCTACGCGCGTGACGTAGCAATGAGTCTATACGAGGATTGAAGCTGGCTCATGGCCAGTTTGGTCTTGGGCCGCATGGCGGCCCGACCGGGCAGCGTCCCTGCGGCCGACCGCCCTGTCCGGCGAAATGCAGGGGCCGAGGGGAGGGCCTCAGGCTGTAGGGGTTGCATCGTCGGCGCTGTCGTCGGCCGGTGCTTGGTCGTCGACTGCCTGGGCCTGCTCTTCGGCGGTCTGTTCGGCCAGGGCGGCATTCTTGCGCTGCAGTTTCTCTTCTTTCTTCTGCTCTTTGGCCAGGTCGCGTTGACGCTTGGCGAAGGAATAGTTGGGTTTGGCCATGTGCAATCCTCTGTTTCGGGCAATTAGTGCCGTGGATTATGACAGCCAGTGCCCCGGCTGTGCTCTTCTCTACGACTCGAAACGATTAAAACTTGCGATTGCGTCGCCGCACGCTCAGGACGACTCGGTCCGTGTCGAGGGCTCCAGGGCCTGCAGTGCCTGGCGTGTCAGCGCCAACCATTCCCGGTGCAGGTTGCGGTAGTGTTTGGGCGCGCGGCGGGCGTAGGCCTGGATCGACTCCAGCTGCTGGCGGGCCGGTTCGAGGCGGCCCAACCGTTTGAGCAGCAGGGCATAGTGATAACGGGCTTCCGGCCCGGCGAAATAATCGAGCAGGGCCAGGTATTCGGTTTCGGCCTTCTCGGTTTCGCCGTCCTGGGCCAGTGCCTGGGCGTAAAGCACATGGCCGGCAGGGGAGCGAAACTGCGGGTTGTGTTCGATCAGGCGCTCCAGGGTCAGCCGGCAACCCCGGGCGTCGCCCTGGGCAAATTGCGCACGGGCCAGGCTGAGCAGCAGCTCCGGCGCCTGGGCGTGCACCCCACGCAAGGCGGCCTGATAATGGCTGGCGGCTTCCTCCGCCTGGCCCAGCCGCAGCAGCTCGTCGGCCAGCAGGGCGTGGCTGTGGGAGGTGTCACCCAGGCTCAGCTCGTCGCGCAGGTCACGCAGGTAGCGTTCGGGGTCGAGTTTGTCCTGTACCCGGGCGACCGCGCGCCGGCCGCTGCGGCTGCCCAGCAGATTCGGCAGCATCACCCCCAGGCCATAGATCAGGCAGCCCAGCCCGGGCAAGGCGATGATCAGGTACAGCCAGTAGCGCTCCTGGCCGCTGCGCACCACATGCAGGCCGCACACTACTTGGCAGGCGATCACGAGCAGGGCGAGAAGTGGCATGAGGGCTCCGGGCATCCGTGCGAAAGGGGCGGTCATGCTTACATGGCCCTTAGATGGCTGTCAGCCAGCATCTGTGCCCTGGATCACGTTCTCGCGCAAAGAGGCGCGGCTGCCATCACACCTAAGCGGTTTTACCCTTGAACAAGCCCCAGACACGGCCGCCCAGGCCGACCAGGAGCAGCACCAGGGCGCCGGCCAGGATACCGACCAGGGCATCCAGCAGGGTCGGGGTCAGCGTCTGCAGCAGGCCACCGAGCGGCTCGAGGCCACCGGCTCGGGTGGCCAGGTCTTCGATCAGGTGATGCAAGGGCGCGATGCCGTGGGTGAGGATACCGCCGCCGACCATAAACATCGCCGCGGTGCCGATCACCGCCAGGCTCTTCATCAGGTAGGGCGCGGTATACAGCAGGCCCGCCCCCAGGCCGCGCTGCAGCCGGGTCGACAGGCCATTGCCGGTTTTGCTGTTCAGGTGCAGCCCGGCATCGTCCAGCTTGACGATGCCGGCCACCAGACCGTAGACACCGATGGTCATCACCAGGGCGATCAGCGACAGCACCGCCAGCTGTTTGGCGAAGGGCTCGCTGGCGACGGTGCCCAGGGTGATCACGATGATTTCCGCCGAGAGGATAAAATCGGTGCGCACCGCCCCCTTGATCTTGTCTTTTTCGAAGGCGACCAGGTCGACGGCCGGGTCAACCACCGCATGCAGCAGTGCCTCGTGGTGAGCCTGGTCTTCGGCCGGGCTGTGCAGGAAACGGTGGGCCAGCTTTTCGAAACCTTCATAGCAGAGAAAGGCGCCGCCGAGCATCAGCAACGGCGTTACCGCCCAAGGCGCGAAAGTGCCGATCGCCAGGGCGGCGGGCACCAGGATCAGCTTGTTCTTGAACGACCCCTTGGCCACCGCCCAGACCACCGGCAGCTCGCGGTCGGCCTTCACTCCCGAGACCTGCTGGGCATTGAGCGCCAGGTCGTCGCCCAGCACGCCGGCGGTCTTTTTCGCCGCCACCTTGGTCATCAGGGCCACATCGTCCAGCACGCTGGCGATATCGTCGATCAGGGTCAGCAGGCTGCTTGCGGCCATCGGAGTCTTTGTCCTGGGTGCGGGTTCGGCAGGACGTGGCTTGCCGAAACGGTCATTGATGGTCGGGCATTTAATGCCATCGCCGCGGGTCGGTAAAGCCCAGCATCCCGGTTGTGCCTGAGAGGCCGGCTTATTCGTAGCCCGGCGCAGGGCTAGGGAGCGGGTGACCCGAGGGCCTGTTGACACTACCCGAACAGCGCAGCGGCCTTGCCCGTCAGGGTTTTCATCGGTTCGCGCAGTCCGGCCAGGGGCGTGTGTCAGTCGGGGACAGGGTCCGGCCATTTAGATGACGCGGGTCGCTGCCAGGTGCCGAGGGCCTGCAACAGCGCACCGGGCGACGCGCTCAGCTGCAGCATCTGTCGGTGCTCGGCACGCACGAAGCCTTCGGCCACCTGGTGATCGAGGAAATCGCCGAGCCTGCGGTAGAAATCCTTGACGTCCAGCAAGCCCAGCGGTTTGCCGTGGTAACCCAGCTGGCCCCAGGTCCAGACTTCGAACAGCTCTTCCAACGTACCGAGTCCGCCGGGCAGGGCGATAAAGGCGTCGCTCAGTTCGGTCATGCGCGCCTTGCGCGCATGCATGCCATCGACCACCTCCAGGCGAGTCAGGCCGGGGTGGCCGATTTCCGAGCGCTGCAGGCTCTGGGGGATGATACCGATCACCTCGCCCCCGGCGGCCAGGGCCGCATCGGCGACCATGCCCATCAGGCCCACCGCGCCGCCGCCATAGATCAGGCGGATGCCGGCTTCGCCCAGGCAGCGGCCCAGGTCGATGGCGGCTTGTCGATAGAGCGGGTCAGTGCCGGGGCTGGCGCCGCAGAACACACAAATGGAACGCAGGGTCACGGGTTGCTCCACAGGCTAGAGGGTCTGCAGGGTAGCGGTTGTCGGGGCGGCGACCAAGGTTCAGCAACGCTCCGCCTCGCCCGGGCTGGCACCGCTGGCGGCGCAGGCATAGGTGGCGAGCAGCTGGCGCAGCAGCAGGGTAAGGGGCATGGCGGTTCTCCTCGAGAAGTCAGGCTCGCAGCATGGTCGCGGGTGGGCGGCCTGGCCCGTTGATTGTCTGCATGGGGGCGATAGGCGCTGCGTTATTGGCGCTGCGACCCGCTGTCGCAGGCCCTATGAACCCTTGGTTGCATCAGGCAGTCTGATTCGCAGGGTATCTGACCATCCCTGTTTCCGGAGGCACCTATGTTCCGTTCACTTTTCGCCGCATCCCTTCTGACCCTGGCCGCCACCCCGCTCTGGGCCGCGGAATGCGCGGTGGATATCGACTCCACCGACCAGATGACCTACAGCACCCAGGCCATCGAGGTCAGCAAGAGCTGCAAGACCTTTACCGTCAATCTCAAGCACGTCGGCACCTTGCCGGTAAACGTGATGGGCCATAACTGGGTATTGACCAAGGCCGCCGATCTGCAGCCGGTGGCCACAGACGGCATGGCCGCCGGTCTGGACAACAACTACCTGAAAGCCGGCGACCCTCGCGTGCTGGCCCATACGCCGCTGATCGGCGGTGGCGGTCAAACCTCGGTGAGCTTCGAGGTGGCCAAACTCTCGGCCGCCGAGCAGTACCAGTTCTTCTGTTCCTTCCCCGGGCATTATTCCCTGATGAAGGGCACCCTGGCGCTGGTCGACTGATAGCGCCAGGTTTACCCTCCACAACAAAGGCCGCTTTTCGAAGCGGTCTTTTTTATGGGCGCTGGATTATCAGCGTGCGTCGGTCATCTTGAAGATGCCCTGGGCGTTGCCGCTGTCGAAATTCAGGTCCAGACGGTTGGAGTCTGGGTCGATCTCGCGCTGGATGAATTCGATAAAGGAGCCGGGCACGCGGTACAACTGCGCCTGGCCTTCGGCGTCGAGCAGCGGTCGCTGCACGCTGACGGCCTTGAGGGCTGTCTGGCGCACCCGGCCCGAGGCGGAGACCTCGATCTGCGCCTTGAGCGGCCGATCCAGGGCCTGCTGGGCGGCGACCACGGCCTGCAGGTCGGCGACCCGGTCGGTCAGGTGATTGAAGCGATTGCCCTCGGTGGCGATCCAGGCCATTTCCGCGCTTTCCCCCAGCAGCAGGCGGTAATCCTGTTCGGCGACCGGGCCGTGCTGGCAGTCGAAGGCCTGGCACAGCGCCGGCAGCAGGTTGCGGGCGGCCGCCGGTGGGCAATGTCGTGTGATGCGCAACTGCTCGAGCAGCAGCAGCTGTTCGCTCTGCAGCGGATCGCGGCTGGTGCCGATGCTGCGGCTGACCGCGGCCTGGAAGGCCTCGCTGAAGCGCCCCGGGTGCAGTTCGGAGACGAAGAACTGGGCG
>JAZKHB010000011.1:24631-28406 GCA_040385585.1 Pseudomonadota bacterium | reverse complement strand
CCTGCTGGCGGTAGGCCCAGCCGGTCATGTTCAGCTTGGTCAGCGGGTAGGTGCGCACATCGGTAAAGCCCAGGGGTTCGAGCAGCCGGCTGAAGGCCAGGCGGCCCCTGGGCAGCGCGCCATTATCCGGCCAGTCGACGGTACGCAAGGCGCCATGATCGAACAGCACCCGCCGGCCCGCCGCGGCCTGTTCCTGCACATAGGTGCGGGCAACGGGCACCGCCTCCACCAGCTTGTGCAGCAGGCACAGGTTCAGGGCCTCGGCCAGCCAGGCGCGGTGCAGCGTTTCGTCTGTCCAGGCAAAGGCCGACAAGCCCGGCGGCACCTCGACATGGGCTTGGAGCCAGTGCGCGGCAGGCGCGCCGAGGGTCTGGGCGATCAGGTCGAAGAGGCGTTCGAAGGTCGGCATGCAGGCGCTCCTGGCGGGCTTAAGCACCTATAAGAACCGCCGCCGGGGCGCGTCACAAGCGAAAAATAGCGGCGAGGTCATTCCTTTTTTTCCTGCTTCGCTGCCCGGGCTTTTTTCCCGGATGCGCTTGCGCTCGCGGCCTTGCGTCGGGGTGGCGCCAGGGCCGCTGGCGCCGGAACAGGCGAGGTGACCATGGCCTGCGGGCTGGCCAACTGCTCGCCTATCCAGCCCAAGAAGGCGCGCACCTTGGGCACCTCGGCGGCGTGTTCGGGGCAGGCCAGGTAATACAGGCTGCTGCTGGGTAAGGCGTAGGGCCAGGGCATCACCAGCTTGCCCTCGGCCAACTCCTCCTCCACCAGAAAGCGCGGCAGCAGGGCCACGCCGCAACCGACCTGGGCGGCGCGGATGCACATGTAAAAGCTGTCGAAGCGCGGCCCGTGGTAGCTGTGTTCGCTGTGCCGGTCCTGGCCCTCGAACCATTCGTGCCAGGCGGCCGGGCGGCTGGCGTTCTGCAGCAGCACCAGGGCGGTCAGCTGGGTTGGGTCGCGCAGCGGCTCGGCCGGCAGCAGGCCGGGCGCGCAGACCGCCACCAGTTCCTCGCCGAACAGCGCCAGGCATTCGGCACCCGGGCGAGCACCCTGACCGAAATAGAAGGCCAGGTCGCTGCGGCCCTGGCTCAGGTCGTCGGCCGCCACCTCGTGGCACAGGTCCAGATGGATGTGGGGGTAACGCAGGCGCCAGCCCTTGAGCCGCGGTACCAGCCAGCGCGCGCCGAAGGTCGGCGGGGTGGAGACCCGCAGCACCTCGGTTTCGCCGCCGTAGGAGAGCATGGCGTGGGTCGACATCTCGACCTGGGTGAGGATCTTGCGCACCTCGCCCAGGTACAGCGAGCCGGCTGGGGTCAGCTGCAGGCGCCGGCGTACCCGGCGAAACAGCAGTTGCTGGACTTGCGTCTCCAACTGCGCCAGCTGTTTGCTGACCGCGCTCTGGGTCAGGCTCAGCTCCTCGGCGGCGCGGGTAAAACTCAAATGCCGCGCCACGGCCTCGAAGCAGTGCAGGGCGGTGAGGGACGGCAGATGGCGCTTGAGCATGGCGGTTCTCGAGGGCGGACGGCGGCGGCACGGAGCAGTGGCCGATGGGGCGACGGGCAGCAGCATGACGAAAGGGAATGATATAGCGAATAAAGGTCGTTTGTTGTGTGACGTCCGTGAGGCTATTACTGGCAGTACGCGGCGCACCTGCGCCCCCTGTCCCGGAGTCCCTTATGATCGCAGCACTGCTCACTACCCTCGGCGTCGACCCACAGCACTATTCCCGGGGCGGTCATGCCGTGCACACGCCCATCGACGGCAGCCGCATCGCCTCGGTGCAACTGGTCGGCCGCGCCGAGGTGGAGCAGGCCGTCACCCGTGCCGATTCGGCTTTTCAGGTCTGGCGCCAGGTGCCGGCTCCACGCCGCGGCGAGCTGATCCGCCAGTTCGGCGAGGTGCTGCGCCAGAACAAGGCCGAGCTGGGCGAGCTGGTGTCCTGGGAGGCCGGCAAGATCACCCAGGAAGGCCTGGGCGAGGTGCAGGAAATGATCGATATCTGCGACTTCGCCGTGGGCCTGTCACGCCAGCTCTATGGCTTGACCATCGCCTCCGAGCGCCCAGGCCATCATATGCGCGAGACCTGGCACCCCCTGGGCGTGGTCGGGATCATCAGCGCCTTCAATTTCCCGGTGGCGGTCTGGGCCTGGAACGCCGCCCTGGCCCTGGTCTGCGGCAACCCGGTGCTGTGGAAACCGTCGGAAAAGACTCCCTTGACCGCCCTGGCCTGCCAGGCCCTGTTCGACCGGGTGGCCAGCACCTTCAGCGACGCACCCGCCCATCTGGCCCAGGTCTTGATCGGCGCGCGCGAGGCCGGCGAGGCCTTGGTGGACGACCCACGGGTGGCCCTGGTCAGTGCCACCGGCAGTACGCGCATGGGCCGCGAGGTGGCGCCGAAAATCGCCGCGCGTTTTGCCCGCAGCATTCTCGAGCTGGGTGGCAATAACGCGATGATCCTGGCACCCAGCGCCGACCTGGACCTGGCCGTGCGCGGCGTGCTGTTCAGCGCGGTGGGCACCGCCGGCCAGCGCTGCACCACCCTGCGCCGGTTGATCGCCCACGAGTCGATCAAGGACGAATTCGTCGCGCGGTTGAAGGTGGCCTATGCCAAGGTGCGCATTGGCCACCCGCTGGAAGGCAATCTGGTCGGCCCGCTGATCGACCGGCACGGCTTCGAGGCCATGCAGGACGCCCTGGGCCAGGCCTTGAGCGAGGGCGGTCGGGTCTTCGGCGGCGCGCGGCAGCTGGTCGAGCAATACCCCGAGGCCTATTACGTGTCTCCGGCCATCGTCGAGATGCCCGAGCAGAGCGCGGTGGTCTGCCACGAGACCTTCGCGCCGATCCTCTATGTGCTGGGCTACCAGGACTTCGATGAGGCGCTACGCCTGAACAATGCGGTGCCTCAGGGCCTGTCTTCCTGCATCTTCACCAACGACGTGCGCGAGGCCGAGGCCTTCCTCTCGGCCACCGGCAGCGATTGCGGCATCGCCAACGTCAATATCGGCCCCAGCGGCGCGGAAATCGGCGGTGCCTTCGGTGGCGAAAAGGAAACCGGCGGCGGTCGCGAATCCGGCTCCGACGCCTGGCGCGCCTATATGCGTCGCCAGACCAACACGGTGAACTACTCCCGCGAGCTGCCACTGGCCCAGGGCATTACCTTCGATTGAATCGCGATCTGGCGCGGTGGCGCTGGTCGACGCGCTCGATGGGTTTTTTCGCTTTACTTGAAAAGCGCGCCCGAGCCGGGCGCGCCTGCCGACCTCCGCAGATAAGGATTCGTACATGACGTTGCGCCAGGAATGCCTGTGGGAACAGCTCAATCCCGCGCCATCGGTGGCTCCGGCCCTGGCGGGTGAGCTGAAAGTGGATGTCTGCGTGATCGGCGCCGGCATTACCGGATTGTCCGCCGCCGTGCACCTGCGCGAGCAGGGTAAGACGGTCTGCGTGCTGGAGGCCCACAGGGTCGGGCATGGCGGTTCGGGGCGCAATGTCGGGCTGGTCAATGCCGGGCTGTGGATCGCTCCGGACCAGGTCGAGGCCGGGCTGGGGCAGGCGGTGGGCGGCAAGCTGGTGGCGACCTTGGGCGCCGCGCCGGCCCTGGTGTTTTCCTTGATCGACAAGTACGGCATCCACTGCCAGGCGCGCCGCGAGGGCACCCTGCATATGGCCCATAACGCCCGCGGCGTGGCCGATCTGCAAAGCCGCTGCGCCCAGTGGCAACGCCGCGGGGCCGCGGTGGAACTGTTGACCGGCGCGGCCTGCGTCGAAGCCACCGGCA
>JAZKHB010000011.1:0-24621 GCA_040385585.1 Pseudomonadota bacterium | reverse complement strand
CATGGCCTATACCCAGGGGCTGGCGGCGGCCGTGCAGCGGCTGGGTGGTCAGCTGTTCGAAGGCTCGTCGGTGACCCACCTGGAGCGCCAGGGCGCGGCCTGGTGCGTGCGCACCGCGGCCGGTTCGGTCATGGCCGAGCAGGTGGTGATCGCCTCCAATGCCTACACCGAGGGCGAGTGGACCGCGCTGCGCGACAGTTTCTTCCCCGGTTTCTATTACCAGGTGGCCTCGGCGCCGCTCAGCGGCGCGGCGGCCCAGGCCATCCTGCCGGGCGGACAGGGCGCCTGGGATACCCGCCAGGTGCTCAGCAGCATTCGCCGCGATGCCGCCGGCCGGCTCTTGCTCGGCAGCTTGGGCAGTGGCACGGGCAAGCCGGCCTGGTTCCTGCGCGCCTGGGCCGCGCGCATCCAGCAGCATTACTTTCCGGAGCTGGGGGAGGTCGAATGGCAATCCACCTGGACCGGGTGTATCGCCTTCACCCCCGATCACCTGCTGCGCCTGTTCGAGCCTGCGCCGGGGCTGCTGGCGGTGACCGGCTACAACGGTCGCGGTGTGACCACCGGCAGCGTGGTGGGCAAGGCCTTCGCCGACTACCTATGCCGGGGCGATGCGACCGCTCTGCCCATGCCGGTGCAGGCGATGGCCAAGGTGCGTGGCGCGGGGTTGCGCAGCGCGCTCTACGAAGCGGGTTTTTCCCTCTACCACGCCGGGCAATGCCTGCGCGTGGTGGTCTAGGCCCCAGGTGTGCGCTGCGAGTGAGTCGTTAAGCCGCACCAGGGGAGGGCGCAGGGTGCGAAAAGGGGGCTCGTTACCAAAAGTAAAACCCCCAGGGGTAACCCCTGCCGAGGAAAAGTCCTGTTTTTTCGGGGGTTTAGAAAGTTTCTTTCAGAACTCTACGGATTTTTATCAAAACACTCTGTTTCTGCTCTAAGGTTTGAGTGGGGAAAATCATGGCACAAGGCTTGCTATCTTTCCGTGCCTTCACTACTTACCCACCCGGAGCAAAACACTTATGTCGCAGCAGATTTTCAGAAAGGCTTTTCTGGCTCTAGCCGTTAGCAGTGCGTTGGGTGCTTCTTCCATGGCCATGGCCGATGTCGTGATCGGCGTCGCGGGGCCGATGACCGGCGGTAACGCTGCGTTCGGCGAGCAGCTGTGGCGCGGGGCTGAACAAGCCGCCAAGGACATCAACGCGGCGGGGGGCATCAATGGGGAACAAATCAAGCTGGTGAAGGCCGATGACGCTTGCGAGCCGAAGCAGGCCGTGGCCGTGGCCAACCGTCTGGTCGATTCGGACAAGGCGGTCGCGGTGATCGGGCACTTCTGCTCTTCCTCCACCATCCCGGCCTCCGAGGTCTACGACGATGCCGGTATCCTCTCCATTACCCCCGCTTCGACCAACCCGACGGTGACCGAGCGCGGCCTGAGCGCCCAGTTCCGTATCTGCGGTCGCGACGATCAGCAGGGCGTGGTGGCCGGCGACTACATAGTCGACACCCTCAAGGCGACCAAGGTAGCGATCATCCACGACAAGGACACCTACGGTCAGGGCCTGGCGGATGCCACCAAGGCTCAACTGACCAAGCGCGGCGTGACCGAAGTGGTCTACGAAGGCCTGACCCGCGGCGAGAAGGACTTCAACGCCCTGGTCACCAAGATCCGTTCCTCGGGCGCCGAAGTGGTCTATTTCGGTGGCCTGCATGCCGAAGCCGGTCCGCTGGTGCGTCAGCTGCGCGAGCAGGGCTCCACCGCCCTGTTTATCTCTGGCGACGGCATCGTCACCGACGAGCTGGTCACCACCGCCGGCGGCCCGCAATACACCAAGGGCGTGCTGATGACCTTCGGTGCCGACCCGCGCAATATCGCCGACGGCAAGACAGTGATCGACAGCTTCCGTGCCAACGGTTACGAGCCCGAAGGCTATACCCTGTACTCCTACGCAGCCATGCAGTCGATCGCCGCGGCCTTTACCGGCACCGGCGGTACCGACACCGCCAAGGCCAGCGCCTGGCTCAAGGCCAACCCGGTTGCCACCGTGATGGGCAAGAAGGAGTGGGACGCCAAGGGCGACCTGAAAGTCTCCGACTACGTGATGTACGAGTGGAACGACCAAGGCAAGTACAGCCAGAAGTAAGTCCATGCTCGGCAGCCGGCTCGGGCGCTTTGCGCCCGGGCCGGTGCTGTCTTCCGGGAGCTGCTGAGTCGTCAACTCCGTCCACCGCCGCACACCGCGCTGTGGTTGTTCAGCAGTACCCGTCTGATTTCACTTGAGAGGACCGGCCGAACCCAAGGTCGATACCTCAACAGACGAGACTGAGTCCAATGGACGGTATTTTCCTGCAACAACTGATTAACGGGTTGACCCTGGGATCGGTCTACGGACTGATCGCCATCGGTTACACCATGGTCTACGGCATCATCGGCATGATCAACTTCGCCCACGGCGACGTGTACATGATCTCCGCCTACCTGACCGCCATCGGCCTCGCACTGCTGGCCTTCTTCGGCCTCGAATCCTTTCCCCTGCTGATCCTCGGCACGCTGGCGTTTACCATCATCGTCACCGGTGTCTACGGCTGGGCGATCGAGCGGGTGGCCTACAAGCCCCTGCGTAACTCCACCCGCCTGGCGCCGCTGATCAGCGCCATCGGCATGTCGCTGATCCTGCAGAACTACGTGCAGATCTCCCAGGGCGCGCGCCAGCAAGGCGTACCGACCCTGCTGGAGGGGATGATCAAGTTCGATGTCGGCAGCGGCTATGTGCAGATCACCTACACCAAGCTGTTCATCATCGCGGTGTCGCTGGTGGGCATGGGCGTGCTGACCTACATCATCCAGAACACCAAGCTGGGCCGCATGTGCCGTGCCACCCAGCAAGACCGCAAGATGGCCTCGATTCTGGGCATCAACACCGACCGGGTGATCTCCTACGTATTCGTCATCGGCGCCTCCATGGCGGCCCTGGCGGGCATGTTGATCACCATGAACTACGGCACCTTCGATTTCTACGCCGGCTTTATCATCGGCATCAAGGCCTTTACCGCCGCGGTGCTGGGCGGCATCGGCTCCCTGCCCGGGGCGATGCTCGGGGGCCTGATTCTCGGTATTGCCGAAGCACAGTTCGCCGGCTTGGTCAGCTCGGACTACAAGGACGTGTTCTCGTTTTCCCTGCTGGTGATGATCCTGATTTTTCGACCGCAAGGGCTCATGGGCAAACCCCATGTGGCGAAGGTATAAAGCATGTCGGCGAGCCAACATTCCATTGATATAAAACGCTGTCTGATCGACACCGTACTGGCCGGTCTGGTCGCCCTGATCGTGTTCGGGCCCATAGTCGGGGTGGTGCTGCAGGGCTACAGTTTCGACCTGCATCTGGACCGGGTCGGCGTACTGGTTGCCATCGTCATGCTCGGGCGCTTCTGCCTGAGCCTGTTTCTGCAGACCGGCCCCGGCATGCGCCTGCTGGACTCGATGCAACGCAAGGACACCGGCGTGCACGTGTTGCCGGTCGATCACAAATCCATCCTGCGCTTCGTGGTGCCGGTGCTGATTCTGCTGGCGATCTGCTTTCCCTTCTTCGCCAACAAGTACCTGCTGTCGGTGGTGATTCTCGGGCTGATCTACGTGCTACTGGGCCTGGGCCTGAACATAGTGGTCGGGCTGGCAGGGTTGCTCGACCTGGGCTTCGTCGGCTTCTACGCCATCGGTGCCTACGGCCTGGGCCTGGGTTACCAGTACCTGGGGCTGGGATTCTGGTCGATGCTGCCGCTGGCGATCATTCTGGCGGCGTTCGCCGGGGCCTTGCTGGGGTTTCCGGTGCTGCGCATGCACGGCGACTACCTGGCGATCGTCACCCTGGGGTTCGGCGAGATCATTCGCCTGGTGTTGAACAACTGGATGTCCCTGACCAATGGCCCCAACGGTATCGCCATCCCGGGGCCGACCCTGTTCGGCCTGGAGTTTGGCCGGCGCGCCAAGGAGGGCGGGGTGCCCATCCATGAGTTTCTGGGGGTGGCCTACAACCCCAATGCCCAGCTGACCTTCACCTTTGCCGTGCTGTTTCTGGTGGTGATGGCGGTGCTCTATATCAAGCATCGCCTGACCCGCATGCCAGTCGGCCGCGCCTGGGAAGCCCTGCGCGAGGACGAGATCGCCTGCCGGGCCATGGGCCTGAACCATGTGCTGGTCAAGCTCTCGGCCTTTATGATGGGCGCCGCCATCGCCGGTATCGCCGGGGTGTTCTTCGCCACCAAGCAAGGCTTTATCGACCCTTCGTCCTTCACCTTTTTCGAGTCGGCGTTGATTCTGGCTATCGTCGTGCTGGGTGGGCTGGGTTCGACCCTGGGGGTGGTGATCGCCGCGTTCGTGCTGACCGTGGCCCCGGAGCTGCTGCGCAGCTTCGCCGAGTACCGGGTGCTGCTGTTCGGCATCCTGATGGTCTTGATGATGATCTGGCGCCCGCGCGGGCTGGTGCGCATCAGCCGCAGCGGCTATGCCATTCGTAAAGGAGTGGCCCCGTGAGCAACGATATCATTCTCTCGGTCGAGCATTTGATGATGCAGTTCGGCGGCATCCGTGCGTTGAACGACGTCAGCTTCGCCATCAAGCGCCAGTCCATTTCGGCCCTGATCGGGCCCAACGGCGCCGGCAAGACCACGGTGTTCAACTGCCTGACCGGCTTCTACAAGGCCACCGGCGGCAATATCCTGCTGGACGCCCAGGCCAAGATCACCCGGGTCGGCAAGGTCATGGGCGAGCCCTTCGCCCTGGGCGATTTCGTCTCGCCGCCCAAGTTCTTCAACCGCCTGTTCTACAAGATGTTCGGCGGCACCCACCTGGTCAACCGCGCAGGCCTGGCCCGCACCTTCCAGAACATTCGCCTGTTCAAGGAAATGTCGGTGGTGGAGAACCTGCTGGTGGCCCAGCACATGTGGGTCAACCGCAGCATGATCGCCGGCATCCTCAACACCCCGGCCTACCGGCGCGCCGAAAGCAAGGCCCTGGACACGGTGTTCTACTGGCTGGAGGTGGTCGATCTGGTGGACTGCGCCAACCGCCTGGCCGGCGAGCTGTCCTACGGTCAGCAGCGGCGTCTGGAAATCGCCCGGGCCATGTGCACGCGTCCGGAAATCGTCTGCCTGGACGAACCGGCCGCCGGCCTCAATCCCCAGGAAACCGAGGCCCTGAGCCGGATTATCCGCTTGCTGCGCGACGAACACGGGATCACCGTGGTGCTGATCGAACACGACATGGGCATGGTCATGAGCATTTCCGACCATATCATCGTGCTCGACCACGGCGCGCTGATCGCCGAGGGCGATCCGGAGGCGATCCGCAACAACCCGAAAGTGATCGCCGCCTACCTGGGCGCGGACGAAGAGGAGCTGGTATGAGCGGGCCTATCCTCGCGTTTACCGATGTCGACGTGTTTTACGGGCCCATCCAGGCCCTGAAGAAGATCAACCTGCATATCGAGGAAGGCGAAACGGTCAGCCTGATCGGCGCCAACGGCGCCGGTAAGTCGACCCTGCTGATGTCGATATTCGGCCAGCCCCGGGCAAGCGCCGGGCAGATCCTCTACCGCGGCACCGACATCACCCACAAGTCCTCGCACTTCGTCGCGTCCAACGGCATTGCCCAGTCGCCCGAAGGACGGCGGGTTTTTCCCGACATGAGCGTCGAGGAAAACCTGCTGATGGGCACCATACCCATTGGCGACAAGCATGCCGACGCGGACATGCAGAAGATGTTCGAACTGTTCCCGCGCTTGAAAGAACGCCGCAATCAACGGGCCATGACCATGTCCGGCGGCGAGCAACAGATGCTCGCCATTGCCCGGGCGCTGATGAGCCGGCCCAAGCTGCTGCTGCTGGACGAGCCGAGCCTGGGACTGGCACCCATAGTGGTCAAGCAGATCTTCCAGACCCTGCGCGAGCTGGCACAGAGCGGCATGACCATCTTTCTGGTGGAGCAGAACGCCAACCACGCCCTGCGCCTGTCCAACCGCGGTTACGTGATGGTCAACGGTGAAATCCGCCTGACCGGCACCGGCCAGGAACTGCTGGGCAACGAGGAAGTGCGCAACGCCTACCTGGGCGGGCACTGAGTCGCCGCGGCGACGCGGCCCCGTGCCGCGTCGTCGCGCTGTCGCTGTCAGCGAGCCGGGCGCAATGCCCGGCTCGTCCGTTTTCCCCCTGCTTCCCACTCAGGCTCGCTCCGTAGCCGCCTGCACAAGGTCCAGCCCATGCAAACGCTGCGTTTTTTCACCAATGCCGATGTGGCCGCGCATCTTGATTATCCGGGGTTGATCGCCGCCCTGCGCCTGGGCCTGGCCCGGGGTTGCACGGCGCCGCTGCGTGGCTGTGAGGCCCTGCCGGGCGAGGCCAGCCTGCTGAGCATGCCGGTCTGGCAACCCGGCGGGGGGTTGGGGGTCAAGCTGGTCACGGTATTTCCCGGCAACGGCGCCCGTGGCCTGCCCGCCGTGGCGGCGGTGTTCGCCCTGTTCGACGACCAGACCGGCCAGCCCCTGGCGCTGCTGGAGGCCTCGGAGCTGACCGCCCGGCGCACCGCCTGCACCTCGGCCCTGGCCGCCGACTACCTGGCGCGCCAGGATGCCCGGGAACTGCTGGTGGTGGGCTGCGGCACCCTGGCCGCCCATATGGTCCGCGCCCACTGCCTGGTGCGCGGCTACAGCCGCGTACGGCTCTGGGGGCGGCAACCGGACAAGGTGGCCGCTCAGGTCGCTCGGCTGCGCGGCGAAGGCTACCCGGTCGAGGTGGCGGCGGACCTGCAGGCGGCGGTGGAGCAGGCCGACACCCTCAGTTGCGTCACCACCTCGCGTGAGCCCCTGGTGCTCGGGGCCTGGCTCAAACCCGGCAGCCACCTGGACCTGGTCGGGGCGTTTCTGCCGAGCATGCGCGAAACCGACTCGGCCGCCGTGGCCCGGGCGCGCATCGTGGTCGACACCCGGGAAGGCGCGCTGGAGGAGGCCGGCGATCTGTTGTTCGCCCTGCAGGATGGACTGATCGCCCCCAGCGATGTGCAGACCGAACTGCAGGACCTGCTGCAGGGCCGCGGTACGCGCAGCGATGCCCAGGAGATCACCCTGTTCAAGTCGGTGGGTTATGCCCTCGAAGACCTGGTGGCCGCCCAAGCCCTGCTGGCGCGGATCAGCCCTTGAGCAGCACAGGGGGACTGTGGATGGCTTGTCCACAGCGTTTGTGGAGCCGGCTGTGGATAAGCTGGGCGCAGCTGCCCGCACGCCAGGCGCCAAGGCCCTGCGCGGCCGCCGTACGTTTTTTGAACAATGGAATTTAGGGTGCTTAAACAGGGACTTGGCGCCTGACACCGGGTTTTCGAGGCTGACTGCACAGTTGTCCCCGTTCTCTGTGGGCAGGGCTGTGGATAAACCCGGGAACAATGCCTGCAGGTCAATAAGTCCGTGGCCTGTAGCCTGTCGATCAGTTTTTATCCACCGTCCGGGCCGGGTGGGTGGCGGCATGGGCCGCGTCCGGGAGTCAAGGCATATTGCCGTTTATTCAAGGACTTGGCGCAGCGCAGCGAGGTGTTCTGGAAAGTTATCCCAGGACTCTGTGGAGCGTTCTGTGGATAAGATGGGGGGATCGTATCCCAGCCCACCAAAGCCGTGGCCTGACGCGCGCTGACTGTTTTTTGCTCAGTTGGCGAAACCCTTGCTGCGCCGTGCCGCTTGCACCCTGAGCGATGCTATAAAGCCGCCTGAGTTTCCCGATCCCGAGCGTCGCCCTGACCCGGTCCGACGCGCCCCAGCCTGGAGTCCCCCATGAGTTCGACCCTGTTTATCACCGGTGCCACCTCCGGTTTCGGCGAAGCCTGTGCCCGACGTTTCGCCCAGGCCGGCTGGTCGCTGGTGCTCAGCGGCCGGCGCGAGGCGCGTCTGCAGGCGCTGTGCGAGGAGCTGTCGACCCTGACGGCGGTGCATCCGCTGGTCCTGGACGTGCGTGACCGCCAGGCCATGACGGCCGCCATCGCCGGCCTGCCGCCGGCCTTCGCCACCCTGCGCGGGCTGATCAACAATGCCGGCCTGGCCCTGGGCACCGACCCGGCGCCGCGGTGCGAGCTGGACGACTGGGATCGCATGGTCGACACCAATATCAAGGGGCTGCTGTACAGCACCCGCCTGCTGCTGCCCCGGCTGATCGCCCATGGCCGCGGCGCCGCCATCGTCAACCTGGGCTCCATCGCCGGCAGCTACCCCTACCCGGGCAGCCATGTGTACGGCGCGACCAAGGCCTTCGTCGAGCAGTTCTCCCTGAGCCTGCGTTGCGACCTGGTGGGCACCGGGGTGCGGGTCAGCAATATCGAACCGGGCCTGTGCGAGAGCGAGTTTTCCCTGGTGCGATTCGGCGGCGACCAGGCCCGCTACGACGCCACCTATGCGGGCGCCGAAGCCATCCAGTCGGAAGATATAGCCGAGACCATCTACTGGGTGATGAACCAGCCGGCGCATATCAATATCAACCGCCTGGAGCTGATGCCGGTGAGCCAGACCTGGGCCGGCTTCGCCATCGACCGCTCGGCCAAGCCGGCTTGAGCCCCATTGCGGATACCTGCGGTCCCGGTGCGTAGCCCGGGATATGCGCAGCGCCATCCGGGACAGCGCCGCCCCGGCTGGCGCCAAGGCTTGCCCGACCCCCTGAACAAACCCCTCAGTGAATTGCAGCAGGCCCTAAGCCAGATAATCCGCCAGCCCCGCATAGCAGGTCGCCAGGTGATAGGGCGAGGTCGAGGGTTTGTCGGCGCGGGCCCGCTGGCCCTCGGCATCCAGGCATTCGTGCCAGCCGTCCGGGCTGAGAAAGCGCTGTTGCCAGACCTGCAGTTGCCGCAGCACAGCGGCTTGGCTGTCGGGTTGCAGGGTCAGGGCGCGCAGGTACTCGGCCTGGGCCCAGATACGTTGGCTGGGGTCGAGCACCCGTCCGCCGACCTCTAGCCGGGCCAGCACCGCGTCGTCGCGCACGCCCTGGGCCAGGGCACAGGCGAAGGCGCGTTGCTGGGCGGCGTGCAGCGGGCTGCCGCGCAGCAGTGGCGAAGACTCCAGCAGGTAGAACCATTCGAACTGATGACCCGGCTCGAACCAGTTGTCCGGGGTGCCCAGGGGGTGTTCGAGCACCAGGCCGTGGCGCGGCTCGACGAAGCGCGCCGGCAGGGCCGCGACCAGCTGCTCCAGGGCGGCCTGCACCGGCGCATCCGGGCGCACGGCCAGAACCGCCAGAAAAGCCTCGGTCAGGTGCATCAGCGGGTTCTGCAGCGGGCCGCTGCCCAGCTCGCGCCAGTCCTCGGCCAGGCAGGCGTGGTACAGCCCGCTGCCGTCGGCGAACTGCTGCGCCACCTCGGTCAGGGCAGTGTCCAGCACCTGCTCGACCTCGGGCGTGCCGACCTTGCCCAGGAAATGGGCGCAGGCGAAGACCACGAACGCCTGGGTGTACAGGTCCTTGCGCCGGTCCAGGGGCGCGCCCTGGGGGTCGATGCTGTAGAACCAGCCCCCGTGCAGCGGGTCGCGAAAGTGCCGTTGCAGGGAGTCGAACAGCTGCGCCGCGTGGGCGCGGGCATCGGCCTCTTGGGGCGTGTCGATCAGGCTGGCGAACAGGTAGAGCTGGCGGGCGCAGGCCATGGCCCGGTAGCGCTGGGGCGCCAGTGGCGTGCCTTCGAGCAGGGCCTCATAGGGCAGTGCCAGCTCCGGGTTCCAGCCGGGACCCCGCCATAGCGGTACCACCACCTGATGGAAGTGCCGCTGCACCTGGGCAAAGGTTTCGCGCAGCGCGGCGGCGGGGACGGAGCGGGACGGGTCGGGCATGGGCGGTCACGGCAAGGGGCAAAGCGCCCATGGTAACAGCCGCCAGCCGCCGCCGAATATCTGCTGTAGCGTCGGGCCCGGTCATCCGGGCTATCGACTGGCCCGAGCGTCTCGCCCGGTTAGCTGGTCGTTGAAAAACGTAGGCGAGGCAGGCAAGACAAGGCAAAAACGGCCGAAAAAGCGGAGTTTACGTGCTGTAAATGAGCATTTTGAGACGCCGCGTCCCGGGCCGGTTTTAACGCAGTATTGCCAACGCAGGTAGTTTTTCAACGGCCTGCTAGCTGGCCAGCAGCCAGAGACCGGCGGCAGCCGAGCCGGCGCCTGCCAGGCGCACCAGGGGCGCCGTGGCGCGGGGCAGGCTGCGCACCAGGACGAAACCGGCGCCGTGCAGGCCCGCGGTGGCAGCCATAAAACCCAGGGCATAGCCGGCGGGGCTGGTCAGCGCCGGCAGCTCGAGGCCATGGGCCAGGCCATGGGCCAGGGCGAACAACGCGGTCAGCGGCAGGGCCAGACCCAGAGGGGGGCGGGCGGCCAGGGCCACCAGCAGGCCGAGGGCCAGCACCGAGGCGGCGATACCGCTTTCCAGGCCCGGCAGGTTCAGACCGGCGAAACCGAGCAGGCCGCCCAGCAGCAGGCAGGCGAGAAAGGTCAGGGGCATGGCCAGGCGCGCCCGGCCCTGCTGCTGGGCGGCCCACAGGCCCACGGCGAGCATCGCCAGCAGGTGGTCCAGGCCCAGCAGCGGATGGGCGATACCGGCCAGCAGGCCGCTGGCCTCGTGGCCGGGATGGGCCCAGGCCAGGGCCGGGAACAGCAGGGCCAGGGTGAGCAGAGTTTTGCCAAGGGTCATGGGAGTCTCCTGTCGGTGTGTTTGGTGCCGGGCGACGCTCAGGCGGCGGTCAGCAGGCCCTGGCGTTCGATAAAGGCGATGATCGCCTCCAGGCCCTGGCCGGTTTTCTGGTTGCTGAAGACAAAGGGTTTTTCGCCGCGCATCTTCAGGGTGTCGCGCTCCATCACTTCCAGGGAGGCGCCGACCAGGGGCGCCAGGTCGATCTTGTTGATTACCAGCAGGTCGGACTTGCAGATACCCGGGCCGCCCTTGCGCGGTAGCTTGTCGCCGGCCGACACGTCGATCACATAGAGGGTCAGGTCCGACAGCTCGGGGCTGAAGGTGGCCGAGAGGTTGTCGCCGCCGGACTCGACGATGATCAGGTCCAGGCCGGGAAAGCGCCGATTCAACTGGTCGACCGCCTCCAGGTTGATCGAGGCGTCCTCGCGGATCGCCGTGTGCGGACAACCGCCGGTTTCGACGCCTATGATCCGTTCCGGCGCCAGGGCCTGATTGCGCACCAGGAAATCGGCGTCCTCGCGGGTGTAGATGTCGTTGGTCACCACCGCCAGGTTGTAGCGCTCGCGCAGGGCCAGGCACAGGGCCAGGGTCAGGGCGGTCTTGCCGGAGCCGACCGGGCCGCCGATGCCGACGCGCAGGGGTTGGGTGTTCATCGTTGTGTTCTCCACTCAGGAACGAAAGAGTCGGCTGTACTGCCGCTCGTGGGCCATGCTCGCCAGGGCCAGGCCAAAGGCGGCGCTGCCCCAGTGTTCGGGCGTCGTCGCGGTGGCCTGCTGCCGGGCCTGCTCCAGGCGCGGCAGCAGCGCCGAGGTCAGGCGCTGGGCGGCTTGCTGGCCCAGGGGTAATGTTTTCATCAGCACCGCCAGCTGGTTTTCCAGCCAGCCCCAGAGCCAGGCCGCCAGGGCGTCCTGGGGGGCGATCTGCCAGGCCCGGGCAGCAAGGGCCCAGGCGACGGCCAGGCCCGGCTCCGGCAGCGCGGCGAACAGTTCACGCGCGGCTTCGTCCAGCTCCGGCAGGCCGCTGAGCAGCTGCTGCAGGGAATAGCCCATCTGCCGGCTTTCCTGTTGTAGTTCGCGGGTCTCGCGGCTGGCGCGGTGCTGCTCGGCCAGTTGCCGCAGCAAGGGCCAGTCGGCGGCTACCGCCGCTTCGCAATGGGCCAGCAGCAAGGGCGCCTCGAAGCGCGCCAAGTTGAGCAGCAACTGATCGGCGATCCAGGCCTGGGCCGTTACCGGGTCATGCACCAGACCCTGTTCGACCGCCATTTCCAGGCCCTGGGAATAGCTATAACCCCCTATGGGTAATTGCGGGCTGGCCAGACGTAGCAAGGCCCAGGCGTTATTCATGATGGTTTTCCACCGAGAACAGTGAAGAACGGCTTGGCCCCTCAGCTGTAACCGGCCTTCCAAGGGGTAATTGCGGGCTGGCGATGCGCAGCAGGGCCCAGGCCGGGTTCACGGGCGTTGGCCGAACTGGTGCAGGCGTGGCGCGTAGCTGAATTCGGCGTCGCCCGCGTGGGAATGGTGATGGCCGCCGCCGTAGGCGCCCAGCTCTGGCTGATAGGGCGCTTCGATGGCTTCCACCCGGGCGCCCAGCTGTTCGAGCATGGCCTGCAGCACATGGTCCCGGGGCAGGCGCAGCCAGCCATCGCCCAGCTGCAGGGCGACATGGCGGTTACCCAGGTGATAGGCGGCGCGGGTCAGCTCGAAGGCATTGGCACAGGTCACGTGCAGCAAGGGCTCGGCCCGTGCGCGGACCCGTACGATGCGCCCGTCCTCGGCTTGCAGGTCCTCACCGTCCTGCAGCGGCGGCTGGCCGCGCTCGAGGAACAAGCCCACGTCTTCCCCGGCAACGCTGAAGCAGCGCAGGCGTGTCTTGCTGCGCGCCTCGAAGCTCAGCAGCAATTCGGCGTCCCAGTGTGTACGCAGTGCATCGGGGGCGAGGCGTCGATGAATCACCAGCATGTAAGGCTTCCGGCCAAGGGCGTTGCCCTTGCTAGAGCAAGGCGCTTGCCAAGGCCGAGCTCATGCAGCTAAATTTCTGGCGATACCCGCAGGCAGCGTCGCCCGATCCAGCGTTAGGCATCATTGATGCCTGTATTCGGGGCGTTCGAGTGGTTCTTTGTGGTGCGAGCTGAGTGTTTTTGCTCGAATCTGGTGCGTATTGCCGATGCCGCGATTTGCCCGGCAATTACGGCTTGCCCAGCCCCTGCCAGTGCTTGGCGCCGATAAAGATAAAGCGTAGTTGCTCGACCATCTTGGCTTCCGGCGTCAAGTGCGCCGGTAGTTGCGCAGGAGGCGGGTCGATCAGTTCGGACAGGGTGGCGAACACGGTCTTGACCACCAGATCGGCAATCACTTCCTGGGCCGGGACATCCAGGTGCCGCACCTTGTTCATGTGCGCCAGGTCGGCGGCCAGGTCGGCGGTAAAGCCCTCGCGCAGGGCGGCGATGGCCTGGCGCACAGGCTGCGAGCCGCCGAACTGCTCGCGGGCTAGAAACAGGAACTGCGAGCGGTTGGCGGTCACCACCTTGAGAAAGATATGCACGGATGCATCGATCACGCCGCCCAGTTCGAACTCGTTATGCCGCACCACCCGGATGGTTTCGCGAAAGGTCTCGCCCACCTCGGTCACCAGGGCCAGACCCAGCTGATCCATGCTCTCGAAGTGGCGGTAAAAACCTGTAGGCACTATGCCAGCGCAGCGGGCGACTTCGCGCAGGCTCAGGCTGCCGAAGCCGCGACCACTGTCCATCAGGCTGCGGGCCGCATCCATCAGGGCCTGACGGGTCTGCAGTTTCTGGGTGGCGCGTGGCGACATACGGTAGGACTGCTTCCGATGGCTGGGCGGGTATGAACCGGCGCGCAGTTTACCAAGCGCCCTTGGCAGCGTCGAACCGGCATTTCAGTGAACAACCGTTGACTGAGATATAAAATTCAGGCAGCTTAGTGAACGACTGTTCACTCAGGAGCTTACTCCATGTCATTCCTATCTCTCAATCGTCTATTGGATGTGTCTCTGTCGCCTCTGCGCGCTTTGGCGGCCCGCGGTTGGTTGTACGAAGCCGAGGTCGACGCCTGGCTGGCGCGACTGAACCCGGTCTGGCGCCTGAACCGGGTCTTCGCCCGCGTCGAGGCCCGCCGCTGGGTGGCCGACGACATGCTGGCGCTGACCCTGCGGCCCAATGGCAACTGGCGTGGCGCCTTGCCGGGCCAGCATGTGCAGCTGCACCTCGAGCATGAGGGCGTGCGGGTCAGCCGCAGTTACAGCCTGACCGCGCTGCAGCCCGATGGCTGCCTGGAAGTCGCGATCAAGCGCCAGCCCGGCGGCCGCTTGTCCAATCGCCTGCTGGACTGGGTCATGGTCGGTCAGGTGCTGGAGCTGGGGGCGCCCAGCGGAGCGCTGGAATGGGATGCCCAGGCCCAAGAAGTGCTGCTGCTGGCGGCTGGTAGCGGCCTGACGCCCTTGCTGGGGCTGGTGCGCAACGCCCTGGCCCAGGGATTTTCCGCGCCCATCACCCTGTTGCACTACGTGCGCCAGCAAGGGCAGCGGGCTTTTGTCGAGGAGCTGCAGGCCTTGCAGGCGCAATACGCTAACCTGCAGGTGCGCTGGGCACTGAGTGGCGACACGGCGGCGCCGGGCGAGCTGAGCGGGCGCTTCAGGGCCGAGCACCTGCAGGCCCTGGCCGATCCGGCGGCGCGTCAGGTGTTCGCCTGCGGCCCGGCCGGTTTCGTCGAGCAGGTGCAGCACTGGTGGCAGAGTGCGCCGCGCGAGGGCACCCTGCAGGTCGAGGCCTTCAGCCCGCCGCACTTTACCCAGGACGTCACGCCACGGGCGGTGCGCCTGGGCTTTGCCCGCTCGCACCGCGACCTGCTCGGCGACAACCAACTCGGCCTGCTGGAGCAGGCCGAGTCCCATGGCCTGCGCCCGGCCCATGGTTGCCGTCAGGGCATCTGCGCCAGTTGCACCTGCCAACTGATCAGCGGGGCGGTGCGCGACCTGCGCAATGGCCGGGTGACGAGCGAACCCAACCAACCGATCCGTTTGTGCATTAGCGCGCCGCTGGGCGATGTCGTGCTCGATCTGTGAGCCGCTTGCCGGCGCCCCCCTCTGGCCCTACCGCCAGGCGTTCACCCCAAGGAGCTTTAAATGAGAAAGGACCGCGAACTCGACCCCATTGAACTGCAGGCCTTCGGCGCCGAACTGGATGCCCTGCGCCAGCGCACCCAGGCCGACCTGGGCGAGCAGGATGCCCGTTATATCCGCCGTATCCGGACCCTGGTGCGCGGCTGCGCCCTTGCCGGGCGCGCACTGTTGTTCTTCGGCTGGTTTCCCCCGACCTGGCTGCTGGGTACGACGCTGCTGGGCGTGGCGAAGATCATTGAAAACATGGAGCTGGGGCATAACGTGATGCACGGCCAGTACGACTGGATGAACGATCCCGAGCTTTCCGGGCGCAGCTACGAATGGGACATGGTCGGTCCCGCGGATTTCTGGCGGCATACCCACAACTATCGCCACCACACCTTTACCAATGTGCTGGGCAAGGACGACGACGTCGGTTACGGCCTGGCGCGGCTGTTCCCCGAGCAGCGCTGGAAGCCCCACTACCGCTGGCAACCGCTGTGGGTCGCGCTGCATGCCCTGCTGTTCGAGTATGCGCTCGCGATTCAGCACTTGCGTCTGGACAAGGTCTACAAGGGCCGGATGAGCAAAGACGAGGTGCGGCCTCTGATCCGCCAGTTCAATCGCAAGCTGCTGCGCCAGTCGACCAAGGACTACCTGGCCTTTCCCTTGCTGGCATTGCTGGTCGGATCCAATGTCGCCGCGGTGCTGCTGGGCAATTTCATGGCCAATATGATCCGTAACCTTTGGACCTTCACTGTGATTTATTGCGGACACTTCACCGAGCAGGCGGTGGTATTTCCCCCGTCCGTGCTGGAAAACGAAACCCGCGGCCACTGGTACCTGCGCCAGTTACGGGGGTCGAGCAATATGCAGGGCGGCAAGGTATTCCATATCCTGAGCGGCAACCTCAGTCACCAGATCGAGCACCACCTGTTTCCCGATCTGCCGGCCCGGCGCTACGCCACCCTGGCCGTGGAGGTGCAGGCGATCGCCGCCCGTTACGGCCAGACCTACAACACGGGCCGGCTTAGCGCGCAGTTCGCCACGGTGCTGCGACGTGTCTGGCGCTACCGTCTGCCCAATCCCGAGCCCCTGACCGTCTGATTAAGATAACGCCCATAAAAAAGCCCGGCATGTACCGGGCTTTTTTGTGGGCGGTCTTGCCCGAGGCATGCTCGGCACGACTCAGGCCGCACGGTGCTGTTCCAGGGTGCGTTCCGCGCCACCTTCGGCGACTTCAATGCCTTGTTGCCGCAGTGTACGTTCCGCGCCGCCTTCGGCGACTTCAATGCCTTGTTGGCGCAGAGTACGTTCCGCACCACCTTCGGCGACTTCGATGCCTTGCTGGCGCAGAGTGCGTTCCGCGCCACCTTCGGCGACTTCAATGCCTTGTTGGCGCAGGGTACGTTCTGCGCCGCCTTCGGCGACAGGGCGGTCCTTAACCAGGATTTCCGCCTGACTGTCCCGGGCTTCGCCCAGTATGGGTTGATTTTCGTCACCTGGTAGGGCGAAGGCGCTGGCGGCAAACAGGCTGAAGACAAGGCTGGCAAAGAGTTGGGTTTTCATGGTCGGTCTCCCGTAGGGGTTGAATATGGCTACGGAAGCAATCCTAGGGGCTGGCCCCGGGTCTATGAAGTTGAACCGCGCAATAGTCACCATCGACAGGCTCGATGGGCGTTAAAGCCCTCTAGTGCGGGCATCCTGGCGCGCTGTCAAGCCTGAAGGCCGTAACTGCCGGAGTGTTCGGCGAACCAATACGCGCGGGCAAGCTCTTTGTTCGGACAGTGCCTTTTCAGGAGAACCGCCGTGCCCCGTGGAGACAAGCGCCTTTACAGCGACAAGCAAAAGCGCAAGGCCGAGCATATCGAGCAGAGCTACGAACAACGGGGCGTTCCCGAGGAGGAGGCCGAGGCGCGGGCCTGGGCGACGGTCAACAAGCAGTCCGGGGGCGGTGAGCGGGGCGGCTCGGGCGAGGACAAGAGCCCCCAGGCCAAAAAAGCCGCCCGCAAGGATTCGGCCCGGCGCGCTGCGGCGACCAAAGCCGGGCATTCGCCCCATACCACCCCCGCGGCGTCCCGCGGTCGAGACGACCTCGACGACATGAGCAAGGCCGAACTGCTGGAGCGGGCCCGAGAGCGGCAGATCGTCGGACGCTCGCGCATGGACAAGGCGCAGCTGCTGCGGGCCCTGCGTAACCAGACGGATCGATAGTGACCAGGGGCTGTCTACTCAGTGCCCCGCTCAAGGGGCCATTCGTTCACCTAACACACGCAAAAGGAAGTCCGCATGTCCCAAGGCCTTTCAACCCAGTACCCGCTGGTGCTGGTTCCCGGTCTGCTGGGTTTCGTTCGCCTGCTCGGCTATCCCTACTGGTACGGCATCGAGTCCCGCTTGCGCGATCTGGGCTACAGGGTTTTTGCGGTGCGGGTATCGCCGCTGCATGCCTCGGAGGTGCGCGGCGAGCAGTTGCTCGAACGCATCGAGCAGGTGCTGCGCGAAACCGGCGCGGCCAAGGTCAACCTGATCGGCCACAGCCAGGGTGCGCTGACCGTGCGCTATGCCGCGGCCCTGCGGCCGGACTGGGTGGCGTCGGTGACCTCGGTGTCCGGGCCCAACCATGGCTCGGAACTGGCCGATTTCTTCCACCGCAAGGCCCCAATCGGCAGCTGGAAGGAGACGCTGTTCGGCCTCCTAATGAGCAGTGCCGCGCGCTGGATCGGTTGGCTGGAAACCGCCGACCGCGGTCCAGCCCTGCCCATGGACGCCCGGGCCTGCGGCGAGTCGTTGCGCTGCGAGGGAGTGGCCCGGTTCAACCTCAAATACCCCCAGGGACTGCCCGAGGCCTGGGGCGGTGAGGGTGCCGAGGAAGTCGGTGGCGTGCGGTACTACTCCTGGTCCGGCACCCTGCAGCCGGGCAAGACCGACCGCGGCGGCAACCTGTTCGACGGCCCCAACCTGGTGTGCCGCCTGTTTGCCCGGGCCTTCGTCCGCGAAGCCGGGCAGTGCGACGGCATGGTCGGGCGTTTCAGCTCGCACCTGGGCAAGGTCATCGGCGACCAGTTTCCCCTCGATCACTTCGACAGCGTCAACCAGACCTTCGGGCTGGTGGGCAAGGGGGCCGAACCGGTGCGACTGTTTGTCGAGCATGCCGAGCGTCTCAGAGACGCCGGCCTGTAACCCCTCGGCGCGAATCTCTAGACTGAGGCTTACCCAGATTCCGAGCGCATCGCCCCATGCAGACCCTGTTTAAGCGGCTCGCCCGTGCCCTGGCTACCGCGCTGATCGTCCTGCTGCTGGGTGCCGGGGTATTTATCGCCCTGAACTGGGCTCCCGACCTGTCACGCGAAGCCCTGCAGCCGCGCTGGGCACCCTCGCCCTCGCAGTTCGTCACTATCGATGGCCTGGCGGTGCACCTGCGCGACCAGGGCCGGCGCGACGACCCGCTGCCCCTGGTGTTGTTGCACGGCACTTCGGCCAGCCTGCACACCTGGGAGGGTTGGGTGCAGGCCCTGGCGCCCGAGCGCCGGGTGATCAGCCTGGACCTGCCGGGCTTCGGCCTGACCGGGCCTTTCGCCGACGAGGACTACCGCATCGAGCGCTACAGCGCGTTTCTCGCCCAACTGCTCGATCGTCTCGAGGTACCGAAGGTGATAGTGGCCGGCAACAGCTTCGGCGGGCAACTGGCCTGGCAGTTCGCCTTGGATTATCCCCAGCGCGCCCACCAGCTGATTCTGGTGGATGCCGCCGGCTACCCCCGGGAAGCGCGCGAGGTGCCGCTGGGTTTCCGTCTGGCCCAGGTGCCACTGCTACGGCCGCTGATGACCCGGGTGCTACCGCGCTCGATGATCGAAGCCAGCGTGCGCAGTGTCTATGGCGACCCGGACAAGGTCACTGCCGCGCTGGTGGAGCGCTACTACGAGCTGACCCTGCGCGCCGGCAACCGCGATGCACTGCACCAGCGCTTCGAGCAGGTACCGGCCGGCCAGCACCAGGCCCGCATCGCTGAACTGCGCGTGCCCACCCTGATTCTCTGGGGCGGCCGCGACCAGCTGATCCCACCGTCCCATGGCGAGCGCTTCAAGCAGGCGATCCCCGGCAGCCGCCTGGTGCTGTTCGACGCCCTGGGCCATGTGCCCCACGAAGAAGACCCCGGTTTGACCGTGGCGGCGGTACGCGGATTTATCGGGCCGGACGCGGTCAACAATCCGTAGCCGAATAAACGCTGGGCAATCCAGTCAGGCGTAGAGCGCGCTGCGCAGGACCTTATGCGCCGCGTACCGCGGTTGCTCTGGGCTACTGGTTTTCCAGCGCCTGTTCCAGGCGTTTATTGCTCTGGGCATTGGCCTGGTCGATCTGTTGCTGCATCTGTTGCATCTGCTGTTGGGCCTGCTGGGCCCGGTCCGCCTGCAGCTTGGCGGTGGCGGCGGTTTCCGCTGCGCCGCAACCGGCCAGACTGGTCAGCAGGCCAAGGACGGCGAAGGCTTTTATACGGATCGGTGCGGGCATGGCGGGCTCCTAAATGATGGACTGCTGGGCGTTGAAAGTGCAGGTCAGATAGCGATTGCTGAAGCCGTAGCGCAGCATCGAGCCCAGGCGTAACAGCAGATAGAGCGGGCGCTGGCGGTAGTACTGCAACACCGCGTTGCCCACCCCTTCGGAACGATGTTGCTTGGTTTGACGCTTGGAGAACAGGCCTTTGAACTGCCACCACTGGATCTGCTCGAACTGCTGCTGCGGCTGCAGGCCGTAGGAGGAGAACAAAGCGAAAAACGAGGCCTTGCTGAAGTCGTGCAGGTGATGCGGATTGCCGTCCAGGGTCGGGGTAATGGGCACCGAGGCGATCACCCGGCCGCCCGCCGCCAGCAGCCGGGAAAAGTTCTCGACCAGCTGGCGCGGGCGCGGCAGGTGTTCGATGGTTTCCAGGCTGACGATGCTGTCGAAGGGCTGCTCGGCGCTGAACGTCTCGGCGTCGGCGCACAGGTACTGCAGGTTCGGCAGCTGGTAATGGGCCTGGGCATAGGCGATGGCGGCTGGATCGATGTCCACCCCTATCAGGGTTTTGTCCGGGTGCTGCTCGGCCAGCAGGGCCGTGCCGTAGCCGCAGCCGCAGGCCATGTCCAGCACGCGCGCGCCGCTCAGTTCGCGGGAGGCGAAGCGGTAACGCTCCAGGTGAATGGCCAGGGTGGCCTGGTCGTCCGGACTGTCGGGGTTCAGTTGTTGCGGGTAGATGCGTTCGATGGTCAGCATGACGGCCTATCCCTGGTTGATCGCGTGGCGTCGACAAGGCGCGGACTATAAGGCAGCCCGGGCGATTCGCCCAGTCTGCCGGCATGCCGCGCGGTCTGCCCGGGACAGGCAGTGGCGCTTGCTGTAAAAAGGAACACCGGTTATTTGGAGAGTGGTCATGCCCATGGCGACTACACACCACAGCGCATCCTTCAGGACCGCCTGGCTCGCCCAGGCCCGGGCCAACCCCTGGATCAGCCTAGGCCTGGCCGCTACCGCGCTGCTACTGCTCGGGCTGCTCGCCGCCAGCGGTTATAACGCCATGACCGGCACCCGGTCCGACAATCTGCGCTATGCGCTGCTGGGCGGCACGGCGGGCTTCGCGGCCACGGGTGTCGGCGCGTTGCTGGCCATCGCCTTCCGGGATATTTCGGCGCGTAGCCAGGACTGCCTGCTCGGCTTTGCCGCCGGCATGATGCTCGCCGCCAGCTCCTTCTCCCTGATCCTGCCCGGTCTGGCGGCGGCCAGGGAGATCACCGGCAGTGGCCCGCTGTCCGCGCTCACGGTGGTGCTGGGGCTGGGGCTGGGGGTGCTGCTGATGCTCGGGCTCGACCGCCTCACGCCCCACGAACACGACAGCACCGGTCCCTGCGGCCCGGACAGCGATCGGATCAGCCGGGTCTGGTTATTCGTCCTGGCCATTACCCTGCACAACCTGCCCGAGGGCATGGCCATCGGGGTCAGTTTCGCCAATGGCGACCTGGGGGTGGGCCTGCCGCTGACCTCGGCCATCGCCATCCAGGACATTCCCGAGGGGCTGGCGGTGGCGGTGGCCCTGCGCGCGACCGGACTGTCGGCGCTCAAGGCGGCGCTGGTGGCCCTGGCCTCGGGGGTGATGGAGCCCATCGGCGCCCTGATCGGTCTGGGTATCTCCAGCGGTTTCGCCCTGGCCTACCCGGTCAGCCTTGGCCTGGCGGCCGGCGCCATGATCTTCGTGGTGTCCCACGAGGTGATTCCGGAAACCCACCGCAACGGCCACCAGACCCCGGCGACCCTGGGCTTGATGGTCGGCTTCGGCCTGATGTTGTTTCTCGACACGGCCCTCGGCTGATCCCCCCGTTACCGACCTTTTGATTTTTACCCAAGGAGCCCCCGTGCCGTCCGTGATTTCCATCCAGGGTCTGACCAAGACCTACGCCTCGGGCTTTCAGGCCCTGAAAACCATCGACCTGGAGATCCGCCGCGGCGAGATCTTCGCCCTGCTCGGGCCCAACGGCGCCGGCAAGACCAGCCTGATCAGCATCATCTGCGGCATCGTCAGCCCCAGCGGCGGCCAGGTGCTGGTCGATGGCCATGACATCCTCACGGACTACCGCGCGGCGCGCTCGAAGATCGGCCTGGTGCCCCAGGAACTGTTCAACGATGCCTTCGAAAGCGTCTGGGCCACGGTCAAGTTCAGCCGCGGTCTGTTCGGCAAGGCGCCCGACCCGGCCCACCTGGAAAAGCTGCTGCGCGACCTGTCGCTCTGGGACAAGAAGGACACCAAGACCATGGCGCTGTCCGGTGGCATGAAGCGCCGGGTGATGATTGCCAAGGCCCTGTCCCACGAGCCGCGGATCCTGTTTCTCGACGAGCCCACGGCCGGCGTGGACGTCGAGCTGCGCCGCGACATGTGGGCCATGGTGCGCGGGCTGCGCGACCGCGGGGTGACCATTATCCTGACCACCCACTACATCGAGGAGGCCGAGGAAATGGCCGACCGCATCGGGGTGATCAGCAACGGCGAGATCATCCTGGTGGAAGACAAGGCGGTGCTGATGGACAAACTCGGCAAGAAACAGCTGCGCTTGCACCTGCAGCAGCCCCTGGCGAGCATTCCGGCGGTGCTGGCCGGCTATCCCCTGGAGCTGGAAGCCGACGGCCTGGAACTGGTGTTTACCTTCGACACCCAGGGCGAACACACCGGCATCGCCGAGCTGCTGCGCCTGCTGGCCGAGCAGGGCATCGACTTCAAGGACCTGCAATCCAGCCAGAGTTCGCTGGAAGATATCTTCGTCAACCTGGTGAGGGCGCGCCCATGAACCGCCACGCGATTCGCGCCATCTACCTGTTCGAACTGGCCCGTACCTGGCGCACCCTGATGCAAAGCATCGCCACGCCGGTGATTTCCACCTCTCTGTATTTCGTGGTGTTCGGCTCGGCTATCGGCTCGCACATGGGCGCCATCGAGGGCGTCAGTTACGGCGCCTTTATCGTGCCGGGCCTGATCATGCTGGCGCTGCTCACGGAAAGCATTTCCAATGCCGCCTTCGGCATCTACATGCCCAAGTATTCGGGGACCATCTATGAGGTGCTGTCGGCGCCGATCTCCTGGGTCGAGATCGTTATCGGCTACGTTGGCGCCGCCGCCACCAAGTCGATCATTCTCGGACTGATCATCCTGGCCACGGCGCGGCTGTTCGTGCCGTTCGAGATCGCTCATCCGTTTTGGATGCTGGCTTTTCTGGTGCTGACCGCGGTCACCTTTAGCCTGTTCGGCTTTATCATCGGCATCTGGGCCGACGGATGGGAAAAGCTGCAGATCGTTCCGGCGCTGATCGTCACGCCCCTGGCCTTTCTCGGCGGCAGCTTCTACTCCATCGGCATGCTGCCGCCGCTGTGGCAGACCCTGACCCTGTTCAATCCGGTGGTCTACCTGATCAGCGGTTTTCGCTGGAGTTTCTATGGCGTGGCCGATGTCAGCGTGGCGGTGAGCCTGGGCATGACCCTGGTGTTCCTGCTCGCGTGCCTGGGCATCGTCTGGTGGATCTTCAAAACCGGCTACCGGCTCAAGAGCTGAGGCAGGTTCTGCCCATGACACCGGCGTGCGGGCTGGTGTGTGTGTAGCCGGGTAGGTTGGGTTAGCGGCGCCTGTCGCGAAAACCAGCCGACGGCATCGACCTCAAGCGCCGCGTAACCCAACATGGAGGTTATGCGGCATTGTGGATTAGCGGCAGCAGGGCTCACTGTAAGTCGTGCCGGAGCGATACCGCGCCGCCAAGGTGTTGGGTTACGCGGCGTTCACCCACGGCGTTGCGGACAAGGAACACGGGGGGCCGCTAACCCAACCTACGCCTACTAGGAGCAGCGCCCCGACAGGAACCTAGCCGTAGCGCTTTTTCGCCTCGATGGCCAGGCCGCTGCCGATGCTGCCGAACACGTTGCCTTCGGCCTGGCGGGCGTTGGGCAGCAGGGCGGTGATGCATTGGCGCAGGGCCGGCACGCCGCTGGAGCCGCCGGTGAAGAACACCGTGTCGATCTGCCCGGCACCCAGGCCGGCCTGGGCCAACAGCTGTTCGACGCTGGCGCCGATGCGGGCCAGCAACGGGCCGATGGCCTCTTCCAGCAGCACCTGGCTGAGTTCGGCGACCAGACCCGGCTCGATGCGCTCCAGGGACAGGCTGCGGCGCTCGACCTGGGTCAGCTCGATCTTGCTGTCCTCGATCTGCATGGCCAGCCAGTGCCCGGCTTTCTGCTCGATCAGTTTGAACAGGCGGTCGATGCCGGTGGGGTCGACGATGTCGTAGCGCATGCTCTTGAGCGCCAACTGGGCCTTCTGCGCATAGACCGCGTTGATGGTGTGCCAGGTCGCCAGGTTGAGGTGGTGGCTGGTGGGCATGAAGGCGTCGCTTTTCATCCGGCTGCCATAGCCGAACAGCGGCATCACCCCGGCCAGGGACAACTGCTTGTCGAAGTCGGTGCCGCCAATATGCACGCCGCCGGTGGCCAGGATATCCGCGTGGCGGTCGTCCAGGTGACGGCGCTCGGGGGCCAGGCGCACCAAGGAAAAGTCCGAGGTGCCGCCGCCGATATCGACGATCAGCACCAGCTCCTCGCGGGTGATGCTGCGCTCGTAGTCGAAGGCCGCGGCGATCGGTTCGTATTGGAAGGACACCTCCTTGAAACCGATTTTTTTCGCCACCTCCACCAAGGTGTCCTGGGCCTCCTGGTCGGCCTTCTCGTCATCGTCGACGAAGAACACCGGACGGCCCAGCACCACTTCGTCGAACGGCCGCCCGGCCAGGGTCTCGGCGCGCTGCTTTAGCTGGCCGAGAAACAGCCCGAGAATGTCCTTGAATGGCATGGCGCTGCCCAGCACCGTGGTTTCGCTTTTCAGCAGCTTGGAACCCAGCAGGCTTTTCAGCGAGCGCATCAGCCGGCCTTCGTAGCCCTCCAGGTACTCGTGCAGGGCCAGGCGGCCATAGACCGGGCGCCGCTCCTCGAAGTTGAAGAAGACCACCGAGGGCAGGGTGATCTTCTCGTCTTCCAAAGCGATCAAGGGCTCCAGGCCGGGGCGCAGCCAGCCGACGGTGGAGTTCGACGTGCCGAAGTCGATGCCGCAGGCGCGGGCTGGGCGGTCGGGGTTCATGGCGTGTTCCGGGCAAAAACGGCCGCGCAGTTTATGCCAGTGGCTGTGCGGATGCTTGCCGATTTGCAGGCCGTTCGGCGCTCATTGGCAAAGCGCCTGGACCGAGCGGTGAAGTGAGCGCCCGATAAACGAACAGGCCGCGATCAGCGGCCTGTTTGCAATGGCGACGCGGTATCTGTCAG
>JAZKHB010000010.1:135172-161187 GCA_040385585.1 Pseudomonadota bacterium | reverse complement strand
GCCCTTCGGGCCGTCTTACAGACGTTCTCACTTCGCTCGTCCGAGCCTGTTTTTACGCTGTATCGGCCACGTAGGTAGTTTTTCGACAGCCTGTTAAGCGGCCCGACGCCGGCGCCACGCCCACAGGGCCAACACCCCCAGGGTCAGCAGCAGGGGCACCAGGGCGATATTGAGGAACTTCAGGGTGCGACCCAGGGCCTCGATATCGGCATTGAGCTGGAAGCGCACGTCGCGCAGCTCCTTGCGGATCGCGACTTTCTCGCGCAGGAACTGCTGCACGGCGGCCTGCTGCTCGGGCGTCAGCTCCTGGGTGCTGCCGGGGTCCTCGGGGTTCTGCTGCTGCAGGGCGGCCAGTTGCTGTTCAGTGGCGGCCAGGCGGGTCTGCAACGCCTCTTCCTTCTCGCGGAACTGCACCTCGGCCTCGCGCTGGATGTTTTCCACCACCTCGAACGGACGGCTGAAGCGTCCGCGCGAGCGCACGCTGATCAGCGCATCGGAGCCGGTCAGGTTATCCAGGGCATTGATGGCGAAGGCGCCATTGTCCGCCCAGGGCTGCGGCACGCGCTGGCCGTAGAAGTCCTGCACTTGCACCCAGAGCCGGTCGCTGAGCAGGTCGGTGTCGGCCACGGCGATCACATTGATGTTCTCGGCGCTGTTCAGGCCGTCCTTTTGCCCTTCGATGCCGTCCGGGTAGGCGCTCTGCGCCGGGCCGTTGATGCGCGCCGCCAGGGTGTAGCGTTCGCCGGTCGGCTGCAGCTCGCGGATCAGGCTTTCGGGGTTGTCCAGGCTGGCGAAACGTCCGGCGTCGAAGGGCATGGCGTACTGCGAGCTCTGGATCAGCGGGATAAAGCGCGTCGCGGCGCCTTCCAGGGGCTCCAGCAGGCCGGCGGTGGCCAGGGTGATGCTTTCCAGGCCGGCGGTGCTGATGTCGTCCTGGTCCAGGGCGGCCTGGGGCAGGTTCAGCCAGGCGGCATGGCGCACCGGGCGCTGGCCCTGGCCCATGCCGACGGCCATGGCGTAGGCGCCGTCGCCCAGCACGCGGTCTGGTACCAGGCGCAGGCCCCAGGCCTTGAACAGCGGTTCCAGGTCCGACGCCTGGCCGCCATCCGGTTCGCCGGGCATGCCCAGGCCAGTGTCCGCCTCGCTGAAGGGGTCGACGAATACCATTAGCTTGCCGCCGCGCAGCACGAACTGGTCGATGGCGTAGAGGGTCTGCTCGGCCAGCTGCTTGGGGTGCACCAGCAACAGCACCGAGACCTTTTCCGGGATCAGGTCGATGTCGGCCTGCAGGCTCTCTATCTGGAACTGCTGGCGAATCTCTTCCATCACCTGCCAGGGCGGCGTCGGCTGGCGGCTCTGCATGTCGAAGCCGCCGTTGAGCTGCAGGCCGGACAGTACCCCGACCACCGGCCGCTCGGGCTTGGCCAGGCTCTGGATCAGGCGGCTGATCTCGTATTCGAGAAACGCCTCCTGATCCAGGGCGAAGAACGGGATGGCCTGGGCGTTATCGGGCCCGCGGCTGCCGGCCAGGCCGAAATACAGCTGATCGCCGCTCTGGTTGAGCGGTACGGCCTGCAGGCCGGCGGCCGCGGCCTGGTCTTCCTCTTCGGAGAAGGGCTCGGGGTCGATGACCTGCAGCTCGATCTTGCCGTCGGCGGCGCGCTGGTAGGCCTTGAGCAGTTCTTCCACGCGCTGGGCGTAGTTGCGCACCGCCACCAGGTCCTTGCTGGCCTTGTCGGAATAGAAGAACTGCAGGGTCACCGGTTCGTCCAGCGCGGCGAGGATCTGCCGGGTGCCGTCGGAGAGGCTGTAGAGCTTCTGCTCGGTCAGGTCCAGGCGGCTGTCGGTCAAGGCCAGGCCCGCGAGGATATTGACCCCCAGAAACGCCAGGGCCATCAGCAGCAGCCCGGCGCCGGAATAGATCAAACGTTTCATTTCAGTCCGCCTTCTTCAGGTCGATCACCACCGCCGTGGCGGCGAGCCAGGCGGCGATAAAGGTGATGAAATACAGCAGGTCGCGCAGGTCGATCACGCCCTTGCTGATGGCATCGAAGCGAATCAGAAAGCTCAGGGACGCCACCGCGTCCACCAGCCATTGCGGCGCCCAGCCGCTGAAGGCATCCAGCACCAGGGGCATGCCGCTGACGATAAACAGGAAGCACACGCTGACCGCCAGGATAAAGGCGATTACCTGGTTCTTCGCCAGCGCCGACAGGCAGGAACCGATGGCCAGGTAGGCGCCGGCCAGCAGCCAGCTGCCGAGATAGCCGGTGAGAATCGCGCCGTTGTCCGGCTCGCCCAGGTAGTTGACCGTCAACACCATGGGGAAGGTCAGCAGCAGCGCCAGGCCGGCGAAGGCCCAGGCGGCGAGGAACTTGCCCAGCACCGCCTCGCCACGGGTGATCGGCAGGGTCATCAGCAGCTCGATGGTCCCTGACTTGCGCTCCTCCGCCCACAGGCGCATGGCGATCGCCGGCACCAGGAACAGGTAGAGCCAGGGGTGGAAGTTGAAGAACGCGGCCAGACTGGCCTGGTCGCTTTCGTAGAACCCGCCCAGGTAGAAGGTGAATACCCCGGACAGCACCAGGAAAATCACGATAAACACATAGGCCAGGGGCGTGGCGAAATAGCTCGCCAGCTCGCGCTTGAACAACACCGGCAACTGTTTCATAGCCCCTCCCCGCGGGTCAGCGTGCGGAACACTTCATCCAGCCGGCCGCGCTCCACGTTCAGTTCCTTGACCACCCAGCCACGCTGGGCGATCAACCCGTTGACCTGGGGAAAGATCACCTGCCCCGGTTGCGCCAGCACCGTCAGGCTGTGTTCGCGTTCGTTGGCCTCCACCCCCGCCACGCCGGGCAGGGCCGCCAGCGCGGCCGCATCCAGTGCCGTATCGCCCAGCAGGGTCACCGCCTGGTGGTAGCGCGAGCGGCTTTCCAGGGCCAGGGGCGTACCATCGGCCACCAGCCTGCCCTGGCTGATCACCACGGCGCGGCTGCACACGGCGCTGACTTCTTCGAGGATATGGGTGGAGATGATCAGGATGCGGTCGGCCGCCAGGCGCTGAATCAGCCCGCGCACCTGGTACTTCTGGTTCGGGTCCAGGCCGTCGGTGGGTTCGTCGAGGATCAGCACCCGCGGTTCGTGGAGAATCGCCTGGGCCAGGCCGACGCGGCGCTTGAAGCCCTTGGACAGGGTCTCGATGGATTGTTCCAGCACCGGCTCCAGCTCCACCAGGGCCACCGCCTGGGCGACCCGCTGGCGCTTGGCCGCGCCCTGGAAGCCGCGCACTTCGGCAATAAAGCCGAGAAAGCCGCGCACCGTCATGTCGCCGTAGCAGGGTGCGCCTTCGGGCAGGTAACCGATCTGTCGCTGCGCCTCGAGGGTCTGCTTCTGGATATCGAAACCGAGGATGCTGGCCGTGCCGGAGGTCGGCGCGAGAAAGCCGGTGAGCATCTTCATGGTGGTGGACTTGCCGGCGCCGTTGGGCCCGAGAAAGCCCAGCACCTCGCCCGGCTCGATGCGCAGGGACAGGTTGTCCACCACGGTGTTCCGGGCAAACGCTTTGGTCAATTGTTTGAGTTCGATCATGGCCTCACCGTTGCGGTCTGGGGCCTTGCAGAGATGCCGAGCGGGTGGGCCTCGCCGCCCCTCTGCCGGGTGGCGAAGGGTCGCACCGGCCGCTCGCATTCCTGAAAGCGCCCCCGAATCCCTTCCCCGCGCAGGGGACGGACCTTTTTCGTGCCGGCGGACTATAAGGATTCTGCTCGGGGCAATGCAAGACCGCTCCGCTGTGCCCGGCTCGCGTTATGTCCGCGCAGGCGGGTATCCAGAGCGGCTTGCGCGGGAACGACGGTGGGGGTTGAGCGCGCGAGTCTCCCGGCAAGAATGCCGAGCCTCAACAACCCCTGTCATACCCGCGAAGGCGGGTACATACCCTGTCATTCCTGCGAAGGCGGGAAGTAGGCGGGTATCCAGAGCGGCCCGCGCGGGAACAATGATGGCAGGGTGGTCTCGGAGGTTTTTTGCCGGGCAGCGGCAGATACGGCACACTAGCGGCCCCGAGCCCGCGCTCCCTTCTGGTCGCCAAGACTCCGTATGACTCGCTCCCCTTTTCGTCGTCTCGTGTTTGGCACCCTGCGCCGCCTGCTGTACCTCTGGGTGCGCTCGGAAACCATCAACCAGTCCGCCTTTAGCCTCAAGCTCGACCTCGGCAAGCCGGTGTTCTACGTGCTGCAACTGCCGTCGCTGAGCGACCTGGCGGTGCTGGATACCGAGTGCAGCAAGGCCGGCCTGCCGCGCCCGGTGCTGCCGGCCACGGTGGGCGATCTGCAGGAACCCGCGGCCTTTTTCTACCTGACCCCCGAGCCCGACTGGCTCGGCCGGCAGGACAAGCGCGGCGCCTCGCCGACCCTGGTGCGCCTGGTCAATGCCATCGCCCAGCATGGCGTGGACGAGGTGCAGATCGTCCCAGTCAGTGTGTTCTGGGGCCAGAGCCCGGCCAGCGAATCGAGTCCCTGGAAACTGCTGTTCGCCGACAGCTGGGCCGTGACCGGACGCCTGCGGCGGTTCTTGAGCATCCTGATCCTGGGCCGCAAGACCCGGGTGCAATTCTCCGCGCCCCTGCACCTGCGCGAGCTGGTGGAGCAGGACAAGGGCCACGAGCGCACCCTGCGCATGGTCCATCGCCTGCTGCGGGTGCACTTCCGCAACCAGAAGGCCGCGGTCATCGGCCCGGATATCTCCCACCGGCGCAACCTGGTCGAGGGCCTGGTGCATGATCCCCTGGTGCGCCAGGCGATCATCGAAGAGGCCGAGCGCGAGAAGATCCCCCTTGCCAAGGCCGAGGCTCAGGCCCTGCGCTACGGCAACGAGATCGCCTCGGACTATACCTACACCGCCATCCGCTTTCTCGAAGTGGTGCTCAGCTGGTTCTGGAACAAGATCTACGACGGCATCAAGGTCAGCCATATCGAGGGCGTGCAGGCCGTGGCCCAGGGCCATGAAGTGATCTACGTGCCCTGCCACCGCAGCCATATCGATTACCTGCTGCTGTCCTACCTGCTGTTTCGCAACGGCCTGACCCCGCCGCATATCGCCGCCGGCATCAACCTGAATATGCCGGTTATCGGCGGTCTATTGAGACGAGGGGGCGCGTTCTTCATGCGCCGGACCTTCAAGGGCAACCCGCTGTACACCGCGGTGTTCAACGAATACCTGCATACCCTGTTCAGCAAGGGTTTTCCGGTGGAGTACTTCGTCGAAGGTGGCCGCTCGCGCACCGGGCGCATGCTGCAACCCAAGACCGGCATGCTGGCCATCACCCTGCGCAGCTTCCTGCGCTCCAACCGCCTGCCCATCGTCTTCGTGCCGGTATACATCGGCTACGAGCGCGTGCTGGAAGGCCGCACCTACCTGGGCGAACTGCGCGGAGCGACCAAGAAGAAGGAATCGATCTTCGCCATCTTCAAGGTCGTCGGTGCGCTCAAGCAGCGCTTCGGCCAGGTGGCGGTCAACTTCGGCGCGCCGATCAAGCTGGCCGAGTTCCTCGACCAGCAGCAACCGGACTGGCGCCAGCAGGACCTGGGCCCGCACTACCGGCCGGCCTGGCTGAGCGAGACCACCGCGCGCCTGGGCGAGCGGGTGGCGCGGCACCTGAACGAAGCCGCGGCGGTCAACCCGGTCAATCTGGTGGCCCTGGCGCTGCTTTCCACCAGCAAGCTGGCCCTGGACGAACGCGCCCTGACCCGTGTGCTGGACCTTTATCTGGCCCTGCTGCGCAGCGTGCCCTATTCGCCGCACACCACCTTGCCGGAGGGCAACGGCCAGGCGCTGATCGAGCACGTGCAAGGCATGAAACTGCTGGCCGAGCAGAAGGACGCCCTGGGCAAGATCCTCTACCTCGACGAGCAGAACGCCGTCCTGATGACCTACTACCGCAACAACGTGCTGCACATCTTCGCCTTGCCGGCGCTGCTGGCCAGCTTCTTCCAGAGCAGCGGACGCATCAGCCGCGAGCAGATCCTGCGCTACACCAAGGCCCTGTACCCCTACCTGCAGGCCGAGCTGTTTATCCGCTGGAGCCTGGACGAGCTGGAAACCGTGATCGACCAGTGGCTGGCGGCCTTTCTCGAGCAGGGCCTGCTCAAGCAGGAAGGCGAGCTGTTTATCCGGCCGGCGCCCAGCTCGCGGCACTTCGTGCTGCTGACCCTGTTGTCGCGCACCATCGCCCAGACCCTGCAGCGCTTCTATATGGCCACCGCCCTGCTGCTCAACGCGGGACAGAACAGCATCAGCGCCGAAGAACTGGAAGACCTGTGCACCGTCATGGCCCAGCGCCTGTCGATCCTCCATGGCCTGAACGCCCCGGAGTTCTTTGACAAGAGCCTGTTCCGCCACTTTATCCAGACCCAGCTGGACCTGGGCGTGCTGCGCCAGGACAGCGCCGGCAAGCTCAGCCATCATCCCCTGCTCGGCACCCTGGCCGAAGGCGCCGCCAAGCGCGTACTGCCGGCCGAAATCCGCCTGTCCATCCGCCAGGTGGCCATGGACAGAAGCGAAGACCTGGAAGAGCCGGAGATCAGCCTGGATAAATGACCCGGGCTACTAGGGCTCCCGCGTGTGTGGCTGCGCTGCCGAGCACCCTGGCCCCGGACTGCGCCAAGGCTTAATTTGGCCTACACAAACCGCCTGCCGCACCATGGGCATGGATAAGGCGAAAATGCTCTAACTGCGCTGTTTGTGGCTACCCGGGGTCGGTGCGCGCAAGCTGCAAGCGGCGGGTCAATCTTTGCTCAGCAAATGAACTCCCCATCGACTGCAACGGCCGTGATACCTGAGAGGCTGACGCGGCAAGCAATGCCCTGCTAGAGCATTTTCGCCTTACCTTTGTCTGCCGTATCGACCTGGGTATCGCTACGCTCAACCCAGGCTACGAGGCTGCAACTGCTGTCATACCTCAGAGGCTGAAGCGGCAAGCAATGCCCCCTTTAGCTTCGTGACGGCTTGGTGAACCACAGTCGCGTTAGCAAGGCGCTGAATCCTCCAGCTGCTGGCGAAAAACCCCTCAAGTTCCCTGGGATTTTGCCGCTACGATATACAGCAACTTTACTGGTAAATCGCAGCATAGGTTTTAACGGCTAACCTTACGCCAGGTACTTTTCAGCGGTCGTCCCGGTTGCTCGTGACTGGCGCAAAGGGTTACTTCCCATAAATGAATCCAGGAAAACCGCACGGCAGAGTCCGGCGCGCTTTTCGCAGGAGGTTCACCATGTTTGGCAATCTGAGCATCTCGCAAAAACTCTATACCGGATTCGGTGCCGTCCTGCTGATACTGCTGGTGCTGGTGTTGTCGACCTGGCGTGGCTTCGAACAGGTCGACACCACCGTCAAAAGCAATATCCACACCTACAATGTAATAGGCGAAACGGCGGCTTTGCTGGGCAGCCTGGTCAACATCGAGACGGGTATGCGCGGTTTCGCGATTACCGGTCTGGAACCCTTTCTAGCCCCGCTCACCTCAGGCAAGGCAGCCGGTCAGCAGCACCTTGCAACCCTGCGCACCCTCACCCAGGACAATGCGGCCCAGCAGGAACGCCTGAAGCGTCTTCAATCCCTCTATGACCAGTGGCTGGCCGAGGAGATCGGCGTCATCGTCGACCTGCGCCGGCAAGTGACGGCGGGCGCACAGCCGCTGGACAGCATCGTGCAGCGCATCAGCGCCGCCACCGACAAAGCCAAGATGGATGCCATGCGCGCCTTGCTGGACGAAGTGGAGAGTGCAGAGCAGGCGCTTCTAGCTGAGCGCAGCGAAGCCATGCAGTCGGCCAAGTCGATGGCGCTGGTGGTGCTTCTGGTCGGCGGGCTGCTGGCCGCGGCGCTGGCAATAGTAGTGGCCTACAGCCTTGCACGTAATATTGCAGGGCGCTTGCAACAGGCTGTGACGGTTGCCCGCAACATTGCAGAGGGCCGTCTTGATTCGTCCATCGCCCCGGCCGGTCGTGACGAAATCGGCATCCTCCTCGACGCCTTTGTGATCATGCAGCAACGCCTGCGCGAGATGATCGGGCAGATTCGCACGGGTGCCGAGCAATTGGTCGGCGCTGCACAGAACATTTCCAGTTCTTCGGCTCAGCTGTCGGTTTCGACTCAGGAGCAGTCCCAAGCCTCGTCCAGCATGGCCGCGACGGTCGAGGAACTGACGGTCAGCATCAACCATGTTGCCGAGAGCGCCCGCGAGGCTCACGGCTTGTCCAGCGAATCCGGCCGACAATCATCCGAAGGCGGCACTGTGATCCAGAACACCCTGGAGAGCATGCAGCGCATCGCCGAAACCGTAAAAGATGCTGCGGTGAAAATTGATGAGTTGGGTAAGCAATCCGACCAGATCTCCTCAATCGTAAGCGTGATCCGCGGAATTGCCGACCAAACCAACCTGCTTGCACTCAACGCAGCCATCGAGGCCGCTCGCGCTGGCGAACAAGGCCGGGGGTTTGCCGTGGTCGCCGACGAAGTCCGGCTGCTGGCACAGCGCACGGCCAACTCCACCCAGGAAATCACCGACATGATCAAGAAGATCCAGACCGGTACGCGCGATGCGGTGGGCAATATGGAAGTTGGCGTGCAACAGGTTAATAGCGGCGTGGAACAGGCCAACCAGGCCGGTACCGCCATCGTCAACATCCGCGAAGCCTCCAGCCGCGTGGTCAGTGTCGTCGATCAGATATCTCTAGCCCTGCGCGAGCAAAGCGAGGCCAGCCAGGACGTGGCGCGCAATGTGGAACGTATCGCCCAGATGTCGGTGCAGAACAGTGATGCTGTGTCCGACACCTCGCAGACCGCGAAAACCCTGCAACAGCTGGCCGTGGCGCTGGAAAAGCAGGTCGCCTCATTTCGCCTTTAGGGCCTGGAGTCCGGCCCTAGGGCGAGAATCGGCGCGCTGAAAAATCTGGTAGCAGGCAGGGGCGGCGAAGACGCGCCTCGGCGCAAACCTGCAGCAGAGGCATCAGGCGCGAGCTTTCTTTCAGGGCCTGCTTTGGCCCTGCAACACCTTCATGTGTGTGACGACTGTTCATCTGGGCTCGCCAGCGCAGGCGAGCGCGGCGATGCCGTGAAATCTGTCCCATTCGTTGCCCCCTTTGTGACTACACTGCGATAGCGATAATAAAAAAAGTGCTGCCGACTGGCCGCTGATGGAGACATCAATTCCGTGCATCTGAACCGGGCGATAAACATCCTGTTCGCCGTTCTGCTTGGGTGTCTGAGTCTCGGGGCTATGGCGCGACCGGAACCGATCGAGATCACTCAAGCGTCGACTATCCAGGCCCATTTCCAGTTCTGGGAGGACGCCACAGGCGAAGCCTCGATTGATCAGGTAACTACCCTTCCCGATGAGCACTGGTCATTTGCGCCCAATGGCAGTGGCACCTTCGGCCTGACCCAGTCGGCTTACTGGCTGCGCTTTGATATCGGCAATAGGACCCCGCTCAATCTGAACCTGATTGCCGAACTGGCCTATTCCCAGTTGGACGACGTGGTCTTCTACCTGTATGCGGGGGGCACCCGGGTAAAAGCGCTGAAAACGGGCGACAGCCGGTCTTTTTTCCCGCGTGACGTCGATCACCCGAGCATGTTGTTGCGCGTGTCCCTGGCGCCCGAGGAAGTGAAGACCGTGTTTGTTCGGATCGCGACGGACGGTTCCATGATCGTGCCGCTGCGGATCTGGCGTGAGCAGGGGTTTTTTGAAAGCGCGGCCTATGAGCTGAAACTGCATTTTTTCTATTACGGCTGTATTTTCGTCATCATCCTGATCAACCTCGCCGTTTACCTGAGCCTGCGCGAGAAGTTATACCTCTACTACGCCCTTGCGTTAATCGGCTATCTGCTGTTCTTTGCCTCCATCAAAGGTTTCAGTTTCCAGCATCTGTACCCCCAGGCACCGCACCTGCATGCCAAGGTGCTGCTCGTGTCGATACCCGCCCTGGCACTGTTTTCACTGCTGTTCTGCCGGGAGTTCCTGAACACCAGGGTTCACAGTCCCCGGCTGGATAAAGTGCTGATCGCAATGATGGTGTTCGAGTTGCTCTACCTCTTCTCGGCGCCTGTGCTCGACTATTACACCGGCATCCAGGTGGCATCGTTTTCCGCGCTGTTCTTCTTTTCGCTGCTGCTGGCCGCCGGCCCCATCGTCTGGAGGGCCGGTGTTCGGGCTGGGGCATTTTTTACCCTGGCCTGGACGCCTTTGACCATCGGGGTACTGGCAACGGCCGGCAGGGCGCTCGGGGTTTTTCCCGAGAGCTTCTTTACCGAATACGCCATGCAGATAGGTTCTGGGCTCGAAGCCTTTATCCTGACCCTGGCTCTGGCGGATCGGCTGTATCGTGAGCGGGAAGAAAAAATAACCGCCCAGGCCGCCAGCCTTCAGGAGGCCCAGTCCCGCAATATCGCGCAGAACCTGCTCACCGAAGCCTTGACCCACGACTCCGTTACCGGGCTTCCCAACCGCAACCGTTTTGAGTTGATGGTGGATCTGCAATTACAACAGGCCCCTGACCGTCGCTATATGGTGGGTTTGGCTAGAATCACCCGCCTTGATGAAGTCAATCGCACCCTGGGTTTGGCCAGGAGCGAATGGATAATGAAACGAGTGGCGGAGCAAATGGTGGAACTGGCCGCCGGTCTACCTTTTATTCAGGCCGTCAGGGACGATCAAGGCCGGGAAGAGCGGGTTTATCACCTGTCGGGCGACTGTTTCTGCCTGCTGGTTGATATGGATAAAGCAGGAAGCGATTTCTCCGCCCTCAACAGCGCGCTAAGGCGGTTGGCCGAGCCGATAGGGCTGGACCACCTGGCGATTGAGTTGCATCCCCTCTTCGGCGCTGCCAGTTACCCGGAACATGGTCGATCTGCCGCCGAGCTGATCCGCAACGCTCATGTCGGCATGGCGATCCCGCCCCGGGACGGCAACGAGACCGGCATCTATTCCCCGACGCAGGATATTTACAACGAGAGTCGACTGACGTTGATGGCGGATCTGCGTGAAGCCTTGCAACAGAACCAGCTCATGCTCCATTACCAGCCCAAACAGCATCTCCAATCAGGGCATATTGTTGGCGTGGAGGCTTTGATTCGTTGGCACCATGCTGAACGCGGCTGGGTAAGCCCGGCAGATTTCATTCCCCTGGCGGAAGAAACGGGTGTCATCACCCAGCTGACCCGATGGGTCATCGGGCAGGCCACGAACGACCTGGCGGATTTGCGCAAAGACCGGCCTGAGTTGACGGTCGCCATTAATATTTCCGCGCGTGACCTGGAATCCCTCGCGCTTAAGGACGTATTGGAGTCGGCACTCCAGCGCAATGGACTGCAGGCGTGCTGGGTAACCCTCGAAATCACCGAGACAGCCGCCATGCTCGACCCCGTCCGCAGCCTGCAGGCGCTGAATGTCCTGGCCGAGCTGGGGCATCAGATCTCCATCGATGATTTCGGCAGCGGCTATTCCTCCTTGTCCTATCTCAAGCAGCTGCCGGCCTCGGAGTTGAAACTGGATCGTTCACTGATTCACGATATCTGCACCAATGAAAGCGCCGACGTGATTGTGTCTACCGCCATTCAGATGGCGCGCAGCCTCGGTTATCGGGTCGTGGGCGAAGGCATTGAAACCGCCGAAACCGCCAGCCGCCTGAAGGCCCAGGGCTGCGACTTGCTGCAGGGTTTTTGGCTCGGCAAGCCCATGCCGCTTGCCGAGCTCACAGGATGGTTGAATGACTTCGAGGCTGACAGGCTGGCGGCGGGTTCTGCGCCTACATAGGGGGAGCAACCGCGAAGCGTTTTCCACCCCAGTCATTTGATGGGTATCGCGTTGCTCAACCTGCGTGGCCCGACCTACGCGGTCTGCCCATCCTGCGAGCTGGGGTGTACTTCTTTGCCGCCAAGCTGGCGCGGCGGCTGCAGCAAGAACGCCGGCCAGCCCCGGGATGGCTTAACCCACCAGCCCGGGCACGCGCTTCTCGAACAGCTGGACAAGCGCCGGATCCATATAGGGGTAATCGTCGGGTATGCCCAGGCAGATGATCTTCTGCTGCTTGATCGCGCGCCTGAATTTCGTCTTGAGCTTGCGCGTGTGGGCGGGCTCCATCACGAAGATGTACTCGGCCCATTCAATGTCCTCGGCGCTGACCTCGACCTCGGCACCGGTATTCAAGCCCGCCGAGCGCACCTCCCAGCCTGCATGGTTGCAGAAGACCGCCTCGGCCGTGGGGCTGCGCAGCTTGTTCTGGCTGCAAAGAAATAATAGGCGTTTCACGGGTTTTCCATGGTCGTTAGCGTCGAGATCAAGAGGGTGGTTGGGCACGATTCCATGGTGCGCGAGGCGGGCTGGTATTTCTGACTCATCTTCATCTTCATCTTCATCTTCCTGGTCCCTGGCGTGCAAGGAAAAACCACCGGCTCAGCAAGTCCTTCTTTCGGTTGATGCGGGTGCGTATCCGGGTGCGTTGATTGTCATCGCGTATGGACTTGCTCGTCTTTGCCAGACTCTCCACTCGTCATACCCGCGTAGGCGGGTATCCATAGCCCTCGCACACCTGGGTTCCCGCCTTCTTCCCGCCTTCGCAGGAATGATGGGGAACGGCGATGGAATAAAGATCCTGAGTAAGCCGGGCCCTGGATACGCAACCAACCGAGCGATCATGCCTAGCGCGCTATGGGCCGCTCCATCTGTACCCGGGTGACCCCGAAGCCCGCGGATTCGTACATGCCAATGGCCGTGGTGTTGACCACCGACACATCCAGCCTGACCGAGCGCGCACCCCGCTGCGCGGCCCAATGCTCGGCGGCATTCAGCAGCTGGCCGCCTATACCCTGAGCGCGGTGTTCGGCCATGACGTATATCGAGTCGATATAGCCCTGGGGCGAGGTGTAGAACCATTGCATGGAGACCACTACAAAACCCACGGGCCGGTTTTCGGAGAGGGCCGTGAAGGCGGCAAAATCCTGGTTGCCGGCGAGCTCCACCACCGAGGCTTTCATCTCGGCACGCTGCACATGGGAAAGGGAGACGCCGGGAAAGGAGTGCTGGAAGGCTTCAACTTCGCCTTCCAGATAGAGCTCAAGGTCTCGTTGGAGATCAAGGCTGACGATGTCCAAGGGGAAGTTCCTATGGGTTTAACTGTACTTTAAAAGTCCTTTCACCGACTCAACGGCACCGCACCAGCACAGCTACTTTGGCGCCACGGATGGATATCGGCTTTTTAAGCAAAGGTAGACTATTCCCCCCGCTGTAAGGCCAATCACCAACCCCTCGGCAAGATGTCCAACAAAGCTTCCCAGTCCTGCTCCGACAACGCCTCCCAGGATTTCCGCTACCCCAAAAATGCAAGTGCGAGCGATAGAAAATTGCTCCTTCAATTTTTGCTTCCTCCTGAATCAGTCTGTTGCGTCGTGTTGCCGAGAACGAAACTGTAGGTTCCCGGGCGAAAAATCATCGCCGCCGGACCTGACCCATGGATGCCTTGTTAGGGGTAACAACGGGCTTCAGTGCTCCTGCGCCCGATAGGCACCCGGGGTCAGGCCGGTCCATTTCTTGAATGCGCGGTGGAAGGCCGAGGGCTCGGAGAAGCCGAGCTGCTCGGCGATGGCCTGGATCGGCAGGTCGGCGCGGGCCAGGTGATAGATGGCCAGGTCGCGGCGCAGGTGGTCTTTGAGTTCCTGAAAGCTCGAGCCTTCCTCGCGCAAGCGCCGGCGCAGGGTCTGCGGGCTGATATGCAGGTGCTGGGCGACGGCGTCCAGGTCCGGCCAGTTGCCGCAGTCGCGCCCCAGCAGGCGGCGAATCTGGCTGATCAGGCTGTCGCCACTGTCCGGCCGGGCCAGCAGGTCGGCGGGGGAGTGTTCGAGAAAGCTCCTCAAGGTGCGTTCGTCCTGCAGCAGCGGCATGGCCAGGTAGCGTGCCTGGAACAGCAGGCTGGTGCTGCCCGCGCAGAAGCGCCGGTTGGCCGGAAACAGCAGGTCGTATTCGCCGCCGTGGGCCGGCTCGGCATAGGTGAAAGTGGCTTCTTCCAAGACGATGCGCTGGCCGATCAGCCAGCTGGCCAGGCGATGCCAGATCACCAGCAGGCTTTCCACCAGAAAGTGATCGGGGTCCCACAGATCCGCGTCATCCAGGGTCAGGCGCGCCCAGTCGCCTTCGCGGCTCAGGCGGATAACGGGGGCGTCGGGAAACAGGCTGTAGAACAGCGCACCGCGATTGAGCGCCTTGTCCAGGCTGCGGCAATGGATGATGGCATGGCACATCATGGCGAAGGTGCCGCGCTTGCTGGGCCAGCGGCCAAAGCCCATGTACTCGTCGTCCAGGGTTTCCCACAGCTGCTGCAACAAGCGGGTAAAAGGCTCCGGCGCGATACGCGCCCGGGGCTCTTGCAGCAACGCCGGCTGGATCGCCACCTGGCGTAGCAGGGCGGCGCAGTCGTGGCCCTGGCGTTCCGCGCCGCGCAGGGCGGCCCGGACGAAATGGCTGGCGATGGTGCGTTCGCGCATGGCAGGCGGCTCATTGGTAAAAGCTGGCCGATGGTAGGCCAGCCAGGCCGCAGCGAACAAGGCGAGTCGAAAGGGCCGAGGTTCGGGGGGAAACCGCCAGGCACGGGCGGGAATCCGCCAAAATCGCCGGTTCTATGATGAATTTAATTTTTAAATTATTGTTTTTAAAGGATTTTAAATTTTTTAAATGGCTGGCATAGGGTTTGCTGAAGGGGTTGTAACCCTGCGCGGTAGCAGGTGAACAACAATTCCCTCCGGTCGAGGGGGCGCTTCAATGACGCACGTACCGGGAACGGTATGGCGCGGCACCCTAGAGGAATCCTGTCATGACACGCACCACCTTCTACAAGAGTCTGTATGTCCAGGTACTGGTGGCCATCGCCATCGGTATTGCCCTGGGGCACTTCTACCCGGAGACCGGCGTCGCGCTCAAGCCCTTGGGCGATGGGTTCGTCAAGCTGATCAAGATGGTCATTGCCCCCATCATTTTCTGCACAGTGGTCAGCGGCATCGCTGGTATGCAGAGCATGAAGTCGGTGGGCAAGACCGGTGGCTACGCACTGTTGTATTTTGAGATCGTCTCGACCCTCGCCCTGGTCATCGGCCTGGTCGTGGTCAATCTGGTCGAGCCGGGCGCCGGCATGCACATCGATCCGGCCAGCCTGGATACCAAGGGCATCGCCGCCTACACCCAGGCCGGCGCGCAGCAGAGCACCGTGGCCTTCCTGCTCAATATCATTCCCAGCACAGTGGTCGGCGCTTTCGCCACCGGGGATATCCTGCAGGTGTTGTTCTTCTCCCTGCTGTTCGGCTACGCCTTGCACCGCATGGGCGACTATGGCCGTCCGGTACTGACCTTCATCGAGCAGATTGCCCAGGTGATGTTCAATATCATCGGCGTGATCATGAAGCTGGCGCCCATTGGTGCCTTCGGCGCCATGGCCTTCACCATCGGCCAGTACGGTGTGGGCTCGCTGGTGCAACTCGGCCAGCTGATGCTGTGCTTCTACGTCACCTGCCTGTTTTTCATCCTGGTGGTACTCGGTGGCATCGCCCGCGCCCATGGCTTCAGCATCCTGCGGTTTATCAGGTATATCCGTGAAGAGCTGCTGATCGTGCTGGGCACTTCGTCTTCAGAGTCGGCCCTGCCGCGCATGCTGAACAAGATGGAAAAGCTCGGCGCCCAGAAGTCGGTGGTCGGCCTGGTGATTCCCACCGGTTATTCCTTTAACCTCGACGGCACCTCCATCTACCTGACCATGGCCGCGGTATTCATCGCCCAGGCCACCGATACGCCGATGGATCTGACTCAGCAAATCACCCTGTTGGCGGTGCTGCTGATCGCGTCCAAGGGCGCCGCCGGCGTGACCGGCAGCGGCTTTATCGTGCTGGCGGCGACCCTCTCGGCGGTCGGCCATCTGCCGGTGGCCGGGCTGGCGCTGATTCTGGGGATCGACCGTTTCATGTCCGAAGCCCGTGCCCTGACCAACCTGATCGGCAACGGTGTGGCCACCCTCGTGGTCGCCAAGTGGTGCAAGGAGCTGGATGAAGACTGCCTGCAGCGCGAGCTGGCCAGTGGTGGCCAAGCGGAGCTGGTCAATCCCATTGCACTCCAGGCGACACGCCAGCCGAGCTGATTCGCCTCGGCTGGCACCCGGGCGACGGATTGCCCCGGTTTCTCCTCCCGCCTCCCCACAAGGGAGTCGGCTCTTGCAGCCCGCCTCGATGCGGGCTTTTTTTTTATGAGCCGCTTACAGGACCTGGGTGGGGACGGTATCGGCCCGTAGGCTTACTGGGCAACGACCTGATCGCAGGGGGGCTCATCAACAGGTCGCACGCCGCTGGTCGAAAGGGTCAATCGAGCCTGAGCGCTTGGGTCATTGAGCGCGCGGGGCCGGGACGCCTACCCTGCGGGACGATCCGATTACCAGGCAGCCCTCCATGCAACGCATTCATTTCGAGACCGAGCACAACCTGTTCCGCGAGTCCTTTCGCGCCTTCCTGAAAAAGGAGGTGTTGCCGCACCAGGACGCCTGGGAGGAGGCCGGCATGGTCAGCCGCGAGGTCTGGCGCAAGGCCGGCGAGATGGGCTTTCTGCTGCCCTGGGCGGACGAAGCCTATGGCGGCAGCGGGCTGAAGGATTTCCGCTACGAACAGATCATGTGCGAGGAGCTGGCCGCCATCAACGAAGCTGGCTTTATGCTGTCGCTGCACTCGGCGCTGTGCGGGCCCTATATCACCGAATACGGCAATGCCGAGCAGAAGGCGCGCTTTATGCCGGGCATCGTCAGCGGCGAATGCATCCTGGCCGTGGCGATGACCGAGCCGAGCGCCGGCTCCGACCTGGCCGGCATGCGCACCACGGCGGTGGACAAGGGCGATCACTATGAGCTCAACGGCTCCAAGGTGTTTATCTCCAACGGCATCCTGGCCGACCTCATCATAGTCGCGGCCAAGACCGACCCGGCCAATAAGCACGCCATGGGCCTGTTTCTGGTGGAGCGTGGCATGCCCGGTTTCGAGCGCGGCACCCCGCTGAAGAAACTCGGCATGAAGAGCCAGGACACCGCCGAGCTGTTCTTCAACAGCGTCAAGGTGCCAAAGGCGAACCTGCTGGGCGACGCCAAGGGCGGTTTCTTCTACCTGATGAACATGCTGGCCCAGGAGCGCCTGACCAACGCCTGTGGCGCGGTGGGCGCGGCCGAGGCGGCGCTGCAGGTGACCCTCGATTACGTGCGTGAGCGCAAGGCTTTCGACCGGCCGATCTCGCACTTCCAGAACACCCGATTCAAGCTCGCCGAGATGCGCACCCAGATCGACGTGGCCCAGGTGTTCGTCGATCGCTGCGTCATGGACCACAACCAGAAAAACCTTACCCCCGAGGTCGCCGCCGAAGCCAAGCTGTTCACCACCGAATTGCTCGGCAAGGTGGTCGACGAGGGCGTGCAACTGCACGGGGGCTGGGGCTATATGTGGGAATACCCGATCTGCAAGATGTACGCGAACGCGCGCATCCAGCGCATCTTCGCCGGCACCTCGGAGATCATGAAGGAAATCATCAGCCGCGGGATGAAGCTCTAGTCCGTAGCCGGTCCACAGACCTGCGGGATAGTGAATGTGCATCGGGCGTGCCTGGAGAGTGGGTCTGCGCCGATGTGACAGGGAAATAGGCGATTCATGGGAAAAAGGAGTTCGCAATGTCCACTGCACGACGCGCTATAGATGCCTGGGCCCAGCCGGCCGGTTTATCCCGTGAGGCGATGCCTGAGGTGGTGCGCTTATTCGAGAAATCCGGGTCCGTGCATTTGCTGGAACAGCGGCTGACCCCGGAACAGACGGTGGCCGAGATGGACCAGGCCGGCGTCGACAGGCTTATGCTGGCCGCCTGGTGCCGGCCTGGACGCTGGGTCTGCACAAACGACGAGATCGCCGTCTTCACGCGGGCCTTTCCCGAGCGCTTCGTGGGGGTCGCCACGGTCGACCTGAGCAAACCCGTCGCGGCGGTGCGCGAACTGGAACGCGCCGTGACGGAGCTGGGATGCAAGGCCCTGCGTATCGTGCCCTGGCTGTGGCAGCTGGCACCCAATCACCGGCTCTATTACCCGCTCTATGTGAAGTGCATCGAACTGGATATTCCGTTCTGCACCCAGGTCGGTCATACCGGGCCACTGATGCCCTCCGAGACCGGCCGCCCGGTGCCCTACCTGGATGAGGTGGCGCTGGACTTTCCAGAGCTGCGTATAGTCGCCGGGCATATCGGTTATCCCTGGACCGACGAGATGATCGGCCTGGCCTGGAAGCACGACAATATCTACATCGATACCTCGGCCTACCTGCCGCGTTATTACCCGGCGCAGCTGTTGCAGTACATGCGCAGCTACGGGCAGGACAAGGTGCTGTTCGGCAGCAATTTCCCTCAGCTTTCCCTGGAGCGCTGCATGACCCAGGTCGCGGAGCTGGGCCTGAGTGCCGAGGTGGAGGCGAAATTCCTCCATGAGAATGCACGGCAGGTATTCAAGCTGTAATGCCTACCCTGGATACCGGCCTGCGCCGGTATGACGCAAGCGCTTGGCATAGGCTCAACCCCGCTAATCCGGGACCCGTATTGCAATAAGAAGGGAGCGGGCATGACCGAACCATTGCCGTTGGAACGCTTGGCCCGCTGGGTCGCCGAACAGCCGCAGCAGATCTGGCTGAGCCAGCCGGTGGACGGGCTCTGGCATGACTTTACCTGGACCCAGGTGGACGACCAGGCGCGGCGCATGGCCAGTGCCTTGCAAGGGCTGGGGTGTCGGCCGGGGGACCGGGTGGCGCTGCTGGCGAAGAACTGCGCCGAGTGGTTTATCGCCGATCTGGCGATCATGCTCGCCGGGTTGGTCAGCGTGCCGCTGTACCCCTTGCAGGCCGCCGACAGCATCGCCTTTGTGCTGGAGCATGCGCAGTGCAAGGTCATCTTCCTCGGCAAGCTGGATGCCCCCGAGGTGCTCGCAGCTGGCATTCCCGAGTCGGTGGTGCGTATCGCCTTTCCTTACCCCACCGCCCCGGCGCAGCACCAGTGGGCGCAGTTGCTGGGCAGCCATGGGCCCTTGCGGGCCGGGCATCGGCAGACGGTGGACGAGTTGACGAGCATCCTCTACACCTCCGGCACCACCGGTCAGCCCAAGGGGGTGATGCTCAGCCCGGGCGCCTTCGCCTTTGCCGCCAGCCGTTCGGTGGCGGAGCTGAGGATCGACGCGCGCGACCGGTATTTTTCCTACTTGCCGCTCTCACACGCCGCCGAGCGTTTTCTGGTGCAGATGAACAGCCTTTACAGTGGCGGACGGGTGGCGTTCGTCGAATCCATGGACAGCTTCGCCCGTGACCTGCGCCATGTGCGTCCGACCGTGTTTTTCTCCGTGCCACGCTTGTGGACGCGCTTTCAGCAGGGTGTCCTGGAGCGATTGCCGCAAGCCCGCTTGGCGCGCCTGCTGGGCGTGCCGCTGCTGGGCCGGCTGCTGGCCTGGAAGATCCGCCGGGGCCTGGGGCTCGATCGTGCGCGCATCCTGATCAGCGGCGCGGCGGCCATCGCCCCGGGGTTGCTGGACTGGTACCGGCGCATCGGCTTGACCCTCTGCGAAGGCTATGGGCTGACCGAGCAGTTCGCCTACGGCACCTTCAACCGCCCCGGGCAGGTGCGCCTGGGCACGGTCGGCCGGGCCATGCCGGACAACGCGCTGCGCATCGCCGACGACGGCGAGATCCTGTTTCGCAGCCCCAGCCTGATGCTGGGCTATTACCTGGAGCCGGAGAAGACCGCAGAGGCCCTCAAGGACGGCTGGCTGCACAGCGGCGACAAGGGCGAGCTGGACGCCGCCGGTTATCTGCGCATCACCGGGCGGCTCAAGGACATTTTCAAGACCAGCAAGGGCAAGTACATCGCGCCGGCGCCCATCGAAGGGGCTATCGCCGAGAATGTGCTGGTCGAGCAGGTCTGCGTGATGGGCAGCAACCTGGACCAGCCCCTGGCCCTGATCGAGCTCAGCCCGGCGGCGCGGGCGCTGCCCCGCGCGCAGGTCGACGTTGCGCTGGCGGCGACTCTGCTGGCGCTCAACCAGCGACTCCTGGCCCACGAGCGCATCAGTCATTTTCTGCTGGTGCGCGAGGCCTGGACGGTGGATAACGGCTGCATGACCCCGACCATGAAGATCCGCCGCGCGGTGCTCGAGGCGCGCTTTGCCGCTGAGCTGGACACGCTCGATCCCAGGCAACCGCTGCATTGGCAATCCTAGGAGGGGACGTCGCCCAGATCGGGTCGCGCCGGTGAGGCGCAATGCTCCCCATCGATCCGAACAATCCGCATTCAACAAGGAGCTGCAATGACTGGCCCGTTGTCCTCGCTGAAGATCCTCGATTTCTCGACCCTGCTGCCGGGCCCGTTCGCCTCCCTGCTGCTGGCCGACATGGGCGCCGAGGTGCTGCGCATCGAATCGCCCAGCCGGATGGACCTGGTCCGCGTGCTGCCGCCCCACGACGGCGGCGTCTCCGCCAGCCACGCCTACCTGAACCGCAACAAGCGCAGCCTGGCCCTGGATCTCAAGCAAGCCGAGGCGGTGGAGCTGGTCAAGCAGCTGGTGCTCAAGTACGACATCGTGCTCGAGCAGTTCCGCCCCGGGGTGATGGACAAGCTCGGGGTCGGCTATGCCGCGCTGAAGGCGATCAACCCCAAACTCATCTATGTCTCGATCACCGGCTACGGCCAGACCGGCCCCTACAAGGATCGCGCCGGGCACGACATCAATTACCTGGCTCTGGCCGGTATCGCCAGCTACACCGGACGGCGCGCCAGCGGGCCGCTGCCCCTGGGCATCCAGGCGGCGGATATCGCCGGTGGCTCCCTGCACGGGGTCATGGGCCTGCTGGCCGCGGTGATCCAGCGCCAGGTGACGGGGCAGGGGCAGTACGTCGATATCAGCATGACCGACTGCGCCTTCGGCCTGCATGCCATGGCCGGCGCGGGCTACCTGGCGGGCGGGGTGGCGCCGGAGATGGAAAACCAGGCGCTCAACGGCGGCAGTTTCTACGACTACTACCGCACCCGTGATGGTCGCTGGTTCGCCGTGGGCAGCCTGGAGCCGCCCTTTATGCAGCAGCTGTGCGCCGCTCTCGGTCGCCCGGAACTGGCCGCTCGGGGCCTGTCGCAGGACCCCGAGCAGCAGCAGGCGCTCAAGGCCGAGCTGCAACGCGAGTTCGAGACCCGCGATTTCGCCCAGTGGTGCGAGGTGTTCGCCGCGCTGGATGCCTGCGTGGAGCCCATGCTCAGCCTGGCCGAGGCGGTCGAGCATCCCCAGCTCAAGGCCCGCGGGTTGGTCACCCAGGTGCCGCGCGACGGCCTACCGCCCCAAGCGCAGATCGCCTGTCCGATCAAGTTCTCCGGCGGCCTGCCCGCGCCCCGGCATATCGGCGCATCCCTGGGCGCGCACACCGATGAAGTGCTCGCCGAGCTGGGCTATACGCCCGAGCGCATCGCCGTGCTAAAGGCCGCCAAGGTGCTGGCCTGACCGGCACGGCATCGTAGGTCGCGCCTGCCTAGGGCCTGTTGACACTAGCCGCACGGCCGCGCCGGCACCGGTTTTGAAACGAGACCCGGCATGGAACGCGCAGTTAGGTGCTTCAGAACGTACAATTCGTAATTACGTGCCGCATCAAAACAGGTTCGGCCCTACGAGTTGCGCGAATAAGCGCCCCATTCGGCATTGCGAAACTTGGCAAGGGAATGACCATTGCCCGCGTTCCGCGCCTTGCCTGGGACCCTTTTTCGCGGCAACGCGACTCTCGCGCCCTAGCTCGCTCAACAAGCACTCGCGCTATTTCGGCGTCACTTCGCACCGTCGCAGGCGGGTATGGCCTGAAGCCTCAGGGCCTTGTCGCTGATACGCATGACCCTTCGCATGCACTGATCGTAGGCCGAGGTGGCGGGTGCTGAAGCAGAGGCCTGCTTGGGTTCCACCTCGACGTTGGCGCCGGCCTGAACATCCAGTGCATCATCGACATCCGAGCCGTTGAGTGCCTTGCCAAGGGCCGCGCCGCCGGCTTCCAGGTAGTTGTTGATCTGCCCGGTCCACTTGCTGTCCCGGGTCATCAGCTGCGTGCCCTGGTTGTCATAGATCGACGTGGTCAGGTCATAGTCGAAGCGCGCTCGCATATAGGTATCGCTTTTCCATTCCCGAACTCTAAGCACCAACAAGCGCTGATCGGGAAGGCTTGCCTTGGTACTGGGGTAGTTCTGGTCGCGGGCCGTGATCGACGCCCGATTCAAGGCGGTCACGACGGCCTTCTGAAGATCCATGGCCAGCGGCAGGCCGCTGTGGGTATTCATGTTGAACGGGTTGTAATACCCGCCTCGAACCGTGCCGACGTACTTGGAGTCCTTGTTGCCGGAAACCACATAGGGTCGCTCGTCGATGACAACGACCGCCACGGATTGATCACTGGAGAGGGCCAGCGCGGGCACGGCCTGGGTGTAATCGACCCGTTGGCCGAACGCACAGCCTGTCAGATGGGTGACAGCAAGAATGAACAGGCACAGTCGAAATAGCGGCATCAGGTACTCCATGTTTCCGATAGTTGGGCCCGACGGATAGTCGGTCTTCGTCTGGGGCGGGTGTTTGAGTTGTCGCTTCGCGCACGGCGCCTGGGTCTCTCGACTTGGGCGCTTTGCGTCATTGCAGGCGGGGGAGGGACAGGTCGTCCGCGCCAGGCGGACTTCGTCTGGTCGAGGCTTGTTACTTGGCGGCGTCGCAGGACTCCATGGCCTTCAGGCGCAGGTCGCTATCCGAAATGCCCACCACCCGCCTCATGCAGTCGTCATAGCTGATGGCTGTCTCGGCTTTTACAGCGCTCGGCGGGGGCAGGCGCTGGCCGTTGCCGTAGAGACGGCCGCCGCTGGCCACGCAGTCAAAGGCCTCGGGATTCTTCAGGCGCACAGCCATGCCCCATACCTGGGGGCGGGCAGCTCCCCAGGGAATGGGGGCGATCTTCATCTTCATGCGTTTATCGATCACGGTGTCCGCGCCGACAGTGCGAACCACGTCGGCCAGCGCATTTTCGACAGGAGCAAAGCTGCCATAGGTGCGCAGGTTGGCCACGGCGCGTCCCAGGAATATATAGTCGGCGTCTTGGGGCAGCGAGCCGGGAAGAAGACAGACCGGACCGGAGTAGGGTGGCAGCGCAGGCTTCGAGCCCTCCCACTCTTGCACCACGGCTTTCGGGGCGCACCCTGCGACTAGGGTGACCGCCGCAGTGAGCAGCCCGATCCTGATGGTTCTCATTGTTGCCTCCGTTAGATGTCGTGATGACATCATATCGGACAAGTGAGGCGGAGCGGGCAACAAAAAAGCCCGCGCCAGGCGGGCTTTCTTGAGCGTTTGGTCAGCTGCTTGATGCGGCTAAAAGCAAGGTCCTAGCGGCAGGGGTGAGGAGGGGGGATGACTGCGCGTGCCCGTTGCCGCTCAAGTCACGCACTTTTTACGCGGCGGCCTTTTCAGCTGCACGCCGCGGTGGCGGCTCAGGATGTCTCACTCGGACTTTTTATCCTGTAAAGGACCCAACTGGTTGAGCGCGACATAGGGATCATCGAAAACGCCAGCCACGGCCATTCATGGCTGTAAGCAGCCCATGCCCAACATCCCCAGGCCCAGATGACCGTGATTATTTTCAATGAATTGAACAGGGTGCGCTTTGAGGTCCGTGAGTAGAGCTTCGTCTCGTCAGGCATAGGACAAAGAGATAAACCCAGGCATAAAAAAGCCCGCGCTAGGCGGGCTTTCTGAGGCGTTTCATCAGCACCTTGAGGCTGCTGGAAACGGGGATTTGGTCGGAGAGACAGGATTCGAACCTGCGACCTTCTCGTCCCGAACGAGACGCGCTACCGAGCTGCGCTACACTCCGAATGGACCGAATTGTACTGAAAAACTTTTACCGCACAAGGGGTTAGGCTAAAAAAAATCGGTACCGATTCCGGCCTCAAGCTGGCGGCATCCAGGGCGATTGGCCGATCACCCGTAAGTGCTTTGTGCCGCCGCCTGTGCTTCTCGGATTACAGCTCTTTGATGGTGTTGACCTGGTCTTTGTTGACCCGGGAGCGCTTGCCATCGAGTTGTTCGAATTCGTAGAAACCTGCGTCTTCATCGAAGTCCGGCTTGTCCACGGTCTGGATTTCACGGCCGTCGTTCAAGGTGATCACCGCGGGCGAGGAGCAGCCAGCGAGGGCTATAAGACCCACGGCTAGGAGTGCGGCGGGTAGCGTCCTGTAAGTCATTTTTCTATCTCCATGGTTGATGCAGCTGTGATTCCGCTTATTCAGAGGAGGCTTGACCATTCAAGTTCCCTGCTTCGGGTTATAGACCCTCGATGGCGTGGAGTGCCAGCAGTTCCGGGGTGTTGAGGTTGGCCAGGCGTGGGTCGGCGCTGGGGCAATCCAGGGCTACGGCGCCGAGTGCCAGTAGCAGCTGCCGTGGGCTTCGCTCGCCGGCTTGCCAGGCCTGCTCCAGCGCTTCGCCGAGGCTGGCGGGAATCAGGCTGAACAGCGGCTCCCACTGGGAGCCCTGGCGCAGCATCACGGGTTTGCCGGGATGGGCGAGGGCGGCTTGGCGCAAGGCCTGCAGCAGGGGCGCGTCCAGCCGTGGGGCGTCGCACGGCAGTACCAGGAGATAGGCGTGACGGGCCACGGCCAGGCCGGCCCGGATACCGGCCAGCGGCCCGGAAAACTGCCCATCCTCGTCTTGCACCAGGTGGTCGGCGAAGGCGGCGTAGCGCTCGACGTTGCGGTTGCAGGAAATGATCAGGTCGTCGGTCAATCCGCGCGTCAGCCGGTGCAGGTGCGCGATCAGCGGCAGGTCACGCCAGGTCAGCAGGCCCTTGTCCTGGCCGCCCATGCGCTGGCCGCGACCACCGGCCAGCAACAGCACGGAGCAGGGGGGCAGGGCGATCGTTTCGCTCATGGCGAGGCTTCCGGCAGGCGCTGAAGGGGGCTGGGGCCTGTGATATAACACCGAGCTGCCTCTCTCACAACCGGATCGAGCCTATGCAAGCCAAGGCTGAAATACCCTTCGTAGCCCTCAATATCGCCGTGCTGACCGTCAGCGACACCCGCTCGCTGGACACCGACACCTCCGGCCAGCTATTCGTCGACCGGCTGACCGCGGCCGGCCATCGGCTCGCCGCGCGGGTGCTGCTCAAGGACGACCTGTATAAAATCCGCGCCCAGGTCGCCACCTGGATCGCCGAGGACCAGGTGCAGGTCGTGTTGATCACCGGCGGCACCGGCTTTACCGGCCGCGACAGCACGCCGGAAGCGGTGGCCTGCCTGCTGGACAAGCAGGTGGACGGTTTCGGCGAGTTGTTCCGGCAGATTTCGCTGGCCGATATCGGCACCTCGACCATCCAGTCCCGGGCCCTGGCCGGGCTGGCCAACGGTACCCTGGTCTGCTGCCTGCCGGGTTCGACCAATGCCTGCCGCACCGGTTGGGACGGCATCCTGGCCGAGCAGCTGGATGCCCGGCACCGGCCGTGCAATTTCGTCGCGCACCTCAAAGCCGGCCCGGCCTGTGAGTCGCGCGGATGAGCGGGGCCTCGGCCTTGCTGCCCATGGAAGCGGCCTTGGCGCGCCTGCTGGAATGGGCCGAGTCGGCGCCCATCCTCGAGCGCGAATCCGTGGCCCTGGCCGATGCCCAGGGCCGCGTGCTGGCCGAGCCCCTGATCGCCACCTTCGACCTGCCGCCCTGGCCCAACAGCGCCATGGACGGTTATGCCCTGCGTCAGGCCGATTGCCGCGCGCAGCCCCTGGCGGTGAGCCAGCGGATCTTCGCCGGGCAGGCGCCCGCGCCGTTGCAGCCGGGCACCTGCGCGCGGATCTTTACCGGCGCGCCGCTGCCCGAGGGTGCGGACAGCGTGGAGATGCAGGAAAACGCCGAAGTGCTGGCCGATGGCCGGGTGCGTTTCAGCCA
>JAZKHB010000010.1:88611-135162 GCA_040385585.1 Pseudomonadota bacterium | reverse complement strand
GCTGCCGGCCGGCAGCCGCCTGGGCCCGGTGGAACTGGGCCTGGCGGCGTCCCTGGGCATGGCCCGCGTGAGCCTGCTGCGGCGTCCCCGGGTGGCGCTGCTGTCGACCGGCGACGAGCTGGTCGAGCCGGGACTGCCCCTGGGGCCTGGGCAGATCTACAACAGCAACCGCAGCCTGCTTAGCAGCTGGTTGCAGCGCCTGGGCTGCGCGGTGCTGGATATCGGTATTCTGCCCGACGACCTGGCGCAGACCCGCCGCCGGCTGGGCGAGTTGGACGATGTGGACCTGATTCTCTCCACCGGCGGAGTGTCCGTGGGGGAAGCGGACGTACTGGGCCTGGCCTTGCGCGAGGAAGGCGAGCTGGCGCTCTGGAAGCTGGCGATCAAGCCCGGCAAGCCCCTGACCTGCGGACAGTTCCGAGGCGTGCCGGTGATCGGCCTGCCGGGCAATCCGGCCTCGACCCTGGTCACCTTCGCCTTGCTGGCGCGGCCTTATCTGCTCAGGCGATTGGGTATGCAGGAGGTGGCGCCGCTTAAAATGCCGGTACCGGCCGGTTTCGCCTGGCCCAAGGCGGGCAGTCGCCGCGAATACCTGCGCGGGCGTCTGGAGCAGGGGCGCGCGGTGCTCTACCCGAACCAGAGCTCGGCTGTGCTGCGCAGCGCGGCCTGGGCCCAGGGTCTGGTGGAAGTGCGCGAAGGCACGACCCTGGCCGAGGGCGATTCGGTCGATTTCATTCCCTTGAGCGAACTGCTGGGGTGAGGCCGCCGCACCGCAGGACGGGCAATAAAGGTTTTTAGCTGGCCTGGACCAGCGCCTCGGGGACCCGGCCGTAGATATCGTTGAAACGCACGATATCGTCCTCGCCCAGGTACTCGCCGCTCTGCACCTCGATCATCACCAGGTCGATCACACCGGGGTTGGTCAGGCGGTGCTGGTGCCCGGCGGGAATAAAGGTCGACTCGTTGGTGTCCAGCATGAAATCGCGCTCGCCGTTGGTCACCCGGGCCATGCCGTTGACCACTATCCAGTGCTCGCTGCGGTGGTGGTGCATCTGCAGGGACAGCGAGGCGCCGGGTTGCACCACGATGCGCTTGATCTTGAAGCGGCTGCCTTCCTCCAGCACGGTGTAGTTGCCCCAGGGCCGCGCCACGGTGCTGTGCAGGCGGTAGGCCTGGTGGCCGCGCTGCTTGAGTTCGCGGGTCAGCAGTTGCACGTCCTGGACGTGCCGGGCGTCCGCGATCAGCAGGGCATCCGGGGTGTCGACGACGATCAGGTTGTCGATGCCCACCGCGCCTATCAGGCGTTTGGACGAGTGGAAATAGCAGTTGCTGACCCGGTGCAGCACGGCCTCGCCCTGGATGCGGTTGCCGTCGGCATCCGCGGGGGTCAGCTCGCCCAGGCTCTGCCAGGAGCCGATATCGCGCCAGCCGAAGGTGCAGGGCACGACAGCCACCTGGCTGGAGTGCTCCATCAGGGCATAGTCGATGGAAATATCCGGGACCAGGGCGAACAAGCTGGCGTTCAGTTCGCACTGCTGGGCCTGGGCGGCGTTGCTGCTGCGGCTTTCGCTCAGGCAGGCCTCGACCGCGCTCAGCAGCTCCGGAGCATGCAGCTGCAGCTCCTGCAGCAGGCGGTCGGCCCGGAAGCAGAACAGGCCGGCGTTCCACAGGTGCTCACCGCCGGCCAGGTAGGTTTCGGCGGTGTCCACTGCGGGTTTCTCCACGAAGCGCTTGACCCGAAACGCCCCGTCGGCCAGTGCCTCGCCCTGCTCGATATAGCCGAAGCCGCTGTTGGCATGGGTCGGTTGGATGCCGAAGGTCACCAACAGGCCCTGCTCGGCCAGCATCCGGGCGCGGGTCACGGCTTCGGCAAAGGCCAGGTCGTCCTCGATCAGGTGATCGGCTGGCAGCATCAGCAGCACGCTGTCGGGGCCATACAGCCGCGTCACGTGCAGCGCGGCGGCGGCCATGGCCGGTGCGGTATTGCGTCCGCAGGGTTCCAGCAGGAAATCCAGGCTCAGCGCGCCGGGATTGACCGGCCGGTACTGGTCCAGGGTGCTGAAAAACAGGTCCTTGTGGGTCACCGTCAACAGGCGGCTGGCACCTTCCAGGCGGGCGGCTCGGCGAAAGGTCTTCTGCAGCAGGCTGTCGCCGTCGGCCAGGCGCATAAAGGGCTTGGGCAGGGCTTCACGCGAAACCGGCCACAGGCGGGTGCCCGCGCCACCGGCGATGATGCAGGGAATAAACAGGCTCATGGAAATGCTCCTCGCGGTGCTTCGCCTGCGCATCCGGTGCGTACGGGCGAAACGGAATGGAGGGGTCGAGCCACACCGATCGAAAAGCGATGGACTGCAGAGGCTCACGGCGACCCTGGGGGTTGTGCTTCAGGGTGTCGATCGAGCCGTATCAGCTTTGTCGCCGGGGCCGGCGGCCGCGCGCGGGGCGGGGGCGCCACGGGCCCGATGCAAAGGGGGATTGGGTCTCGCGGGGACCCGTCGCGAACGGACGGGGGACAGGGTGCAAGCGCATAGAAAGCTCTCCGAGCGTAAGCGCATCACAATGGCTCTCCGAGCCATGACAACAGTGCTGATGGGTGTATGGGTTGGCAGCAGGACGCCATTCAAGTAAAGCCGAGAATCCCGCAATGCACCCCAGCCGAGGGTCGCATTGTGGATATTTTCGACGCCGTTCCGGGCGCACTGGCCTATCAATAGCGCTGTGTTCGATTGTTCGTCAAGTCTTGCCCTGCCGTTCGCGGTATTCGCCCGGGGTCATGCCGGTCCACAGCTTGAAACTGCGGTGAAAGGAGCGCGGTTCGGTGAAGCCCAGGTAATGGGCGATGTCCTGGATGCTCAGGTCGCTGCGCAGCAGGTAGTGCTCGGCCAGTTCCTGGCGCAGCTGGTCGAGAATCGCCTGGTAGCTGGTACCGGCCTGCTGCAGGTGGCGCTGCAGGGTACGCAGGGTCATGGCGAATTTCTCGGCCACCCGTTCCTTGCGTGGCAGGCCGTCCTTGAGCAGCAGGCGCAGGGCGTTCTTCACCCGCAGTGGCAGGGGCTCGTCGCCGTCCAGTCCGGCCATCAGGCCCAGGGCGTGCTCCTCCAGGGTGCGCAGCAGGTTGGCATCGCCCTGGCGCAGGGGCAGGGCCAGGTAGGCCTGGGGGATCAGCAGGGCGCTCAGGGGCTGCTCGAACCGCACCGGGCAGCCGAACAGTTCGGCGTAGGCAAGGGCTTGCGCGCCATCCGTCAGGCCGTGTTCCAGCCAGACCTCTCGGGGCGAATAGGCGCTGTCGCCGAGCCAGCGGGCGTAGAGCAGCCAGGAGGCCAGCACGTTGTCGACCATCTGGCGGCGCACCAGGGGGTCGTCGTAACGGCAGTGCCAGGACAGCACGACATCCTCGCCGCGCATGTCCAGGCGGCTGGTGCCCATGTCGCCGACCAGTTTCTCGTAGGGCACGATGCGGCTCATGGCCTCGCCCAGGGTCGCGCAGTTCATGGTGATATAGCCCAGCACGCTGTAGGAGCCGGGCTGGACGAAGCGCGCCGAGTGCAGGCCGAACAGGGGGTCGCCCGAGGCATCGAGCAGATGGCGCAGCAGTTTCTGCAGCACCGCGCCCGGGATCCGCCGGCTGCTGTCCTGCAGGTCCTCGGCACGCAGGCCGGCCGCCGCCAGGGCGTCGGCGCAGGCCAGCCCCAGGCTTTCGGCATGCTTGAGGTACTGCTGGATGGCGGGGATGGAGCTGTAGCCCAGGGTGTGCATGGCGTTTTCTTATGGGTCTGGTCGTTGGGGGCGGCTGGCTCGATTGGCACCCCGGCCTGTCCCGATCCGACAGTGACGCCGGGCCCGGGCCGGCTAGTATAGGCAGCCCCGAAGAGGGTTCGAAACCGGCTTGTGGCAGAACGAGGAGAAGGGCATGCGGCGTTGGAACGGATGGGGCGACGAGGCCACGGTGGTGGAACTGCCGGCCCATGGGGCGGGTTTTCTGGCGGCGCGCATCGGCCCTGGCCGGCGCCTGGCGGATGCCGACCTGGCCAGCGTGCTGGCCCGGGTGCCACTCTCGCGCCTGGCGGCTCATCCTCTGGTCGTCACGGCGGCCGAGGACCGCGTGCGGCATGCCCGCGGCCAGAGCCTGCCGGACTGGCTGGCCATGCGCGCCGGGGATTTCGGCGTATTTCCCGACGGCGTGGCCTACCCGGAAACCGCCGCCCAGGTGCGCGAGCTGCTGGCCTGGGCCGGCGCCGAGGACGTGACCCTGATCGTCTACGGCGGCGGCACCTCGGTGGCCGGGCATATCAACCCGCAGGCCGGCGAGCGGCCGGTGCTGACCCTGTCCCTGGCGCGCATGAACCGGCTGGTCGAGCTGGACGAGGACAGCCTGATCGCCACCTTCGGCCCCGGCGCCAACGGCCCCCAGGTGGAAAGCCAGTTGCGTGCCCGCGGCTACACCCTGGGGCATTTCCCCCAGTCCTGGGAGCTGTCGACCCTGGGCGGCTGGGTGGCCAGCCGCTCCAGCGGCCAGCAGTCGCTGCGCTATGGGCGCATCGAGCAGCTGTTCGCTGGCGGCACCCTGGAGACCTTTGCCGGCACCTTGCCGATCCCCAGCTTCCCGGCCTCGTCCGCCGGCCCCGACCTGCGCGAGGTGGTGATGGGCTCGGAGGGGCGTTTCGGGGTGATCACCGAAGTCAAGGTGCGCATCACCGCCCTGGCCGAGCAGGAACGCTTTTACGCGGTGTTCCTGCCCACCTGGACGCAGGCGCTGAAGGCCATCCGCAGCCTGACCCAGGCGCGGGTGCCGCTGTCCATGCTGCGTCTGTCCAATGCGATCGAGACCGAGACCCAGCTGGCCCTGGCCGGCCACCCCGAGCAGATCGCCCTGCTGGAAAAATACCTGGCGCTGCGCGGCGCCCGCGCCGGCAAGTGCATGCTGACCTTCGGCGTCACCGGTAACCGCACACAGAACGCCGCCTCGCTCAAACAGGCCAAGAAGCTGCTCAGAGGTTTCGGTGGACTGTTTACCGGCACCCTGCTGGGCAAGAAGTGGGCGGAAAACCGCTTTCGCTTTCCCTACCTGCGCGAAGGCCTCTGGCAGGCCGGCTATGCGGTGGACACCCTGGAAACGGCCACCGACTGGCGCAATGTCGACAAGCTGATGAACCTGATCGAGCACAGCCTGCGCGAGGCCCTGGCGGGTGAGCCGGTGCACGTGTTCACCCATATCTCCCACGTCTACGGCCAGGGCTCGAGCCTGTACACCACCTATGTGTTCCGCCCGGCCGAGGACTACGCCGCCACGCTGGCGCGCTGGCAATGCCTCAAGCAGGCGGCCAGTCGCACCATAGTCGAGAACCGGGGCACCATCAGCCACCAGCACGGCGTGGGCCGTGACCACGCGCCCTACCTGCCGGTGGAAAAGGGCGCGCTGGGCATGGCCGCGCTGCAGGCCCTGGCGTTGCATTTCGACCCCGAGCGCCGGTTGAATCCCGGCGTGCTGCTGCAGCCGTGAGTGCCTGGAACGCCGCCTGGCGCGCCGAGGCCCTGCCGGCGCTGGCCGCCTGCCAATGGGATGTGATCGTGGTCGGCGGCGGCATCTGCGGCGCCGGTATCTTGCGCGAGGCGGCGCGGCGTGGCTGGAAATGCCTGCTGCTCGAGCAGCGGGATTTTGCCTGGGGCACGTCCAGCCGCTCGTCGAAAATGATCCACGGCGGGCTGCGCTATATCGCCAAGGGTCAGCTGCGTCTGACCCGCGAGTCGGTGCACGAGCGTGAGCGTTTGCTGCACGAAGCGCCGGGCCTGGTCGAGCCCCTGAGCTTTATCTTCGCCCATTACCGCGGCGCCTTTCCCGGCCCCCGGGTGTTCGGCGGTTTGCTGGCGCTGTACGACGCCCTGGCCGGCAAACGCAACCACCAGTATCACGCCCTGCAGCAGTTGCGTTACCTGGCGCCGGGGCTGCAGGAGCAAAAGCTGTTGGGCGGCTCGCGCTTCGCCGATGCCATTACCGACGATGCGCGCCTGGTGCTGCGGGTGCTGGGCGAGGCGCGGGCCGAAGGCGGCGAGGCGCTCAATGGCCTGCGCGTGGTCGAGCTGTGCCGCGAGGGCGAGCGGGTGGTCGGGCTGCTGGCCGAGGATGGCGAAAGCGGCCGGCAGCTGCGTTTCGACAGTCGGGTGGTGGTCCAGGCCACCGGCGCCTGGAGCGACCGCCTTCGCGCGCCCGATCAACCCGTGCGCATCCGCCCGCTGCGCGGCAGCCACCTGCTGCTGCCGGCCTGGCGCCTGCCCCTGGCCCAGGCTTTTACTTTTATGCATGGACAAGATGGTCGGCCGGTGTTCGTCTTTCCCTGGGAAGGCGCCACGGTGATCGGCACCACCGACCTGGATCATGATCAGGACCTGGACCAGGAGGCGCGCATCGCCGCGCACGAGGTCGAGTACCTGCTGGCCGCCTGCGCCCAGCAGTTTCCGGCGGCGCGTATCGAGGCACGGGATGTACTCTCGACCTGGGCCGGGGTGCGTCCGGTCATCCGCAGCGGCGCGGCGGGCACCCGGCCCTCGGACGAGACCCGCGAACATGCGCTCTGGCTCGAACCGGGGAGCGTGACCCTGGCCGGCGGCAAGCTGACCACCTTCCGTCCGCTGGCCCTGGAGGTGCTGCGCGCCTGCGCGTCGATGCTCGGACGGCCCTTCGAGGATGCGGGCGGCGCGGTATTCGCGCCGCTGACGGAGGTGCCTGTGGCGCATCTGGAACCGGTTCAGCAACGCCGCTTGCGCGGGCGCTACGGCCGGGCGTGGCCGCGGCTGGCGACCCTGTTCCACGAGCTGGGCGAGGCGGGTCGCGAGCCAGTGGGCGCCAGCCAGACGCTCGGTGCCGAGCTGGTCTTTGCCTGCGAGCACGAACTGGTGCTGCACCTGGACGACCTGCTGCTGCGCCGCACCCGCCTGGGCCTGTTGCTGCCAGGCGGCGCGGCCGCCGAGCTGCCGCGCATTCGCGCCTTGTGCCAGGCGCGCCTGGGCTGGGACGAGGCTCGCTGGGAGCAGGAACAGCAGCGTTACCTGGCGCTCTGGCAGGCCTGTTACAGCCTGCCGGCAACCTCATAGAGCTGGGGAGTACAGGTCCCGCTCGGTTTACGACGCATGGCTGGTGATCACTCGAACGAAGCGAAACGACAAGAAAGGGGTTGTGCCTTGAGCGAGAAAAGCTACCTGCTGGCCATCGATAATGGCACCCAGAGCGTGCGGGCGTTGCTGTTCGACCTCCAGGGCAACCTGCTGGGCAAGGGCAAGGTGGAGCTGCAGGCCTATTACTCCAGCCAGCCGGGCTGGGCCGAACAGGACCCCGAGTATTATTGGCAGAACCTGGGCGAAGCCTGTCGGCGTCTGTGGCAGGCCGTCGATATCGACCGCGGGCTGATCAAGGGCGTGTCCCTGACCACCCAGCGTGGCACCGTGATCAATGTCGATGCCCAGGGGGCGGCGTTGCGCCCGGCCATGCTCTGGCTGGACCAGCGCCGGGCCGAGGTCCGCGGGCGGATCAAGGGGCCTTGGGGCTGGCTGTTCAAGCTGATCGGCGCCGAAGCCACGGTGAACTATTTCCGCGCCCAGGCCGAGGTGAACTGGATCGCCCAGCACCAGCCGCAGGTCTGGGCCGATACCTACAAGCTGCTGCTGCTTTCGGGGTTTCTGACCCATCGGCTGATCGGTCAGTACGTCGATTCCCTGGCCTGCTGCGTGGGTTACCTGCCGTTCGACTACAAACGCCTGCGCTGGGCCGCACCGCGGGACTGGAAATGGCTGGCCATGCCACTGCGCCAGGAGCAGTTGCCCGAGCTGCGCAAGCCGGGCGAGCTGCTGGGCCGTATCACCGCCGAGGCCAGCCGCCTGACCGGAATACCCGAGGGCCTGCCGCTGATCGCCGCCGGCGCCGACAAGGCCTGCGAGGTGCTCGGCGCCGGTGGCCTGGAGCCCGGTACGGCCTGCCTGTCCTACGGCACCACCGCGACCATCAACACCACGCGGGCCAAGTACCTGGAAATCATCCCGCTGATTCCACCGTACCCCTCGGCGATTCCCGATCACTACAACACCGAGGTGATGATCTACCGTGGTTTCTGGATGGTCAGCTGGTTCAAGCAAGAGTTCGGCCTGCGTGAAATGCAGCGGGCCAAGGCCTTGGGGGTCGCCCCCGAGGCGCTGTTCGACGAGCTGGTCGACAGCGTGCCGGCCGGCTCCATGGGCCTGATGCTGCAGCCCTACTGGTCGCCGGGCATTCGCGAGCCGGGGCTGGAGGCCAAGGGCTCGATCATCGGCTTCGGCGACGTGCACACCCGCGCGCACCTGTACCGGGCGATTCTCGAAGGCCTGGCCTATGCCCTGCGCCAGGGCAAGGAACGCATCGAAAAGCGTTCGGGCACGCCCATTATCCGGCTGCGGGTTTCCGGTGGTGGCTCCCAGAGCGACGCGGCCATGCAGCTGACCGCGGATATCTTCGGCCTGCCGGCCGAGCGCCCGCACACCTACGAGACCTCGGGCCTGGGGGCGGCCATCGACTGCGCGGTGGGCCTGGGCCTGCACCCGGATTTTCCCACGGCCATCGCCGCCATGACCCGGGTCGGCGCGGTGTTCCAGCCCGGGGCCGAGGCGCAGCGCATTTACCAACGCCTGTACCGCGAGGTCTACCTGCGCATGTACCGGCAGCTCAAGCCCCTGTACCTGAAGATCCGCGCCATTACCGGCTATCCGGCCTGAGCATGTTCTGAGCGAAGATCTGTACCCCCGCGTATTGCCTGTGCAATGACCGTGGCAGATAAACGCGCTTTTGCCCGTTTGCCGCTGTCCACATAGACTCGGCCCCATCAGGGGCACAAGGAGCAAACGATGGGCGAGCGCAAGGCGTTATTGATTCTGCATGGTAAACAGGCCCTGAACGAGGAGGTACGGGCCGCGGTCATGGCGCGGCGCGAGGACGGCTGGCAGATCGCGGTGCGCCTGACCTGGGAGGGCGGCGATGCCCAGCGTCTGGTGCACGAGGCGCTGCAGGCCGACTATCCGATCATCATCGCCGGCGGTGGCGACGGCACCCTGCGCGAGGTGGCCGAGGCCATGGCGCTGGCCGACACCCGGGCCAGCCTGGCGCTGCTGCCGCTGGGTACCGCCAATGACTTCGCCCGCGCCGCGGCGGTTCCGCTGATTCCCAGCGAGGCCCTGGCCTTGCTGGATGTGGCGCCCTGCGCGATCGACCTGGGCGAGGTCGATGGTCAGCTGTTCCTGAACATGGCCACCGGAGGGTTCGGTTCCCAGGTCACGGCCAATACTTCCGAAGAGTTGAAGAAGATGTTGGGCGGCGCCGCCTATTTTCTCACCGGCCTAAGCCGTTTCGCCGAGGTGCGTTCGGCCTTCGGTCGCTTCAGCGGGCCGGATTTCGCCTGGGAAGGCGAGTTTCTCGCCCTGGGCATCGGTAACGGCCGCCAGGCCGGCGGCGGTCATCTGCTGTGCCCTCAGGCCCGGGTCGACGACGGCTTGCTGGATATCTGCATCATTCCCGCACCCCAGGACGTGGTCGGGACCCTGGGTACCCTGCTGTCGGGGGGTATTCTCGGGCTGGAGTCGGTGTCCCTGAGCGCGCGCCTGCCCTGGGTACAGGTCGATGCGCCCGAAGGCCTGGACCTGAACCTGGACGGCGAGCCTTTCGAGAGTACGCAGATGCGTTTTAGCGCCCGGTCCCGGGCGTTGCGGGTGCACCTGCCGGTCGGCTCGCCGCTGCTCGGCGAGCCCGATGCTTGAATACCGGCGCGAGGAGAACCGGCCTCTTCGCTCCTGAACCCAATAACGGCGAAGCGTGCCCTGCGCGCCCGGACCCCTGGTCTCAATCGTCCGTGCCGATAATGCCTTCGCGCACGGCATAGAGCACCAGCCCCGCCACGTCGTGGATCTGCAGGCGTTTCATCAGCTGGGCACGGTGCGCTTCCACGGTTTTGACGCTGAGGTCCAGGCCGCTGGCGATCGAGCGGGTCGACTCGCCGCGGCTGATCAGGCGCAGAATCTCCAGCTGGCGTTGGGTCAGCTCGATCTTGCCCTGGGGACGGGCGATGGCCTGTTCGATGATCGGCTGCAGTAACGCCGAGCTGAGGTAGCGTTCGCCGCGGCGCACGGCGTCCAGTGCCAGGTGCAGTTCGGCTATGGCGGCATCCTTGAGCAGGTAGCCCTGGGCGCCTTTTTGCAAGGCGTCGAGCACCATCTCAGCCCCGGTGTGCATGGAGAGCATCAGTACCTTGCTGTTGGGCGAGCTCTGCGCGAGCTTCTGCAGGGCCTGCAAACCGTTGACCGGCTGCATGGAGATATCCAGCAAAATGATGTCTGGCGCCAGTTCGCGGGCCATCTCCACGGCCTGCTGGCCGTCCTCTGCTTCACCGACGATGCTGTAGCCGTCGAGGTCTTGGATCATGGCACGCACACCCGCGCGGATCAGGGCGTGGTCATCGGCGAGCAACAGACTGCATGTCATAACGAGCTTCCCTAACAACTGGCTGCGCCTTGCCTGCCGGTATGGCGCGGAATACAACCCAGAACGGTACCAGCGGTCTGGTCCATAGGGTGACAAAGGTGCGCCCTTTTGGGGCGTGATCATGCGGATTAGCGTAGTGCGCAACTGGCAGCAGGCATGACCATCGGTCCGTAAAGTGGCAAATAAACAGCACGGCCACACCCCTGTGTATCCAGGGTTGGGCATGGGCGGCTTAGCGCCCGCGGCCGTACTGGCTGATGACCGCGTGCAGCTGCTCCAGGGCTTCGCTGCCTTCGGCGGCGCCCAGGCGCAGGGCTTCCTTGGGCATGCCGAACACCACGCAGCTGGCCTCGCTCTGGGCCAGGGTGCGGGAACCGGATTCGCGCATGGCCAGCAGACCGCGGGCGCCATCGTCGCCCATGCCGGTCATGATGATGCCCAGTGCATTGCTGCCGGCTTGCTTGGCCACCGAGCGGAACAGCACATCCACCGAGGGCTTGTGCCGGTTGACGGGCGGCCCGTCCAACACCTCCACCAGGTACTGCGCGCCGCTGCGTTTAAGTTGCATGTGCTTGCCACCCGGGGCAATCAGCGCCAGGCCGGCGCGCACCCGGTCCAGGTGCCGGGCCTCGCGCACTTCGATGCTGCACAGGCCGTCCAGGCGCTGGGCGAAGGCCGCGGTGAATTTCTCCGGCATGTGCTGGACGATCACGATGCCCGGGCAGTCGGGCTGCAAGCGGCGCAGCACCACCTCCAGGGCCTGGGTACCACCGGTCGAGGTGCCCAGGGCGACGATCCGCTCGGTGGTGCTGAGCGGTGTGACGGGCCTGTCCCGCTCCACCACGGGTGCCACGGGCGGCAGTCGGCTCGGCAGGGCCCGGGGCTGGCAACGCGCGGCGGTTTCGATCTGCCTGATCAGTTCGGCGGACAGCTGCAACAGGCTGTCCTTGAGGCCCAGGCGGGCCTTGGTGAAGACCCCGACGGCGCCGGCGGCCAGGGCCTCCAGGGTAATAGCCGCGCCGGCCTCGGTGAGGGTCGAGCAGATAATGGCCGGGGTCGGTCGTTCGATCATCAGCTTGCGCAGGAAGGTGATGCCGTCCATGCGCGGCATTTCCACATCCAGTACCAGCACGTCCGGCCAGTCATGCTGCATTTTTTCCAGGGCGAACAGCGGGTCGGCGGCCTGGCCGATGACCTTGATCGTGGGATGCTGGTCCAGGCAGCTGGTGAGCACCTGACGCACCAGCGCCGAGTCATCGACGATAAAGACTTTGATCATGGGAGCGTCCTGGGGGGTGGCCGAGGCTGGCGCTGCGTTGGCAACTGATTCGGCCGGTGCGGCCGTCCGCCTGCAGGCGCCGGTAGGCCGCGCCATCCAGGTCCTGCTGATTGATCGGCCAGCCCAGGTTCTGGAAGTGCGCGAGGGCGCAGTCGATATTGTTGAGCCCGACCCGGCCCATGGGACCATTGTCACCGCGTACCAGGCGCCCACCGCCGAACAGGCCCTTGTGGTACTCATGGGCGGGGGCGCCGTGGTCCTGGATATCGGCCAGCAGGCGCTGGAACACGCCGTTGGCGTAGCGGGTGTCCAGGCCGGTACCGGCGGGGTCCTGGGGCAGCACGAAATGCGACACCGCCAGGAGGTGATGGCGCGGGTGCCAGAGGGTGACCGCGACGCACGAACCGAGCAGGGTGATGACACTGCCTTCGCAGCGGCCGAAGAAATACTCGCCCGGGCGCAGAAAGCGGTCGTGCGTCATGGCCGCTGGTAAACCGAGGGGTGCACCACGCGCAGCGGCAGGTCCAGGCCGTGCAGGCTTTCCGCGTGGCCGATAAACAGCAGGCCGCGGTCGCTCAGGTGTTCGAGCAGGCGCTCGATGATGGCGCGCTTGTCGGCCGGCTCGAAATAAATCAGCACATTGCGCAGAAAAATCAGGTCGAAGCTGCCCAGGTCCTTGGGCAATGGACGGGTCAGGTTGATCTCGCGCAACCGCACCTTGTCGCGCAGCGCGCTGTGGATGACGAAGCAGCCCTCCATCTCCTCGATCCCGCGCAGGCAATAGCGTTTCAGCCAGCCGGTGGGGAAGTGCCGCGTCTGGTCCAGGTGATAAATGCCCTGGCCGGCTTTTTCCAGCATGCGCTGGCTCAGGTCGCTGGCCAGGATCGACCAGGCCGTGCGGGCGTGCTCGCTGGCCACCATGGCCAGGCTGTAGGGCTCCTCGCCCGACGAGCAGGCCGCGCTCCACAGGCGCGTGGGTTCGCGGCGCTGGTCGAACCACTGGGCGAGAAAGGCGAAATGCTGCGGCTCGCGAAAGAAATAGGTTTCGTTGGTGGTCAGCAGGTCGATCATCAGGCGCCGTTCCTGCTGCTGGTGGGGTGTATCCAGCAGCTCCACATAGGCACCGTAGCTGTGCAGGCCATGGGCGCGCAAACGCTGCATCAGCCGACCCGCCACCAACGAGCGTTTCTGCTCGTTCAGGCGGATGCCAGAGACCTCGGCCATCAGCGTCTGCAGCCGGCGGAAGTCGGCATCGGTCAGGGGCAGCAGGCCCTGGGCACTCATGGACTGGCCATGGCCAGACTGAGGTGGCGGATATCGTCCAGGGACAGCACCCGGCGCACATCCAGGATGATGGTGAAGCCCTGTTCGTCGCGGGCCATGCCGGCGATAAAGTCGGTGCGGATGCCGGCGCCGAAGGGCGGCGCGGGTTCGACGTCGCGGGCGTCGATATCCAGCACCGCATCCACGGCATCGACCACCAGACCGATACGCTGCTGCTGTTCGTCCTGTTCCAGTTCAATGATCACGATGCAGGTGCGCTTGCCCGGTTGCGTCAGCTCGAAGCCGAAGCGCGCCGCCAGGTCGAGCACCGGCACCACGTTGCCGCGCAGGTTGATCACCCCGTGGATAAAGGGCGGCATCATCGGCACGGCCGTGATGGCGCCGTACTCGATGATCTCTCGCACCCCTTCGATGGGCAGGGCATAACGTGCCTGACGCACGCGAAAGGACAGGTGCTGGACGCTGGAGGTGCCCGCATTGTGGTCGGTCGGTTCGAGGGTCTGAGGCAGGTTCATGGTGCGACCCTCTAGTTGAAATTGACGAACTGGCTTTCGTTGGCCAGGGGCTTGGCGGCTTTGTGCGCCGGCCGGGCAGGGGTGGCCGGGGGCTTGGCACGGGAGGCGGCTTTGCCTGGCGCCGCGGACTGGGCCGTGTCGAGCTGGAAGTAGCTGATCAGTTCCTGCAGCTGGCTGGCCTGGGCGTTCATCTCCTCGGCGGTGGCGGCCAGTTCCTCGGACGCCGAGGCGTTCTGCTGGGTGATCTGGTTCATCTGGCCCATGGCGATATTGATCTGCCCGGCTGCGCTGCTCTGCTCCTGGGAGGCGGCGGTGATCTCCTGCACCAGGTCGGAGGTCTTCTGGATATTCGGCACGATCTGGTCCAGCAGCTTGCCGGCCTGCTCGGCCAGCTGCACGCTGTTGCTGGCCACCCCGCCGATTTCCTGGGCCGCCACCTGGCTGCGCTCGGCCAACTTGCGCACCTCGGCGGCGACCACAGCGAAGCCCTTGCCGTGGTCCCCGGCGCGGGCCGCTTCGATGGCGGCGTTCAGGGCCAGCAGGTTGGTCTGGTAAGCGATGTCGTCGATGATGCCGATTTTGTCGGCGATCTGTTTCATGGCCACCACCATGTCGCGCACCGCGCCGCCGCCCTGGACCGCGTCGTTGGCGGCCTTGCCGGCGATACCGTCGGTGACCTTGGCGCTGTCGGTGTTCTGGGCGATGGAGGCAGACATCTGTTCCACCGAGGCGGTGGTCTCCTCGACGCTGGCCGCCTGTTCGCTGGCCGCCTGGCTGAGGGACTGGGAGGTGGCGCTGACTTCCTCGGAGGCCGAGGACAGCGAGTCGGCCGAGCTGCGCACATCGCCCAGGATGCTGCGCAGGCGTTCGGTCAGCTGCTGCATGGCCCCCAGCAACTGGCCGGTCTCGTCCTTGCTGGTGACGGCCACCTCGACTCCCAGATCGCCCGCCGCCAGACTGTCGGCCACCGACACGGCGCGGCCCAGGGGGCGGGTGATACTGCGGGTGATCAGCACGCCGATGGCGAAGCCGAGCACGGCGGCGATAACGATCAGGGCGATCATCTGGGTGCGCGAACTCAGGTAGATTTCGCTGATTTGGTCGTTCGACTCGCTGGCGCGCGCGCGGCGAAAATCAGTGGCTTCGGTCATCAGGTCGTCGACGATACGCCCTTGCTGCACGAGGGCGGGCAGCTTGTCGCCGACCTCGGAGCGGGTCTGCAGCTGCCCGGACGCCAGGTGTAACGCGAGCATCTCATTAAGCAGGCCTTCGTACACCAGCAGGGGCTGATCCAGGCGGTTGACCACCGCCTTGGCTTCGGCACTGTGAAAGCTGGCCTTGGCCTTTTCCACCGTGGCCTTGGTGTCCTCCAGGGCCTTGCGGGTGGCCTGGGCCGCCGCATCGCGCTCCTCGGGCGTGGCGGCCAGCAGGGTGGTGCGCAGCGTGCGGCCGGCCACGATCAGGTGATAATTGGCGGTCTGCATGTCATTCAGACCCACCAGGTCGCGGCTGTACATCAAATCGGACAGGTCGTTAACCTGGCCCAGGTTGCGAATGCCCAGCAGCCCGACGGCCACGGTCAGCAGTACCACCAGTACAAAGCCTGCGATCAGGCGCACGCCGATTTTCATATTGCTGATAAAGCTCATGGGTATGTCTCCGTGTTGCCCTGCATGTCGTGGGAAAGCCGCGGACGCGCTTCACCGCCGCCGGCTTCGATCTGGGTCTGTAGATGCCGCAAGAGGCTGGGGATATCGAGGATCAGGGCGATCCGCCCTGAGCCCAGAATGGTCGAGCCGCCGATACCCTGCAGGTGCTGGAACATCAGGCCCAGGGGCTTGATCACGGTCTGGAATTCACCGTGCAGGTGATCGACCACCAGCCCGGCCTGCTGCCGACCCTGGCTGATAACGATGATATTGCGACGCTTGGCGTCGCTGGCCGGACTGGCGAAATGCTTGCCCAGGTCGATGCAGGGCAGGGGCTTGCCGCGCAGGCTGAGGTAGCCACAGGTCTGGCCGTCCAACTGGTCGGCGGCGATTTCCATGCACTCGGTGACCAGGTCCAGGGGGATGACATAGAAGGCCTCGCCCAGGCTGACCAGAAAGCCGTCGATGATCGCCAGGGTCAGCGGCAGGCGGATGCGGAAGGTGCAACCCTGGCCCGGACGCGAGTCGATCTCGATGCTGCCGCGCAGGGCGTCGATAGCGCTGCGCACCACGTCCAGGCCGACCCCGCGACCGGACAGGTCGGAGACGCTGTCGGCGGTGGAGAATCCGGCGGCGAAGATCAGCGCGTGAATGTCCGCCTCCGGCCAGCTCGCCTGGGCGTCCAGCAGCCCGCGGGCGATGGCTTTTTCGCGGATGCGCGCGGTGTTGAGGCCGCGGCCGTCGTCGCTGACCTCCAGCACTATCATCCCCGATTCGTGGTACGCGTTCAGGCGCAGCTGCCCCTCGGCCGGCTTGCCCGCCGCCAGGCGCGCCTCGGCGGACTCGATGCCGTGGTCGATGGCGTTGCGCACCAGATGGGTCAGGGGGTCGCCGAGCTTGTCGATCACCGACTTGTCCAGCTCGGTGTCGGCGCCCTGGATCTGCAGGCGGATATCCTTGCCCAGCTGCTGGCTGACGTCGCGCACCACGCGCTGAAAGCGGTTAAAGGTGTCGCCGATTTCGATCATGCGCAACTTGAGCGCCACCTCGCGGATCAGCTCGACATGCTGGTTGACCGTCTGGGTGGTTTCGATGCAGCCGGCATCGCCCTGGGCCTGGGCGCGCAGCTGCGCGCCGGCGGCGCTGATCACCAGCTCGCCGACCAGGTTGATCAGCTCGTCGAGTTTCTGCGCCGGCACACGGATCTGGCTGCTTTCCTGGGTGCGCCGTTCACGGCTGGCCTGTTGCTTGAGCAGGGCGGCATTGACCGCCTGCGGCGCGACCACGCCTTCTTCCACCAGCACGGCGCCCAGTGGCGGCTTCGGCTCGCCTTCTTCCCGGGCCTGCCGGGCCAGGCCCAGGTTCAGTTCGTGTTCGGTCAGCAGACCGCTGGCGACCAGTATCTGTCCCAGACGCGCCTCGGTCTCCGGCAACGCGTGGATCAGCGCCAGGTAGTCGTCCAGGGCACTGTCGGGGGGCAGGATGCGCAGGCTGCAGAAGTCGCGGATAAATTCGAAGACCTCTTCGATCTCGCTTTTGCCGGCCTGGCTGCTCAGGGCGATTTCCAGGCCCAGGTAACAGCTTTCCGGATCCATCTGGACCAGTGCGGGCAGTGCCTCGTCCAGGGTTTCCAAGTGCAGGATTTCACCGAGACGACCCAGGTAGCGGACGAACGCCGCGGGGTCGAAGCCATTGCGCAGCAGGTCCGGATGAAAGCGCAGGGAGATATGCCAGGCATTCAGCCGGTTGCCGGCGGCGGTCTTTTCCAGCACCCCGTGGCGCGTTATCGGGCTGGGCAGCTGCGGGGCGTCCGCACCCAATTCATGCTCCAGTTCGGCCAGTAGCTGGGCCTGGTGCGCGTCGTCGACCGCCAGTTCGCCGCTGGCCACGTCGATCAACTCGACCATCGAGGCGATTTCGTCCAGGCAGCGCAGCATCAGGGAAATCAGCCCAGGGCTCAGGCGCCGTTCGCCATCGCGCACGGCCATCAGCAGGCTTTCCAGGTGATGGGTAAAGCTCACCAGCGGGGTCAGGGAAAACAGCCCGGCCGAGCCTTTGAGGGTGTGCATGGCGCGAAACAGGCCGTTAATCGCTTCCTCGTCGTCGGGCACCTCGTCTAGCTGCAGCAGGTGTGCCTCGGCCTGCTTGGCCAGATCGCGCGCTTCCTCGAGAAAGCTCTGCAGCAGCTGGGTCCATTGTTCGGCATTGAGCATGCGGATCTCCCTGCTCAGCTCGGTGCGGGTAGCACGTCGGGGTAAAGGGCCTGCAGCCTGAGCAGCTCGAACAACTCCAGCTGCGCGGCGTTGGGCCGGCTCAGGGTCAGGTGGCCGCCCAGGTCGCTCAGGTGCCGGTGCAGGGCCAGCAGCAACTGGGCGCCGGCGCTGTCCACCTCGTCCACCGCGCTCATATCCAGCTGCCAGTGCCGGGGCGGTTGCGCCTCGAGCAAGGCGAGCAGCAGCCCGTGGGCTTCCTTGACTTCATAGATGGTCAGGTTGCCCTGGGGGCAGAGACGGGCCGGTTCGCAGCGATCATCGTGGTCGAGGGCGAACATGTCAGCTGGCCAGCTTGTCGACGGCCGCCAGCAGTTGCTGGGGCTGGAAGGGTTTGACGATCCAGGCCTTGGCGCCAGCGGCCTGACCCTCGGCCTTCTTGCCTTGCTCGCTTTCGGTGGTGAGCATGACGATGGGGGTAAAGCGGTATTCGCTACGGGCCTTGAGCGCCTTGACCAGGCCGATGCCGTCCAGGTTGGGCATGTTCACGTCGCTGATGATCAGGTTGATCTTCTGTCCGGTGAGCTTCTCCAGGGCGTCGCGGCCGTCGACGGCCTCGATCACTTGGTGGCCGGCGCCCGTGAGGGTCATTTTCACCAGCTGACGCATCGACATCGAGTCGTCGACGATAAGAATGGTCTTGGCCATAAAGCGCTCCGGGTCAGAAAAAGGTCACGTCGTCGTGCGCGTTGCTCGTGCTATTGCCCGAACCCCGACGCTCTTCGTCCGTGGTGAATTGGCTGCGCAGCTCGTCGAGCCAGCGTTGCGGTTGAGCCAGGCTGGCATCCTGGTCCTGCACGGCCCGGTGCAGGCGCTGGATGTCGAGCTGCAGGTGATCGAGCATCTGATCGCTGCGGTCCTGAAACTGCAGCCCGACGACGATCTCCTGCAGGGTGCTCTGGGTGGTGCGGGTGTCCTGTTGCAGCTGCTGGGCCGTGGCGGTGAGTTCTTCCAGGCTGGCGCTCAGGCCCTGCATGACCTGGCCGGTGACCTGGTCGAGGTAATCGAGGTTGCTCTGCTCGCTCTGGGACAATTCCTCGGAAGCGGCCACGGTGGAGCGAATGGCCTGGTTGATCTCGGTGACCTTCTCGCCCATGCGCAGGCCGGTTTCGGCGGACAGGGTGGAGAGCTTGCGCACCTCGTCGGCGACCACCGAGAAGCCGCGGCCGTATTCGCCGGCACGGGCCGCTTCGATAGCCGCATTCAATGCCAGCAGGTTGGTCTGGCTGGCGATGGCCTGGACATGCTTGGACATGCCCTGCAGCTCGCTGGCGTAGGTATTGAGGTGGCCGATGGTGCTCAGCAGTGCGCGCTTGCGTTCGCTGCCACTGTGGAAGGCGGCCACCACCTCGTCGAGGCGCCCGTGGGCCTGGCGCAGGCTGTCGGCCAGGCCAGAGCCGCCAGTCACGCTGTCGGAGCGGGAGAGGCTGTGCTCCAAGCGCTGGGACAGTTCGGCGAAGCGCTCGAACAGCTGGCGGATATTGTCCTGTACCAGCTGGCGGACCAACCCCAGCTGCTGCTGCCAGACCGGCAGCACCTCGATCAACAGGGGCTCGGCCGTCGCCACGGCCGCGGGTGCTTCGGGTGGCAGCCCAAGCGCCGGTTGCAGCGTGCTGCGCGGCCGCAGAAACAGCGCGGCCAGGGCCGCCAAGGCACTGGCGCCGGCGCTCACCCAGGGCAGCCCCAGAGCCAGACCGGCCACAACGGCGACAAGGCCGAGCCACAGTGTCAGGTAGGCGAACACGGGCGCGCTCCCTCGTTAGATCAGAATGGACTGACGATAGAAGGCAGTGCCGGGGGGCGAAATAGGGGTTTCCCCTAAGGGGGACTAAGGGTCACCTAGCCGAACGGTGCGACGACTGGCGCCCCGGTAAGTGGCCAGGCATGATGGCTCGCGGCCATTTCTGCGGGTTCGCCGGCGGTGACCTCACCAAACTCGACGGGCGGCCAGCAGCTATGCTGGGGTTATCCGCAGGACGGTCGATAACCTCGCAACCATGGCCCCGGCGGCACGGCATCGAATCACAGGCAGGAGTACGCAATGGCTGGCATTCTCGACTCGGTAAATCAACGCACCCAACTGGTGGGCGAGAATCGCCTGGAAATCCTGATGTTCCGCCTGGCGGGGCGCCAGCTGTTCGCGATCAACGTGTTCAAGGTGCAGGAAGTGCTGCAGATGCCCAAGTTGACCCTGATGCCCCAACGGCATCGGCATGTCTGTGGGGTGGTCAACCTGCGCGGGCAGACCCTGCCGGTGATCGACCTGTCCCAGGCCATCGGCCTGCGACCGATAGTGCCGGATGCCAGCAGCACCATCATCGTGACCGAATACAACCGCTCGGTGCAGGCGTTTCTGGTGGGGGGCGTGGAGCGCATCCTCAACCTGAACTGGGAATCCATCCTGCCGCCGCCGGGTGGAGCCGGGCGCCAGCATTACCTGACGGCCATCACCAAGGTCGACGATCAGATCGTCGAGGTGATCGACGTGGAGAAGGTGCTGGCGGAAATCTCGCCCATGAGCAACAAAGTGTCGGCCGAAAAGCTTGCCGACCCCTTACTGGAAAAAGCCAAGGGGCGGGAGGTGCTGCTGGTGGACGATTCCAGCGTGGCCATGGGGCAGCTCAAAAGCACCATGGCCCAGCTGGATATCCGCAGCCATTCGGCCACCGATGGCCTGCGTGCCCTCAAACTGCTGCAAGGCTGGGCCAACGAAGGCATCGATGTGCCGCGCAAGCTGCTGATGGTGATTACCGACGCGGAGATGCCGGAAATGGACGGCTACCGGCTGACCACCGAAATCCGCAACGATCCACGGCTCAAGGACCTGCACGTGGTGCTGCACACCTCCCTGTCGGGCAGCTTCAACGAAGCCATGGTGAAGAAGGTCGGCTGTGACAACTTCCTCTCCAAGTTCCAGCCCGACAAGTTGGTGGACACGGTGCGTGCGCGTCTGCTGCTGGATGAGCCCCAGCAATAATAGGGTTAGTCGCTGGCCTGCAGGCGCTGGCGCAGCTCCTCGATACGTGCGCGGTTGACGCCCATATCCGCATAGCCCAGGCGCGAGGCCGAGCGCACCTCGACGGCCTGGGGGCCGATCAGAAACTCCACATCGTCGACGAAGCGCAGCACCTTGCTGGTGAATTGCGCGCGCAGGTAATTGTCCTGCTGGGCCACCACCTCTGCCCGCGGCTCGCTCGCCAGCAGCGCCAAGAGGCGCGCACGGGTTTCCTCGGGCGTACCCCGCAGCGCCAGGGGCTCGATGCGGTGTTCCTCATCCTCGGCCCGACTGGCGACGCAATTGGGCGAGGAGGGGCAGGGGCTCAGGTGTCCATCCTGCACGCCGAGGCCGTCCGGCGGGCTGCCGCTGCAGGCACTGAGCAGAGCAACCGCAGCGAGGGCGAGCCAGGGCTTGTGGCGGTGCCGGGCACCTCGTATAAGGGCGTTTTGCCCGACAGGAAACTGCTTCATGCTGCGTCTCTCCGCGATCTATCGGTATGCGCTCAAATCCGCCCAGAGCGAGCGGCTGGTTCAGGCCCGCCTCGAGACCCTGGGGCTCGAAGGCGACCGCCGCTGGATGGTAGTCGATCGCGACAGCGGGCGCTTCCTGACTCAGCGGCTGTTGCCGCAAATGACCTTGATCGAGGCCCGCTGCCAGGGCGACCGGGGGTTACGGCTCCGAGCCCCGGGCCTGTCCGAGCTGACGGTCCCCCTGCCGACAAGCGATGCGCCGCTGCGCGGGGTCACGGTGTGGAGCGATAGCCTGCAGGTGCCGGATGCGGGCGAGCCGGCCGCGGCCTGGTTGAGCGGTTTTCTGGGACGGCCTTGCCGCCTGGTGCATGTGCCGGCGCAGCGGGCCCGGCAGGTGGACACCGCCTATGCCGCGGTGGGCGATCGGGTGGCGTTTGCCGACGGCTTTCCCTTGCTGTTGATCGGCCAGTCCTCGGTGGACGACCTGTCGGCGCGGGTGGGGCGGCCGTTGGAGATGCTGCGCTTTCGGCCGAATCTGGTGATCGAAGGGGCGCCGGCCTATGCCGAGGACGGTTGGACGCGTATCCGCATCGGCGAGCTGGAGTTCGACGTGGTCAAGGGCTGTTCGCGCTGCATCATGACCACCCTGGATCCGCTAACCGGCGAGCGCAGCGCCGATCGCGAGCCCCTGGCGACCCTCAAGACCTACCGCGAGCGCGACGGCGCGGTGTATTTCGGCCAGAACCTGATTCCACGCGGCACCGGCGTGCTGGAAGCGGGGATGGCGGTGCAGGTCCTCGCCTAGGCCCTAGGCTGGCTTACTGATCGTCGAAATAGCGTTCGTGCCAGTCCACCAGGGGTTGGGGCGCGTTGAGTTTCTGCCCATAGATCACCGAATACGCCAGCACGTTTTGCACGTACTGGCGGGTTTCGTCGAACGGAATACTTTCAACCCAGACGTCGTAAGCCAGGTGATCGGCGCCCTTGAGCCATTGGCGCACGCGTCCGGGGCCGGCGTTGTAGGCAGCGGAGGCGAGGACGCGGTTGCCATTGAACTGGCCATGGACCTGACTCAAGTAGGCGGCACCGAGCTGGATGTTCTTCTCGGGGATCAGCACCTGCTGCGGCGAGCTAAGCGCAATATCGTAGCGTTTGGCGGTTTCCTTGGCAGTGGCCGGCATCAGCTGCATCAGCCCGCTGGCGCCGACTCCGGAGCGGGCGTCGGCCATAAAGGCGCTTTCCTGGCGGGTAATGGCGAATACCCAGCTGGAATGCAAGCCGCGCACCTTGGCTTCGCGCACCAGGGTCGGGCGATAGGCCATGGGGAAACGCACGTCCAGATCGTCCCAATACTTGGCCTGGCTGATGGTGCGAATGGCCGGGAAATACCATTCCTTGTCGTAGGCCAGGCGGGCCTGGGCCACCAGTTCGTCACGGCTGAACAGGCGGCTGACGTGGTACCACTCGCGGCGTCCGTCGACGATCTGCCCGCGGTCGTGAAATTCCAGGGCGCGGCGGATGCCGGCGGTGTTGCGCACTTTGGTGATCAGCGCCGGTGACAGGGCCAGGGGCTGGTTCTTCAATTGGTAGGGGGCCTTGATCTGGTCGGCGGCCATAAAGCCGTAGAAGTCCCGTTCCGCCGCGACCGGCTGGTACAAGCTGACCGGTTGCACGCTGTTGGGTTGCGCCAGCTGCAGGCTGCGCGCCTGCCAATAGCGCCAGCGGTTGGTCTCGGCCAGGGCTGGCGGCAGGCGCTGGCTCAACTGGTAGGCCTCGTCCCAGCGGCCCAGGCGCAGCAACAGGCGCATGCGCCATTCCGAGACGTTGTTGTCCAGCAGCTGGGGGTCGTATTGACTCATCAGCGGCAGGGCGCGGCTGTCGAAGCGTTTGGCCAAGGTCAAACCGATTTCCCGGGCAATGGCCACTTTTTCCTCAACGGAGAAGGGCAGGCGCTGGCTGTAGCTGTCCAGCAGGCTCAGGGCTTTTTCCGGATCCTGGCGGGCCAGGCGGCGCAGGCCCAGGCCAACCACGTCGGCCATGGCCTGGTTGGCCGGGACGAAGCGGCCGGTCTGGGCCAGCAGCTGCGGTTTTTCCGCCACTTCGAGCAACAGCTTGCCCTGGTTGCCCAGGGTCGGCAGCGTCTTGATCAGGTGGGTGACCAGACCGTAGTTGCGCGCTTCGGCGGCCAGCTTGGTGCGCTGCCAACGTTTTTCCTCGGTCAATTGACCTTCGGCGGCCCAGCGGTCGAACAACCGATCGCAGGCCTGGGGCTGGGATTTGCCCACCAGCCACAAGCGTTCGGCGGTGACGAATCCTTCGGCGCTCATGCCGTGGCCCAGCTGGTACTGGCCGAACAGGCAATCGAGCTCGGTGAAGTTCAGCGACGGGTCATAGTGCTTGACGAAGGTCTGCCACTCGCCGCGTTCGGCCGTCCAGCGCAACCAGCGCAGCTTCATCCAGCTGGCCTGGGGCAGGTCGCCGTGTTCGGCGAGGAATTTTTCGATCTCGGCGGTGCTGGCGCTCTTCAGACGGGCGGTCAGCTCGTCGTAGGCCAGATGCGGCTCCAGCGGGTAATCGCGCAGTGCCTCGGCATGGCGCCGGTAGGGCCCGCTGTCGCCCTTGGCCAGTGCACGCTTGGCTTCATCGTAATAGAGACGCTGCTGGGCCAGGCTCGCGGCCTGTGCGGAGACGCTGACAACACTGAGGAGCAGGCAGAAGAACAGACTGAACAGACCGCGCATGACAATTCCGGGCAATGAACGAGAGAGCAGCAAAGGCAGACGCCGGGGTTGCCGACGCCGAATGCCCTAGCTTAGCGGTTTGCCGGGTGCCGGCAAAGCGCCGTGCCGGCCCTGGAAAAAATGCCCGTCGGGTGGCGGCCCAACCGGGTCGGAACTCGGGTAGAATGCGCCCCCGTTTTGGAGATGCTCATGACCCTGCTCAAGTTCACCGATGTGTCCCTGGCCTACGGCGCCATGCCGCTGCTGGATAAGGTCTCGTGGCAGATCGGCCGAGGCGAGCGCGTGTGCATCATCGGGCGCAACGGCACCGGCAAGTCCAGTCTGATGAAGCTGGTCAAGGGCGATCAACTGGGCGATGAGGGTTCGGTGTGGCGTGCCCCGGGCTTGAAGATCGGTGAATTGCCCCAGGAACTGCCCTTGGCCGATGAGCGGACGGTGTTCGACGTGGTGGCCGAGGGTCTGGATGGTGTCGGCGCCTTGCTCGCCGAATACCACCACCTGAGCCAGAACATCCACACCGATGCCGACCTCGACAAGCTGATGCACGTGCAGCAGGACCTCGAGGCGCGCGACGGCTGGCGTTTGCAGCAACTGGTGGACAGCACCCTGAGTCGCTTGCAGCTGCCGGCGGACAAGACCCTGGCCGAGCTGTCGGGTGGCTGGCGGCGGCGCGTGCTGCTGGCTCAGGCGCTGGTCTGCGAGCCGGACCTGCTGCTCTTGGACGAGCCGACCAACCACCTGGATATCGGTGCCATCGCCTGGCTGGAAGAAGCCTTGATGGGCTTTCAGGGCGCGGTGCTGTTTATCACCCACGACCGGGCCTTCCTGCAGAGCCTGGCCACGCGCATCCTCGAGCTGGACCGCGGCGGGCTGATCGACTGGAACGGCGACTATGCGAGCTTCCTGGTGCACAAGGAAGCGCAACTGGCCGCCGAAGAAACCGCCAACGCGCTGTTCGACAAGCGCTTGGCCCAGGAAGAAGTGTGGATCCGCCAGGGCATCAAGGCGCGCCGCACCCGCAACGAAGGGCGCGTGCGTGCCCTGAAAGCCCTGCGCGTCGAGCGTAGCGAGCGCCGTGAACGCACCGGCAAGGCCAATATCCAGCTGGACACCGCCGATAAATCCGGCAAGCAGGTCATGGTCCTGGACAACGTCAGCTTCGCCCATCCGGGCGGGCCGTTGCTGATCAAGGACTTTTCCATGGTCCTGCAGCGCCAGGATCGCATCGGCCTGCTGGGGGCGAACGGCACCGGCAAGACCACCCTGCTGAAATTGATGCTGGATAACCTGCAGCCGACCAGCGGCACGGTGGAAGTCGGTACCCGTCTGGACGTCGCCTATTTCGACCAGTTGCGCCATCAGCTGGACCTGGAAAAGACCGTGATCGACAACGTCGCCGAGGGTCGCGACTTTATCGAGATCGACGGTCAGAGCCGGCATGTGCTGAGCTACCTGGGCGATTTCCTGTTCAGCCCGCAACGCGCCCGCACACCGGTGAAGGCATTGTCCGGCGGCGAGCGCGCGCGCCTGCTGTTGGCTAAGCTGTTCAGCAAGCCGGCCAACCTGCTGGTGCTGGACGAACCGACCAACGACTTGGATGTGGAAACCCTGGAGTTGCTGGAAGAGGTGTTGCAGACCTTCCAGGGCACGGTGCTGATGGTCAGCCATGACCGGGCATTCCTGGACAACGTGGTCACCAGTACCTTGGTCTTCGAAGGCGAGGGTAAGGTCCGCGAATACGTAGGCGGCTATCAGGATTGGCTGCGTCAGGGGGGCTCGCCACGCCTGCTGGGCGTGGGCGAGAGCAAGTCCGGCAAGGCCGAAGCGATTGCACCACCACCCGCGGAGAAGGTAGTGGCGCCCGTGGTGGCCAAGAAAAAACTGAGTTATAAGCTGCAGCGGGAATTGGAAGCCCTTCCCGGTCAGATCGATGCGGTGGAGCGGCAGATGGCCGCCCTGCAGGGTGAAATGGCCGACCCCGGCTTCTATCAGCGCAGCTCGGGCGAAACCAGCGACGTCCTGGCGCGTCTGGACAGCTTGCAGCAGACGATGGATGGTTTGCTGGAACGCTGGGCCGAACTGGAAGTTTAATTGAGTCTCGGAGACAGGCATGGCCCTCGAGTACCGTATTACCCTCGATGACGATCATGAGTTCAGTTATCGCATCGAGTTGACTCGTGAGTACGACCCCGTGGTCGCTGCCGCCGCCCCGAAATGGACCCGCCTGGACTATCAGCAGTGCAGCAATTGTCCGCTGAGCCGGAACGCGTTCAGTCATTGCCCGGCGGCGGTTGACCTGCACCGGGTGATCGAGGATTTCCAGGGGCTGCCGGCGTTCAAGAAGGCGCTGGTCTGGGTGCGTACCCCCGAGCGCGAATACACCAAGCAGGTGGGCCTGGAGGAGGGCTTGCGTTCGCTGCTGGGGGTGATCATGGCCACCAGTGCCTGCCCGGTGCTGGGCAAGCTCAAGCCCATGGCGCACAACCACCTGCCGTTTGCCAACAATCAGGAATTCACCCTGCGTGCCGTGTCGCTGTACCTGTCTCGTCAGTACTTCAACATGCGCGAGGGCAAACCGGCCGACTGGGAGCTGAAAGGCCTGGTGCAGTTGTTCCAGCAATTGCAGCTGGTCAATCAGGCCTTCTGGCAGCGGATTCACGATACCTGCGAAGGCGACTCCAACCTCAAGGCCTTCCTGACCTTCTTTTCGATGTCCACCAGCATGACCTATTCGCTGGAAACCCAGCTGCAGAAGATTCGCCCATTGGTCATGAGTGCCGGCGACAGCTTCGACTAGGTCGACCCTGCACGGATCGCCCGTTCGCGGGCCGTCCGCGCGATGCTTGAGCCCATCAGGATTTTTTCAGACGTACGGCCAATACATCGCAAGGGGCGCCATGCAGTACATCATTGGCGGTGGAGCCCAACAGCAGAGCCAGGCCATGACGGCCATGGCTGCCGACCACAATCAGGTCGCAGCCTTGCTCTTCGGCCAGTCGGTGGATTTCCTGGCGCGGCTGGCCGTAGGTCAGATGGCGCTGCTCGGCGCTCAGCTGCGGGTATTGCCCGGCAAAGCTATCCAGGCGTTCGCGTGCCTGGTCGAACTGCTGTTGCTGCAGCATCGACAGGTCCATCGGCACGTCGCCGCCAAAGGCCATCGCCATGGGCTCGACAATATGCACCAGGGACAGCCTTGCCTGGCTGGACACAGCCAATGCCTGGGCGCGCAGCATCACCGGATGGCATTCTGCGGTCAGGTCGACCGCAACCAGGATATGTTGATAGGACATTTGGAGTACCTCCTGGGGGATGCGAATGGCTACCAGTATGGCTGCCTCGAGCGCGTCTGGCAGGTTTTTGGCGATGAGGGGCGCTTGTGATGGTGTGGATAATAGTCGTTGGGCTGGTGGCGGTGATGCTCAGCCCCCTGGCCTGGCTGATGCCCTCGCGCCGCCAGCAGGGGCAGATGGAGATGCGCCTGGCGGCCCGGCGGATGGGGCTGGCGATGCAGCTCGTGCGCCAGGAATGGCCGCATTGGCTGGCGCACGAGCCGCCGAATCCCTGCCCTCAGTATCACCGGGCGCGGCGTGATGGGCATCAAGACAGCTGGTGCTATTGGCAATTGGCACCCGGGCAATGGGTCAATCAATGGCGCGAACCCTGTGTCGACCCGCGCGTGGCCAAACACTTGGTGGAGCTGCCAGCTGATGTCTTCAAGGTCGAGGCCGGGCCGCGCATGCTGGCGCTTTGCTGGGGCGAGCGGGGCGAGGTGGAAGCCTTGAGCCGGGTGGCTGCATCGCTGGCTGCGCTGGCTTGATGGCGAGTGCAGCCGCTTGAGGCCTCAGCTTCGGTATCGCCCGCTCTCCTTCTTCTGTCCCGCCGCAACGCGTTGCGACTCCTGTGCCAGTCCCAACTCCAGTCCTGGCACCTCCTGAGCCGGTCGATACTGCATCGCGCGTTCGAAGACAGGGGCGCTCATGTGAGCGGTTCGGTTGTTTGACCTGTCTTTCGTCCGGTTTTTTCAGCTCGACGCTGTGCCCCATGCTGCCCTGTCAAAGCGATTGCGGTGGTTTTTTCCTGACAGTCGCCCCTGTTTAGGCGAGGCGTTGGCATGCCCCGAGGCTGTGGAGGCCGCGTGCAAGGCGATCTGCGCGGGTAGACACGTCTGAACAGTAGTTCTCGCACCAAAATGAGGCGTGTCGGCTACGCGGTTGCCCAATTGACAAGCGGGGGCTTTTCCGTGAATGTGGGCACACCCAAATCAAACGGGCGTATGAATTGAGCGTTTGCCTCGTGCAACGACTCGTTATCACAGTCCGATTATCGCGTCGGTGGGTGTGTCAGGCTGGTTGAGGTTATCCTCGCCTGCTCTGTAGTGGGCCGGAACCGCTGCTCAGACGTCCGACGTGTATTGTTCAGCTTCCATACCGTGGAGATCAGTTGATGATTTACGAAGGTAAAGCCATCACGGTTAAAACTCTTGAAAGTGGCATCGTCGAATTGAATTTCGACCTCAAGGGTGAGTCCGTCAACAAGTTCAACCGTCTCACGCTGACCGACCTGCGTCAGGCGGTCGATGCTATCCAGGCAGATGCTTCGATCAAGGGTGTGATCGTCACCAGCGGCAAGGACGTGTTCATCGTCGGTGCAGACATCACCGAATTCGTCGAAAACTTCAAGTTGCCAGACGAGGAACTCGTTGCCGGTAACCTCGAAGCCAACAAGATCTTCAATGATTTCGAAGACCTCGGCGTCCCGACCGTCGTGGCGATCAATGGCATCGCCTTGGGCGGTGGCTTTGAAATGTGCCTGGCCGCGGATTACCGCGTGATGGCGGAAGAAGCCAAGGTGGGTCTGCCGGAAGTCAAACTGGGCTTGTACCCCGGTTTCGGCGGTACCGTGCGCTTGCCGCGCGTGATCGGCACCGACAATGCCATCGAGTGGATTGCCTCGGGCAAGGAAAACAAGGCGGCCGACGCGCTGAAAGCCGGTGCGGTCGATGCCGTGGTCGCGGCCGACAAGCTGCAAGCCGCCGCATTGGATCTGGTCAAGCGCGCCATCTCCGGCGAGCTGGATTACAAGGCCAAGCGTCAGCCCAAGCTGGACAAGATCAAGCTCAACGCCATCGAGCAGATGATGGCCTTCGAAACCGCCAAGGGTTTCGTGGCCGGTCAAGCCGGTCCGAACTACCCGGCGCCGGTCGAAGCGATCAAGACCATCCAGAAGGCTGCCAACTTCACCCGCGACAAGGCCCTGGAAGTCGAAGCCGCAGGCTTCGTCAAGATGGCCAAGACCTCCGCTTCCCAAAGCCTGGTCGGTCTGTTCCTGAACGATCAGGAGCTGAAGAAGAAAGCCAAGCACCACGACGAAATCGCCAAGGACGTGAAACTGGCCGCGGTACTGGGCGCCGGCATCATGGGCGGCGGTATCGCCTACCAGTCCGCGGTCAAGGGCACGCCGATCCTGATGAAGGATATCCGTGAAGACGGTATCCAGATGGGCCTGAACGAAGCCAGCAAACTGCTCGGCAACCGTGTGGAAAAAGGCCGTCTGACCGCTGCGAAGATGGCTGAGGCCCTTAACGCTATCCGTCCGACCCTGTCCTACGGCGATTTCGGCAATGTCGACATCGTGGTCGAGGCCGTGGTCGAGAACCCCAAGGTCAAGCAAGCGGTGCTGGCCGAAGTGGAAGGCCTGGTCAAGGACGATGCGATCCTGACCTCCAACACCTCGACCATCTCCATCAGCCTGTTGGCCAAGGCGCTCAAGCGTCCGGAAAACTTCTGCGGCATGCACTTCTTCAACCCGGTGCACATGATGCCCCTGGTGGAAGTGATCCGTGGCGAGAAGTCCAGCGACGTGGCCATCGCCACCACCGTGGCTTACGCCAAGAAGATGGGCAAGACCCCGGTCGTGGTCAACGACTGCCCGGGCTTCCTGGTCAACCGCGTGCTGTTCCCCTACTTCGGCGGCTTCTCCAAGCTGCTCGAGTTCGGTGTCGACTTCGTGCGCATCGACAAGGTGATGGAGAAGTTCGGCTGGCCCATGGGCCCGGCTTACCTCTCCGATGTGGTCGGTATCGACACCGGTCACCATGGCCGTGACGTGATGGCCGAAGGCTTCCCGGACCGCATGGCCGTCGAAGGCCGTACCGCCGTCGACGTGATGTACGACGCCAATCGCCTGGGCCAGAAGAACGGCAAGGGTTTCTACGCCTACGAGATGGACAAGCGCGGCAAGCCGAAGAAGGTCATCGACCCCCAGGCTTACGAGCTCCTCAAGTCCATCGTCTCCGAGCAGCGTGAAGTGACCGACGAGGATATCGTCAACTTCATGATGCTTCCGCTGTGCCTGGAGACCGTGCGTTGCCTGGAAGACGGTATCGTCGAAACCGCCGCCGAGGCCGATATGGGCCTGATCTACGGCATCGGCTTCCCGCCCTTCCGTGGGGGTGCGCTTCGCTACATCGATTCGATCGGTGTGGCTGAATTCGTCGCCCTGGCCGACAAGTACGCCGAACTGGGCGCGCTGTACCACCCCACCGCGAAGCTGCGTGAGATGGCCAAAAACGGCCAGAGCTTCTTCGGTTAAGCGCGGAACGACTAGAGCGAGAGTGAATTTATGAGCCTGAATCCGAGAGACGTGGTCATTGTCGACTTCGGTCGCACCCCGATGGGCCGCTCCAAGGGCGGGATGCACCGCAACACCCGTGCCGAGAACATGTCGGCGCACCTGATCAGCGGTCTGCTGGCACGCAACCCCAAGGTCGATCCGGCCGAAGTGGAAGATGTCATCTGGGGCTGCGTCAACCAGACCCTGGAGCAAGGCTGGAACATTGCGCGCATGGCGTCGCTCATGACCCAGATCCCGCACACCTCGGCTGGCCAGACCGTCAGCCGCCTGTGCGGCTCCTCCATGAGCGCCCTGCACACCGCAGCCCAGGCGATCATGACCGGCAACGGCGACGTATTCGTCATCGGTGGCGTGGAGCACATGGGCCACGTCAGCATGATGCACGGCGTGGATCCGAACCCAAACATGTCCCTGTATGCCGCCAAGGCGTCGGGCATGATGGGCCTGACTGCCGAGATGCTGGGCAAGATGCATGGCATCAGCCGTGAGCAGCAAGACGCCTTTGGCGAGCGCTCGCACCGTCTGGCCCACAAGGCCACGGTCGAAGGCAAGTTCAAGGACGAGATCATCCCGATGCAGGGCTATGACGAGAACGGCTTCCTCAAGGTGTTCGACTACGACGAAACCATTCGTCCGGAAACCACCCTGGCCAGCCTGGCGGCCTTGAAGCCTGCGTTCAACCCCAAGGGCGGCACCGTGACGGCGGGTACCTCCTCGCAGATCACCGACGGTGCGTCCTGCATGATCGTGATGTCCGCCCAGCGCGCTCAGGACCTGGGCATTCAGCCCATGGCCGTGATCCGCTCCATGGCGGTCGCCGGTGTGGATCCGGCCATCATGGGCTACGGTCCTGTGCCTTCGACGCACAAGGCCTTGAAGCGTGCCGGCCTGAGCATCACCGACATCGACTTCTTCGAGCTCAACGAAGCCTTTGCAGCCCAGGCCCTGCCTGTGCTCAAGGACCTCAAAGTGCTCGGCCAGATGGAAGAGAAGGTCAACCTGCACGGCGGCGCCATCGCCCTGGGTCACCCCTTCGGGTGTTCCGGTGCGCGTATCTCCGGTACTCTGCTGAACGTGATGAAGCAGAATAATGGCACCCTGGGTGTGGCGACCATGTGCATCGGCCTGGGTCAAGGCATCAGCACCGTCTTCGAACGCTTGTAACAGGTTCGGCGGTGTATAACCGGGGCCTGGTGCCCCGGTTTTTTATTTTCGAATCGGTTTGTTTTTTTGAGTACTGCAGTCACAAGGGCTCGCCATCATGCAATTACAGCCGGGTCTTTACCGTCATTACAAGGGCTTCGAGTACCGGGTCTACGGAGTCGCCACCCATTCCGAAACCGAAGAGCAAGTGGTGGTCTACCAGGCGCTCTACGGTGATTACGGCCTATGGGTGCGTCCGCTGCGCATGTTCCGTGAAACGGTGGAAGTGAACGGTGAACTGTTGCCGCGTTTCGCCTTGATTCGAGCCGAAGTCGCGCCTTTCCCGCATCACGGGGCTTAGGTCATACAGGTCTTAAACTTGACCTGACCTTGGTCGCCACTATATATAGCGGTGCCGCGTGAGGCGCCCACCGCCTTCCACTTCTCGAATTCAGGAATTTCCGATCCATGGGCAAATCGCTGGTCATCGTGGAATCCCCGGCCAAGGCCAAGACCATCAACAAGTACCTGGGCAGCCAGTACGTGGTGAAGTCGAGCATCGGCCATATCCGTGACCTGCCTACCAGCGGTTCGGCCAGTGCCAGCAAGGAGCCGGTCAAACGTGGCAAGGCCGCCGCCGAAGCGCCGGCCCTGTCGCCCAAGGACAAGGCCAAGCGCCAGCTGGTGGCCCGCATGGGCGTCGATCCCGAGCACGGCTGGAAGGCTCATTACGAGATTCTCCCGGGCAAGGAGAAGGTGGTCGAGGAGCTGCGGCGCCTGGCCAAGGAAGCCGATACCATCTATCTCGCAACCGACTTGGACCGCGAGGGGGAAGCCATTGCCTGGCACCTGCGCGAAACCATCGGCGGTGACGACGATCGCTACAAGCGCGTGGTCTTCAACGAGATTACTGAAAAAGCCATCAAGGAGGCCTTTTCCAAGCCCGGCGAGCTGGACATCAACCGGGTCAATGCCCAGCAGGCTCGGCGCTTTCTCGACCGGGTCGTGGGCTATATGGTCTCGCCGCTGCTTTGGGCCAAGATCGCCCGTGGGCTGTCGGCCGGACGTGTGCAGTCGGTGGCGGTCAAGCTGGTGGTGGAGCGTGAGCGCGAAATCCGTGCCTTCAACCCCGAGGAATACTGGGAGATCCACGCCGACCTGGGTACCGCCAAGGGTGCCACCGTGCGCTTCGACGTGGCCCGGGAAAACGGCGAGGTCTTCAAGCCGCTGAACGAGGCCCAGGCCATGGCGGCGCTGGAGAAGCTCAAGGCCTCCAGCTACAGCATCGCCAAGCGCGAAGACAAGCCGACCAGCAGCAAGCCGTCCGCGCCCTTTATCACGTCCACCCTGCAGCAGGCGGCGAGCAACCGTCTGGGTTTCGGCGTGAAGAAGACCATGATGATGGCTCAGCGTCTGTACGAGGCCGGCTATATCACCTATATGCGTACCGACTCGACCAACCTGTCGGCCGACGCGGTCACCATGGTGCGTGATTTTATCGAAGGCGAGTTCGGCAAGAAGTACCTGCCGGCCAAGCCCAATAGCTACAGCAGCAAGGAAGGCGCCCAGGAAGCCCACGAAGCGATCCGTCCCTCCGAGGTCAACCTCAAACCGACCCAGCTGTCGGGCATGGAGCGCGATGCCGAGCGGCTCTATGAGCTGATCTGGCGTCAGTTCGTGGCCTGCCAGATGCCGCCGGCCGAATATTTGTCCACCACCGTCAGTGTGGCAGCGGGGAGCTTCGAGCTGCGCGCCAAGGGCCGCATCCTCAAATTCGACGGCTACACCCGTGCCCTGCCGCAGATGAGCAAGCCCGGCGACGACGATGTGCTGCCGGACATGGTCCAGGGCGAGGTGCTGAAACTGCACACACTCGATCCCAGCCAGCACTTCACCAAGCCGCCGGCGCGCTTCTCCGAAGCCAGCCTGGTCAAGGAAATGGAAAAGCGCGGCATAGGCCGGCCTTCCACCTATGCGGCGATCATCTCGACCATCCAGGAGCGCGGCTATGTGGCGCTGCATAATCGGCGCTTCTACTCGGAGAAAATGGGCGATATCGTCACCGGCCGGCTCGACGAAAGCTTCTCCAACCTGATGGACTACGGCTTTACCGCGGGCATGGAAGAGCACCTGGACGATGTGGCCCAGGGTGGGCGCGACTGGAAGAACGTGCTGGACGAGTTCTACGGCGACTTCAAGAAGAAACTCGAAGTGGCTGCCGAAGGCGACAGCGGCATGCGTGCCAACTTGCCGACACCGACTGAAATTCCCTGCCGCGAGTGCGGCCGGCCGATGATGATCCGCACCGCCTCCACCGGCGTCTTCCTCGGCTGCTCGGGCTATGCCCTGCCCCCGAAGGAGCGCTGCAAGTCGACCATCAATCTGGTACCGGGCGACGAAATCGCCGCGGACGACGAAGGCGAGTCCGAGTCCCTCGTCTTGCTGGGCAAGCACCGCTGCCAGAAGTGCGGCACGGCTATGGACGCCTACCTGCTGGACGAAACCCGCAAGCTGCATATCTGCGGCAACAATCCGGATTGCTCGGGGCATGAGATCGAGCAGGGTCAGTACCGGATCAAGGGCTACGAAGGCCCGAGCCTGGAGTGCGACAAGTGCGGCAGCCAGATGCAGCTCAAGACCGGCCGTTTCGGCAAGTTCTTTGGCTGCACCAACGGCGACTGCAAGAACACCCGGAAATTGCTCAAGAGCGGCGAGCCGGCAGGGCCGAAGATGGATCCGGTGAAGATGCCGGAGCTCAAGTGCGAAAAGGTCAACGATACCTATATCCTGCGCGACGGTGCCTCGGGGCTGTTCCTGGCTGCCAGCCAGTTCCCCAAGAATCGTGAGACACGAGCCCCCCTGGTGCTGGAAATCATCCCGCACAAGGATGAGATCGATCCCAAGTACCACTTCCTTTGCGAAGCGCCGAAAAAGGATCCTGATGGCCGTCCGGCGGTGATTCGCTACAGCCGCAAGACCAAGGAGCAGTACGTGCAGACCGAGGTGGACGGCAAGCCCAGTGGCTGGCGTGCCTTCTACGCTGGCGGTGCCTGGAAGGTCGAAGACAAGCGCTGACCGCAACGCGCGCAGGCCCTGCCTGCGCGCGTATAGTGGAGTGGAATCGATGTGGAGGGTGCCCCCATGGCTCTGGAACGCTATACCCGTACCAATCAGAAGATTTTCTACGCCGGCCTGTCTCTGGACAGCTGGCGCAAGGCCGAAGCGGCAGCCTCCATCAATGCCCAGGCCCTGATCCAGGCCGAGCGTGAAGCGGCCCTGTTCCATCTGTATGGCGCGTTGCTTGGGCTGTGTCACGAGATAGGCGGTTATTACCGCCTGGCCGAAGCGGACGGGGCCCATGTCGAGTCGATCCTGACCCCGGCATTGTTGCAGGCCGCACCCAGCCCGGAGCTGGCCGAGATGGTCGAACTGGTTCAGCAACCCGAAACTTGGCTGGCGCAGCTGCTGGAGGCTTACAATGGCTTGTTCGAGCCGTTGAATGCGCCGAAAAAAGCCAAGGTGGCACCGGGCTTGCCCCTGATCCAGGCCGTCAGCCTGGATGAGGAGCAAGTGCCGCTGCTGGCCCATACCGAACTGGAAGCCTGGCGTCAGCAACTCAAGGGCCTGGCCCAGCGTTTTCGCGAAGCCATGGTGGAGTGGTAGGGTCTGCTACCCGGCCAAACCTGCCGTGCGCGCTCAGGCGCCACGTAATATCGAATGCGCCGGCAACACCAGCGCGCTGAGTGCGCCGGGCTTTTTCATCGTCGATCTGCGGACACGGCCATCCGCACTGTTACACTGCCAGCCTTTCGTGGAGAGCCCTATGCCTACATCCTTTCTGGAAATCGTTGAACTGCCCGATGGGCGTATCGCCTTGCGTCGCAGCGAGGAAGAGGAAGCCTTGGTGGTGCTGGATTTCTCCGCCGACGCCAAGGTTTTTTTGCAAGGCCAGCATGTGGAGGTGGCCAAGGCCATGCTCAATGTCGGCGTGCAGATGGCCGGCCGGCTCGCATCCGGCGAAATGGAGCAGGAGCAGGGACAGCGGGTTCTGCATTGAGGCCCTGCTGTCCGTTCCGACCCTGCCAGCGTTCAGCCTGGCCTTCGCGCGTTGTAGCATCTTAGGCAAGCAGTCTGTAAGCGATAGGCGTTGCTCGACGCCTGGGTTATCGCCCAGCATCCGTTTAACCCAGACGAATATTCAGGCTTTGCGCGCCGCCGAGCTGAGCGGCATGCGCCAGATCCAGGCGTGACTGTCGGTCGAGCTGGTCGAGCCAGCTGACCACCGTATGGCTGCGGCCCAGGCGCAGGGCCTCGCAGGCCAGTTGCTCGGCGCTCTGTTCACCACGGGCCTGCAACAACAAAATGCGTTCACGGTTCAGCCCCGCGTCGCGCAACCAGGCCTGGGTGAGGCTGGCGGGGGGCGCGATCAGGGTCAGCCAGCGGGCATCCTGGGACTGGCTCAGTTCACGCAGCATGGGCGCCAGCAGATGCAGGCAATGGCCCGCGGCGCCGCGCAGCGACAATTCACTGAAGCTGTCGGGTTCGGTCCACGCCGAGCCGAAGCCATTGTCGAGCAGCGGCGGCTGCGCCAGAAACGCCTCGAACAGCGGAAGTTGTGTACGGTCTAGCGTCTGCGTGAACTGCATAAAGCCTCCTCTAGCGGCGAATGACGCCGACACTCAACCCTTCGATCACCAGTTCCTGCTCGGCAAGATCGACTTCGATGGGCGCAAATTCAGCGTTTTCGGCCAGTAGCCAGACCTTGTCGCCTTCACGCTTGAAGCGTTTTACGGTAACTTCGTCGCCGATGCGCGCCACGACGATCTGGCCGTTGCGCACCTGGGTCGTGGCATGCACCGCCAGCAGGTCGCCATCCAAGATGCCCACATCCTTCATGCTCATGCCGCGTACCCGCAGCAGGTAGTCGGCCTGGGGGCGGAAGAAGCCCGGGTTGATCCGGCAGGATTCTTCGATATGCTGCTGGGCCAGGATAGGTGCGCCAGCGGCAACCCGGCCGATAATGGGCAGGCCCTGTTCTTCGGTACTGGGTTCGAAGCCCGGGATGCGTATGCCGCGCGAAGCGCCAGGCGTCATCTCGATCGCGCCCTTGCGGGCCAGTGCCTTGAGGTGTTCCTCGGCGGCATTAGGCGATTTAAAGCCCAGTTCCTGGGCGATCTCCGCGCGGGTAGGCGGGTAGCCATGGTCTTCCAGGCAGCGTTTGATAAAGGCGAGAATTTCGGTTTGGCGTGGCGTCAGCTTCAGCATGGTCGGCGCTCTGTCTTTTTATACAGTAGCTGGGATTATATACAGTGATCTGCGCTTGGCAATCCTCCATTTGCGTGGAGCTTGCGTACCGGTATCCCGTTACTGCCGGCCCCCGCTCCAGGCAAAGGATTAACCCGGGATTCAGGGGCGATGGAGCAGGCGAAAAGCAACGCTTGCGACTTGACAAGAGGGGTGCTTGAAACGTATGTTTCAAACAAGTGTTTGTCAGGTGAAGCTACCCATGGCTCAGTCGGAAACCGTCGAACGCATCCTGGATGCGGCCGAACAGCTGTTCGCGGAAAAGGGTTTTGCCGAAACCTCCCTGCGCCTGATCACCAGCAAGGCCGGGGTCAATCTGGCGGCGGTGAATTATCATTTCGGCTCGAAGAAGGCCCTGATCCAAGCGGTCTTTTCGCGCTTTCTCGGTCCGTTCTGCAGCAGCCTGGAACGCGAGCTGGATCGGCGCCAGGGCAAGCCGGAACTCAAGGCCGGGCTCGAAGACCTGCTGGAAATCCTGGTGGAACAGGCGCTGGCGGTCAAACCGCGCAGCGGCAACGACCTGTCGATTTTTATGCGCTTGTTAGGCCTGGCCTTCAGCCAGAGCCAGGGCCACTTGCGGCGCTACCTGGAAGATATGTACGGCAAGGTGTTTCGCCGTTACATGCAGCTGGTGCACGAAGCGGCGCCGCGCATTCCACCCATCGAACTGTTCTGGCGGGTGCATTTCATGCTCGGCGCCGCGGCGTTCAGCATGTCCGGGATCAAGGCGTTGCGCGCCATCGCCGAGACCGATTTCGGGGTTAATACCTCGATCGAACAGGTCATGCGCCTGATGGTGCCGTTCCTTGCCGCCGGAATGCGTTCGGAAACCGGGGTGACCGATGCCGCCCTGGCCAGCGCCCAGCTCAAGCCGCGCAGCAAGGCGACCAGCCAACCCGCCAAAGTCTGAGGGGCGACAAGCGTCTCTTTATCTCTTTATAAATCGATCCAGGGATCGGCTTTTTAATAGGTGATTTACGCCGTGTCTCTGGCCCGCGCTGGGCGGCGCAGGCCCGATCGGCTAAGCTAGCCGCCCATGACGCCCCTCGATTTGCTGCATATTTCCCTTTCCGATCAATGCTTGTACGGCTTCGCCAACGCTGAGCTGCGGTTGCGCCTGCCCGTTTCCACGGCGCTCAATGGTGCCGGCGAGCGCGAAGGCTCGGGCTGCACACCCCGGGGCCGCCATCGGGTGCAGGAGAGGATCGGCGAGGGCCTGCCGGAGGGGGCGGTATTCAAGGCGCGGCGCTGGACCGGCGAGGTCTGGACGCCCGAGCTGCACGGGGCCTGCCCTGGGCGCGACTGGATACTGACACGCATTCTCTGGTTGGGCGGCTGTGAGCCGGGTATCAACCAGGGCGGGGATGTCGACACCTTCAGACGCTATATCTACCTGCACGGTGCTCCGGCGTGCGAGCCCATGGGCGTGCCGCTTTCCCACGGCTGCGTACGCCTGCGCAATCCTGACCTGCTTGAACTGTTTGCCCGCGTGCCGCTGGATTGCGCCGTGCAGATTGAAGAAGCGCCCTGCCCGATCTGGGCCTCGATGCCCCTCCCTTAAGGATTCGTTATGAACACAGCCTTGCAGGGTTCTTTGATGGTGGATGTCGCCGGCACCTGGCTGAGCGCCGAAGACCGCCAGCTGCTGCGTCAGCCCGAAGTGGGCGGTCTGATTCTCTTCGGCCGTAATATCGAGCACCCGCGTCAGGTGCGCGAACTGACCGCGGCCATACGCGCGCTTCGCCCCGATCTGTTGCTGGCCGTGGACCAGGAAGGCGGGCGCGTTCAGCGCCTGCGCCAAGGCTTCGTGCGCCTGCCTGCGATGCGTGCCCTGGCCGATAACCCCAACGCCGAATACCTGGCCGAGCACTGTGGCTGGCTGATGGCAACGGAGGTACTGGCCGTGGGCCTGGACCTGAGCTTCGCCCCGGTGCTCGACCTGGATCACCAGCGCAGCGCCGTGGTCGGCAGCCGGGCCTTCGAGGGCGATGCGCAGCGCGCGGTCCTGCTGGCCGGCGCCTTTATCCGCGGCATGAACGCCGCCGGCATGGCCGCCACCGGCAAGCATTTTCCCGGTCACGGCTGGGCCGAAGCGGACTCCCATGTGGCGATTCCCGTCGACGAGCGCAGCCTGGAACAGATTCGCGCCCTGGACCTGGTGCCCTTCGCGCAGCTCGGCCGGCAGTTGGCCGCGGTGATGCCCGCCCATGTCATCTACCCCAGGGTGGATGCGCAGCCGGCGGGGTTTTCCCGGCGCTGGCTGCAGGAGATCCTGCGCGGCGAGCTGGGTTTCGCGGGGGTGATCTTCAGCGACGACCTGTCCATGGCCGGCGCCCATGTGGTGGGCGATGCGGCGAACCGCATCGAGGCCGCCTTGTCCGCCGGCTGCGACATGGGGCTGGTGTGCAACGACCGCGGCGCTGCCGAGCTGGCCTTGAGCGCCTTGCAGCGCCTCGAGGCTAAACCCTCGCCACGCCTGGCCAGCATGCGCGCCAGGTCCTGGCCGGGTATCGAATACCGCCAGCAGCCGCGCTGGCAGGCCGCCATGGACGCCTTGCGGGCGGCCCAGTTGATCGTTTGATGTTTCGAGGATAACCAGATGACTGTTTACGCCATTGTCGGTGGCACCGGCCTGACCCAGCTGGAAGGTTTGACCCTCCGCCAGGCCCTGTCCCTCGACACACCCTATGGCGCGCCTTCGGCGGATATCCTGCGCGGCGAGTATGCCGGTCGCGAGGTGTTGTTCCTGGCGCGCCATGGTCACCCCCACCGTATTCCGCCGCATCAGGTGAATTACCGGGCCAATCTATGGGCGCTCAAGCAGGCCGGGGCCGAGGCGATCCTGGCCGTCAACGCGGTCGGCGGTATTCACCCGGCCATGGGCACCGGGCATTTCTGCGTGCCGCACCAGGTCATCGATTATAGCTGGGGCCGTGCGCATACCTTCCATGAAGGTGAGCTGGAGCATGTGACCCACATCGATTTCAGCCATCCCTATGACGAAGCGCTGCGCCAGCGGCTGATCGACGCCTTGAGCGCCGAGGGCTGTGCCCTGAGCACGCACGGGCTGTACGGCTGCACTCAGGGGCCGCGCCTGGAGACGGTGGCGGAGATCGCCCGGCTGGAACGGGACGGCTGCGATATCGTCGGCATGACCGGCATGCCCGAGGCGGCGCTGGCCCGCGAGCTGGACCTGCCCTATGCCTGCCTGGCCCTGGTGGTCAACCCGGCGGCCGGCAAGTCCAGCTCGGTGATCACCATGGCCGAGATCGAACGGGCCCTGGAGCAGGGCATGGGCACGGTCAAGGCCGTGCTGGCCCGGGTGCTGGCCGGCTGAGTGCAGCGGCTTGGATAAAAAAGGGGCGCCCATGGCGCCCCTTTTTTTCAGCGGTGCCCGATCAGAGCGGTGAAATCTTGATCAGCAGGCCCAGACTGCCGTGATCGAGAAAGGTCAGCTCACCGTTATTCAGGCGGCTGCTGTGTTTCAGGCGTTCGCTACCGGTCAGCAGGCCGTCGGCGTCGAACTGGTTGATCCACAAGTCGGCCTGGACTTCGGTAAAACGCGCCTGCTGCAGGCTCAGGGTGCCTTCCACCGGAAAGTGGCCGAACTGCTCCTGGCCGCTGCTCAGGGCCGTTCTGCTCGGGGCCACGTCCAGGCGCTGTTGCCAGGCCTGGTGCAGCAGCACCTGGTAGCCGTTGCCGGGGCTGAGCTTGGCGGCTTCGCCGTCCAGGGAGGTGCTGCGCAGGCTGTCGGCCGCCAGGGGCTGGGCGTTGGCGGCCCAGTCGTCGGGCGCCAGATGGCCGGCGGACACCGGCTCGCCGCCTTGGCGAAACAGGATCAGCTCGACCTGGTACAGGCCCTCGGCGAAGGCCGGGGGCGCGAGCAGGGTCAGGGCGAGGGCGAGGTGGCGAAGTAGGCGCATGGATCAATCCTGTGTAGAGGTTGGGTCCGTCATACGGGTGCTGGGCGGCGAGCGCTGCAGCCTGTGGTCGGTCAGTGAGCAATCAGTGGTCGCGCAATCGATCAGGTGTCTTTGGGCATCAGCCGTTCGAACAAGGTCTCCAGGGTATTGAAACGCTCTTCCGGGCGCTCCATGGGGACCTGGAATTTGAAATGGGTGGCGCCCTCGAACTTGTAGCGATTGGGCTGGCTCTGGATCAGGCGGATCAGGGTCAGTGGGTCCACCGGGGTCTGGGCGGCGAATTCCAGGCGCCCGCCCTGAGGGCCGGCATCGACCTTCTTGATGCCCAGCTGTTCGGCCTGCAGCTTCAGCAGGGTCAGACGCACCAGGTTCTTGGTCGGTTCCGGCAGCAGGCCAAAACGGTCAATCATTTCCACCTGCAGGTCCTTGAGGCCGTCCTCGTCCACCGCCGAGGCGATGCGTTTGTAGAGGATCAGCCGGGTGTGAACGTCCGGCAGGTAGGCGTCCGGAATCAGCGCCGGCACCCGCAGGTTGATCTCCGGCCCGCCGCCCAGGGGCTGGTCGAGGTTCGGTTGCTCGCCCTTGCGGATGGCCTTCACCGCCCGCTCGAGCATTTCCATATAGAGGGTAAAGCCCACGGCCTGGATCTGCCCGCTCTGGCCGTCGCCCAGCAGCTCGCCCGCGCCGCGGATTTCCAGGTCGTTGGTGGCCAGGACGAAACCCGCACCCAGGTCCTGGGTGTTGGCGATGGCCTCCAAGCGCTTTTCCGCATCGGGGGTCATCTGCGCCCGCGGCGGGGTCAGCAGGTAGGCATAGGCCTGGTGGTGACTGCGCCCGACCCGGCCGCGCAGTTGGTGCAACTGGGCCAGGCCGAATTTGTCCGCGCGCTCGATGACGATGGTGTTGGCGCTGGGCACGTCGATGCCGGTTTCGATGATGGTCGAGGCGATCAGCACGTTGAAACGCTTGTGGTAGAAGTCGCTCATCACCTGTTCCAGGTCGCGCTCGCCCATCTGCCCATGGCCGATGGCGATCCGCGCCTCGGGTACCAGCTCCGCCAGGTCGGCGGCGCATTTCTCTATGGTCTTCACGTCGTTGTGCAGGTAATAGACCTGACCGCCACGCAGCAGCTCGCGCAGCAGGGCCTCCTTGATCACCGGTTTGTTCTGCTCCATGACGAAGGTGCGCACCGACAGCCGGCGCGCCGGTGGGGTGGCGATGATCGACAGGTCGCGCATGCCGGAGACGGCCATGTTCAGGGTGCGCGGGATCGGCGTGGCGGTGAGGGTGAGGATGTCCACCTCGCTGCGCAGGGTCTTCAGTTGCTCCTTCTGGCGCACGCCGAAACGGTGTTCCTCGTCGATGATCACCAGGCCCAGGTTCTTGATCTTGACGTCGTCCTGCAGCAGCTTGTGGGTGCCGATGACGATGTCGATCTGGCCTTCGGCGAGTTTCTGCACCGCGGCGCTGACTTCCTTGGCCGACTTGAAGCGGCTCATCACCTCGACCGTGACCGGCCAGTCGGCGAAGCGGTCACGAAAGCTGTTGTAGTGCTGCTGGGCGAGCAGGGTGGTGGGCACCAGGATCGCCACCTGCCGGCCGCTGTGCACCGCGATGAAGGCTGCGCGCATGGCCACCTCGGTCTTGCCGAAGCCGACGTCGCCACAGACCAGGCGATCCATGGGCTTGGGCGCCAGCATGTCGGCCTTGACCGCATCGATGGTGGTCTGTTGGTCCGGGGTTTCCTCGAAGGGGAAACCGGCGCTGAAGGTGGCGTAGTCGGCCAGCGGGTCCTTGAAGGCATAACCTTCGCGTGCCGCGCGGCGGGCATAAATGTCCAGCAGTTCGGCGGCGACGTCGCGTACCTGCTCGGCGGCCTTGCGCTTGGCCTTTTGCCAGTGCTCGGAGCCCAGGCGGTGCAGCGGGGCCAGGGCATCGTCGCTGCCGGTGTAGCGCGCGATCAGGTGCAGGCTGGCCACCGGCACGTAGAGCTTGGCTTCCTCGGCATACATCAGGGCCAGGAACTCGGCGGCCTGGCCGTCGATCTCCAGGGTGATCAGGCCCAGGTAGCGACCGACCCCATGGTCGATATGCACCACGGGCGCGCCTTCGCGCAGTTCGGTGAGGTTTTTGATGATGTTTTCGTTGGCGTCGCGGCCCTTTTCCCGCCGCCGGCGCTGCATGACCCGCTGACCGAACAAGGGGCTTTCGGCGATCAGTGCCAGGGCCGGCTCATCCAGCAGCAGGCCATCGTCCAGGGGCGCTATGCAGATGGCCAGGCGCTCGGCGCTGGTCACGAAGTCTGTCCAGCCCTCGACCGCTTGGGGGCGCAGCTGCAGGCGCGCGAGCAATTCCAGCAGTACTTCGCGCCGGCCCGCGGATTCGGCGGTGAACAGCACGCGACCGGGAAATTCCTCGAGAAAGCGTTGCAGGTGGGCCAGTGGCTGGTTGGCCTTGGCCTCGATCGCCAGCTCCGGCAGCGCGCGGGCCGGAAAGCGTTCGCGGCCGATGCCGGTGTCCAGATCCTGCTGGCTGACCACCACCCGCGGCCAGCTTTTCAAGCGGGCGAAGCAGTCCTCGACCGGCAGAAACAGTTCGGCCGGCGGCAGCAGCGGTCGCTCCGGGTCGACGCGGCGTTCCTCGTAGCGGTTGCGCACGTCGCTCCAGAACTGTTCGGCGGCCTTTTCCACCCCCGGCAGGGAAAACACCTGGGTGTCGGCGGGCAGGTAGTCGAACAGGGTGGCGCTGTCCTCGAAGAACAGCGGCAGGTAATACTCGATACCGGCAGGCGTGATGCCGCTGTTGAGGTCCTGGTAGATCGGGCAGCGGCGAAAATCCACGTCGAAGCGTTCGCGAAAGCGCGCGCGAAAGCCGGTCACCGCCTCCTTGTTCAGCGGAAATTCCCGGGCCGGCAGCAAGCGGATCGACTCGACCTTGTCGATCGAGCGCTGGGTCTCCGGGTCGAAGGTGCGCAGCGTCTCGATTTCGTTATCGAACAGGTCGATGCGATAGGGCAGGGCGTTGCCCATGGGGAACAGGTCGATCAGGGCGCCGCGCACGGCGAATTCGCCGTGTTCGTACACCGTGTCCACGCAGCGGTAGCCGGTGGCTTCCAGGCGCGTGCGCATCTGATCGACATTCAATTGCTGGCCCACATCCAGCACCAGGCTGCTGCCCAGCAGGAAACGGGTCGGCGCCAGGCGATGCAGGGCCGTGGTGATGGGCACCACCAGAATGCCGCGCGTCAGCTCCGGCAGGCGATAGAGCGCGGCGATGCGCTGGGAGACGATGTCCTGGTGCGGCGAGAACAGGTCGTAGGGCAGGGTTTCCCAGTCGGGGAAATGCAGCACCGGCACGTCCGGGGCGAAGAAACTCAGCTCCTGCTCCAGGCGCTCAGCGCTCTGGCTGTCGGCGGTCAGCAGCAGGGTGAAACGTTTCGCCGTGCTGGCGGCTTCGGCGACCGCCAGGCTGAGGGCGGCACCGGGTAGGTTGCCCCAGGTTTGTTTGCCGGAGGCGGCAGGCAGGGTCGGCAGGCGCAGTACGGACACGGGCAGCTCACGGTCGTGACGACAAGGCTGCCGATTGTAGCGGGCAGTGGACCCGGTGTCAGTTTTGCCTGGCAGCGCACAAGATCGATGGGCTCGACAGGCGCGCATTGCCGCCGCTTGCCTGCGCCGGCATAATGTAGCCCCTTTTTTCAGCCCCTACATAATCGTGGAAGGTACTGCCTGTGAATCAGAAGCCCGACCAGTGTCTGAGTGAGTGGATTGACCGTGAGGCCCTCGCCGAGGCGATGATCCCCTTGATCGGCCAGCTCTACCGCAACAACAACGTGGTGAGTTCGATCTACGGCCGCAGCCTGATCAACCGCTCGGTGATCGCGATTCTCAAGGCCCACCGCTTCGCCCGTCACCGCCTGGCCAACGATGCCGAACTGTCGGTGCACGAGACCTTCCCGCTGCTCAAGGCCATGAGCGAACTCAAGCTCGGCGCCGCCTCGGTCGACCTGGGCCGTCTGGCCAACAAGTTCAAGCAGGAAGGCAACGGCCGCAGCGTCGAACAGTTCGTGCGCGAGGAAATGGCCGAGATCGTCGGTCAGCAGAACGGCCAGGCCCGCAAAGGCACCGACGTGGTGCTCTACGGCTTCGGTCGCATCGGCCGCCTGCTGGCACGTATCCTGATCGAGAAGACCGGTGGCGGCGACGGCCTGCGTCTGCGCGCCATCGTCGTGCGCAAGGGTGCCACCAACGACCTGGTCAAGCGCGCCAGCCTGTTGCGCCGCGATTCGGTACACGGTCCGTTCGACGGCACCATCACCATCGACGAAGCCAACAACACCCTGACGGCCAACGGCAACCTGATCCAGGTGATTTACGCCAAGGACCCCAAGGAAGTGGATTACACCCAGTACGGGATCAAGGATGCTCTGCTGGTGGACAACACCGGGGTGTGGCGCGATGCCGAGGGCCTGGGCCAGCACCTGAGCTGCCCGGGTATTCACCGCGTGGTGTTGACCGCGCCGGGCAAGGGTAAGCTGAAGAACATCGTGCACGGTATCAACCACGGTGAAATCACCGCGGACGACAAGATCATCTCGGCCGCCTCTTGCACCACCAACGCCATCGTTCCGGTGCTCAAGGCGGTCAACGACAAGTTCGGCATCATCAATGGTCATGTGGAAACCGTGCATTCCTACACCAACGACCAGAACCTGATCGACAACTTCCACAAGGGCGACCGTCGCGGTCGCAGCGCCGCGCTGAACATGGTGATTACCGAGACCGGTGCCGCCACCGCCGCCGCCAAGGCCCTGCCGGAGCTGGCCGGCAAACTGACCGGCAATGCGATCCGGGTGCCGACGCCGAACGTGTCCATGGCCATCCTCAATCTGAACCTGGAGAAGGCCAGCACCCGCGAAGAGATGAACGAGTACCTGCGCTACATGGCGCTGCACTCGGAATTGCACAAGCAGATCGATTTCGTCAATTCCCAGGAAGTGGTCTCCACCGATTTCGTCGGCTCGCGCCATGCCGGTGTGGTAGACGCCGAGGCGACCATCTGCAACGACAACCGCGTGGTGCTCTATGTCTGGTACGACAACGAGTTCGGCTATAGCTGCCAGGTCGTGCGGGTGATGGAAGACATGGCCGGGGTCAACCCGCCGGCCTTCCCGCGCTAAGCTGAGGCGGCACGACCACGGGAGCTTTCGGGCTCCCGTTTTTATTCGCTGGTTCGGTTCGCCCTTTATTTCGTCATGCCCCTGCCTGTTTCTCCTCCGTACTAGGCCCCCCTCCTGAGGACCGCTCGATGGATGGAAAGTCGCTGCACACCGGCCCGCTCAAGCGCGGCCTGCAAAACCGGCATATTCAGCTGATCGCGCTCGGCGGCGCCATCGGTACCGGCCTGTTCCTCGGCTCGGCCGGGGTGCTCAAGTCGGCCGGCCCGTCGATGATCCTGGGTTATGCGGTCGCCGGATTTATCGCCTTCCTGATCATGCGCCAGCTCGGCGAGATGATAGTCGAGGAACCGGTGGCTGGCTCCTTCGGCCATTTCGCGCATAAGTACTGCGGTGGTTACGCGGGTTTTCTCTCCGGTTGGAATTACTGGGTGCTGTATATCCTGGTGGGCATGGCGGAGCTGACCGCGGTCGGCAAGTACGTGCAGTTCTGGTGGCCCGAGATACCGACCTGGGCCACTGCGGTGGTGTTTTTCCTGCTGATCAACGGCATCAACCTGGCCAGCGTCAAGGTCTTCGGCGAGACTGAGTTCTGGTTCGCGCTGGTCAAGGTCGTCGCCATCATCGGCATGATCCTGCTAGGCATCTACCTGCTGGCCAGTGGTGACGGTGGG
>JAZKHB010000010.1:73629-88601 GCA_040385585.1 Pseudomonadota bacterium | reverse complement strand
GGCCCCAGGCGGCGGTCAGCAACCTCTGGAGCCACGGGGGGTTCTTCCCCAATGGTATCAACGGGTTGGTGATGGTCCTGGCCTTTATCATGTTCTCCTTTGGTGGCCTGGAGCTGATCGGCATCACGGCCGCCGAGGCCGAAGAGCCGAAAAAAGTCATTCCCAAGGCGATCAACCAGGTGATCTACCGGGTGCTGATTTTCTATATCGGCGCCCTCAGCGTGTTGCTGATGCTGTATCCCTGGGATGAGCTGCTCAAGACCCTGGGGGCGGCGGGCGACCCTTACAGTGCCAGCCCCTTTGTGCAGATCTTTTCCTTGATCGGCAGCGACACCGCGGCCCATATCCTCAACTTCGTGGTGATCACCGCGGCCTTGTCGGTCTACAACAGCGGCGTCTACTGCAACAGTCGCATGCTCTACGGCCTGGCCGAACAGGGCGACGCGCCCAGGGCGCTGATGAAGGTCGACCGGCGCGGCGTGCCGGTGCTAGCCATTGGTGTGTCGGCACTGGTGACCCTGCTGTGCGTGCTGGTCAACTACCTGGCGCCGCACCAGGCGCTGGAACTGCTGATGGCGCTGACCGTGGCGGCGCTGGTAATCAACTGGGCAATGATCAGCCTGGCTCACCTGGCGTTCCGCAAGGCCCTGCGCAAACAGGGCATCGAGCCCTTTTTCAAGGCCTTCTGGTTCCCCTTCGCCAATTATCTGTGCCTGGCGTTTGTCGGCGTGATCCTCTGGGTAATGCTGCAGATCCCGGGTATCAACGTATCGGTCTACGCCATCCCGTTCTGGCTGGGCTTTATCGGCCTGTGTTACCTGGCCAAGCGCTCCGCGGCGCGTGCGGTCCAGGCCTGATCCCGCGGGATCGGCTCAGGAGTCGGCCAGCAGCGCCTGGCGCAAGGCGTCCGAAAGGCCGTCGGGCGCCAGCCAGATGCCCAGGTAGGCCTTGGCCAGTACCGGGTCGGTGCTGCTGAACAGTGTCTGGCCATTGCGTTCCAGGCGCAGGCCGTCTGCCGGGGTGAAGTCCAGTGCATAACGGTCGCCCACGGCAATGTCCTGGAACTGCTGGTGCAGGCGGTCCACTTCGGCACGCAGCGGGGCCAGTTGCGCAGGGCTGTATTGCCGCTCCAGGGTGGTCCAGGCCGCCTTGATCACGTCCTCGCGGTCGATCGCGCGAAAATAATACAGCTCCAGACGTTGCGCCGCCGGGCGCTCGATCGCCTGCCGCGGGCTGACCCCCGGCGCGGTGTAGAAGGCGGCCGCGTACACATCCACCCACAGGTAGTTGAGCAAGGTCTGGTTGCGTCGTTCCAGGACCAGGCCGGCCTGCTCGTGGCGTGGGGCGAACGCCGCCTGCTCCAGCGGTTGGCTGGCCTGGGCGAGCAGGGGGGCGCTGGCAAGCAGCAGGGCAAACAGCAGTGGGCGCATGGTCGACTCCTCGGGGTAGGGGCATTAGGGCCGGGCCTGTGCGGGGCGTCAATTGCGCGGCTGTTGCTTCGTGTTACGACTGAATGGTCATAAATATTCGTGCGGACTGGGCATAATGGCGCCTATGTCCTTATAATTCCCGGAATTTTTCATCCCGGCAGGCTTGCTGGCGAGTGCTGATGGGCACTTTGTCAGTGCTGCGCCGACTGCCACGGCCGATGCCGAGCCCTGCCAAAACACCGAATTGGTGTGGAATTTTTTCAATGATCAAAATCAAATCTGGGCTGGATCTGCCCATCGCCGGAGCGCCAGCAACCTTGGTCGACGCGGCGCGCGCGGTGCGTAGTGTGGCGTTGCTGGGCGGTGACTATCATGGCCTGAAACCGACCATGGCGGTGCAGGTGGGCGACCGCGTGGCCCTGGGGCAAGTGCTGTTCTCGGACAAGAGCAATCCGGGCGTGCAATTCACCGCGCCGGGCGCCGGGATCATCAGCGCCATCCATCGCGGTGAGCAACGGGTGCTGCAATCGGTGGTGATCGACCTGGAGGGCGACGACGAAGTGACGTTCGCCCAGTACCCGTCGGAGCAACTGGCCAGCCTGGAGCCCCAGGCCGTGCGCGACAACCTTCAGCGTTCGGGGCTGTGGACCGCCTTGCGCACCCGGCCGTTCAGCAAGGTTCCGGCGGTGGACGCCAGCCCCAGTTCGATCTTTGTCACGGCCCTGGAGAGCCAGCCGCTGGCCGCCGATCCGCTGCCGATCATCCAGGCGCACGCCGCGGCATTCGCCCAGGGGCTGCAAGTGTTGACGCGGCTGGCCAGGGTGTTTCTGTGCAAGGCCCCGGGTGTCAGCCTGCCCGGCGAACAGCTGGCGGGCGTACAGGTCGAAGCCTTCGCCGGACCGCATCCGGCCGGCTTGGCGGGCACCCATATCCATTTTCTCGACCCGGTCAGCGCCAGCAAGAGTGTCTGGCAGATCGGCTACCAGGACGTCATCGCCATCGGCCAGCTGTTTGTCAGTGGCCGGCTACAGGTCGAACGCGTGGTGGCGCTGGGCGGACCGGTGGTGGACAAGCCTCGCCTGCTGCGCACCCGCCTGGGTGCCAGCCTTGAGGAGCTGACCGCCGGTGAGTTGCTGGCCGGCAGCAACCGGGTGATTTCCGGCTCGGTGCTGGGCGGACGCACCTCCCGTGGCGCCTTCGCCTTCCTCGGTCGTTACCACGTGCAGGTCTCCTGCCTGCACGAGGGCCATGAGCGCGAGTTCCTGCATTACCTGCGGGCCGGAGTGAACAAGCATTCAGTGCTGAATATTTTCATCTCCAAGCTGGCGGCCGCCAAACGTTTCGCCTTCGACACCAGCACCAACGGCAGTCCGCGGGCCATGGTGCCGGTGGGCAACTACGAGGCGGTGATGCCGCTGGACATCCTGCCCACCCAACTGCTGCGCTACCTGATAGTCGGGGACACCGAAATGGCGCAGAAGCTTGGCTGCCTGGAGCTGGACGAGGAAGACCTGGCGTTGTGCACCTATGTCTGCGCCGGCAAATACGAATACGGTCCGATCCTGCGGGATAACCTGGTCCGCATCGAGAAGGAGGGTTGACCGTGGGTTTGCGTAAATGGCTCGACAAGATTGAGCACCACTTCGAGCCGGGCGGCCGCCATGAAAAATGGTATGCCCTCTATGAGGCGCTCGATACCTTTCTCTATCGCCCCGGCAGCGTGACCAAGACCACCGCCCATGTGCGTGACGGCATCGACCTCAAGCGCATGATGATCACCGTCTGGCTGTGCACCTTCCCGGCGCTGCTGTTCGGCATGTGGAACATCGGCTTCCAGGCCAACAGCCTGTTTGCCGCCAGCCCCGAGCTGCTGGCCAGCCAGGACGGCTGGCGGTTCAGCCTGATCGCTGCCCTGGCCGGCTTCAATCCGGCCAGCCTGTGGGACAACCTGGTCCAGGGCGGTGCCTATTTCCTGCCGGTGTACCTGGTGACCTTTATCGCCGGTGGCTTCTGGGAAGTGCTGTTCGCCTCCATTCGCCGGCATGAGGTCAACGAAGGTTTCTTCGTCACCTCGGTGCTGTTCGCCCTGACCCTGCCGCCGGATATTCCGCTGTGGCAGGTGGCCCTGGGCATCAGTTTTGGCGTGGTGATCGGCAAGGAGGTGTTTGGCGGCACCGGCAAGAACTTCCTCAACCCGGCGCTGGTCGGCCGGGCGTTCCTGTTTTTCGCCTACCCGGCGCAGATGTCCGGCGATGCGGTATGGACCGCGGTGGACGGATACGCCGGTGCGACCGCGTTGTCCGTGGCTGCCGTGGGCGGCATCGAACAGGTCAGCGCCCATGGCCTGAGCTGGTGGAACGCCTTTGTCGGCTTCGAGCCTGGATCGATGGGCGAAACCAGCGTGCTGGCGATCTTCATCGGCGGTGCTGTGCTGCTGCTGAGCAAGATCGCCTCCTGGCGCATCGTCAGCGGGGTGATGTTGGGCATGATCGCCATGAGTTACCTGTTCAATGCCATCGGTTCCGCGACCAATCCGATGTTCGGCCTGCCCTGGCACTGGCACCTGGTGCTCGGAGGGTTCGCCTTCGGCATGATCTTCATGGCCACCGATCCGGTGTCGGCGGCCATGACCAATACCGGCAAGTGGCTCTTCGGCGCGCTGATCGGGGTAATGGTGGTGCTGATTCGCGTGGTCAACCCGGCCTTTCCGGAAGGCATGATGCTGGCGATCCTGTTCGCCAACCTCTGTGCGCCGCTGATCGACCATTTTGTCGTCCAGGCCAATATCAAACGGAGGCTCGCCCGTGGCTAAGCAAGAATCGACTGCGCGCACCTTGATCGTGGCGCTGCTGGTGTGCCTGGTCTGCTCGGTGTTCGTCGCCGGGGCCGCGGTGGCGCTCAAGCCCATCCAGGTGGAGAACCGTGTCCTCGACAAGCAACGCAGCATCCTGGCGATCGCCGGGCTGGGCGGGGCGGACCTCTCGGCCGAGCAAGTCAAGGCCCTGTATGCCGAGCGCATCCGTGCGCGGGTGGTCGACCTGGAGAGCGGTCGCTTCAGCGACGCCCAGGACGCGGCCAGCTTCGACCCGCTCAAGGCGGCCAAGGATCCGGCGCTGTCCCAGGCCCTGGACGGCGAGCAGGACATCGCCTCGATCAAGCGCCGCGAACGTTTCTCGACTGTCTATCTGGTGGAAAACGACGGTCGACTCGAGACCCTGGTGCTGCCCGTGCGTGGCTACGGCCTGTGGTCGACCCTCTACGGTTTTATCGCCATCAAGGGTGACCTCAATACCGTCGCCGGCTTCGGTTTCTACCAGCATGGCGAAACCCCGGGCCTGGGCGGCGAGGTGGACAACCCGAAATGGAAGGGGCTCTGGATCGGCAAGACGCTGTTCGATGAACAGGGCGCGCTGGCCGTGGAAATCATCAAGGGCAGTGTCGATCCACAGTCATCCAAGGCACAGCACCAGGTCGACGGCCTAGCGGGCGCGACCTTGACCAGCAAGGGCGTGCATAACCTGCTGCATTTCTGGCTCGGCCAGGACGGCTTCGGGGCCTTTCTGGCCCACCTGAACAAAGGGGAGGCATAACCATGGCGCAGCCCACGATCAAGCAGGTCCTGCTGGACCCGATCGTCCATAACAACCCCATCGGCCTGCAGATCCTTGGGATCTGCTCGGCGCTGGCGGTGACCTCCAACCTGAAGACCGCCCTGGTGATGTCCATCGCCCTGACCCTGGTCACCGGCTTTTCCAACCTGTTCATTTCGATGATCCGCAGCCAGATTCCCAGCTCGATCCGCATGATCGTGCAGATGGTGATCATCGCCTCGCTGGTGATAGTGGTCGACCAGGTACTCAAGGCGTTCGCCTTCAGCCTGGCCAAGCAACTGTCGGTCTTCGTCGGCCTGATCATCACCAACTGCATCGTGATGGGCCGCGCCGAGGCCTTTGCCATGGCCAATCCGCCGCTGTTGTCGTTTTTCGATGGCATCGGCAATGGTCTGGGCTACAGCGTCATGCTGATTGTCCTGGGGGTGATCCGCGAGCTGTTCGGCGCCGGCAAGCTGCTGGGCTACAGCATCCTGCCGACCGTCAACGATGGCGGCTGGTACCAGCCCAACGGACTGCTGCTGTTGCCGCCCTCGGCGTTTTTCCTGATCGGCCTGATCATCTGGGCCCTGCGCAGCTGGAAACCGGCGCAGAAGGAAGCACCGGCCTTTCGCCTGGCGCCGCAGGTATCGGACAAGGAGGCCTACTGATGGAACATTACCTCAGCCTGTTCGCCAAGGCCGTGTTCGTCGAAAACATGGCCTTGGCCTTCTTTCTCGGCATGTGCACCTTTATCGCCATTTCCAAGAAGGTCGAAACGGCCATTGGCCTCGGGATCGCGGTGGTCGTGGTGCAGGCCATTACGGTGCCGGCCAACAACCTGCTGTACACCTACCTGCTCAAGGAAGGCGCCCTGGCCTGGGCCGGCCTGCCGGAGGTGGACCTGAGTTTCCTCGGGTTGCTGAGTTATATCGGGGTGATCGCCGCCATCGTGCAGATCCTCGAAATGCTGCTGGATAAGTACGTGCCCTCGCTCTACAACGCCCTGGGGGTGTTTCTGCCGCTGATCACGGTCAACTGCGCGATCATGGCCGGCTCGCTGTTTATGGTCGAGCGTGACTACAACCTGGGTGAAAGCGTGGTCTACGGCGTGGGCTCGGGGTTCTCCTGGGCGCTGGCCATTGCCTTGCTCGCCGGCATCCGCGAGAAACTCAAGTACAGCGATGTACCCGAGGGCCTGCAGGGTCTGGGCATCACCTTTATTACCATCGGCCTGATGTCACTGGGTTTTATGTCCTTTGGCGGCATTCAGCTGTGAAACACCGGCAAAACTACTGCGCTTGCCCAGGCTGTGTTGAAAACAGGCTCGGACTGCTCATTTACCGGCACGTAAACTCCGCGTCCTCGCCTGTTTTCGCCTTGCCTGAGCTGCGCTCGCTACGTTTTTCCAGCGTTTCAACGGGAGGAAACAATGGGTTTTGAAATTTCCCTGGCCATCGGCATGTTCACCGCCATCGTCCTCGGGCTGGTGGTGATCATCCTGGCCGCCCGCGCCAAGCTGGTCTCCAGCGGCGACGTGAATATCGTCATCAATGGTGAGCGCACCCTCACCGTGCCGGCGGGTGGCAAGTTGCTGCAGACCCTGGCGGCCAATAACCTGTTTCTCTCGTCCGCCTGTGGCGGCGGTGGCACCTGCGCCCAGTGCAAGTGCATCGTCGAGTCGGGCGGTGGCGAGATGCTGCCCACCGAGGAGGCGCACTTCACCAAGCGCGAGGCCAAGGCGGGCTGGCGCCTGTCCTGCCAGACACCGGTCAAGCAGGACATGCACATCGAGGTGTCGGAAGAAGTGTTCGGCGTCAAGAAGTGGGAGTGCACCGTGGAGTCCAACCCCAACGTCGCGACCTTTATCAAGGAGCTGACCCTGCGCCTGCCGGACGGCGAAAGCGTGGACTTCCGCGCCGGCGGTTACGTGCAGCTGGAATGCCCGCCCCACGCCGTGGACTACAAGGACTTCGATATCCAGCCCGAATACCGGGGCGACTGGGACAAGTTCAACCAGTGGAAATACCAGTCCAAGGTCGAGGAACCGGTGATCCGCGCCTACTCCATGGCCAACTACCCGGACGAGAAGGGCATCGTTAAATTCAACATCCGTATCGCCTCGCCGCCGCCGGGCAAGGACCACCTGCCCGCCGGGCAGATGTCCTCCTGGGTATTCGGCCTCAAGCCCGGCGACAAGGTGGCGGTCTACGGGCCCTTTGGCGAATTCTTCGCCAAGGATACCCAGGCCGAGATGGTCTTTATCGGTGGGGGCGCGGGCATGGCGCCGATGCGCTCGCATATCTTCGACCAGCTCAAGCGCCTCAAGTCCAGCCGCAAGATCAGCTTCTGGTACGGCGCCCGCTCGCTGCGCGAGGCGTTCTACGTCGAGGAGTACGACCAGCTGGCCGCGGAGAACCCCAACTTCGAGTGGCACCTGGCGTTGTCCGATCCGCAACCGGAGGACAACTGGACCGGCCTGAAGGGCTTTATCCATAACGTGCTGTACGAGAACTACCTGAAGGACCACCCGGCGCCCGAGGACTGCGAGTTCTACATGTGCGGTCCGCCCATGATGAACGCCGCGGTGATCAAGATGCTCACCGACCTGGGCGTGGAGCAGGACAATATCCTGCTGGACGACTTCGGTGGTTAAAGCCCTCAGTCCGCTGTTGCTCCTGCTGCTGTTGAGCGGTTGCGGCGAGCGGATCGAAACGCTTAGCGGTCCGACCATGGGCAGCCAGTACTCGCTCAAGTACGTCGCCGCCGAGGGCGCACCGACACCGGAGCGGGTGCAGGTCGAGGTCGATCAGTTGCTCGAGGAGGTTGATCGGCAGATGTCCACCTGGCGCGCCGACTCGGACCTGTCGCGCTTCAACCAGCTCCCCGCAGGCGCCTGCCAGGAAATGCCGGCCCCGGTGCTGGCACTGCTGCGGTTCGGCGAGGGTTTGTCAAAGGACAGCGGCGGCGCCTTCGACCTGACCCTGGAACCCTTGCTCGACCTCTGGGGCTTCGGGCCGCAGTCGCGCGAGCAACGGGTGCCCAGCGCCGCGCAGATCGCCGAGGCCCGCAGCCGCACTGGCCACCAGCACTTGCGTGTCGACGGTGAGCGCCTGTGCAAGGCGGTCGCGGTGCAACTGGATTTGAACAGTATCGCCGCCGGTGACACCGTCGATCGCCTGGGCGGACGTTTGCAGGCGCTGGGGATTGGCAGTTACGTGCTGGATGTTACCGGGGAGATCAAGGCGGTCGGACACAAGCCCGACGGCTCGCCCTGGCGGGTCGCCATCGAGGCGCCGCGGGACGACCGGCAGGTGGCACAGAAAGTCCTTGCCCTGGATGGCCTGGCGGTCTCGACCTCGGGGGATTACCGCAATTACTTCGAGCGCGACGGCCAGCGTTTTTCCCATACCCTCGATCCGCAGACTGGCGCACCGGTTCGCCATCGCTTGGCGGCGGTCACGGTGGTCGACCCCTCGGCACGGCGGGCCGACGGGCTGTCGACTTTACTGATGGTACTGGGACCCGAACGTGGCTTCGCCTTTGCCGAGCAGGCCGAGGTCGCGGCTTTTTTTGTCAGCCGGGCCGAGCAGGGGTTCGTCACCCGTGGTACCCCGGCCTTTAACCGCCGTTTCGGCGAAGGAGTGCAGCCATGACCTGGCTGGTGGTGTTTCTGACCATGCTGCTGGTGGTATTGGGCATGTCGGTCGGTGTGCTGATGGGGCGCAAGCCGATCGCCGGCTCCTGTGGCGGCATCGCTGCTTTGGGGATCGAGAAACAATGCTCGATCTGTGGCGGCAACCCGAGCAAATGCGAGGCCCAGCAGCAGGCCGCTGACGCCGGGGGTGAAGATGTAGTGCAGACAACCCTCGCCTACGATGCGACCAAGCGCTAAGGTGCAGCGCAAAATGACGCGCCGTGGCTGCGTCGCCGCTCAACGTGCCGAGGGCTCAGGACCCTGGCATTTACAGGACGCCCTGGCATCCTGGACCTTCTCAAAGGAGTAAGCATGGCTGTCTACAACTACGACGTGGTGGTGCTGGGCTCGGGCCCGGCCGGCGAAGGTGCGGCGATGAACGCGGCCAAGGCCGGCAAGAAGGTGGCGGTGGTGGACATGCGCCGCGAGGTCGGGGGCAACTGCACCCACCTGGGCACCATCCCCTCCAAGGCCTTGCGCCATTCGGTGCGGCAGATCATGCAGTACAACACCAACCCGCTGTTTCGCCAGATCGGCGAGCCGCGCTGGTTTTCCTTTCCCGACGTGTTGAAAAGCGCCGAGCGGGTCATCGCCAAGCAGGTCAGTTCGCGCACCGGTTACTACGCGCGCAACCGCATCGACCTGTTCTTCGGCACCGCCAGTTTCGCCGACGAGCACACCATTGAGGTGGTCTGTGCCAATGGCGTGGTGGAAAAGCTGGTGGCCACCCAGGTCATCATCGCCACCGGTTCGCGGCCCTATCGGCCGGCGGATGTGGACTTCAGTCATTCGCGGGTCTACGACAGCGACACCATCCTGACCCTGAGCCATACGCCGCGCCGACTGATCATCTATGGCGCCGGGGTGATCGGCAGCGAGTACGCCTCGATCTTCAGCGGCCTGGGCGTGCTGGTCGACCTGATCGACAACCGCGAGCAGTTGCTGAGCTTTCTCGACGCGGAAATCTCCGATGCGCTGAGCTACCACCTGCGCAACAACAATGTGCTGATTCGGCACAACGAGGAGTACGAACGCATCGAGGGCGTGGACAACGGGGTGGTCCTGCACCTCAAGTCCGGCAAGAAACTCAAGGCCGACGCCTTGCTCTGGTGCAATGGCCGTACCGGCAACACCGACAAGCTGGGGCTGGAAAACATCGGCATCAAGGTCAACAGCCGTGGCCAGGTCGAGGTCGACGAACATTACCGCACCAGCGCCTCGAGCATCTATGCGGCGGGCGATGTAATCGGCTGGCCGAGCCTGGCCAGCGCCGCCTACGATCAGGGCCGTTCGGCGGCCGGGAGCATTGTCCAGAACGACAGCTGGCGCTTCGTCAATGACGTGCCCACCGGTATCTACACCATCCCGGAGATCAGCTCCATCGGCCAGACCGAGCGTGAACTGACCCAGGCGAAGATCCCCTACGAGGTGGGCAAGGCCTTCTTTAAGAGCATGGCGCGGGCGCAGATTTCCCACGAGCCGGTGGGCATGCTCAAGCTGCTGTTCCACCGCGAGACCCTGGAGATCCTCGGGGTGCACTGCTTCGGCTACCAGGCCTCGGAGATCGTGCACATCGGCCAGGCGATCATGAACCAGAAGGGTGAGGCGAACAGCATCAAGTACTTCGTCAACACCACCTTCAACTACCCGACCATGGCCGAGGCCTATCGGGTAGCCGCGTTCGACGGCCTCAACCGGCTTTTTTGAGCGGCTCCGACCGGTGGCCTGAGCCGGTCGGGGAGGATCCGTTCAGCGCGTTCCCAGGGTGGCACTGGCCAAACCGGGAAAGTCTGTAATCAGGCTGTCCACGCCGAAGTCGGCGAGCCGGCGCATTAGCGCCGGCTCGTTGACCGTCCATACCGAGACATGCAGGCCGGCCTTCTGCGCCTTCAGCAGGCGCTCCGGGGTGCACAGGGTCCAGTTCAAGGCCAACATCTGGCAGTCGTAATGCCGGGCCACTTTCAGCGGATCCAGCCAGGCGTATTCGGCTACCAGGCCGCGGGACAGGTGCGGGGCCAGTTCATTGAGCGCACGCAGGACCTGCCGCGAGCTGGAGGTTACCGTGACCCGTTCGGTCAGGCCCATGTGCCGGGTCAGCTCCTCGATCGCCCGCACGGTTTGCGCGGCGCGCACCCTGGAGGCGCTTTTGACCTCCAGCTGCCAGTGCTCGAACGGGCAGTGCTCGAACAGCTCGGCGAGGCGCGGAATCGGGCAGGGCTGTCGCCAACCCGGCCCGCCCTGGCGCGCGTCATAGGTGGTCAGCGTGGCGGCGTCGTGCTCGATCACCTTGCCGCGCCGGCCGGTGGTGCGCTTGAGCGTCGGGTCGTGGATCACCATCAATTCACCGTCGCGCGACAGGTGCAAGTCCAGTTCGCAGCGGCGCACGCCATGTTCCAAGCAGCGTTGAAAGCTGGCCAGGGTATTTTCCGGGGCCTCGCCTTTGGCGCCGCGGTGGCCGTAGATCAGGGTCATATCCGAGTCTTCTGTGAAGAGCGAAGCACAAGTCTGCATAACAGGCTGTTGAAAAACTACCTGCGTGGCCGATACGGCGTTAAAAAGGCAGGCTTAAAAAGCTCATTTACACCTCGTAAACTCCTAGGCGAGCCCAGTGCGCTTTTTCGCCTCTTTTTGTGGGGGGCGCCTAGCCGGGCCGCCTAGTCTTGTCTCGGCTGCCTCGCCTACATTTTTCTACGGCCTGATAAAGACCTTTGAAGGGTGAAGGGTTCTGACCCGCAATCGGGCAAGGGGAAAACGCTATACTCGCCGACTTTCGAGACTGTGACAGCCACCGGGCAGGGATTGCGTGGTGCATTCTTCAGGGAATGGGTTGTTCCCCGACGTACAAGGCGATCTTCGGACGATGCGAGTTAAAATTTTTCTCTGTGCCCCCATGATCCTCGCCCTGTTGGGCGGATGCTCGCAAGAGCCGGCCCTCGATGCCCATCCCGGAATCGGCTTTGTCGATCAGCCGGTCAGCGGTACTTTCGCCGATGGCCAGGTCAATCTGGTCGGTTGGGCCACCGATCAGGATGGCTTGCAGGCGGTGGAGATCGTATTCAACGGCCAGGTGTTTTCCGCGGAAATCGGCCTGGAACGCAACGATGTAGCCGCTGCGCGGCCTGAGTTGAAAGGCGCCGCGAATTCGGGCTTCAGATTTTCCGCGGATTTGACCCAGGGGCGCATGGGCAACGACGGCATTGAAGTGCGCAGCGTCGATAGTCAGGGACATCGTACCCGGTTGGCGAACCTCGGCTTTTCCGGCAAGCCGCCGGTTGCTCCTTGGCGCGCCTTGGCCGAGCGTTATCCGCAGTGGGCCGAGGATCCGTTCTTTCTGGCGGTCGGTACCAGTGGCCTTACCCCCGCGCAGCTTCAGGAGTTCGACAGCGTTTACGGCGATCTGCAGGGCCCGACCATTCGCTTCGGCTTGAGGGTGCCCATCCTGTATATGCGCACGACCAAGGGCCAGGCCGAGGACTGGGTGTTCGATCCCGACTTCGATGTGGCGATCACCGAGGATGGCAAGACCCTGGCCGAGGACTCGCTGAACAGCGTGCTGAAACTGGCCGTCGAGCATCGCACGCCGATCTTGCTGACCCTTAATGGCGGCGTGTGGGCCGATGCGCGGGCAACGGCGCCCGCGTGGGATCTGAACGATCATCTGGAACAAGATCCGGCCAACTGCCAGTGGAATACCGAGGGTCGGGTCTTTGACGACGACCACTTGAAGAATTTGCCCGGCTCAGAGGGCTCGCCCGAGCTGGCCAATTCACTGACCTTCAATTATCACGCCGGCGCGGTGCGCGCCTATAAGAAGCGCAACCTGCAGGAGGCCGTGCGGATAATTCAGCGTTTCGCTGAACAGCATCCGGAGTTGTTTATCGGCATCAACCTAGACCCCGATGTCTATATGAATCCTTTCTTCCTGGGCAAGGAGTGGTTCGACTATAACCCGGGTACGGTTCGCCAATTTCGCGAGTGGCTGAGCGCGACGGGGCCCTATGCCGATGGCGAGCCGCTGGCCGCTCACCGGCACGCGCCGCTGAGCCTGGAACAGGTCTCGGACCTGGCGGGGCAGGACTTCGAGGGTTGGCAGCAAGTGACGCCGCCCATACCGGGTTTCCGCTACTGGAACGATCCTTGGTTCACGGTCTGGGAGCAGTTCCGCCGGCACCTGGTGGACATGCACTACGACGATCTGTCGCGCTGGGTTGCCGAGGCGGGCATAGCGCAATCGAAGATCTTCTCTTCCCAGGGATTCACCTCCGGCGCAGGGCCTTCTGTCCTGCCCTTGCCCGTGCATGTGTTGAGTCAGGCGAAGAATTACGACACCGCCGGGGTGAGTATCGAGGGTGCGAAACCCTCCCATGGTCATCTGGGTGCGATTGTTTACGGTGAGGCCGCCAAGAATCTTATCGCGATGGAAAATGACAGAAACCTGTTTTCCACTCTTCAGGACTTCGACCGCGATTGGGGGATATCCGAGTTCAACCTGGCGGCAATCGAGCATCCGGAAGCGATGGTTGATTACGATGTGGCCTACAGGGCATTGCTGCTGATCAGCAATAATAACGCACGCTTTCTCTCACCCATGGCCTGGAACGGCTCGAACGGCATCTTCGAAGGCCAGCCGGGATACGTCGGCTACACCTCTTGGCGCAACACCTCCCAGGAGGCTGTCTTCAAGGACCTGACCGTGCTGCGGCAGGGCTTGCCGAGATCGGCCAAATTGTGGCCCTTCGGGCTGCGCCTGAATTCCGCCACGGATGGCTGGGTCGGGGTGGATGGGTCTCAGGTCGTGGCCGCCCAGCGTGCACTGCGGGTCGAGCCCGGGAACGCCGTCGCGACCTTGCTTTCTCCCGAGATCGTCTTGGACGCGGGCAAGCCCCAGCTCTTGCTGGTGAAATTCAGCGAGCCACAAGCGGATATGCAAATCGAGGCATTCTGGGCCGACGAGGCCGCAGAGCACCGGGAGCCTCTGCTGAAGCAGACCGCCTTGAAGGATTTTCAACAGGGCGAGGCCGGGGTGGAAATCCCGCTGCAGGGCAGCAGCAATCGCAAGCGCCATTTGTTGCTTCGGTTTGTGTCATCGACCCCTTTACAGATCGAGCATATTGCGCTTGCACCGCTCTGAAAGCGGCGCAGGAGCATAGGAACTACTAGCACCCGCTCCCTTGAGCTCGCCCAGCAGCATGACGGGCAAGAGTAAAGGGAAAGGGTTCAGGGGCGGGGCGCCGTTGGTTGGTGGTGACGCACGCTGTCGACCACCCGGCCGCTTTCGAAATAAACGCTGAATTCGCGGTAGTCCCAGCGGCTGATCGGCGGTTGGCCCACGGCGGGATGTTCTTCGTCCGGCAGGCCGAAGCGCTCCAGCACGCTACCCTGGGTATTCCCGCGGACCGGCAGGCCCTGCTGCTGCCCGGCGCCTTGTTGGCCGATGGGTATTTCCAGGGTTTCGGCCGCGCAGGCCAGGGGCATGAGCAGGACAAGGAGCAGGTAAAAACGCGGCATGGGACCTCTCACGGAGCGGGGTAGGGGTGTTCGCGGGCTTGGCGACGTTCCAGGGCCTGCTTTTGCAAGATATGGCGCGCCAGGAGTTGACGTTGCGCATCGGTCAGGGCTTCGAACTGGGTGCCGATATCGAATTGCTGGTCGGCGCGGGGATGGCAATGCACCACCTCGGCGCGCAGTAGCAGACCCAGGCCCTGAGGCATCAGCACCATCTTGATCGCCAGGTGGCTGCCCACAGCGACCGGTTGCGGGTGGTTGAAGCTGATGCCGCCCTCCGACAGGCTGACCTGGCGCGGCAGGCCAATGTCGCGCAACAGGCTTTGGGCCAGCGCCTGGCCGAGCAGGTCGATGCGCTTGTTGATCACCTTGAGGTAGTTGGCCAGGGTACGATCGCGCTCGCCGATATGACGCAGCAGGTGCTGGGATTCGAAGTCGGCCAGGTGCAGCTCGCTGAGCAGATTGAACAGCGGCGAACTGTCTTCCAGGGCCTCGCTGGCCACTGCCTGAGCCGGATCCAGGAGGCTAAATTCCAGTGCGATCGTGTCGTCGATACGGTAGTATTCGCGGCGATCGGCGTCATCTCGCGTAGTCATTGCGAACCCATGGCGGCAGCGTTGGTCCGAGTGTAAGGCTGCTCGCCACGCCTCGCCACAAGCACGTTCTCCTTTCCTGCGAAACAGCCCCCGACATGTTCAGACCCTTGTTCGTCTTTATTGGTACGCGCTATACGCGTGCCAAGCGCCGCAA
>JAZKHB010000010.1:69923-73619 GCA_040385585.1 Pseudomonadota bacterium | reverse complement strand
ACCACTTCGTGTCCTTTATCTCCCTCACCTCGATGATCGGGCTGGCCCTGGGCGTGATGGTGATGATTCTGGTGCTGTCGGTGATGAACGGCTTCGATCATGAGATGCGCACCCGTGTCCTGGGCATGGTGCCTCACGCCAGCATCGAGAGCGTTACGCCCATCGATGACTGGCGCGCCCTTGCTTCGCAGGTGCTCGAGCGGCCTCAGGTGCTGGCCGTGGCGCCCTTTACCCAGATACAGGGACTGCTCAGCCACGATGGCAAGGTGCAGAAGATTCTGATCAATGCCGTCGATCCCATGGAAGAAGCCAAGGTGTCGGTCATCGGTGAGTTCTTCAAGCCCGAGGACGGGGGACAGGGCTCCCTGGCGGCGCTCAAGCCCGGCGAGTTCGGCCTGATCATCGGCAAGAAGGCCGCTACCAAACTGGGCGTGACCCTGGGCGACAAGATTACCTTCGTCGCCCCGGAAGTCACAGTGACCCCGGCGGGCATGTTTCCGCGGCTCAAGCGCTTCACCCTGGTGGGCATCTTTAGCGTGGGCGTGGGCGAGGTGGACGGCTATGTGGCCATGGCCCATCTGCAGGACATCGGCCGCCTGCAGCGCTGGAAGCCCGGACAGGTCCAGGGCCTACGGCTGAAGTTCGACGACCTGTTCCTGGCGCCACGCACGGCCTGGGCCATTGCCGAGGGCCTGGGTGGCGAGGATTATGTCGCACGCGACTGGACCCGGACCCACGGCAACCTGTACCAGGCGATCCGCATGGAAAAAACCATGATCGGTATGCTGCTGTTGCTGATCGTCGCGGTGGCGGCCTTCAATATCATCTCCACCCTGGTCATGGTGGTCACCGACAAGAAGGGCGATATCGCCATCCTGCGCACCCTGGGTGCCACGCCGCGGCAGATCATGGCGATCTTTATGGTGCAGGGCACGGTGATCGGCGTGGTCGGCACCCTGATCGGCGCCACCCTGGGCATACTCGCGGCCCTGGGCATCAGCAACGCCATTGCCCAGCTGGAAAGCTGGCTGGGAATCAAGTTTCTCAATGCCGATGTCTACTTTATCGACTACCTGCCTTCGCAGTTACTCGCCGCGGACGTGCTGCTGGTGTGCGGAGCGGCTCTGGTCCTGAGTTTTCTCGCCACCCTGTATCCGGCCTGGCGCGCGGCGCGCACCCAGCCGGCGGAGGCGCTTCGTTATGAGTGAAATGAGTGAATCGACTATGACGGATAAAGCCGTTCTGAGCTGTCGCAACCTGGGCAAGCGCTACGAGGAAGGTCCTCAGTCGGTGGTGGTACTGGCCGATCTGCAGCTGGAGCTGTATCCGGGCGAGCGGGTGGCGATTGTCGGCAGCTCCGGCTCCGGTAAGAGCACCTTGCTGAACATGCTGGGTGGCCTGGATACCCCCAGCACCGGCAGCGTCTGGCTGGCCGGTGAGGAATTGTCGGCGCTCAATGAAAAGCAGCGTGGCCTGCTGCGTAATCGCTCGCTGGGATTCGTCTATCAGTTCCATCACCTGCTGCCCGAGTTCACCGCTCTGGAAAACGTCTGCATGCCGTTGTTGATCGGCCGCACCGCGATTCCCGAAGCCCGCGAGCGGGCCAGCGCCCTGCTCGAGCGCGTCGGTCTCGGCCATCGCCTGGCGCACAAGCCGTCCGAACTGTCGGGTGGTGAGCGCCAGCGGGTGGCCATTGCCCGGGCCCTGGTCAACCGGCCCGGTTTGGTGCTGCTGGACGAACCCACAGGCAATCTGGATCACCACACGGCCCAGGGCATCCAGGAGCTGATGCTGGAACTGAGCATGGCGTCCAGAACCGCCTTTCTGGTGGTGACCCATGACATGGACCTGGCGCGGCAGATGGACCGTGTCCTGCGCCTGGAAGACGGTCTGCTGGTCGCGGCCTGACAGGCGCGGGTTCTTCCCTTACTAGACGGTGCCTTGGCTCATGTTTCGACCCCTTTCCCTGTTTATCGGCCTGCGCTATACGCGGGCCAAGCGCCGCAACCATTTCATCTCCTTTATTTCCATGACCTCGATGATCGGCCTGTCCCTGGGCGTGCTGGCGATGATCCTGGTGCTCTCGGTGATGAACGGCTTCCAGCGGGAAATGAGTTCGCGCATCCTCGGCATGGTGCCTCATGCCACCCTGAGCGCGGCGCAGCCGCTGGACGACTGGCAGAAGGTGGCCGCCGCCGCCATGGCACATCCCGAGGTGACGGCAGCAGTGCCGTTCAGCGAGCTGGAAGGCATGCTCTCCTACAAGGGCGCGATGCAGCCGATCCAGATCAATGGCGTCGATCCGCAGGAGGAGCCCAAGGTCTCGATCATCGCCCAGCATATGGTTCAGGGGCGATTGGATGACCTTGTCGCTGGCGAGTTCGGTATCGTGATCGGCGAAATCACTGCCCGACGTTTTCGGTTGAATCTGGGCGACCGATTGACCGTCATCATTCCCGAGTTGAGCAGCGTGCCGGGCGGCATCACCCCGCGCATGCAGCGCCTGAATGTGGTGGGAGTGTTCAAGGTCGGCGCCGAGCTGGACAGCTCGCTGGCGCTGATCCATGTGGCCGATGCTGGTCAGCTGCAACGCCTGGGTCCCGATCAGGTGCAGGGTGTGCGCCTGGCACTGAAGGATCTCTACCAGGCGCCGCAGGTGGCCACCGCCATCGCCGCCGGGCTGGGCGCGGACTACCGTGCCAGCGACTGGACCCATACCCAAGGCAGCTTGTTCAGCGCCATGAAGATGGAGAAGACCATGATCGGCCTGTTGTTGCTGCTGATCGTCGCGGTGGCGGCCTTCAACATCATCGCCACGCTTATCATGGTGGTGGCCGATAAGGGTGGCGATATCGCCATTCTACGCACGCTGGGTGCCACGCCCCGGCAGATCATGGCGGTCTTTATGGTGCAGGGCACGGTGATCGGTCTGATCGGCACCCTGATCGGCGGCGTGCTGGGTGTGCTCGCGGCGCTGAATGTAAGCGCTCTGGTGGCCTGGCTGGAAAACGCCAGCGGCCAGCAGGTGCTGAGCTCCGAGGTGTATTTCATCAACACCCTGCCGTCCGAGCTGCAGGCCTTCGATGTGTGGCTGATCTGCGGGGCGGCTTTCACCTTGAGCTTTCTGGCCACCCTTTACCCGTCCTGGCGCGCTGCGCAGGTTCAGCCGGCGGAAGCCCTGCGTTACGAGTAGCCCGAGCGACAGTCGGAAAAAAGCCGCCCATCGAGGCGGCTTTTCTTATCTTCAGGGGCCGGACTGGCGCCGCCTTTCCTGGCGCTTGCGCCAGTTGTGTCGAATCCACCAGCGCCAGTAAATCATGGTGCCGAAGTAGGCCAATATGGCCAGCACCACACCGCTGACCAGTGAGCCGAGAAGTAGGGGTTGCCAGAGGCTCGATAGCTGCTCGGTAACCCAGTCCAGGGACATGGTCTCGGGCAGGCTGCGTGGCGGTACCTGCAGTATCCAGGCGCCCAGTTTGTAGGTGCAGTAAAACACCGGCGGCATGGTGATGGGGTTGGTCAGCCAGACCAGGCCGACGGAGATCGGCAGGTTGGCGCGAACCGGGATCGCCAATGTGGCCGCCAGCAGCATTTGCAGCGGGATGGGCACGAAGGCACTGAAAAGCCCGACGGCCATGGCGCGGGCCACCGAGCGGCGGTTCAGGTGCCAGAGGTTGGGGTCGTGGATCAGCTTGC